>CAYJPW010000001.1:0-178855 GCA_964372055.1 uncultured Polyangiaceae bacterium
GTCGTAGACCTTCGCGCCAGCCGTCGGCCCTCCGGGCCGCCGGTTGGCACGGCCGCTTCGTGCTCCACCGCAGGGCGGAGCGCTTCGTCGCCTACGGGCTCGTCGGCTGGTGCGCCGAGGTCGTGTTCACCGGGCTCGCCGCTTACCTGCGCCGGCGCGATCGGACCCTCGCCGCGCAGACCAGCGTCTGGATGTTCCCGATCTACGGCTCGATGGCGCCGCTCTTCGAGTCGCTCCACGACCGGATACGCGATCGCCCGGTGCCGGTGCGACTCGCGGCGTACGGCGCCGGGTTCCTGGCGGGCGAGTACGCGAGCGGCTGGCTCTTGCGGCGCGTCCTGGGTAAGGCCCCCTGGGACTACTTCGACGCCAAGCACCACGTGCACGGGCTGGTCCGCCTCGACTACTTCCCGATCTGGGCGCTCGCCGGGCTCGCCATGGAGCGGCTGCACGATCGCCTGCGCGGACGAGCGGCGGCGCTGGCACCCGTGCGGCGGGACTCCCGCGCGGATGAGGTCTCGGTCAGGGACAGCTAGCCGGCGATGCGGTGCAAACGCCGTCGACGCACCTCGCCGGGAGCGCGCACTCCGCCGCGCTCGGGCCGGTGGCGCACGCCGCGCCGTCCGGTACGCGCGGCTCGCAGGTGCCCCGCGCTCCCTGGGTGACGTGGCAGTAGGTGCCGACGGCGCAGTAGACGAAGGAGGCGGAGCCGGGCAGATCGCCGCAGGCCTCGGAGGGGCCGGCGATCGTGGCGCGCACGCAGCGCCGGTCGGCGCTGCTGCAGAACAGGCCCTGGTTGAGATCGCACCCGACCTCGTCGGGATCGCACGCGTCGCTCTCGCCGAGCGGCGAGGCGCAGACGCCGCCGATGCACGCGAGCGCCGGGTTGCAGCGCGCGCCCGGGCCGCAGGCGCCGCCGCGGCCGACGAGATCCGCGCACGCACCCGCGCTGCAGTAGAGCCCGGGGCCGCACCTCCGCGCGTCGTCGCAGGCCGCGCCGCTCCCGACGACCTCGAGGCATACGCCGCAGGGCTCGTCGCTCGAGTCGCTGCAGGCGCCCGACGCGCACTGGAGCGCCGTGGCGCAGGGCTGGCCGACGGCACGCGAGCCGGCGAGCCCGTCGCACGCGGCGGGGAGCGCGGCGTCGTAGATCGCGTCGCAGCTCAGCCCGGCGTAGGCGGAGGCGCAGGCCGTGAGGCCGTCGGCGGTGACGCGCGTGCCGTCGAGGCCGAGGACGCCCTTGCAGGCGGACGCGGTCCTCGCGACGCACGCGGCGATGTCGCCGTACCCGACCCTCAGGAAGAACGGCGAGCACGCGGCGACGCGACCGCACGTCGCCTCGGCGTACCGGGAGCAGGAGTCGGTCGGCGTCGGGCTCACGACCGCCCCGGTCGTCTCGTCGGCCCCGCACGCCGCGATCGCCGCGGCGCCGCCGAGCAACGCAACCGCGGCGACGCGACGCCGCCTCGCCCACGCGCGCGCGGCGGGTGCGCGCCCTCTCTCCTCGAGTCGATCGCCCTGGGTGCGCGAGCCCCCGACCGCACGACAGCCTCGCATCCGGTCGTCCTACCCGCGGCGCCGATCCCGTCAAGGCGAGCGCCGTCCGGGGCGGCGGAGGAGCTTCGGCGCCCTCGGCCCCCGCCGTTACGCCGTCGCAGGAATGTTCGTCGCGTTCGGCGAAGACTCGCCCCCGCGCCCCGTAGAACGATTTTTCGGGAACCGGTCCTCGCGCCGGGATGTCGACAGGCGCAAGAGGTGACGAACATGGCGGAAGCGTTTCGTGAGGGTGGCTGGGGCATGTTTCCGACGCTGATCTTCGGGCTGGTGCTCCTCGGCGTGGCGGTGCGCTACTTCGTCGATCCGAGCAAGCGGTTGGTGCCGCTGCTCTACTCGCTCGGGATCCTGACGATGGCCGCCGGTGCGCTCGGGTTCGTGACCGGGTTCATCAAGAGCGTCGGCGCGGTCGCGAAGGACGGCGCGACCCAGCCCGTCCTCGCCCTGCTCGGCGCCGGCGAGGCGGCCAACTGCATCGGCCTCGCGCTCGTGCTGATCGTGCTCGCCGCGATGGCAGCCTCGGGCGGGGCGCTGCGCCTCGCGCGCCGCGCCGACACGGAGGCGTGATCGGCGCCGCCCGCCCGCGCTCGTTGCCGGCGGGCCGGATCCCTGGGACAACCGTGGGCGATGCAGAAGTCCACCTTGGTCGTCGCCGCCCTCGCCCTCTCGGTGGCCGCGCACGGCGCGCTCTTCCTCGCGCGCGGGGGTCCCCCTCCGGTCCCGGAGCGACGAGCGCCCGCTCCGCCGCCCGAAGACGACGCCCCGGGCGCCACGGCTGCCCGCGAGCCGCCGGCGCCGGCGGCCCCCGCCGACGCCAAGTGCGCCGCCGAGCTCGAGCGCTGCCAGGCGAAGAGCTGGGAGGTCGTGAACCGGGCGATCGCCCTCGAACGATCGCGGCCCGACGGCGGGCCCGGGGCCGCGAACCGCGGAGCCGCCGCGAGCGATCAGGCCGCGGCGCTCTGCCTTCGAGCCAAGGACGCCCTGCGCGATAGGTGGCAAACGGATCGCGCCGCCATCGTGTTCGGCCTCCGGGCGAGCCTGGCGGACGAAGCCGCACAGCAGCGCGACACCGAGAAGGCGACGAACACGATGATCGAGGCGCTCGGCGCGACGGGCGCCGACCGCGTGCGGCTCGAGACGGACTACGCGAGGACGCGGCGACAGCACATCGACGCGGCTCGCATCGCGATGGCGGAGGAGCCGCCGAACACCGAGGCGCTGGTCTCGCACGTGAAGGCGCTCTTCGCCGACGAGGACGCGCTCGCGCGCGAGCTCGGCGGCGAGCGGGGGCTCGCGGCCTGGCGCGCCTCCGAGCTCGAGGCGCGGACGATCGTGCTCGCCCTCGCCGCGACCCTGGCCGATCGCCCGTGGGACGAGACCATCGTCTGGTGAATCGACCGTCTCAGGGTCGATTTCTCCGGGGGTTTGGGGGCAGAGCCCCCATCGTGAATCGACCCTCTCAGGGTCGATTCCTCCGGGGGTTTGGGGGCAGAGCCCCCATCGTGAATCGACCCTCTCAGGGTCGATTCCTCCGGGGTTTGGGGGCAGAGCCCCCATCGTGAATCGACCCTCTCAGGGTCGATTTCTCCGGGGATTTGGGGGCAGAGCCCCCATCGTGAGAGCCCTGCGGCGCAGCGAGATTCACGCGCTCACGGGTCTCCCTGCTCGATCGCCGGCGAGGCCGGCTTCACGTCATCGCCGCCCGCGAACCGCTCGAGCGCCAGGGCGCCGAGGACGTAGAGCATCACCGATCCGGCGATCACCTTGGAGAAGCCGGCGCCGATCGCCACCACGATGGTGGCCACCGAGCCGATCACGGTGAAGCCGGCGTTGATCCCCCACGCCCAGGGGACGAGATCGGCGGCGCGCGCCGAGACGATCCTGAGGCCGCTTGGGAAGAAGAGGCCGAGGACGGCGCCGAGCGGGGCGACGACGAGCACGGTCGCGAGGACCCGCAACGGCAGCGAGGCGCCCAGCGTCGCGTCGAGGAGCAGCCGCGCGGGGCCGAAGTAGATCGCGAGCCACGCCGCGAGCAACACCACGCCGGCGCGCACGACCGCCCGCGGGTCGGCGCGACGGTCGGCGACGAAGCTGCCGACGCCGGTCGCTGCGAGCAGCGTCGTGATCACCACGGCGATCGCGTGCATCGGGTGGCCGAGGTAGAGCACGAGGCGCTGCGTGAGGCCGACCTCGAGGGCGATGAACCCGAGGCCGATCGCCGAGAAGAAGCCGGCCGCCGCGAAGCGCCTGGGCGGGAGCCGCCCACGGCGGCGGGCCGCTCGAAGCGGCAGCCACACGAAGAGCGCCGTCGCGAGCGTGGCCGCGAAGAAGTTCGACGCCATCACCACGTACGACCAGTAGCTCCGGAGGGCGTGATGCCCCCACGTGCCCTCGGGCATCAGCGCGCCCTCGAACACCTTGCCGACGCGCAGGTACTCGTAGAAGAACGGCCTGTCGTCGGTCACGGGCGAGACGTCGAACGGATACCCCGCGAAGAACTGCCTCTCCCGGCCGGAGCGGTACGTCTCCGCGAGCGCGTAGAACGGGTTCTTCAGCGCGTCGTACGGGTTCATCCCCGCGAGATCGGGGCTGTGGATGACGATGATCCCGTTCTCTTCGCACGTCCTCCGCAGGCGCGCGATCTCGTCCGGCGTGAAGGGCGACTTCTTGAACACCGTCGCGCCGCCCCAGGCCTGCGCGGCGACGAAGACGTGGGCCCCGGGATCCTTCGCGCCGTGGCGGCGCAGGGCCTCGAGCACGAGGCTCATCACGCGGAGCGTCTCGCGCGGCTGCTCCCACTCGTACCAGCGCCAGATGTTCATGACCCCGTCGGGCTCGAGGTGGTCGAGGAAGTCGCTCACCGCCTCGACCGTGTAGAGGTAGTTCTCCGCGAGCACATACGCGCCGGACGAGAGGGCGGCGTACGTGTCCACGCCCGACATCTGGATGAGGTCGTACCGCTTGTCGGACCGCCGCAGCGCGCTCCGGCCCTCGCCGACCTCGACGTGGACCTCGGGGCGCTCGTAGAGCCGGCCGTTGTAGGCCGCGTAGGGGCCGGAGCCCGTCATCAGGGCCACGGTCGCGCGGTTGAGCTCCACCGCGTCGACGTGCTTCGCCCCGTTCTGGAGGGCGAGGCCCAGATCGCGCCCGCCGCCGACGCCGATGACCAGGACCTCGGGGCGTTCCTTCAGCGTGAAGGCGAGCTCGGCCGGCCCGCGCGGCCGATCCGGTCGCCGATCCTCGGGGCCCGGCCAGCTCTCGTCGCGGTGCAGGATCGCCGTGGCGGCGTCGCCGTCGTGCGTGAGCACCCGATGATCGAGCGGGTTCGGCTCGAGGATGCGGTCGATCGCCCCCGACGGGCTGTACGCCACGTCGATCCGCATCAGCGGGGTCCAGACGCCCACCTCGCGCCGGGCGTCCGGGATGAGGTCCGTCCGATCGGCGGCGGCGAGCAGCTTGGTCTGCTCGACGCGCAGCGGGAAGACGCGATCGGGCGCGGCCACGCCGGCGGAGGCCCCGAGGAGCGTCACGGCGATCGCGACCTGGAGGCGACGCCCCTTCGTGCCGAGCCCGCGCGCGACGACGACGGCGAGCACGAGCGTGAGCGCCGCGAGGAGCGCGAGCGCGCGCGGTGCGCCGAGGGGCTCGATCAGGACCAAGAACAGCACCGATCCGGCGGCGGCGCCGACGAGGTCCACGCCGTAGAGCGCCCCGATGCGCGCCGGATCGCTGCTGAGGAGGCGCAGCACGACGACGCCGGCGAAGACGAACGGCAGGGTCGCCACCCCGTACACCGCGAGCAGGCGGAGGATGCTCGCCGGCCGGAAGAGATCGCCCGTGTCCGAGGTCCCGAGGTGCGCGAGCGCGAGCAACGTGACGAGCAGGCTCGCCGCGAACCCCACCAGCGATCCGCCGAGCAGCGCGCGGTCGTCCTGTCGCTCCACCCAGCGCTGCGCGACCGAGAGCCCCGTCGACGCCACGCCGTAGCCGAGCAGGCAGAGCGTGACGAGCAGGTAGACGACGTGGTTCCAGTAGACGTACGAGAGCACCCGCGTCAGCAAGAGCTCGCTCGCCAGCGTGGCCGCGGAGATGGCCCCGATGGTCGCGTACCGCACCGGCGCGGACAGCGTCGAGCTCGCGGCGCTTCCCGCGGAGCGGGACGGCGAGTCGGACGAATGGCCCGAGCCTCGCGCGTCCGCCGGAGGCGGGGCGCGGAACGAGCCTGGAGAACGGTCTCTCTTTTGCGCCATGCGCGGACCCGGGCCTTCGGGGGGCCGGGCCGGCAGACCCTAGTACGGCCGGCCGCTCGGCGTGAAGCGGCGTGCCGCACCGCCCCTCGCGTCGTGTAGTCTCCCCCGCGGTGTCGCCGCCGCCTGCCCCCCACGACGAGAGGCGAAGCGTCATCGGCGCCCTCGCGGCGCTCTCCGCGTCGTTCCTCGTGATGGCGACGCAGTACGTGCCGCGCCTCTCCAACAACGTCTGGTCGGACGAGGAGTTCAGCGGCTGGACGGCCGCCATCGCCCGGCGGATGGCCGCCGGCGAGCGCATTTACCAGGACTTCACGCTCCCCATTCCGCCGGGGAGCATCGCGCTGCTCGCGTGGGTGGAGCGCCTCACGGGCCGCGGCGTGTTCCTCAACGAGGTGTGGCTCTGCGCCGTGTGCCACCTCCTGATGGCGCTCGCCGCGTACGCCATCGCGAGGCCGTTCGCGTCGCGGCTGGTCTCGCTCATGGTCTCCGCGGGGACGCTCGCGCTCGTCGTCCAGCTGCCCAAGGAGCTGGCCTACGATCACACGGCGCAGGTCCTCGCCTGGGTCGCCCTCGCGCTCGCGGTGCGCGCGTTCATCGCGACGCCGTCCGGCGCCTCGTCTCGCTGGCTCGGAGCGGCGGGTCTGCTCACCGGGCTCACGTTCCTCTTCAAGCAGAGCACGGGGACGGGCCTCGCCGCCGGCGTGCTCGCCGCGCTCGCCTTCCTCGCGCTCGTCGACCGCTGGACCGTGGGGCGATGGTCGATCGCCCGCGTCCGCGAGGGCGTGGTGTACGTCGTCGCCCTCGCCGTCGGGTTCGGCCTCACCCTCGCAGGCGTACGCGCGGTCGGGGGATCCGTCGGCGGCTACCTGCGCACGGTCTTCGTCGACGGCCCCGAGCTCAAGGGAGGCTCGAGGACGCTCCTGCGCCAGGCGGCGCTCTACACGCTGCACGACCCGACGGTGCAGATCTCGTTCGTCGCCGTCGTCCTCGGCCTCGTGCTCGCGTGGCGGGTCGCCGCGAGCCGAGAGCGGCTCGTTCTCCTGTCTGTCGCCGCCGCGGACGAGCCCGGCGGCGCGCTCCTGCAGAAGGACGTCGTCCGCTTCTCGATCGTGGTGGTCGCCGTCCACCTCCTCGGCGCGGCGGTCCTCGCGTCCGGCGTCAGTCACCTGCCGCTCCCGCTCGAGATCGTCCACGGAGCGAGCATCGGCCTCGCGCCGCTCGGCCTCGTGTTCTGCGCCGCCTTCGTCTTCGGCAGCCTCCACGGCCGGAGGTCCGCGGGAGCGAGCGAAGGCGCCGGGGCCTTCGGCGCCCTCGTCGTGGCCGCCACCGTCTCGGCGTCGGTCCACAACCTGTCGTTTCCGGGCGTGCGCTTCTTCTACGACAACAACACGATCATCGCGGTCGCGCTCGTCGGCCTGTTCACCGCGCTCGAGCGATCGCGCTGGCCCGTCGTGCGATGGGCGGTCTTCGCCCTGCTCTCCGCGTCGGTGCTCGGCGGCAAGATGGCGCGGTACCTCGAGGCGCAGGAGCACGTCACCGAGGGGTTCTGGGCGGGCATGCGCGTGGCGCCGCGCGGCGCCGAGATCCTCAAGGCCGCGCGGCGCGTCGCGGCGCTCGCGTCGGCGGACGAGACGGTGCTCGTCCTCCCCGAAGACGTGACGCTCGCCGCGGTCATCGGCCGCCCACGACCGAAGCTCTGCGGCGCCATCCTCTTCGTCGACCAGTACCCGGCCCGCTGCGTCGCGCCCGACCTCGCCGAGCTCGAGGCGCACCCGCCCAAGGTCGTCGTGATCCACCCGCGGTGGACGAACGAGTGGCGCTGGGTCTACCGCCTCTGGTCGCCGCAGCCGCCGGCCGGGTTCATCAACGACGTGTTCCTCGGCAACCTGCTGCCGCGACGTTACAAGCACGACTCGAGCTACGAGACGGTGTGGTTCGGCGCGCCGGACGTGCTCGACGTCTACGTGCTCGATCCCGACAAGCCCAAGCGCGAGAGCGAGGAGCGCGACGGGTCGCGCGACGACACGGGGGACAAGGGAAAGAAGTGACGCCGCCTGGCCTTCGTCCGCCGCCTCGCCGGGCGATGGCCACCGCGGCGAGGGAGGCGCTCGCGGCGAGCGCGAAGGTGCCGGTGACGCAACCCGAGCACCGGCGTCGCGTACCCGACGTTTGGCGCGAGGATCGACGAGCCGCAGCGTCGTGGCTCGAGCTGCGCGTCACGCACCCGGCCGTTGACGTGGCGAAGATGTCGTGGCACCGGCGTCATCGAAGCCGCGGCGGGCCCGGCCGGCGCGTGTGCGTGGCACCACACGCCCGGACGGAGAATGCGAACGCTCCGCCTTTCTTCCGAGCGAGGAGGGACAGCTCGATGCATCGATCATCGTCACGAAGTTCGACGAACGAGGCCCGCGCGCGATCCGAGGTGCCGCGACGATTCACCGCGAAGGGGGCGGCGCTCCTCTTGGCGTCGGGCCTCGCCGCGAGCGGGTGCGTGCTCCCCGCCCTCGAGCAGATGGTGCCGATCACGAAGCTCCCCATCTACGACGACTACGAATGCAAGCATCGGCCTGCGCTCGAGCCCGGGGCGATCGAGAGCGACATGATCGATCACCTGTGCGGCTGGAAGAACCCCGTCGACTACTTCAGCGCCGTCGAGCGACGCCACAAGACCTTCGACGATCGGCACCCCGACCTCGTGATCGCGGCGCTCAACGCGGTGGATTGTGCCAGGCTCGAGGACACCTTCCCCGCTGCGCTGGGCCACTGCTCCTACTATGCAAGCCTGGTCGAGGAGGCCTCCGTCACCGCCGCGGCAGCGTCGCTCAAGGCGTCGGAGAGCCTGAAGCACGAGCTCGTTTGGGCGAGCACGCACGCCAAGCCGATCATCGCCAAGCGCATCGAGAAGCTCGATCCCCGGAGGAAGCACCTCTACGTCGAGGTGCCGCTCGGGGTCGTCGCCAAGCGGCGCGCATACTACGAGAAGCACGCCGCCCTCTACGCGAAGCTCGACGCGCTCGGGGCGCGCAGCAAGGAGGCGCTCGCGGCTCGGAAGGCGCCGACGGACCTCGTCGAGGGCCTCATCGCCGTGCGCGGCGAGTACCTCACCCAGTGCGGCAACCCCGACTGCCGGTTCGATCCGTTCGTCATCGAGACGACGCAGACCATCGTCCGGCTCGCCGTGATCGGCGACGACGAGCTCCTGGCGCGCGCCGAAAACCATCTGCTCCAGGAACCGGCGGCCGGTCGCCACCTCTTCAGCGTCGAGACCGGGACCGCGCTCTACGAGGCGACGACGAAGGAAGCGAACGACTACGAGCTCTATCAGAACGCGAAGAAGACGCTCGATCCGGCGACGATCGCGGCGCGCTTCGGCTCGCCGCCCCCGATCCACATCGATCCGCAGTCGGACTGGATCGGTTCCGATAACCTCCCGGACATGACCAGCCTGCTCGGCGATGGCAAGCGCAAGGTCCAGTGGGAGCGGGCGGGTGGCGCCGTCCGTGCGATCAGCGATGCGGGCACGAAGAACGAGCGCGGGGCCCCGCTCGCCCGCGTCTCCTTCCGCGACGTGGTCTCGCAGGAATCGATCGAGTCCTGCTTCGAAACCGGCAGGATCGCCGGGATCTCGTTCGACTCCCGAGGCAACGGCGACATCCGCTACGAGACGGTGTGCCACACGGTCGGAACGAAGACGAACGTCGAGAAGCTGCCGCCCGTGCTCGTGCCCAAGAGCGAGGTGGAGGGGCTCAAGCCCGACGAGGTGCTGCTCGCCTTGGTCGCATCGGACTCGCACCAAGGGCTCGTCCTCCAGTCGACGGCCAAGGCGAAATCGAAGGACGGGGCGGCGAGCAGGTCCCCGGAGAAGACGCTCGTCCTCCAGGTCCGATCGCACCGATTCGGACGCTGAGGCTCGAGCGTGGGCCCGAGGAACGGGCCTAGCCTTCGTCCGCCGCCTCGCCGCGCCGGGCCACGGCCACCGCGGCGAGGTAAGCGCTCGCCGCGAGCGCGAAGGTCCCGGTGACGCCCAGCGCCTGGCAGACCGGGACGAAGAGGAGCGAGCCGATCACGTTGAACGCCGAGCTCGCCGCCCACATCCACGCGCGCGGCGCGTCGCCGAGCCCATGCCGCCGCTCGATCGAGGCCATGTGCCAGGACACGCCGAGGCCGAGGAGCGCGCCGAACGGCAGGACGGCCAGCGCCGCGAGGACGAGCCGCAAGCCGTGCGGCAGGCCGATGAGCGCCGGGAGCCCCTTCGAGGCGGCGAGCGCGAACAGACCGAAGCCCACGAGGTAGGCCGCGAAGAGGCGCGTGCGGGCCGACTCGCCCGGCGGCAGGAGCCGCGGCGCCGACAGGCTGCCCATCGCGTACCCCCCGAGCAGCGCGGGCAGCACGATGGAGAGCGAGTGCAACGGCCCGCCCACGAAGAGCGTCAGCTCGAGGAACGCGGCGTTCTCGGCGAGGATGAACCCGAACCCCGCCAGCGCGAAGAACGGCAGGTCGCCGGCGTGGGCCATCGCGCGCCGGCGATCACGGACGAGCGGCAGGGCCACGAGCAGGAGGCCCGCCGCGAGCCCGGCGAGGAGCAGGGTGCGGCTGGTGCGTGAGGGCCAGAGCCAGGCGGCGTCGAGCGCGCCCGCCGCGCCCGCCGCGCGCTCGCGCACCCAGTAGAAGTAGGGGCGCTCGTCGGTGACGGGGGTGACCACCCACGGCAGCGTCGCGAGCACCTTGTGCCGCTCCGCGGCGTCGCTCAGCCCGAGCCTCACGAACGCGAAGTCCTCGGGCTTGGAGACGCGCGGCTCCGGGCTCACGAACGGCGCGAACGTCCTCGCCAGCTCGTCGTAGTCCTCGGCGGCCTTGCCGGTCGGCAGCTCGTGGAGCGCCGCCACGGGCAGCACCGGGGGCGCCGACGGATCGATGAAGGGGTGGTAGACGAGGTAGTAGCCGCTGTCCGCCGCCCATTTCTCGAGCCGAGCGACCTCTTCGCGCGACCAGGCGCCCTTCTTGAGCATCGCGTCGACCCAGGTGCCGTTGGCGACCACGACGACGCTCCGGCCGGGATGCGCGTCGCCCTGTCGCTCGAGCACGTCGAGGTAGGTGGCGAACATCCGCAGCGCCAGCGTGGGCGGGGCGGTGAACCAGTGGCTGAGCGAGACGACCCCGCCGGGGCGGAGCAGGCGGTAATAGTCGGCGACCGCGTCGCGCGTGTAGAGGAAGTTCTCGGAGAGCGCGTTGCCCGCGGACTGGATGGCCGTGAGCGTGTCGACGGTGCTGGCCTGGATGACGTCGTAGGTCGGCTCGGGAGGCAACGCGTGGCAGAAGTGGCGCGCCTCGGCGTTGAACAGCGCGACCGTCGTCTGCGCGTCGCTGCGCAGCGCCGGCGCGTACCGAGAGGCGTCGGGATCCTCCGGGCGGCCCAGGAGGATGCGGTAGATGTCGGGGTTGAGCTCGATGCCGTCGACGTGACGAGCGCCGTAGGCCTTCGCGATGAGGACGTCGATGCCGCCGCCGACGCCGATCACGAGCGCGCGCGACGCCGGCTCCTCGGGGGCTCGCGCGACGTAGGGGGCCGCCCACAGCGCCGAGCGGAGGAGCTCGGCGCGCGACGGCTCGCCGCCGACCACGTACTGGCGTGTGCTCGCTCCACCGTCGACGAGGATGAACCGCCCCTCGATGGGGACGTCGAGGTAGCGAGTCGAGAGCCCGCCGCGGAAGGCGTCGTCCTTCGAGGTGGCCGTGTGGCTCACGTCGACCCGGGCGATCGCGTTCCAATAGGTCAGCGTCGGGCCGTGGAAGTCCTCGAGGAACGTGCGGCGAAGCTGGGCGTACTTGGTCGAGACGATGTCGAGCCCCTCGGCGCGGCGCGCGAGCCCCGGGTACACGAGCGCGGCCACCGCGACGGCCGCGAACGCCGCGCCGCGCGGCGCGAGCCACCGGATCGGCATCGCGCCCCCGAGCGCGGCCCGCTGGTAGACGCCCGCCGCGAGGAGGCCGAGCGCGGCCGCGATCACCGCCGTGCCGTAGCCACCGGCCAGCTCGAGCACGTGCGGGGTGGCCAGGGCGCCGAGCGCGGCCCCGAGCAGGTCCCAGAAGAGCACGCGCGCGGGCGGCTCGCTCGACGCGGCGAGCGTGTAGCTCACGCAGGCGCCCGCGAGCCCGAACGGCACCGCGAACGCCAGGAAGAAGACGGGCAGCGCGACGTCGCCGCGCCAGCCGGGCAGCAGCGGATCGAGGGGCGCCCACGCGAAGAGGGGCACGATCGCGGCGACGACGAGCGCGTAGGCGAAGGCGTACCGCGCGAGCCTGCCCGGGTCGGGGCCGGGCGGGAAGGCGCGCGGCCACAGGTGCACGGCCACGCCCGCCGCCCCGACGCCGAACAGCGCGAGCGAGAGGATGGCGAACGTGTAGTGGTGCTCGAGCTTCGAACCGAAGATCTTGGTGAGCAACACCTCGAACATCAGCGACGAGGCGCTGACGAGGCAGATCCCCGCGAGGATGGCCCGGTGCTCGTTCGGCCCGGCAGCGGCGGTCTCGGCGGGGGCGGAGCGGCCCGTGGGATGCGGGGCGTGACCCCCGGCCTCGCTCTCGGGGCTCCCCGTGGACGGCGGCGTCATTCCGGAGCGCTCCCCTTACCACGGGGGCGCGCCGCTTGGTCTAGAGTGCGTCCGCATGCCGGCTCGGCGCCCCCTGACGCGCGGTGAACGACCGATCCCGGGCCCCGAGCCGGAGCCTGGGGAAGCGGAGGACCGCCAGGCTCGATCGACGCCGGACGCCGACGAGCAGAGCGACCGGCGTCGCCGCGCCCTCCCGGCGATCCTCGCCGCGCTGCTCCTCGCCGCCGGCCTCGCGCGCGCGGTGCCGACGCTGGCTCAGGTCGGGCGGCGCATCACGTTCCCCTACGATTTCCTGATCTGGGCCGACGACTACGTGATGACGGAGCTGATCAAGCTCCGCCTCGGAGCTCCGCTCTACGGGCCGGTCGGCGACGTCGACTCGTTCGTGTACGCGCCCGGCGTTCCGCTGCTCCACCGCGCGCTCCTCGCCCCGCTGCACCTCGATCTCTCGCTCCTCGCGAACCGGATCCTCTCCCAGCTCTGGCTCGCGCTCGCCATCGCGGTGTCGGTCCTCACGGCGGCGTCCCTTCGCCGAGCCGAGCGCGGCGGCGTCGCCGGCAAGGCGGCCTTCGCGGCGGGCGCGGCGGTCGCGCTCACGCTCGCCGCGTACGCGAGCCCCGTCGCGGATTCGCTCCACCCGGGCGCGCTCGAGATGTTCGTCCTCGCGATCGGCGCCTACGTCGCCGCGCGCTGGCCCACGCTCGGGTGGGGCCCGCGGATCGCCGCGCTGTGCCTGTTGCCGGGCGCGGCGCTGTGCGCGAAGCAGGCGGGCGCCTCGCTCGGGCTCGCGCTCGCGGCGGTCGCGCTCTCGTCGCGCGAGCCGTGGAGCCGGCGACTCGCGCTCGCCGGCCTCACGGTCGTCTCGATCGGCGCCGCGCTGGCCGCGCTCCAGCTGGGCACGCGCGGCGCGTTCTGGCTCTGGGGCTACGTCATCCCCACGCGCCAGCCGCTCGACGCCGGCAAGCTCCTGGCCCTGCCCGGCTGGGTCTTGCGCACGCTGAGCCCGCTCTCCGCCCTCGTGCTCCTCGCGGCCATCCGCGCCTGGCGGCGGCCCGAGCGTCGCGGGTCGAAGGCGCGAGCGCGATCGCGTGCGGCGGAGGAGCGGTGCGCGTGGCTGCGCGTCGCGGCCGTCCCTCTCGCGTACCTCCCCCTCGGGGGCCTCGGCTACCTGAAGGCGATGGGGGGCACGAACAACTTCGCCGTGCCCATCTTCTTCGGCACCCTGCTCGTCCTGCCGATGCTCGGCGACGCCATCGCGCGCGCGGCCGACGGCCCCGCTTTCGCCGGCGAGAAGCCCGTCGCCGGCGCTCTGCTCGTGGCGGCGCTGGCGGTCGGCCAGCTCGTCCTCTGGCGACCGTTCCGGCGGGTGCCGGCCGCCATCGACTACGAGCACGGGAGCGCGATCTGCGACATGATCATCGAGCGCGTCGGCTGCGGCGAGCGTGTGCTCGTCGACCAGGGCGCTGCGTGCGTGGCTCGTGCGCTCGACAGGACGCCCGCGGCAGCGGCGACGCAGCGCACCTTCGATCGCGCCAACTCCTGGGCGGAGCTCATGTTCGCCGAGCTCGACGATCAGGCGGGCACCGAAGCGCGGGTGCGCGCGGGGTACTACGACGTCATCATCCATCACCACTGGGACCCCGGCTACTTCGACAGCGGCGTCCGCCTCGCCGTGCGGGACGGCTATCGGGTCTTCGGCGTCGTCCCGCCCGGCCAGCAGGGCGGCAATCTCTGGCGCGACTCCTGGCAGAACCTCGCCGACATCACCTTCTTCATGGAGCGGAGCTCCGAGACGGGCCGTCACGCCCCCCGCGCCGGCACCGGGTGCCCCCGCACGCCAGGGTGACCGGAGCGACCTGACGCGCCGCGTCGTGACGGCAGGCTGCAGAACACGGGACGCCGGGCCCGGGTTCCGTGTAGTCTCGGTTCCGCCGCCTACTCATCGGGCCGAGGGAATGTCATGGCGACGACGCGTCGGAATCGAAGCTGGCTCTTGTTCGCGGTCGCCGCGCTGCTCGCCTGTGGGACGGCGTTCGTCTCCTGCGCCGAAGGCAACGAGACCGTCTTCGGCACGGGCGCGAGCGGCGCCGGAGGCGCGGGTGGCGGCGGCGTCGGCGGCAACGCCTGCAACGTCGCCGCGTGTCCCGACCCCCAGTTCACCGGCCTCGAGAAGTGCTGCACGGCCGAGAACGCCTGCGGCGTCCGCAGCGGCGCGATGGGCACCTGTTACGCGTCCGGCATGACCTCGGGCGGCATGGCCGGCGGCGGCGGGATGGGCGGCGTCGGCGGCGGCGGCAAGATCTGATCGGCGCCGGCCTGCCCGCGACGGGCGGACCCGCATCCTGAGCTTCAGGGCACGAAGTCGAGCAGGCGGAGCACGCCCTGCCGCACGGCCGATCGGTGGTGCGAAGCATCGGTGCGCGCGAGGATCTCTTCGCGGTGCTCGACGTAGTGATCGTACGACTCGATGAGCATCTCGTCGTTGCTGCGCGTCGCGCGGTAGCCGAGGAGCGACCGGGCCTTCGAGACGTCGAAGAACATCTCCCGCCCGTACATGAGCGCGTGGTACGGGCCGAGCGGCGAGAGCCCGAGGGCGCTCGTCCAAGTCATCATGGCCACGGCGGGGCCCATCGGGACCGACCGCACGGGGCTGCCGGTGCCTGCGTGCCGCACCAGGGCGGAGAGGGCCTCGCGCATCGTCCCGAAGCGCTCGGCGCCGATGTGGAACGTCTCGGCGCCGGGCCGTTCGCCGGCGGCGATGCAGGCCTCGGCGAGATCGTCGGCGTGGACGAACTGGTAGCGGTTGTCGCCGCGCCCGAGGACGTAGATCGGCCGCCCGCGCCGCACCCACTCGAAGAGGATCTGGAAGATGCCGAGGCGCCCGTGGCCCAGGATGGTGCGCGGCCGGACGATGCTGACGTCGAGCCCGCCGGCGGCGTAGCGGGCGGCGAGCCGCTCGGCCTCGAGCTTCGCCCGGCCGTACGCCTCGCCCGGCGTCGGCGCGTCGGTCTCGCGGACGGGGTTCGACTTGGGCACGCCGAACACGGCGCTCGACGAGGTGAGGACCAGCTTCTTCACGCCCGCGGCGCGCGCGGCCTCGAGGACGTTGCGCGCGCCGCCGACGTTCACCTCGTGGAAGAGCCGCCGGTCCTTGGCGAGCGGCACCTGGGCCACGTTGTGGTGGACGACGTCGACGCCCTCGCACGCCCGCGCCACGGCGGCGAGGTCGCGCACGTCGCCCCCGATGAACGAGACGTCGGCGGGACGGTCGGGCACGTCGACGCGATCGAAGACGGACACGGCGTAGCCTCGCTCGCGCAGCCGCGCGACGAGCAAGCACCCGAAGTAGCCGGAGCCGCCGGTGACCAGCGCGCGCGTTCCGCGGGCCGGCGGGGCGGTCAGAGCGTCCCGTTGTCCTTGCACCATGCGATCGACCGCCGCATCCCCTCCTCGAGCTCGATCTCCGGATCGTAGCCGAGGTCTTTCCGCGCGGCCTCGATCGAGACGGCGATCGTCGCCGCGAGCTCCCCCGCGACGTGGATCTCCTGCTGGTAGAGCCCGGCCATCTGCAGCAGCGAGTCGGCGAAGCGTGCGACGTCGGAGCCGACGGCGGGCAGGTACTTGGGGCGCACCTCCACCTTCAGGATCTTCGCCACGGTCTGGATGATCTCGATGAAGGAGTGGGGGCGGCGGTCGGCGATCCAGTACGTCTTGCCGGCGGCCTTCTCGACCTCGGCCGCGAGCAGGAGGCCCTGCACGCAGTTGTCGATGTACGTCATGCTGCGGAGGTTGTCGCCGCGGCCGATGACGACGGGCTTGCCGCTCCTGATCATCTTGAAGAAGCGCGACTGGCGCTCCGGCTGGTTCGGCCCGTAAAACCAGCAAGGCCGGAGGGTCACCCCCTCGATGCGGCCCGCGCGGTGCGCGTCGTTGACGAGCCACTCGGCCTGGAGCTTCGAGAGGCCGTAGTTGAGGTACGGGCGCGGCGGATCGTCCTCGGTCATGAGGCGCCCGGCGGTCTCGTTCAGGCCGGCCGGCGAGTTCGAGCTGACGAGGAGGAACCGCTTCGCCCGCGCCCGGATGGCCTCGTCGAGCACGTTCCGGGTGCCCGCCACGTTGATGTCGTAGAGCTCCTGCACCCGGCGCGGGTGGATGATGCCCGCGGCGTGGAAGACGACCGTCGCCCCCTCGCAGGCCCCGCGCAGCGCCGCCGGATCGCGCAGATCGGCGCGGACGATCTCGGCGCCGAGCCGCTCGAGCGGACCGGTGTCGGCCCCGGGCAGCGTGATGCAGCGCACGCGCCGCGGCGTGGTGGTGAGCGCGCGGAGCTTCACGCCCTCGACGAGCGCCCGGACGAGGGCCGTGCCGAGCCAACCAGGAGCGCCGGTGACGACGGCGAGACTCATCGAGCTTCCCCCGCGACAGGAGCGCGCACGACCCCCGTATATCACAGCCGCGCGCGGCTCCTCTCGGTCCGGTCACCGGGCGAAGTCGGGCGCGCCAGCCATGCGTCGCACCATTCCAGGTGCGCGCGCTCCCCGAGCGTCCAGCGCCCGGACCGCTCGGCGCCGCTTTACTGGAACGTCGCCTGGAGGCTGAACGCGCCGCCGTCGGGGGGGGGGGGGGGGGGGGGGCGGGCGCCCCCCCCCCCCCCCCCCCGACGGTGACCTCCTGCCCGGCGAGGAGGGGGACCGCCAGATGCTCGGAGCTCCCCGGCGGGAAGCCCGAGGTCGCGCAGCCGAGGATCGTGCCCTCGGTCGCCGCGCCGCAGCCGTCGAGCACGTAGAGCGCGAAGTTGGCGTCCGTCTCCTCGACGTCCAACGTCAGCGTCCCGTCGCTCGGCGCGACGTAGCGGTACATCACCTCGCCGCCGGTGCCCCAGGTGCAATACCCGTCGGTGTTGTTCACGTCCGGCGCGGCCGCGGTGTCGCCCATGTTGGGAGACGCCGTGGAGAGCATGGCGAGCCCCGGGCAGATCGTGGGCCAATCCGGGGCGAGGCAATCCGCCGAGCAGAAGCCGTTGCCGTTCTCGGTGTTGCCGTCGTCGCAGACCTCGGGCCCGACCACGATGCCGTCGCCGCAGATCGCCGGCGTGAAGCTCGCGTGCAGCGTGAAGGGCCCCACGGCCGGGATCGTGCTGCCGCGCACCACGACGAGCACGGGTCCGCTCGGCGCGGCGGCGAAGTCGACGTCGAGCACCTCGGGGGAGTCGAAGGTGTTCCGGCAAGCGAGCTCGGTGCCGTCGGGATCGGCGCAGTCCGAGACCACGAGCAGATCGAGGTCCGCGGCCGACGTGAGGCTGAGCGACAGCCGGCCCGGTCCGGGCACGTCGAACGAGAAGGTCTTCGAGGGCACCACGATGTAGAGCTCGCAGCTCCCGCCGTAGCCGGTGGGCCCGCCCTCCGTGGTGCTCGCGATGTCGACGTCGAGCGCGAGCGGCTCTGCCGTCCCGCAGAGCACGTCGAACTCGGCCGCGTCGCAGTCGCCGGTGCATCCGTCGCCGGACACGGCGTTGCCGTCGTCGCAGATCTCGTTGAGCGGGTCGAGCTCGCCGTCGCCGCAGACCGGGACCTTCCAGCAGATCCCGACGTCCACGTTCGAGAAGATGCTCGCGCAGTACTCCCCCGAGGGGCAGTCGCTCGAGGCGGTGCGGCAGAGGCGCTGGCAGTGCTCCACCGTCTCTTCGGGGTAGAGCGCCAGGCACAGGCCGCGGAAGGCCTCGCCGTCGGCGCCGCATCCTCGGTAGGGCACCCAGGTCGGCTGGCACGCGTCACCGATGCCGGCCGGATCGCCGCTCTCGGGCGGGAGACACACGTTCGACAGGCTGCACAGCCGTCCGTCGGGGCACCCCGGATCCGGCGTGAGGTACGAGCAGATCTTCTCGCAGCTGGCAGGCACGCCGGCGCACACGTTGCCGGCCTGGCATCCCGTCGAGACGTCGGGCTCGCTGCAGGCCTCGGCGGGCGCGCCTCCGCCCGACGGCCTGCACACGCCGTACTTCTGCACCGGGTCGATCGGGACGCATTCCTGGTCGGCGGGGCAGGCGCCCGAGGTGAACGGCGTGCACGCCGCATAGCAGGCGCCGATCGAGATCTCGCCGGGCGCCTGCGCGACGCACACCTCGCCTTCGGGGCAGACGATGTCGTACGTGAAGAGGCACTCGTAGTCCGAGCACGTATTCGTGTCGGGCGAGCAGACCTGTCGCGCGGTGTTCCCGCAGTCCTCGGCCTTCTCGCAGGGGATGCCGTTCACCGGCGTCGTGTCGAAGGACCACGACGGGATCACGAAGCAGCCGCCGTCGGGCACCGCTTCCCACGTGCCATCCTCCTTCATCGTCACCTCGGAGAGTGTGACGTCGCTGGCCTTGCCGGCGGCGATGGTGCGATCGTAAGGGTCGAGCTTGGTGAGCTCGAACGTGCCGCCCGTCTGGAAGAACGTGCGCGTCGGGATCTCGCTCGAGTCCGGGGTGATCAGGGTGACGCAGTGCTGGCACGAGCCGTACGCGTCGTCCGGCGCCGCCGCGAGATCGAAGCTGCCGATCGCGAGCGGGGGCAAGCCCGGAGGCCCCCACCCGTCGTAGAGCTCGATGACCGCGGCCGTGCGGTAGGCGCCCTCGACCTCGGGGGCTACCCGCGCCTCGACCGAGAAGCTCGCGTCCGTGTAGCGGTAGATCTGGGTGAGCGAAACCTCGAGCGTCGGGCACCCGCCGGCACCCGCCTGGCCTCCTTCGCCGCCCGCGCCGCCCGTGCCGCCGGCGCCGCCCGCGCTGGCCGTGCCGGCGCTCTCGGGGCCCTGATCGTCGTCCGAGCAGCCCGCGATGACGGCCATCATGCAGCCCATCGTCATGAAGAGAAGTGATCGAATCGTGGTCATGGAGGTCGGTGCTCCCGACGCGCAGCATGACCTCGGCGCCCAGGGCGTGCCGTTGAAAGTTTGTTGATAGGCGGGGCTCGACGGCCCGCGTCAGCTCAAGACCACGGGATACTCCGGTGAGAGGAGATACCCGGAGGCCTTCTGCTGGATGACGCCCTGCAATCCCAAGCGACGCAGCGTGGCGACGGCGGCGTAGACGCGCTCGGCGCCGGCGGCCGCGAGGACTCGTTCGCCGGGCCACCCTGCCTGCACGAGCGCGGCGACGGAGGTCGGCTCGCCGGGGCGCTCCTCTCGCTGTCGGGCGAGGGCGGAGAGCACGCCGCGGATCGCCTTGCGGCGCGCGAGCGGGGTGGAGGCGTCGCTCCCGGGCGCACGGAACCAGCTCCCGTCGCGCGCGACCAGGAGCGGCGGCGCCGCGTTCGGCGCGGGCAGCGGGGCGCGCAGGCGCAAGGCGAGGCGCACCTCCGAGCACGCCACGAACGCCGCGGGCGGCTCCTCGCCGATGAGGACGCGGACCGCCGCGAGGAACGTCGGCGTCGTGCAGCCGAGCAGGGACGCCTCGGCGCGCCGGTAGAGCGTCGCCGCGTCGGCGGGCGCGCCACGCCGGGCGGCGATGACGCCTTGCGCGGCGAGGATCAGGCCCTCGAACTCGCGGCAGTTCTCGCGCGCGAGCGGGAGCGCGGCCCGCAGGTGCTTCGCGGCGGCGTCGAGCTCCCCCGCCTCGATGAGCGCGGTCGCGAGCTGGTAGAGGGCGATGGCCTGGGCGCGCCGCACCCCCGCGGATTCGAGGCGGGTCAAGGCGTCGGGGTAGAGCGTGAGCGCACCGGCGAGATCGCCGGTCTCCTGCTTGCAGCGCGCGAGGTACGAGAGGGCGATCCCCTCCCAGTGCGGGGAGGGCATGAGGGCGAGCGCTTCGAGCGCCTCGCCGAGCAGGCGCCGCGCCTCGTTGAAATCGCCCGAGCCGACCAGGATGACGGCGAGCGCGAGGCGCGCGGTGGCCGCTCCGGTCTCGTCGCCGGCGCGCTTCGCCTCCTCGATGCTCTCGCGGAACAGGGGCACGGCGCGGTCGTAGTCGTCCGTCCCGCCGAAGCTGTTCGCGAGCATCGCGAGCAGGCGCGCGCGGAGCTTCGGCTCGGCGCACGCCTCGAGCGCGCGCTCGAAGAAGGCGCGCGCGCCCGTCCAGTCCGCCGCGCCCGCCGCCGCGTTCCCGAGCCCCGCGAGCGCCTCGGCGAGCAGCGTCCGGTCGCCGTCCGACTCGCCGATGGCGCGCGCTCGTTCGAGATCGGCGGTCGACTCCGCCAGCCGCCCGAGGAAGCGGCGAACGGTCCCGCGCTGCAGGAGCGCGCGGCCCACGAGGGCGGGCGATCCCTCGGCCGCGTCTCCGTCACCGAGGGCGCCGTCCAGCAGCTCCTCCACGCTGATGTACGGCAGCCCGGACGTGGGGGCGGCGAGCACGAGCGCGGCGCGCAGCGCGAGACCGGCGCCGAGCCGGCGACGGCGCGCGACGATCGCGGCGAGGTTCTCGCGTTCGCGCTCGAGCGCGCGGCACGCGTCGGCGTCGGTGCGGCCGCCGAGCCGCTCTCCGAGCTCCACGTAGTGGAGGGCATGTCGCTCGACGGCCCGCGCCACGCCTCCCTCGCGCCGCGCGGCCTCTCCGTCGGCGAACTCACGGATCGAGATGAGCAGATCGTACCGGCGCTCGCGCGGGTCGCGGTCGACCGTCAGCATGGACTGGTCGAGCAGCGACTCGAGCAGGTCCAGCGGCCATGGGCCGCTCTCCTCGCCCAGCACGGCCTCGGCGGCGTCGAGGGTGAAGCCGCCCCGGAAGACGGCGCAGGCGAGGAACGCGTCCTGCTCCGGGGCGGAGAGCATCGCGAACGACGTCTCGATGCTCTGATGGAGGTCCGCCCGGGCGAGCGTCCCGTCGGGCCGCCGGAGCACGCGGAAGCGCTGGGCGAGGCGAGCGAGGACCTGCTTCGGCGCGAGCACGCGGAAGCGCGCCGCCGCGAGCTCGAGCGCGAGGGGCAGCCCGTCGAGCTCGCGCGCCAGCGCCTCGAGCGTCGCGCGGTCCTCCTGCGAATCGAACGCACCGCCCGCGGCCTCCGCCCGCGAGACGAGCAGCTCCGCCGCTTCGGACCAGCGCTCGCCGGAGCGCAGCTCGGTCGAGAGCGGCGCGATGCGCAGCGTCGCCGCCGTGCCGGCGAGCCGCCGCCGCGACGTGACGAGCACGCGCAGCCCGGGGCGCTCGAACCAGGTCGCCAGCTCCGCGTCCGCCGACGCGGGGAGCTGCTCGAAGTTGTCGAGCACCAAGAGCAGGGAGTCGTCCACCGACAGCCGCTCCCGCACGCGCCGCGCGAGGTCGTCCGGCGAGACGTCGCGCGGCACCTGCGCCCCCACGCAGCGGGCCACCCGAAGAAGGAACGCGCCGAGCGAATTCGCCTCGGTCAGGTCGCAGAACCGGAGCGCCGACGGGGGCGGCGTCCGGCGCGCGAGCTCCAAGGCGAGCCTCGTCTTTCCGACGCCCGGCGGCCCGACCAGCTCGACGAGCCCGCCGCGCCCGAACGCCTCGGCGATCTCTGCCAGCGCGCGCTCGCGCCCGACGAAGCGGTTCGTGTCGGCATCCCGAGACGCTCGCGTGCTGCGCGGCGGCGGCATGGAGCCCCAGCGTAGCAGCATCGTACGGCGGCGACCTCGGGCGCCGATCACGGCGTACCCACGCGGCGAGCCCTCGAGGGCGAGAGCCTCGAGGTCGCGACGGCGGCGGAACGCAGGCGCGCCGCGCTGCAGAAGAAGTGAGCGGGGTGGGCCGCGGCCCGGCGGGCCGACTCGTCCGCCCGAGGGCGGCGCGGCGCGACGACGCCATCCGGCGTCGGCCTTCTCCATCCTCACGAGGATCGCGGGCGACGCGTCGCTCACGTTGCCCGACGCAGGATCTGCCGTGCTCGTGCAGCTTTCCCGGTCGCGCGAGGCGAACGCAATGCGGATCGCTCCGTGGCGAGCCGCGATACCCGGCGAATCGCCCCTCCGCGAGGCGGTCGGTCCTCTGGCACCGACGTTGCTGAGCGGCGACTCCGGCCCCATCACGGAGGTGACGATGCTGCGAATCGAGCTCCTGGTCGTCCTCTTGCCGGCGGCGCTCGCAGCCGGATGCATCGATGGCTCCACGCCCGCCGATCAGCCGGACGCCGGAGAGCCCGAGGTGGACGCCTGCGCGAACGTCGAGGCCCTCCGCGCGACGTGCCAGGCCCTGCCGGATCGGTTCGACGAGTCGACGACCGTCGCGAAGGGCTGCTACCTCGCGAGCACGAGCCCCATCCTCGGCGCGGGTGTGACGCTCACGCTCTCGCCGGGCGTCACCATTCTCTTCGCCGAGCACACGGGCCTGGACGTGAACGCCGAGCAGGCCCTGATCGCCGCGGGGACGAAGGCGGAGCCCATCTGCCTCACGGGCGACAAGGCCGAGCGCGGGTCCTGGGACGGCTTGATGCTCGGCCGGACCGAGGGCGCCGACGACGTGCTCGACTACGTCACCATCGAATACGCCGGCAACACGACGAGCGACGCCGAGGCCGCCGCCATCAAGGTCGTCTCCGACAGCCGCGTCGCGCGGCTCCACCTCACGCACTCCACGGTGCGCGAGAGCCAGGGCTATGGCCTCTACCTCGTGGGGAGCGCCGAGGCCCCGGCGTTCGAGGGCAACACGTTCACGAAGAACACCCTCGGCCCGGCCAGCGTCGACTCCGACGTGGCCGGCCTCCTCGACGCCGCGTCGAAGTACACCGGCAACGACGTCGACGAGATCAGGGTGCGGAGCGCGTACCTGTCCAAGAACCTCACCTGGAAGGCGATCGGCGTCCCGTTTCACCTGAGCGGCAACCTCCGGGTCCAGGCGCCCTGGGTGATCGAGGCCCCGAGCACGCTCATCCTCGCCGAGGACGGGTGGATCAGCGTCGACGGCGACGACGCCGCGCTGCGCGCGATCGGCACGGCCGAAGCGCCGATCCTGTTCACGGGCGAGGAGAAGGTGCGCGGGCTCTGGGACGGCATCCGGTTCGGTGGCAGCAACAACGCCCAGAACCAGCTCGACTACGTGACCGTCGAGTACGCCGGGAGCACGAAGAGCGACTTCGACGGCGCCGGCATCAAGGCCGACGCGGACAGCCACGGCGTGACGCTGAGCCTGACGAACACCACGATCCGCGAGTCCGAGGGCTTCGGCCTCTACCTCGCCGGCAGCGCCGTCGTCCCGGCGTTCGCGAACAACACGTTCACCAAGAACACGCTGGGTCCGGCGAGCATCGACTCGCAGGCGACCCACCTGATGGACGTGAGCTCGACCTACACGGGCAACGACGTCGACCACCTCAGGGTGCGTGGCGATCGCGTCGGCAAGGCCGTCACCTGGCAGGATCTCGGGGTCCCCTACGAGCTCGAGGGCAACATCCACGTCGACCTGGTGTGGACCCTCGCGCCCGGCGTGACGCTGTTGATGGCGCAGGACTCCTGGCTCTACGTGGGCGGCGACGACGCCGCTCTGCACGCGGTGGGGACGGCCGAGAAGCCGATCACGGTGACCGGCCGCGAGAAGACCAGCGGCTACTGGCACAGCATCCGCTTCGACACCACGCTGAACCCGGCGAACGCGATCGAGCACGCGACGATCGAATACGGAGGCTCGTTCCAGGGCGGCGGGGAGCAGGGCATGATCCAGGCGCAGTCGGACAGCCACGGCGTCGTCCTCAGCGTGAAGAACGGGACGATCCGGGGGAGCGCGCAATACGGCATCTGGCTCGGGGCGTGGGCGCAGTACAACGCCGACATCGAGTCGAGCAACGCCTTCGCGGACAACGCCGCGGGAGACGTGTTCAAACAGGAGTAGACCGCCCCCGGGCGGTGCCCGCGGAACCAGCAGCGCAACGCCGAGCACGCCGAGGCCGTCGCGAAGGCCGAGAAGGAGCGGTACGACCGGAGCCTGAAGCGCCTGCGATCGACGAGTTCGCGCGACCGACGACACCTCCAGTATCCTGACCCCATGTCCAGGATGAGCCCGGGCTCCACGGTCAACGTGAAGACCCTGCGCGCCGCGGTGAGTGCGGCGCGTGCGGCAGGCCTCGACGTCGCGAAGCTCCTCGAGCGCTTCGAGATCTCCCGCGCCTCGATCGAGGATCCCGACTTCCGTTTTCCCCATGCCCAGTGGGTCGAGCTCTGGGAGGAGGTGGAGAACCTCAGCGGGGATCCCAGCATCGGCCTGCACGCGGCCGAGCGTCTTCCCGCGGAGCACTTCGACCTCATCGATTACCTGATCGCCTCCAGCGAAAACCTGGGGGCCGGGCTCGAGCGCTTCGAGCGCTACTTCGCGATCATCAGCACGGGCGTGGAGCACCGGCTCCGGGAGGCCGGTGACCTGGTCCACCTCGAGCGGCACTACGCTCCGGATGCGGTCACCCGCGTCCCCCATCCGGCGGAGTTCGCGTTCGCGTGCGTGGTGCTTCGAACCCGGCCGCTCACCATGATCGACTTCCGACCCCACGCGGTGCGCTTCGCCCACCGGGCCCCTCCCGGCCCCGAGGAGCATCGGCGGATCTTCGGGTGCCCGGTGACCTTCGACGCCGCGGTGAGCGCGATCGTGTTCGATCGCCGGTCCCTGGAGATCCCGATGAAGAGCCCCAGGCCCGAGCTGTGCCGGCTCCTCGAGGCCCATGGACAGGGGCAGCTGCAGCGGCTGCCCTCGGAGGCAACCCTCGTCGACCTCGCGCGGCGCGCCCTGCTCGAGGAGCTGAGAGGCGGCGACCCCGAGCTCGGCCACATCGCCAAGAAGCTCGGGATGAGCCCCCGGACCCTGCAGCGGCGTCTTCGCGATCTCGGCACCTCCCATCAGGCTCTCCTCGACGAGGTTCGTCGAGACCTCGCCGTGCGCTACTTGAAAGACGCCTCGCTCGGGGTAGCGGAGGTGGGCTTCCTCCTGGGATTCGCGGAGGTCAGCAACTTCTACCGGGCTTTCCGGCGATGGACCGGGAGCACGCCCCTGGAGTTCCGCCGCGCCGCGGCCTGAAGCTGGCGCTTCCCGACAACTCTCTGTCGCGCACGGCCAATGCCCTCGGAGGCGGCCGGACGCAGGTTTCCCGCTAGAGAGGCTGGCCCGAGCAGGCCAGGGGAGACCGACATGAGAGACCGAATTGCCTTCTTCGCCGCCCTGATGTCCGCGTCCACGCTGTTGGGGTCGAGCGCGGCGCTCGGCCAGGAGCGCGAGCTCGCCCCGCACGAGACCACGTCGGAGCCGAAGACCACCTCGGTGCCGGTCAACGTCGGCCTCGTCCCCTACGTGGACGTCAACTCCCACCTGGTCCGGCCGCGGAACCACCTCTCCATCGACGGCATCGCCGGCGCCGCGACCGAGCTCGAGGGAGCGGCGATCGCCGGTGTCTCGGGGTTCGTGTGGCGACGAGCGCGCGGCGTGCAGGTCGCCGGCGTGAGCGGATACGTCGGAGGCGACCTGACCGGCGCCCAGATCGCGGGGGTCGTGAGCGCGACGCGCGGCGAGGTCACCGGCTTTCAGACGGGTGTGGTGAGCTACGCCGGCAGCGTCACCGGCGCCCAGGTGGCGCTCGTGAACGTCGGGGGCACGGTCAAGGGCCTGCAGCTCGGGCTCGTCAACGTGGCCGGCGAGGCCGACCGCGGCGCGACCGTGGGGCTGGTCAACGTGGTCGGCAAGAACGGCCGCCACCAGATCGACGTGTCGACCAGCAACACGGCGGCGTTCTCGGTGGGGACGAAGCTCGGCACCAAGCACGTCTACTCGATCCTCGGCATGGGGCTGCAGCCGGTCGAGGGACACACCGCGTGGATGCCGACGGTCGGGATCGGAGCCTCGATCCCGATCCGCGAAGAGACGTTCGTGAACATCGAGTCGCTGGTGAGCGCCGTCAATTTCGGCGAAGAGTTCGATCGGGACACGCTCCTCGCGCAGCTCCGAGCGACGGCGGGGAATCGAGTGATCGACGGCCTGGCGCTCTATGCCGGCCCCGTGTTCGACGTGTTCCGGAGCTCGAGCGGCAAGAGGCTCTCGGACGTCAGCTACCTCCCGACCCTGTCGACCGCCGACAGGCGCGGGGTGCCGGTCGACATGGGCCTCGGCTTCGTGGTCGGGATGCAGGCGCTGTAGCTCCAGGCGGGGTGCCTCGCGCCCGGGCGGCGGCCGATTCGCTCTTCTCTTGCGCGATCGTCTACCATGGGGGCCTCGATGCCCTTCGAGCCCCGGCGAGCTCGTTCCCTCTCGACGACGCGGCGTACGCGCTCGCCGCGCTCCGCGAGGTCCCCAGCGTCATGAGCGACGAAGACGGCAAGGTCGCCGGCGCGCCGGAGCCGGCGAGCGATCCGCCGATCGGCGCGCCCGAAGCCGCGCCGGCGCGCGACGCGCAGCCCCCGGAGGAGCCCGCCGCCGCTCCTCCCTCCGCACCCGCGGCTCCGCCGCCCAGCCGGTCCGGCCGCACCTCGAACGGGACGGTGATGATGGCGGGCTCGAGAGAGAGCCGGTCGTCCGCGACCGGGGGCGCGTCGGCGTCGCGGCCTGCGTCGACGGGCCCGGCGCGCACCTCGCAGGGCACCGTGCTGATGGCCGCCGAGCCGCAGCGACGCACGCGAACCTCGCGCACGACGATCATGGAGGTGAGCCAGGTCGCGCAGCGCCTCTCGCTCGTGGGGAAGAGCGCCGCGCCCGGCGAGCCGAGCCCCACGCGGCAGATCGCGATGTCCTTCGCCGTGAGCGTCACCGTGGTGATGCTCTTGACGATGATGTTCGCCGGCGGCGCCTTGCGCCTCGTGCTGGGCGTCATCGCGGCGACGAGCGGAACCACGCTCGTGGTCTGGCTCATGCTGCGAGCGCTCCCCCGGCTCGCGAAGCGGCTGGGGCAGCGCGAGCTTCCGGGAACGCCCCTCCTCTGGGTCGGGGGCCTCGTCGCCATCGCCATGGCGACCACCGCGGGCCTGACGTGGGGCGTGTCCGAGGCGACGAGGTCGCTGGCGCGGCCGATCCTCCCGGAGGTCCCCGTGGCGGCGCCCGAGCCGACCGCCGCGCCCTCGGATCCGGCCAAGTCCGCGCGCGCCGACGAGGGCATGAAGCGCGGCGCGCACGTCTCGATGCCCGACGGCGTGCTCTACGTGCCCCCCGCGTTCCAGTCGGAGGACGGCCGCTTCGACGTCGTCATCCACTACCACGGCAACCCCGAGATCGTGGAGCGGAGCATCGACGCGGCCGGCCTCAACGCGATCGCGCACATCATCAACCTCGGCGACGGCTCGGGGCGCTACTCCGAGCCGCTCAGCAACCCGCAGGCCTTCGACAACGCGCTCGAGCGCATCGAGCAGCGGGTCCAGGAGAAGTTCGGGCTGCGTGCGGCGCGGATCCGGCGCGTCGCGCTGTCGTCGTGGAGCGCCGGCTTCGGCGCGGTCTACCACATCCTCACCAGCCGCAGCCGTCTCGATCGGGTCGACGCGCTGCTGATGATGGACAGCCTGCACGCGAGCTTCGCGCCCGGCAGCGAGACGAAGGTCACCGATCTCAGCTTGCGGCCGTTCGTCCAGTTCGCCCGGCGCGCCATGGCGGGCGAGAAGCTGATGGTGCTCACCCACTCGTCGATCGAGACGTACGGCTACCCCAACACGACCCAGAGCGCCGACGGCCTGCTCGAGCGGCTGGGGCTGAAGCGTCGCGAGGCCTCCCCGGACAAGGCCTCGCCGCCGCCCGTCGATCTCGACGTCATCGTCAAGGCGTTCCCCCCCGACGAGCGCAACTGGATGCGCGTCACCAGCGACACCGAAGAGGGCTCGCTCGTCGTGCTCGGCTGCCGCGGCAAGGGCAAAGGCGACCACATCGCGCACCTCGCGCAGATGTCGGTGGCGGTGCTGCCGCGGCTGGTCCAGCGGTGGAAGTCGAGCGGCGCTCCGGAGTGACACCAGGGCGCGCGGAACGCGCCGATCCGCGAGGGGCGCGATGGTCGGCGCGTCGTGGTGCACGTACCCGACGAGAGGTGCTGTCGGAACGGAAACCACCTTGATAGTGTGTGCCGCCATGCGCGCCCTGCTCCCCGTGCTCGCCTCCTGCTTCCTCGTCGTCGCCTGCAAGGGCGACGATCCCGCCGTCCCCGCGCCGGCCGCTTCCGCCGCGCCTGCCGCGTCCGCTGCGACGCTGGTGGCGCCGGCGCGCACCGCGGCGGAAGCCGCCTCCGCGGCCGCTCCGGCATCCGCGGCGGCGTCGTCCTCGGCGGCGGCCGCCTCTTCCGCCGACGCGGCCGACGCACCGCCCGCCGGCGAAGAGTGGGAGACCGCGAAGGAGGTGGTCGTGACGGGATCGACCGCGCTCGGTTGCGAGACGAAGCGCGTCCGACAATGGGTGCGCGTCCTCTGCGCGAAGCCCAACGACGCGGGAGGAACGCCGGTGCGCGTCGAGCTGAAGAAGGCAGAGGTCCTCGGTCCCGGTCCGGGGGAGGCGCGCATCGACCGAAAGAGCGTGAAGACTTCCAGCGACGAGGGGAAGGTCTCGCTCGTCGCGCGGTACGTCGAGGGCTCGGACGTCGAGGCGCAGTTCTCCTGGACCGACAAGGAGAAGCTCCTCGTGCTCTGGTGGGCGGCGGGCAAGCCCGAGCCGCGCCAGGTGGGCGGCTTCAAATAGGGCGCTGATCGCGTCGGCGAACCGCCCGCCAGAGCGGCCCATTTCCCAGGAGATCGCTTCACCATGAAGACCATCGAATGCCTCTTCGCCGCCGCGCTCGCGGGAGCCCTCTTGGTCGGCTGCGGGCCGCCCCCGGGGCCTTTCGTCCGGGTCGCGACCGCGACTCCCGCGCAGCTCGCCGCGGTGCAGGACGCCCCGATGGTCTGGTACGAGTTCCAGCCCGGCGACGCCGTCCCGGTCCACTTCGGGTTCCTCGGAGTGTTCGAGGGAGGGACCGATCAGCCGGCCGTCTTCCGAGCCAAGCGGAAGTTCTTCCTGGTCATGCGGAAGGACATGCCGATGCTCATCAGCTTCGACGGCACGACGTTCGCCGGCCCGAACAACATCCAATCGATCCTCGCCGTGCTCCCGCGCGAGGACGGGGGGCCCGGCGGCCAGCTCGGCTGGCTGCACTACATCGGTGAGTCCGGCAATCCAGAGGAAGAGATCAAGCAGCTGGTCGAGAAGAGCAAGCGCTGATCTCCGGCCCATCCGCCGGCTCCGCTTGCCCGCGCGAACGCGCTGGACTCCACCCGAGCGGCGCTCGACCATGCTCCGGTGGCGCGACAGATCGAGCTGACCTGGAGGTGCACGAGCTGCGGCCACCGTAACCTCGGCCGCCACCTCGCGTGCACCTCCTGCGGCGGGCCGAAGGACGACAGCGAGCACTACGAGATGCCCGGCGACCCGGCGCAGGTGGCGTCGGTCACCGATCCCGGGCTCGTCGCCATGGCGACGGCGGGCGCGAACTGGCGCTGCCGCTACTGCGGCAGCAACGTACGCGCGCCGGACGGCGACTGCGGCCACTGCGGCGGTGGCCGGGCGCAGGGCCGGCCGCTCGGAGCGCCCGCGCACCTCGCCCCGCGCACGATGGTCGCGCACGCGCCCGCGCCGCGCCGGATCCCGGGCGCGGTGATCGCGCTCGGCGTGATGGCCGCCGCCTTTCTCGTGGTCGTCGGTCTGGTGGTCGCGGCCGCGATGGTGAAGCGGCCGCGTCCGGCCGCGACGATCGAGCTCCCTGAATACCGCGACGCGCCGGCGCGGGTGCGCCAGGCGAGCTGGGTGCACCGCGTCTACGTGGAGCGGTGGAGCGTCGCGCAGCGGGAAGGCTTCGCCGATCAGCGGCCCGCCGAGGCCTTCGACGTGCGGCCGCTCGACCAGCGCGTACATCACGTCGACAAGGTGCCCGACGGGACCACGACCGAGACCTACACCGAGCAGGTGACCGAGCAGGTAACGGAGACGTACACCGAGCAGGACCCCTGCGGTCAGGACTGCACGACGAGCCCGCCAGTTTGCCACGAGGAGTGCACCAACAACCAGAACGGCTTCGCCACCTGCCGGGACGTGTGCTCCGGCGGCACACAGACCTGCACGCCGCGCACCTGCGCGGTCACCAAGACGCGGACGGTTCCGAAGACCGTGAGCGTGACGAAGACGCGCCAGGTCCCCAAGCTCAAGGACGTGCCCCGGACCGCGCAGTGGTTCGCCTGGAAGGTGTGGGACTGGACCGCTGCGCGCACCGTCGAGCAGAAGGGAGCCGGGTTCGACGGGCGCTGGCCGACGGAGGCGGAGCTGGCGCCGCCGACGCCGCTCGGCAAAGGGGAGAAGGAGCGCCGGAAGGAGCTGGCGATCTACACGGTGGAGCTCGTCACCGACGACGGCGCCTCCCTCCAGGTGGGCCCACGGACGCTCGCCGAGCATCAGGCGTGGCGCGACGCCACCGGGGTCCTGCGCGTGCATCGCTACGGCGGCACCGAGCTCCTCGCCGGGCCGACGCGCGCGCCGGCGTCCGCGCCGGCGACGTCGGCGAGCGGCAGCGTCGTTCCCTGAGCGGCCCCGGCGCGTGCGAGGCGAGCCTCGAGCGAGAGAGCCCCGCGTCGACGCACGACGCCTCGATCAGCCGCGGCTCACGCCGACCGCGCCGCGCGCGTCGGCCGCCAGCCCGAACGCCTCTCGAAGCGCCGCCTGGATCTCGAGCGTGTAGTCCGGCGTGGCGGGCCCCTTGATCGTGTGCCTGGCCATCGGGATGCGCGCGAGCGTGCTGCCGTCCCACCCGATCAGGACGCCCTTCAACGGCCCGTCCTCCAGCGACCGCGACGCCAAATCGGCGAGGACGCGCGAGGCGTCCTCGGGCCGCGCGACGACCCAGGCGAGCTTCTTGCCGCACCCGGCGACGACCACGCTGCGCGCGCCGAAGAGGCGCGAGGGCGCCGCAAGCCAGGCGGCGCCCTCGATCTCGCCGCGGTCGAGATCGGCCGGCGCGCCGAGGGTGCGCGAGAGCGCCAGGTCGAAGAGCGCGGCGTCGTCCTCGACCAAGCGGGAGCGTGCATCCGAGGGGAGGCCGTCGAGCTCGAAGCCGTCGAGCACGACGCGGGCCTCGAGGCCGTCGACGACGGCGCGCCCGCAGGTCGCGAGCCCCGTCGCCGAAGCCCGCGACGACACGATCGCGACGCGAAGCCTCTCGCGCAGCGCCTCGGGCGAGAGCGCCGCGATCGCGCCTCGTGCCTCGTCGAGGCGGCGCGCCGCGTTCTGCTCGAACAGCTCGTCGAACCGATCGGGCAGGTACTTGCGCAGCGCGAAGCCGAGCGTCGTCTCCCGGTTCCCGCCGCGCGAGCCGAGCATGATCCGGAGGCTCGTCAGCTTCTGATGGCCGCTCCCGAGCGGTCCCTCGATGGTCATCCCGTCGGCGTCGTCGAACGTGACCGTCCCGCCCTTGGAGAGGACGTAGCTGCGGATGTCGTCCCTGAGCTTTGCTTCGGCGCGGCTGCCCGAGATGCGCGCGTACGCCACGAGCAGCGCGAACGCGACGATCACCGCGAGGAGCCCGATGCCGACGTAGATCACGCGCGAAGGTTCACCGCCGTCCGGAGGAGCTGTCAAGGCGGCGCGCCCGCGCCGGGTCTCGGCGAAGCGAGTGCCCGGTCCGGCGCGCGTCGCTCAGCGCCAGCCGAAGCCGCGCTCGTAGCTTCCGAGCACCTCGACCGCGCCGCCGGCGTCCTTGACGACGAGCGAGAGGCGCCCGTCCTGCGAGGCGATGATCGCGGCGGCCTCGCCCTCCTGGCGCAGGCAGAAGACCACGCCGGCGGGGTGGCGCGTGCCCTTGAAGGTCGAGATGTCGTCGACGTGGATCGCCGAGGTGTAGGGGTCCTCGTGCGTGAAGGTCCGGAGCGGCGCCTCGCCCTCGATGACCTGCGCGCCGAAGCCGAGGAGGCGGAGATCGGTGTCCAGCAAGACGGCGTTGTCGGTCGCAGTGAGCCGAGCCACGAGGTCGATCGCCTCGCTGTAGAGCCGCTCGGCCCGCGCTCGCCCGTCGACCGGGCCGCCTGCGCTCGCGGACGGCGAGGCGGCGATGCGCGCGAGGCACTCGGCGGCGGCGGAGCCGTCGACGAGATCGGCGTGGCGGGTCGCGAGGACGTCGGCGCCGTGGCCGACCTCGTAGTGGATCCTGACGCCGCGCGGCTCGGCGCCGCTCGGGACGAGGAGGATCATGCCTCCGTGCCCGTGCTCGAGAGCGCGTGCCGCGATGCGCGTCACCGTCGCCGCGCGCGGATCGACGTGCGTGGCCGGATCGGCGGAGCCGGCCCAGCTCACGAACGCCGCGGTCAGGCGGCGCGCCGGCGATCTCACCGACGGCGCGTCGCCCAGGAGGAGGATCTCGCCCCGCGCGTAGAGCGCGCGCGGGATGCCGAGGTAGTCCACGCGGAGCACGCCGGGCGCGAGCGAACGGAGGGTGAGCGGCAGCTCGGCGGCGGCGCCATGCTCGAGCAGCGCCCAGATCACGAGCTCGTCGCCCTCGCGCCGCACGGCGAGCGAGGTCGCCTCGCGCTGCACGGCGGGCGCGAGCCTGGCGATCGCCTTCGGGGTCGCGATCACCGGCCTCCGCAGCTCCACGACCGCCGCGCAGTCGCGCGGGCGGCTCATCCACGCGAGCGAGAGCTCGGTGCGGCGCGCCTCGTCCTCGTGCAGGCTGGCGAAGAAGCCGAGGTCGACGAGCCGCCCCAGGTCCCCGTCCTCTGGCAAGCCGTGCGCGCCGTCGCCGAGGCTCGCGATGTGCGACGCGAGAGCGCGCGCGAACGTCGCAGGCGAGCCGAGCCGCTCTTCGTTCATGGCGGCGTCACCTGCGGTGGGAGCCCGGTCGCCCGCCGTGCCCTCGCGGCTCGGCGGCCTCGTCCAGCGGTGCAGCCGTCGGCGCGTGACATCGGCGATCCTCTACAGCACGACCTCACGACCGTCGAGCGCGCGCTCCGCTCGACGTGCTGTTCCCGCCGTCACTTGAACGCGTCGAGCCTCAGCAGCCCGTCGTCCGGCACCGCGTAGTAGTCGCCTTTGCTGCCGAGGAAGATGTGCGCCTTCGAGACGAGCCCGGTGGGCTGATCGAGCGTGCCAGCGCAGATCGACATCTTCGGCTCGCCGTCTTCGTCCCAGAGCACGCTCGAGCCGCACTCGGCGCAGAACCCTCGCCGCACGCCGGGCGAGGTGGAGTACCAGTTCAGGCCGCGCTGCTCGGTGAGCGCGAAGCCGCTCCGGTCCACCGCGGTGTACGCGCCGACGTGGCCGTGCCACCGCCGGCATTTCGAGCAGTGGCAGTACGTCACCGAGGTGAGCTCGCCGGTGACCTGGTACCGCACCGCCCCGCAGCAGCATCCGCCGGTCTTCATGGCTCGCGGTTACGACGGCGCGCCCCGGGCGTCACGCGCGCGCGTCCGCGGGCGGGCGGGGTCACCGACGTTCGGCCTCACCCCGGCGGCGCGCAGAGCGGTCGATCGAATCGGCAGTAACCGTCGACGCAGAGGGCGGGCCAGAGGCAGTCGAGGCTCTGGGTCGGATCGCAGAAGGAGCCGTCCTCCGCGGGTGGGATGCACGTCGCGGAAGAGCTCAGGCTCGGGCAGGCGGCGCCGCCGCCGCAGAGCGTGAAACCCGATGGCAGCGCGCCGCACGGCTCGCTCGCCTGCGCGAGCGAAGAGAGGCGGCACACCTTCACCGCGGGATCGCAGTACGCCTCGGACTCGCACGCGTCGAGGCCTGGATCGCACGGATCGCCCACCTCGGGGCGGGGCGCGCAGACGCCGCCGTCGCAGACGTAGGTCGCGCACTCGTCGGACGCCTCGCACGGCTCGCCGACGCCGCCGCGCGGCACGCACGTCGACGACAGGTCGGCGAGCGAGAGCGTGCAGACCTCGCCCTCGGGGCAGCCGCCTTCGCAGGGCCGAGGCATGCACTGGCCGCAGAGCTCGTTCCAGTCCGACACGTAAGGCCAGCAGAACCCGCTGGCGCACGCCGAGCCGAATGCGCACGAGGCGCCGTCGGGCAGCTCGCCCGGGGGCGGATTGCACGCGGCCCGCTGCGCGGCGACCGCGGCGTCGTGTCCAGGGTCGGACGGGCACGGGAAGTCGAGGGGCAGCGCGCAGGAGCGGATGCTCGCGTCGTCGTACGTCGAGCTCGGGTCCGCCGCCTCGAGCTGGCAGCCGAGCGTCTCGCGCTCCTCGCACGTCGCGGCGTCGGGCCAGGCGCGCTCGAACCCGAACGGGAGACAGCGCGCCTGGTAGCTGCAGGCCCCCAGGGCCTGCTCGCGGCATGCGTCGCGGAACAGGTCCCCGGGCCCGCCGGGATCGACGCGGGCGTCGAACCGAAACGACGTGTCGAAGTGGCACGCGCCGCCGAGCGCAACCGCGATCGCCGCGAGGCCGACGGCGCCGAGCCCCCTCACAGCGCGCCCTCGATGCCGAGGCTCGGCAGGGCGATGGGCCCGACCATTCGGGCGGTGCAGCTGCCCGTGAAGTCGCATTCCCAATCGTACGCCTCCTTGGTGAGCGTCGCGTTGAAGAGCTCGAGCACGAGGCTCACGCGCGCGCCGCTGGACCCGATGAACCAGGTCTTGTCGGCGCGCACGTCGAGCCGATAGAAGTCGGGCAGGCGACGCTGCGGCGCGCCGCCCGGCCGGAAGCTCACCGCCGTCTCGGTCGACCCCGGCGTGCGGAGCGCGGGGAGCTCCGGCCGGCCCGAGTAATACGTGGCGCGCGTTCCCGCCCTGAACCCCGCGCCGATGTTGTACGACAGGACGCCCGAGAAGACCTGCGTCCGGTCGAAGGGGGACAGGTACTCGACGCCGTGCGCGGACCGCTCGGCGCGCGAGAGCGTGTACGCGATCCAGCCGGAGAGGCGGCGGCTGAGCGGCCGCCGGACGAGGAGCTCGGCGCCGTACGTCTTGCCGGCGACGCGGCCCACGATGGAGCAGTAGTCGCGCTGCCCGCAGCTGGAGACGTAGTCGGTCGCGTTGTCGAGCGACGTGTAGAAGCCGGTGACCGACAGAAAGAACGCGGGAAGGGAGAGCTCGGAGCCGAGCGACAAGGAGAGGGCGCGCTGCAGGCCGTTGCTGACGTCGAAGTCGAGGCCGGGGGCAGGGACGAGGTACGTCGGCAGCTCGTGCGCCATGGACGCCGTCGCCTTCCAGGCCAGCGAGTCGCTCGCTTCGTAGCGCAGCGCGAGGCGCGGATCGACCGCGCCGAGCGTGGTCCCGTCGCTGTCGTAGACGTCGGCGCGGACCCCCGGCGACATCTCGAGGCGCGGCAGGACGCGCAGCGACACGTCCGCGTACGCGCCGGCGGCCGCGTCGACGTGCGGCGCGAGCGAGATCGTGGACCCGCTCTGCGTCGCGTAATCGTAGCGCGCCTGAGCTCCGCTCAGGGTCGCGCCCGCCCGGACGGCGACGCGCTCGCCGAGGCTCACGTCCCACTCGGCGCGCAGGCGCGGGCCGAGCGAGCTCACCTCGCTGGCGACCGGCTGGCCCGGCGCGCCCTCGCCGGTGCGGTCGTAGCCGATGGTCGTGGCGAGGCGAAACGAGCCGTGATCGAGGCGCCGATCGTAGCGGAGGTCGACCCGGTGCGCTCCGACCAGGAACAGGTCCGTGTTCCTGGCGTCGTCGTGCAGGCGATCGTCGGCGCCGAACGCGAAGACGCTCAGCGAGTCGCGCGCGGCCAGCCGTCTCACGACCCGGAGCGAGTAGTCCCAGTAGTCGAGCGAGACGGTCGAGCCGATCGCGTGCAGGAGGAGGTTCGGGTAGCCGTACCGCCCCGCCACGAGCGCCCACGTGTCGTCTCCGACCGGGCTCTCGACGAGCGCGTTCGCGTCGAAGCTACGGATGCCGAGCTCGACGCGCCGCGTATCGGACGGGGACGTCGTCTCCGCGGCGATGACGCCGCCGAGGTGGCTGCCGTAGCGCGCGGGCGCCGATCCGGGGAAGAAGTCGACGCGCTCGACGGCGCCGGGCGAGACGATCGAAGCGCCGGGGCCGATGTGGAACAGGAGCGGGACGGGGATGCCGTCGATGAAGTAGCCCGAGCTCGCCGGCGGTGCGCCTCGAACATAGAAGTAGGGTAGGCCGCTCGCGGTCGCGGCGACGCCGGGGAGCGCCTCGACGGCCCGGATGGCGTCGCCGAATGCGCCGGGGACGAGGCGCGACTGCTTCGGAGAGGGGCGATCGGGGGCGGGCGGCGGCTCGCCGCGCACCGTGACCTCGAGCGGTGCGCGGGAGGGATCGGTGACAGGCGGCGGGGCGCCGGTGACAGGCGGCGGGGCGCCGGTGCTCGGCGGCGGGGCGCCGGTGCTCGGCGGCGCGGTTGCCTCGTTGGACGCGGGCTGCGCGAGGGCGGCGGGCACGAGCGCCGAGACCGCAGCCGCGATCGCGATCGCGGGCCCGCGGCCGGCGCGGCCGTTCACGTGAGCCCACGGGCTCACGTCGGCGAGCCGCTGGCGAATGCACGGGTCGCTGGACGATGTCGGAACACGCCGATGCCCTGTGCTCGAGGGGCCTACGGATGGGGGGCCCGCGGGCGCAGAGCGTAGCGGGAACGAGCGCCCGCGGTCCACTCGTGCCCTGGGCGCGGGCTCCCCGAGGCGTTCAGAATCGCAGCTCGCTCGCGTGCACCTCGTGGCGAATGCGCTCCACGCCGCTGACGTCGATGATGCCGAACGTGATCACGTCGTCGGTGTCGCCCCAGGCGATCTCGACGAACCCGTGGTTGTTCTCCGGCACCGCCGAGCCGATCCGGTTCGCGTTCTCCTCGATCACGTCCCAGGTCTCGGTGATCCCGCTCGAGGTGAGGTCGTAGAGCGGGTAGCCGTCCGCCGCGTCGAGCCGCGACAGCTCGGCCCAGTGCACGTCTCCGCTGATGAAGACCGTCCCCTCGGCCCCGGTGGTGCGGACGAGGTCGACCATCCGCTGCCGCTCGTGGGGCATGTTCGTCCACGACTCCCAGCCGTTGTACTCGTGGCCGAGCTGGATGCTCGTCCCGATGATCCTCACGTCGGCGGGCTTCTGGAGCTCGCCCTCGAGCCACGCCCACTGCGCCTCGCCGAGCATGGTGCGCGACGTGTCGGTCGTGGGCATGTAGGCGTTCTTGTAGACCGCCGGATCGGTGTTGGGATCGAGCGGATCGCGGAACCAGCGCGTGTCGAGCAGGATGACCTGCACCGTCCCGCCCGGCTCGTCGAAGAGGTACGAGGTGTAGAGGCCCTCGAGCGACCGCCGGGGCGAGTCTGCCGGCTCCTCCCAGAAGTCGAGGAAGAGCTCCTTCGACTCGGCCTTGAAGGGGTACTCCTTGCCGGCGTCGTTGCGGCCGTAGTCGTGATCGTCCCACGTGGCGACGACCGGCACGGCGGCGCGGAGGGCCTCGAGCTCGGGCGAGGCGCCGAGCAGGTCGTACTGCTGCTGGAGCACCGCCATGTCGTCGGTGTCGCCGTAGAGGTTGTCGCCGAGGAAGACGAAGAGATCGTAGTCGCCGGCGAGGGCGCGCTCGAGCACCGGCTTCGGCTTCTCCTGCTCCATGCAGGAGCCGAAGCCGATCCGGGTCGGAGGATGCGAGACGGCGCCGCCCCCTGCGCCCCCCGCGCCGGTCGCGCTCCCGGAGCTGTCGACCAGGTCGGCTTCGCTGCACGCGACGGAGGCGAGGGACGCGAGGACGGCGGCGCTGCCTCGCAGCAAGCGGATCCAAGTGCTCATGGCCAGCCCAGTGTACGGGGCGCTCGGCGGAGCGCCATCCTCGAGGGCCGCAGGCGCGCTCTTGCCGTGGTGCCCCACGCCCGCGCGGTGGAATCGCGGCCCGCGCTGTGATGTCCCCTGCGTCCCGTGCGAAGTCCTGCAGGCTACACCATCGGCCCTGGGGCTCCGCACCCGCCGCGCGCGCCACAGCGTCGAGATCGAGCTCGCGGCGCTCCGCGTGGGTTCGTGCGATGGTGGGACCATGGTGCGGGCGTGCCCCCTCTTCGCACTTCTGGCGGCATGCGCAGTTTCGGCACCGCCGCCCAGCCCCACGCCGCCGATGGGCGCCACGAGCGTGGCCCGGGTTCCACCAACTGCCGGGCCGCCGGCGCCCGCGCCCCCGCCGTCGGCGACCGCGCCGGCGCCGGGGCCGAGCGCACCCGAGCCGAAGGGGGCGCCGCCGAGCGCGGTCGAGCCGCTCGTCGTGGGCGCGGGTGGTCACGAGCTCGTCGTCGAATACGGTGCCCGCTCGATCGCGACCATCGCCATCGACGGCGCGCCGCTCTTTCCCCCCGATTGCGTGCGCGCGCACGACGGCTTGTGCTCGGCGCGGCATCGCCGCCTGCGCTCCGTCGACGGCAAAGGGGTCGACCTCGTGCTCGCTGGCCAAGACGTCGACGCCGATCGCGCCTATCTGCTCTTCGCGGCGATCTTCGTTGGTTCGCCGGAATGCGGCGCCTACGGCTACTGGGTGCTGCGCCTCGACGCGCGGGGGGCGCGTGTCTCCGAGCCCCTGAGTGACTGCTATGTTCTCATGCACCCCGGCTCCGAGGGCCCGCCGCTCGTCGATTGGATGAAGCCGCCGATCGTGTGGCTCTACCGCGAGGGGCCCGTCGGCTACGAGCTCCACGCGCTGGACGAGAAGACGCTCGGCTTCCGGCTGCTCGCGCGCGGCGACAGCTCGCTCGGCGCGGCTCTCCGCCGGCCGTGAGTCGCGGATCGCCAACAGCGGGTTGGCGCTGCCGCCAAGCTCCGGTTGGCGGCGCCCCCAGCGCAGCCCGCGTCGACCGCGGGCGCCCCCCGGCAGGTGCGAAGGCCGCTTGGCAAAACGCCATCTTCCATCGACGGCTGAGCCCGGCACGCCTGTTGCGATGCGCGCCTGGTCATGGCGACTCTCTCGGCCAACGGGCATCTCGGGCTCCTCGCGCTGGTCCTCCTCGCCGGCTGCGGCCCGATGGATGACGCCGACGCGGAGGTCGACCTGGAGCGCGTCGGCGAGGCGGCCTCGCCGCTCGCGGCCTACTGCAAGGCCAACGTGATCGGGCACGGCCAGCTCGACGTCGAGACCAACTACCTGCCCCACGTCGTCCACTGCGAGAACGGCGGCGCGCCCTTCGAGGCGCTCAAGGCGCAGGCGATCGCCGCCCGGACCTACCTCTATTACAAGCTCGAGACCTCGGGGCAGATCGACGACGGTCAGAACGATCAGGTCTACTCCTGCGGCAGCGGCCCCACGGCGCTCCAGAAGAAGGCGGTCGAGGACACCGCCGGGCAGGTGCTCCGGCACAGCGGCGTCACCCTCTGCTCGTTCTACGTCGCGGGGGACGCGACGCTGAACCCGCCGGCGTGCATCGGGAACGACGCCGACGCCGCCACCGAGAAGTACGTCACGTACAACGACGGGCTCAGCGGCAACGCGGTGCACCCGTCGACCCTCGGCAGCGCCGCGAGCCCGCGCAACCGCGGGTGCATGTCGCAGTGGGGATCGCGGTGCCTCGCCAGCTCGGGGCGCGGATCGAAGAAGATCCTCGAGTTCTACTACGGGGCCGACGTCGACATCGTGACCGCCACCGGGGCGTGCGTCGGCACGGACTCGGACGGCGACGGCGTGGTCGACGCGACCGACAACTGCCCGAACATCGCGAACGGCGGGCAGGTCGACACCGACGGCGATGGCAAGGGCGACAAGTGCGACGGCGACGACGACGGGGACGGGGTGCCCGACGGGCAGGACAACTGCCCCAAGGTGGTGAACGCGGGGCAGCTCGACACCGACGGCGACGGCAAGGGCGACAAGTGCGACGGCGACGACGACGACGACGGCGATCCCGACGCGCAGGACAACTGCCCCAAGGTGGCGAACCCCGGGCAGGTCGACACCGACGGCGATGGCAAGGGCGACAAGTGCGACGCCGACGACGACGACGACGGGGTGCCCGACGCGGACGACAACTGCCGCACGGTGAAGAACCCCGGCCAGAAGGACGCCGACGGCGACGGCAAGGGCGACGCCTGCGTCGACGACGACGACGGCGACGGCGTGCTCGACGCGGCCGACCTCTGCCCCAACGTCGCCGATCCGGAGCAGGAGGACCTCGACGCCGACGGCGAGGGCGACGCCTGCGACGCGGACGACGACGGCGACGCGGTGGCCGACGCCGACGACGACTGCCCGCTGCTCGCCAACCCCGATCAGCTCGACGTGAACGCCGACGGCACGGGCGACGCCTGCCAGGACGACGCCGACGGCGATGGGATGCCCGACGTCAGCGACAACTGCCCTGCGTTCGACAACCCCGATCAGGAGGACGAGGACGGCGACGGCGTCGGCGACGCGTGCGCCGACTCCGACGACGACGGCATCCCGGACGTGACCGACGACTGCGCATCGACCCCCAACCCCGGCCAGGAGGACGAGGACAAGGACGGCATCGGCGACGCCTGCGCGGCGGACGAGCCGTCGCCGGACGCCGGCGGCGATGACGGCGCGGCGCCCCCGTCCGAGACCTTGACCCGCCTCGACGGCGGGTGCGCGGTGGGCGCCGGTGAGCGATCGCCGCGCAGCGCCACGGCCCTCGCCGGGCTCGCGCTTGCTCTCGCCTTTGCGGGGCGGCGCCGCCGCGGCGTGGCGCGACCGATCAGGGCGGCGCGGTGAACCCGTCGGCCGGCGAGAGGACGTACTTGGCCTTGTCCTCCGGATCGGCGTCGTCGAAGAACTCCTTCGCGTCCTTCTCGCACTCGGCCTTGTCCGAGAGGTCGAGCGGCGCCTGGGCCGTCGCGGCCTCGTCGAGCTTGCGCTCGGGCACGGCCAGCCAGGGCTTGAGCCTGGCCGCGTCGGAGGTGCGCGCCGCGAAGAGCACGGCGCCGACCGCGACGGTCGACTCGACGAAGTAGAGCTTGCCCGCCTCGACCTTGGCCGTGAGCTGGCGGCAGCCCTTGCTGCCCATCTCGACGGGGAACGCAAGGATCGCGTGATCGCCCGGTGGCACCTTGACGACGAGCTTCCTCTCGGCCTCGACGTCGCCGACGTACTTCCCGTCGATGAAGATCGAGGGAATGATCACGCCGGCGTAGTTCGAGGGCCGCACGAAGACCAGCGTCGCCTGATCGGGCACGGCGGCGAGCGGCGCCGGGGCCGACGAGGTCATGCGCGGGGAGGGGACGTACTTGAGGCCGCAGCCCGCGAGGCCTGCGGCGCAGAGCACCGACCAGAGGAAGACGTGGCGCTTGGGCATGGCTCCTCGTACCCGCCGCCGCGACCAGGCTCCATGGGACGTTGTTCGAGGCGTGCGCCGGCCCGGAGCCTGCACCGCGCGATGGCGCAGGCCGAGCCGGCGCCGCCACGATTGGCCCGTCCGCGCTGCATCGCCCTCGACTACCATCGACCGACATGCGAGCGCGCCTGCGTCGGCTCCTGCGTCTCGGTCTCGACGACCGAGTCCCCGCGCGCGAAGCCAACCACGTCATCCTCACCAACGCGATTGCATTGATCGCCGTGGTGCAGCTCGTCCCGCTGGCGGGGCTCGCGATCGCCGCGGCGCTGCGGCTCGTCGTCTACTGGATCATCGGCTGCTCGATCGCGTACGTGACGGTGCTCGGCGTCTCGGCGACGGGTCGCGTGCTCGCCGCCCGCGTGTGGTTGGCGGTGGTGTCGGCCGTCGGGGTCGTGGGCGCGTGTGCGCTGCTGGGCCGCGAGATGCATGCCGAGGCGTACCTGCTCGTCGCGATCTCGGCGACGTGGAACGCTTGGTCGTCGGCCCGCCACGCGGCCCTGGTGACGCTCCTGTTCGCGGTGTCCTACGCCGTGCTCCTGTGGCTCTACGCCAACGTCGGCCCCCTCGACCCACCCCCGGCGGCGCTGGCGCCGCTCCTGAAGGCCGGGCTCTTCGCGGGCGTCATGCTCGCGCTCCTGGGCATCCTCGCCTGGTCGCACTGGCAGACGACGCTGACGGATCGCAAGCTCGACGACGAGCATGCCCGATCGGAGCGCCTGCTCCGCAACGTCCTGCCCGACCGCATCGCCGAGCGCCTCAAGGACGGCCCGATCACGGTCGCGGACCGCTTCGACGACGTGACCGTCCTGTTCGCCGACATCGTCGGGTTCACGCCTCTCTCGGCCACGCTCGATCCCGAGCGCGTCGTCGAGCTGCTCAACCAGGTGTTCACCCGCTTCGACGAGCTCGCGGCGGTCCACCAGGTCGAGAAGATCAAGACGATCGGCGACGCGTACATGGTCGTCGCGGGGCTGCCCGATCCGCGCGCCGATCACGCCGAGGCGGCCGCCCAGATGGCCCTCGACCTGCGCGCCGCGGTCGCCGAGATCAGCAGGACGACCGGCCACGACCTGCAGATCAGGATCGGCATGTGCTCGGGACCGGCGGTCGCCGGCGTCATCGGCATCCAGAAGTTCGCGTACGACCTCTGGGGCGACACCGTCAACACGGCGGCTCGCATGGAGTCGCACGGAACGCCCGGTGAGATCCAGGTCACCGAGTCGACCTACCGGCTGCTCCGCGGGCGTTACGCGTTCGCGGAGCGAGGCGTGATCGAGGTGAAGGGGAAGGGGCCCATGCGGGCCTACTTCTTGAACGAGGGGGCCGGTGCGGAGCGCGAGGGGCCAGAGCATCGCGCCGATGCCTCGCTCGACCTCCCGTGAACCGAGCCGCGACGTCGCCGTAGCGCAAATCCGGCGCGCGTGACGAGCCGCTTCATGGCCGCGCGAGCACCGCCCGGAACGCCGCGAGGCTCTGCTCGTCGAGCGCACCTCCGGCGTAGACGACCTTGCCGGCGCGGTCGACGACGACGGTGGCCGGAAGCCGGCGCTGATCCATCGCGTCCGCCATGGAGAGATCCTCGTCGACGAGCTGCGGGTAGGCGAGGCCCCGGCCTTCGAGGAAACGCGCGACGCCGGAGCGCGGCTCGCCCACCGCGACGCCGACGACGATGCCGCCCTGCGGGGCCACGGCTCGCGCGAGGCGGTCGAGCGCGGCGAGCTCGTCGACGCACCTCGCGCACCAGGTCCCCCAGAAGCTCACGAGGGCCGGGCGGCCGCGGACGAGCACGTCGAGCCGCGCCGGCGCGTCGTCCGCCGTCCGGAGGTCCACCGCGGGGAGCGGCCGCCCCATCGGCGATCGTGCCGGCGGCGCCGGACAGCCCGCGGCCGCGAGCGAGAGCAGGGCCAGGGCTGCCCCGGCGAGCACGAGCCGAGCGCGCGACGCCATGGCTAGAGGCGCAGCTCCATCCCGACCGAGTAGACGACGACGCGCAGATCGTTCGAGCGCGCGTACCGCTCGGCGCCGAGGTCGAATCGCACGCGCCGCGACCACGCGTCGGGGAGCTCGAACACCGCCTTGAAGCCGAAGGCGTGCGCGGTGAAGCTCTCGAGATCGCTGTCGGCCGTGAACCGCGCCGAGCCGGGGCGCGCGTCGGTGACGAAGAACGAGACCCCCTCCTGCACGTGGCCTCGATAGCGGACGACGAGGCGCGAGAAGCTCGAGAGCCGCTGATGCAGCTCGAGCTCCAGCGTGTGCGCCTGGGCGCCCCAGTCGTCGACGTAGAAGCGATAGCTCCCGTGCGCGGCGCCGCTCCAGGGCAGCCACTGCGCGATCCCTCCGAGGATGGCGTGCCGGCTCCGGCGCCCCGGGAGCGACTCCTGGATGCGCGCCGGCGTCGGCGCCCCAGCGACGACGGGGACCGTGTTCCACGTGTTGCCGAGCTCTCCATCCTGGATCGACCCGCCATAGCCGAGGTGCCCGATCGTCGTCGGCGACAACAGCTGCGTCAGCCCCAGGTTCAGGTTGGCCGTGCTCCGGGCGGCGCCGCCGGCGAGCTCCCCGTCGAGCTCGTAGGGCTCGAACCAGTCGAGCACGAGGTGGAGGCTCCCCTCGATCGTCGTGTTGTCCTCGGCGAGCGATCGCGACGCGCCGAGCCCGACGTTCCAGGAGCGGAGGTTCTCCTCGGCGTGGAAGCCGTTGCGGACGAAGACGCTCTCGGAGGGTCTGGGCTCGTAGGTCATGGTCCAATCGACGGAGGCCGCCTCGTTGCTGCGCGACGCCGAGCTCACGACGTCGATGGCATCGGGCGAGGCGGCGGTCACGATGTCGACGGGGACCTCGACGCGGTGCCGGAGGTGCTCGCCCTGACGCGCGATCACCTCGAGCTGCGGCGCCTCGACCCAGAGGCGCTCCGAGCCACGGCCCGCGATCGGACCGGCGCGCGACTGGTAGCCATGGCCCCGTTGATCGAAGTGGGCGAACCGGACCTCGGCCGACTCGATCGCGAACGAGGCCGGCGGCGGCCCGAGCACTTCCGCATCGGAGACGAGCGGCGCCTGCGCGCCCGCGACGCGCGCGTAGCCCGAGAGGAAGGCCCAAAACCCCAGCGCGGCGCGCACGGCAGGCGTCGCGCTACTGGCAGCCACATCCACCGCCGGCGGGCGCGCCGTCGCCGCCCGCGGCCGCTTCGCGGGTCGTGTACAGCTTGCGCCGCTGTTGCTTCTCGAGTGAATCGCCGGGGCCCATCATCGGATCGGCGAGCCGAGCGCGCCGATTCGGCGGGACGATGGCGCAGCCCGAGAGGACGAAGCCCACCGCGAGGGGCGCAGCGAAGAGCCAGGCGCGCCTCGTGCCGCGCGCCCTGTCGGCCGCGCGCGGGCTCAGAAAGCCCCCGCCATGCCGACGACGAGACCGGAGCGCGACGGCACGACCTGGGCTCGGAGCCGCTCGCCGGCGAGCGCGGTGTCGGCGAGGCCGAGGGCGCCTCCGAGGACGGAGACCGCGAAGAGCGCCGTGAAGAGCGTCGGGAGCTCGGCGTCGTCGCCGAAGACGGTGCCAGGCCGGGCCGCGAAGAGGGCGCCGCGGTCCCACTCGCCCACGATCGCGTGCGAGACCAGCGGCCCCAGGCACAGCCCGGCGTTGGCGACGACCAGCCCCGCGTTCTTCTGCGTCACGCTCCCGTCGCCCGCGGCGAGGCCCGCGCCGATCGCGAAGGGCACCATGGCGGACCCCGCGCCGGCGAGCAGGGCCTCGGCGACGGGCGCCCGCGGCTCCTCGGCGCGTGCGCGGGCCGGCGGCGCGAGCGAGAGCAGCGTCGAGCCGATCGCGGCGAGCCACCTGCGGGTCACGGGAGCGATCGCCTCGTGCACGAGGGCTTCGGCAGCGGCGCCCCGCTACTGCGCGGTGACGCTGTAGACGATCGGGCAGCCGCCCGGCAGGTTGCCGGTCGTGCCGACGGTGAGCGTGCCCGAGAGCGACGGCGACAGCGCACCGTCCCACTCGAAGCTCGTGTTCGGGTTGCCGGCGACGGTGGCCACCCCGGTGGCGGTGAAGTCGCACGTCTGGGCGTCGTGATCCCCGGACGCCTCCCCGAGGCCGCTGATGGTGATGAACACGCTCGGTCCGCCGTAGCTGACGTCGCACGTCTCGCTCGGGCCGAGCCCGATGAACGGCTGATGCCCGCAGTCGTCCTGGAGCACGCTGACGTCGCAGGCGAACGATCCTTCGACGCACCCGGCCTCGCCCCCTGCCCCGCCGCCGCCCGGCCCGCCACCGCCGTTGTTCGTCGAGGTGTTGGTGTTGGTCGAGGTCGTCGTGGTGGTGGTGGTCGTCGTCGTGGTCGTCGTCCCCTCACTCTCGGTCTCGGTCGCCTTCTTGCACGCGCCGGCGAAGGCCGCCCCCCCGGTCGCAACACACAGCAGCATGATGATCGCTCTCTGTCGCAGCATGCAATGAGGCTCGCCGACGTCGCGCGCGCGCGCCATCCCCCGAACGGGGGATGGCGCCGGGCGGGCGCGGCCGCCGATGCTTCCGGCGTGATCGCGGGAGGGCTGGCGGCGGAAGCGCCGTCGCGAGGGCGGGGATCGGTCGCCATTGCGGCGCTGGCGCTCGCCGCCCTGGCGACGGCGGGCGTCCTCGCGCTCCCCGCTCGCGTCTCGCCGTGGTCGATCGCCGTCCCGGGCTTCGCCCTCGCCGTGCTCGGGCTGGACAGGCTGAGGCTGGGCCGGTCCACGATGATCGTGCTGACGGTCGGCCTCGCGAGCTACGCCGGCTACCTGACGTACACGAGCTACGGCGAGCGGAACTTCGATGGCCCGGAGCAGCTCGCCTACGTGCAGTACATCGCGCGCACGGGCGCGATTCCCCCGGCGGGTGCGTGCTTCGTCTGCCACCACCCGCCGGCCTACTACGTGGCCGCGGCGGGCCTCTACCGCTTCTTCGAGGTCGTGCCCATCGTGCCCCCGGCCCAGGGAGCGCAGCTGCTCTCGCTGGCCCTCGCCGGCGCGTTCGCCGTCTTCGGAGCGCTCACGCTGCGCCTGCTCGAGCCCGAGCCTCGCGATCTCGCGCTCGGGACGGCGCTGATCGCCTGCTGGCCCTACAGCATCCTCAACAGCGCCCGGCTCCACAACGACGTCCTCCTGAGCGCGGCGATGGCCGCGAGCCTCTACTTCCTGGTGAGCTGGTACCAGCGAGGGCGCGCGCGCGATCTCTGGGCGAGCGCGCTCCTCGCGCTGCTCGCCGTCCTCACGAAGGTCAACGGCCTCGTCATGGTCGCGACCGTCCTCCTCACCGTCGCCGCCCGCCTCGCCCGCGCCCGGCGCCTCCGCGAGGACGGGCGGCGCGCCCTGCCCGCCGTCCTCGTCCTCGTCCTCGGGACGGGCGGCTTCGCGCTCGCGCGCGGCGCCGGCGATCTCGGCGCCCGCCCGCTCCTCGGCACCGCCGCCGACATCGGGGCGCACGAGTGGGTGCAGAACGAGCCGAGGACCTACCTCGGCTTCGACCTCTACGATTACCTGACCGAGCCTTACGTCTTCGCGCGAAGGGACGAGGGCGGCCGCCAGCATTATTGGAACCACCTGCTCAAATCGAGCCTCTTCTCGACCCACAACACCGAGCCCGACGCCGAGACCGCGCACCGCCTCAACCGAGGCATCGCCGCGATCATGAGCCCGCTGCTGCTCCTGTTGGCCGCGATCCCGTTGTTGCGCCTGGTCCTCGTCCCCGCGCGCGGCTGGCTGGGCCGCTGCCTGCCCCTCGTGATCGGCTCGGTGTGCCTCCTCGCCGCGCACATCGCCTTCAAGGTCATGGTGCCGGCCGCGCATCACAACGACTTCCGCTTCGTGCACCCGATCGTGATCCCCTTCGCCTGCGCCGTGGCGATCGGCGCGGGCGCGCTCGCAGGCCGGAGCGGGCGGCTCGCGTCGATCGCCCGCGGGCTCGCCTGGGGCTTCGCCGTCCTGTCGATCGTCTACTTCCTGCCGCTGGGGCCCCTGGTCAGCCCGGATGCAGAGCGCGCGCGGCCGTCGGTGCGGGTCGCGCGATCGCCTCGGGGTCGGGGACCGCGCGGCGTTGGTGCGCTTGCTCGCGCGCTGAGCCTCCCTCGCCGCGTCGGCGCGCAGTCGTACGTTCTCCTCGCCGAGCCGAGCCACTTCCGCCTCGAGGTCGAGGCGCGGCGCGCCCGCTTCAGCTGGTGCCGAGCGCGGCCTTGAGCTCCTGCATGAGCTCCTCTTCCTGGACGTCGCGAGCCCCATCCACCGCGACCAGCGCCTCGGCCGCGCGCAGCACCTTGTCCGGACGCGTGCGCAGGAGCCCGAGGTCGGGCTGCGGCAGCGGCTTGCCGTGGTCGAGGTGGGCCAGGAGCGTCTCGAGCGTCTCGGCCGGCACCTTCCAGGCCTTCGCGAGCTTCACGATGAACTCGCGCTCGCTCGCCTCGAGCTGGTCGTTCGCCCACGCCACCTGGAGGAGGAGCTTCAGAGCCTCGGTGTTGAAGACGACCTCGTCGTCGGGCTGCGCTTCGTCCATGGCCCCCTAGACTAGCGGCTCGTGCCTCGCGTGGTCCACGAGCTGCAAGCGCATCAGCGCCGGCCTTCGAAGGTGTCGTCCACGCCGCCGGCGAGGGGATGCGGGGTCGCGTCGGCGTCGCTGCGAATGAAGCTGTAGACCTCTTCGAACGCGGCGAGCATGGCGTCGTAGGGGAGGTCGAAGTAGCGGCCGCGATCGTGGACGTACTCCATGTGCCGGCGGCCGTCGGCGCTGAAGGGGTGGAACAGCGCGTCCGCCGTGCCATCGAACTCGAGAGGCAGCACGCCGAAGTGCTCGCAGAGCGAGCGGTTGAACGCGGGCGTCGCTTTGACCCAGCGCTCGTCGAGCCACAGCTCGACGTACCCGTGGAAGGCGAAGACGTCGGTGCCCATCGCCTGCCGCAGCTTCTCGCTCGCGAGGTGGTTCTTGACGTCGGCGAAGCCGAGGCGCGCCGGGATGCCGGCGGCGCGCGCACCGGCGGCGAGCAGGACGGCTTTGGGCACGCAGAAGGCGCGCTTGCGCGTGACGATGACGCTCGCGCGGTAGTCCTCGGGGGCGAAGCTCATCGTGTACGGGTCGTAGCGCCAGCCGTCGCGCACCGCGTAATAGAGGGCGACGGCGCGCGCGCGCGCGTCGGCAGCCCCGGCGACGGCAGCCTCCGCCCAGGCGGTCACCGCCGGGTGCGCGCTGTCGACGAACTCGCCCGGCAGGAGACACTGCGCCGGGTCCTCGCGGGCGCCTTCGCGCGCCGCATCCGTGTCCTCGGTCATCACGGGCAGCCTACTACGCGCCCGAGGTCCGGGCTCGGCGCCGGGGTCCTCGTGCACATGCTCATGGGAGGGCCGAAGGGCTCCTGTCGCGAGCCATGCTGGCGCTCCCGCGAGGCAAGCCTGCCCGCGCCGCGATGGAAGAGGGCGTCGCATTGCCTTTTCACTGTATGTTTCCGGTGAGGTCGTGTTGACTGGCAGCTGACGGGGGGGGCGTTGTCGATCGCAAGCCCTCCCCCTGTCATGTCGTTGCAACACCGACTCCCCCTCCGATCGCTCTTCGCCCCGTGCGTGGCCCTCCTCGCGCTTCTCGGGATGGAGCAGAGCGCGCGGGCTCAGGTCAGCGTCGAGCGCTTCCAGCCCGCGCCCGGCCCGCGGAACTTCCCGACGGTGGAGACGGCCCGCGTCTCCGGAGACATGGCGTTCTCGCTCGGCTTGTTCGCCGACTACGCGAACGCCCCCCTCCGCCTGCGCCACTGCTTGCCGGGGCCGTGCGCGGACGCGGGCGCGAAGGTCAACCCGGTCGACGTGCTGGAGCACCTCGTCGCGGCGAACCTGCTCGCGTCGCTCACGCTCGTCCCCCGCCTCCAGATCGGGCTGCGGGTGCCGGTGGCCTACGCGTCGGGGCAAGGCGTCGACGCCGACCCTTCGAGCGCGGGCTACGGGGAGGCGCAGCCCGGCGGCGTGTCCGGCTTCACGATGGGGGACCCTGCGCTGGAGGTGAAGATCCGCGCCCTCGGGCAGCCGACGAGCCCGGTCACGGCCGGCGTCGCGGTCTCGGTCAGCGCGCCGGTCGGTCACGCCACGGCGCCCGAGCTCTACTTCGGGGACGCGTCGCCGGTCGGCGAGCTCCGGGCCATCGTCGACGCCGATCTCGGGCGCTTCTTCTTCGCCGCCAACGCCGGCGGCGCCCTCCGGAGCGAGCAGCAGCTCGGGACGTTCGAGCTCGGCCCCGAGGCCCGCTTCGGCCTCGGCGCGGGCGTGCGCGTCGCGGGGCCACTGCGGCTGCTCGCGCAGGGGTTCGGCAGCACCAACTTCACCACCGTGCCGGGCACGAACGCGGGCGAGGTCGATCTCGCCGCGCAATACGCGCCCGCCGACAAACCCACGGTCGTGACGCTGGGCGGCGGCGCCGGGCTCAACGAGGGCGTGGGCGTGCCCCTGTTCCGAGTGTTCCTCGGAGTCGGCGTGAACGTCGAGCGCACGCGCGTGGAAGCGAAGCCGGATCCCGACCTCGACAAGGACGGGATCGAGAACAAGGAGGACCGCTGCCCGCGCGAGGGGGGCGACGTCGTCCGGCTGCCCGGGCGCTTCTACGGCTGTCCCAAGCACGACTCGGACAACGACGGCGTGCCCGACTACCTCGACGCGTGCCCCGCCAAGGCCGGGATCACCGGCAAGGACGCGGCGGTCGACGGCTGCCCGGACCCCGACCGCGACAAGGACGGCATCCCCAACGATCGGGACAAGTGCCCGGACCAGCCGGAGGCCTACAACGGCTTCGACGACACGGACGGCTGCCCCGACGAGCCGCCGGTGAAGGTCGAGGTCCGGAACGACCAGATCGTCGTCAACGAGCACATCAACTTCGACTTCAACAGCAACGAGATCGTCGGAGCGCGCAGCTTCCAGGCGCTCGATCTCGTCGCCCAGGCTCTCCAGGCGCACCCCGAGATCAAGCAGCTCGAGGTCGCGGGACACACCGACAACGTGGGCCCGCGCGACACGAACCTGGGCTACTCGCGCAAGCGCGCCGCCGCCGTGGTCGCCTACCTCGTGAGCAAGGGCGTCGATCCGGGCCGGCTCATCTCGAACGGTTACGGCCCCGACAAGCCCGTCGCGAGCAACGCCACACCGGAAGGGCGCGCAGAGAATCGACGGGTTCAATTCAACATCCTCGTGATGTTCAAGTGATCACGGCGGACGCGTGGGGAGGAGCATCGACATGGACTCGACCAAGCATGACCCGTCCAAGCTCCAGGAGCGGCCCATCGCGGTGCGCCTGCTGTCCATCGTCTGCCTCCTCGCGCTCGCGCTGCTGTCGGCCTGCACGACGGGCGAGCAATCGTCTCTCGAGATCGCCGGCCCCGGGCACCCCGACGCCGGCTTGCCGCCGTGCAACGGGACGATGTGCGGCGGGGCGTGCGTCGACACGTCGAGCAACAACGAGAACTGCGGCGCATGCGGCGCGCAGTGCGCCGCGGGCGAGGTCTGCTCGGGCGGGGTGTGCGCGGTCTCGTGCCAGCAGGGCCTCACGCTCTGCGACGGCGTCTGCACCGACACCCAGAGCGACATCGCGAGCTGCGGCGCGTGCGGCACGCAGTGCGCCGCCGGCGAGGTCTGCTCGGCGGGCCAGTGCCAGCTGTCCTGCCAGCCGGGGCTCACGGACTGCTCGGGCGCCTGCGCCAATCTGTCGACCGACAACCAGAACTGCGGCGCGTGCGGGACCGTGTGCGTGGCCGGCGAGATCTGCTCGGCCGGCACCTGCTCGGTCTCGTGCCAGATGGGCCTGACGGAGTGCGGCGGGATCTGCGCGAACACGGCGACCGATCCGGCCAACTGCGGCGCCTGCGGCAATGCGTGCCCCGCCGGCCAGGTCTGCTCCGGGGGCCAGTGCCAGCTCTCGTGCCAACAGGGCCTCACCGATTGCAGCGGCACGTGCGTCAACACGGCGACCGATCTCCAGAACTGCGGCGCCTGCGGCACGGCCTGCGCGAGCGGCGAGGTCTGCTCGATGAGCGTGTGCCAGGCCTCTTGTCAGCAGGGCCTCACGCTCTGCAGCGGGACCTGCGTCAACCTGCAGAACGACAACCTGAGCTGCGGCGCGTGCGGCAATCCGTGCCCGGCCGGCGAGATCTGCTCGGGCGGCACCTGCGGGGTGACGTGCCAGGCGGGGCTCACCGAGTGCAATGGGGTCTGCACGAACACGTTCGCCGACGTGGCCCACTGCGGCGGCTGCGGCAACGCGTGCCCCGCCGGCTCCGTCTGCTCGGGCGGACAATGCCAGCTCTCGTGCCAGCAGGGCCTCACCGATTGCAACGGCACCTGTGTCAACACCGAGACCGATCTCCAGAACTGCGGCGCCTGCGCGGCGGCCTGCCCGCCCGGGGAGGTCTGCTCGATCGGGACGTGCCAGGTCTCCTGCCAGCAGGGCCTCGCGCTCTGCAACGGCACCTGCGTCAAGCTCGCCAACGACAACCAGAACTGCGGCGCGTGCGGCGCGGCGTGCCCCGCCGGCGAGATCTGCTCGGCGGGCAACTGCCTGCTGACTTGCCAGGCGGGACTCACCGATTGCAATGGCGTCTGCGACAACCTCGCGACCGACAGCCAGAACTGCGGTGCGTGCGGCAACGCCTGTCCCGCCGGGATGGTCTGCGCCGGCGGGCAGTGCGCGCTCTCCTGCCAGCAGGGGCTCACCGATTGCGCGGGCGTGTGCGTCAACGAGGCGAGCGACAACCTCAACTGCGGTGGGTGCGGCGTCGCGTGCCCGCCGGGCACCGTCTGCTCCGGGGGCGCCTGCGCGCTCACGTGCGCGCCTGGTCAGACCGACTGCGGCGGCGCGTGCGTCAACCTGACAAAGGACAACCAGAACTGCGGGTCGTGCGGCAATGGCTGTCCGCCGGGCACCGTGTGCTCCGCCGGCGTGTGCGCCGTGAGCTGCCAGGCCGGGCTGACCGAGTGCAACGGCGTCTGCACGGACACGATGTCGGACCTCGGCAACTGCGGCGCGTGCGGCAACGCGTGCCCCGCAGGGAACGTCTGCACCGGCGGAACGTGCGCGCTCTCCTGCCAGGCCGGGCTCAGCAACTGCTCCGGCTCGTGCGTCGATCTGAAGAAGGCCAACGACAACTGCGGCGCCTGCGGCAACGTGTGCCCGCCGGGCCAGATCTGCTCGAACGGGACGTGCGCGCTCTCGTGCCAGGCCGGCCTCACGAACTGCAGCGGCCTCTGCGTCAACGAGCAGACCGACAACCAGAACTGCGGCGCCTGCGCCAACGCGTGCCCGCCGGGCCAGATTTGCTCGGGCGGGACGTGCGCGCTGTCGTGCCAGGCCGGCCTCACGAACTGCGGCGGGACGTGCGTGAGCACCGCGAGCGACGACCAGAACTGCGGCGCCTGCGGCAATGCGTGCCCGGCCGGGGAGATCTGCACGGGCGGCGCCTGCGCGGTGACGTGCCAGGCGGGGCTTACCGAGTGCAACGGGGTCTGCACGAACACGTTCACCGACGTGGGCAACTGCGGCGGGTGCGGCAACGCCTGCCCCGCCGGCGACGTCTGCTCCGGAGGGCAGTGCCAGCTCTCGTGCCAGCAGGGCCTCACGAACTGCAATGGCACCTGCGTCAACACCCAGACTGACCTGCAGAACTGCGGCGCGTGCAGCGCGGTGTGCCCGGGCGGCGAGGTCTGCTCGGCGGGGGCGTGTCAGGTCTCCTGCCAACAGGGGCTGACGCTCTGCAACGGTACCTGCGTCAAGCTCGTGAGCGACAACCAGAACTGCGGGTCGTGCGGCACGGCCTGCCTCGCCGGCGAGGTGTGCTCCAGCGGCGCTTGCCAGGTCTCGTGCCAGGCCGGTCTGACGGTCTGCGGAGGCGTGTGCACGAACATCGGTACGGATCTCCAGAACTGCGGCGCCTGCGGCAATACGTGCGCGGCCGGGCAGGTGTGCTCGGCCGGCGTCTGCAACGTCTCGTGCCAGGTGGGGCTCACGAACTGCAACGGCACCTGCGTGAGCACGCAGAGCGACAACCAGAACTGCGGCCTCTGCGGGCACCTCTGCGCCGCCGGCGAGGTCTGCTCCGCGGGGGTGTGCCAGGTCTCGTGCCAGGTCGGGCTGACCAATTGCAATGGCACGTGCGTCGACACGGACGCCAGCAACCAGAACTGCGGCGCCTGCGGCGTCTCGTGCCCCCCCGGCGAGCTCTGCTCCGCGGGATCGTGCGCGGTGAGCTGCCAGGCCGGGCTCACCAACTGCGGCGGCGTCTGCGCCAACACGCAGACCGACATCGGCAACTGCGGGGCCTGCGGCAACGCCTGCCCGGCGGGCGACGTCTGCTCCGGCGGCGCGTGCGTGCTCTCGTGCCAGGCGGGCCTCACCAACTGCGGCGGCCTCTGCACCAACACCCAGAGCAACAACCAGAACTGCGGCGCCTGCGGCACGGTCTGCCCTCCGGGCAACGTGTGCTCGGCCGGGAGCTGCTCGCTGAGCTGCCAGGCGGGGCTCACCAACTGCGGCGGGAGCTGCGTCAACCTCCAGAACGACCCGGCCAACTGCAACGGCTGCGGGCTCGCCTGTCCCGCCGGTCAGAGCTGCTCGAACGGCGCGTGCACGTGCCCGCCGGGGCAGACGTCGTGCGGCGGCGCTTGCGTGAACCTCGGCATCGATCCCGCGCACTGCGGTAGCTGCGCGACCGTGTGCGCCCCCGGGCAGACGTGCAGCGGCGGCACCTGCCAGTGCCCCGCGGGGCAATCGCTGTGCAACGGCGCTTGCGTGAACCTCGGCATCGATCCCGCGCACTGCGGTAGCTGCGCAACGGTGTGCGCCCCCGGGCAGACGTGCAGCGGCGGCACCTGCCAGTGCCCCGCGGGCCAATCGCTCTGCGGCGGCAGCTGCGTCGCCACCGGGAGCAACCCGAGCAACTGCGGCGCGTGCGGCAACGTCTGCCCGCCCGGCCAGGTGTGCTCCGGGGGCGCTTGCACCGTCACCTGTCAGCCCGGGCTGACCAACTGCAACGGCGCCTGCGTCAACCTCGGCTCCGATCCGAGCAACTGCGGCGTGTGCGGAAAGACGTGCTCGCTCGCCAACGCGAGCTCCGCGTGCAGCGCGGGGTCCTGCTTGGTCACGAGCTGCACGCCCGGCTTCGGCAACTGCGACGGGAGCCCCGCGAACGGCTGCGAGGTCAACCTCACCTCGAACAGCAACAACTGCGGGAGCTGCGGGAACGCGTGCGGGTCACCCGCGTTCACCAACGGCGGCTCGTGCCAGAGCAGCAGCTGCACGTTCGCCTGCCAGGGCAATCACTTCAACCAGAATGGGCAATACGCCGACGGGTGCGAGTGCTCGAGCGTCGGCTACACGATCGCGCCGGCCTGCCCGGGGACGGCGTACAACGCCCCCAGCGCGATCCCGGGCCGGCTCTTGGGCACGACGGTGAACTGGTACAAGTTCACGTTCCCCAGCTACAACAACTCGTGCGGCCAGCACTACAAGATCACGTTGACCAACAACGGCAACCCGATCGTGATGACGGTGTACCAGAACTGCGCGAACGGCGCGGTCACCTGCGCAGCCGGCGAGCCGACGAGCGGGTACACGGAGTGGTGGTGGACCAACAGCGGCGCGACGTGCCTGCAGTCGTATCCGACGACCTATTACGTCAAGGTGTACTCCACCGCGGCCGCCGCGACGTGCATGGACTACACGGTCACGGCGCTCATCCAGTGAGGCGGGCCGGACAGGCCGCGCGGCCTGCATGTCGTTATCCCAGCCGGAGCGGCTCGAGGTCGGCCCAGTTGCGGCCGACCTCGACGCCGACGACGAGCGGCACCACGAGATCGTAGGCCCCGCGCATCGCGGCGGACGCGACCTTCGCCGTGACCTCGAGCTCGCCCTCCGGCACTTCGAACAGGACCTCGTCGAGGATCTCGTGCACGACGAGCGCGCCGAGGTTCTCGCGGCGCAGGGCGCGATCCGCTTCGAGCAACGCGCGACGGGCGACGTCGCACACCGAGGCTTCGTGGGTGGCGCGGCGGGCGAGCCGCTCGGCGTACGAGCGGTCCTGCGGGTCGAGCGACTCGAGCCCGCCGATGGGCCAGCGCCGGCCGGCCAGCGTCACGATGTAGCCGCGCTCGCGCGCGAGCCGGAGCTGCTCGTCCTGGAACGCGCGCACGGCGGCGTAGCGACGATCGAAGCGCGCGATGTACTCCTTGGCCTGCTGCGCGGACACGCCGAGCTGGAGCGCGAGGGCGCTCGCGCCCTGCCCGGCGAAGGTCGCGAAGTTGATCACCTTCCCGAGCTGGCGCTCCTCGGTGGTGATGTCCTCGGCCGGCTTCTCGAACACCGCCGACGCCGTGAGCCGATGCAGGTCGTCGCGCCGGCGGAGCGGCTCGACCAGCGCCGGATCGCGCGTGAGGTGGGCGAGCACGTAGAGGCCGAGCTGATGGAAGTCGACCGACACGAGGAGCCGCCCGGGCGGCGCCACGAAGGCGCGACGGATCATCGCCATCTCGGCGGTGCGGCCGGGCACGCGCGCGAGGTCCGGGCTGGTGTTGACGAGCTGGCCCGCGAACGAGCGCGCCGGGTGGAAGCGCGAGTGGATGCGTCCGTCCTCGTCGATGAACTTGCGCAGCGCCGCCACCCAGCCGTCGCGCATCCGGCGCAGGAGGCGCCAGCGCATCACCAGCGGCACGATCGGGTGACTGTGCTCGATCTTCTCGAGCGCCTCGGTGGACGTGCTCCAGCCCGTCTTGGTGTGGCTCGCGATCGGCAGCTGGAGCTCGACGAACAGCACCTGGCCGAGCTGCTTCGTCGAGTTGATGTTGAAGGAGCGCCCCGCGAGCTCCTCGATGCGTCCGGTGAGCTCGCCCTCGAGACGCGCGAACGCCTCCTCGGCGCGGCTGAGCTCGTCGGGATCGACGAGCAGACCGACGAGCTCCATGCGCGCGCAGGTGTCGGAGAGCTCCAGGTACCCTGCGAGCAGATCCCGATCGAGCGCCGGCGAGAGGGCGCGCCAGATCGCGGCGCTCGAGTCGGCGCGGAGCCCGGCCACGTCGGCGAGGCGCTCCACCGGCAGATCGCGCCAGCGCTTGCGCTTCTGACCGGCGCCGCGCACCGCGTCGTCTTCGGGGAGCGCGCGTCCGAGCACGTGCTTGGCGACGACGGCGAGATCGTGCGGGGCCCAGTTGCTCGGCTGCGTCAGGTGGGATGCGCAGGCCGAGTCGCCGACGATCCCGGCGAGCCCGATGCCGGCGCGGCGCAACGCGACGATCGCCGCGACCAGCTCGTGCCCCAGCTTCGGGGCGCTCTCGTCCTCGAGCCAACCCACGAGCGCCGGCCACGCGGCGCCGGCGCGATCGACGTAGCAGGCCTCGCCATTCCCCGCCGACAGGGCCACGCCGACGAGCTCTTCGCGGATGGATCGGCGGGCAGCTGGCGCGCCGGCGCTCGCGTCCTTCGCGTCGATCGGCGCCGCATCCTCGAGCACCGCGTCGAGCGCGATCGGACCGGGGCCGAACCGTGCGAGGGCCGCGGCGAGCGCCGCGGCGGACTCGCAGACCTCCACCGCGATCCCAGCGCCCTCCGACACCAAGAGCTCGACGAACCCGAGGCGATCGTAGAGCGCGTTGGTCGCCGCGGCCGTGGGCGGCGCGAACGCGAGGTCGTCGAGCGGGACGGGCAGCGGCCGGCCGCGATCGAGCCGGGCCCGCGCGATCTCGCGAGCGATCTGCTCGCGCCCGGCGCGGAGCGCGTTGCCGAGCCGCCCCTTGATCGCGTCGAGCGCGGCGAGCGCGCCTTCGATCGAGCCGTGCGCCTCGAGCAGTGTGGTCGCGCCCTTGGCGCCGATCCCCGCGATCCCCGGCATCGCGTCCTCGTCGCCGACCAGCGCCAGCCATTCCGCCATCTGTGCGGGCGGCACCGCGAACCGCTTCTGCACGATCTCGGCCGTGTAGCGGGTGTCCTTGTTGGCATCGTACCACCACAGCCGATCGCTCACGAGCTGCGCGTAGCGCTTGTCGACGCCGACGACGATCACGTCGTCGCCGCGATCGAGGGCGGCCTGGGCGTACGACGCGACGAGGTGCTCTTCGCCCTCGGACTCGACCACGGTGAGGCCGAGCGCGCGGAGCAGCTCGGGCAGCCGCGGCCGCTGCTTCTCGAGCAGATCGGGCCACGGCGCCTCGGGGGGCCGCCGCTCGATCACCGCCACCGCGCGCGCCGGCGCCTTGAACGACACCACGCGCTGGATCGCCCGAGCCACGGCGAACAGGCCGTTGACCGGCTCGCCGTCGCGCGAGCGCCGGTCGGTGGGTACGACCAGGAAGCCGCGGGCGAGGAGGTTGGTCGCCGAGGCGACGAGGGTGCGGTCCGGCATCGAGCGGCCGTAGGATAGCCGGGTCCCGTCGACGACTACGAGGGAGCGGCAGCTCGCGGGGATCGCCGTCGGCCAGGAGCCCGCGACGGGATAGGCAGAGGATCGGCGCCTCGGGCGTTGTATCGTCAGCGCACGTGACACGCCCGCTTGGCGCCATCGCCGTGCTCGCCCTCGCCGCCTGCGGCACGCAGGGCGACGGCACACCTCCCACGACCGGCGCGCCGAGCGCCCCGAGCTCGGCGACCGCGGGCGCCGACGCGGACGCGGCGCGCTCTCGAGCCGTGCGAGAGGGCAGCGTCATCGCGCGCGCCCTCGAGGACGACGCGCTCTTCGTCGCCGACGAGGACCACGGCGTCCTCCGCGTCCTCGCGCTGCCCGCGCAGCTCCAGTCGAAGCGCGTCGACGTCCGCATGCCGGGCCGCCCGGCGCAGGTCGCCGTCACCGGCGACCGCGTGCTGGTCACCATCCGCCAGATCGCGGGCGGCGACGGCGCGCTGCTGGTGCTGCGGCGCAAACCCGATCTCGATCTCGAGGAGGTCGGGCGCGTGGCCTTGCCCGCCGACGCGTGGGGGATCGCGCTCACGCCCGACCAGTCCACGGCGCTGGTGACGTCGGCGTGGACGCATCGGCTCTCGGCGGTCGATCTCGGCAAGCTCGAGGTGCGCTGGTCGGTGGACGTGGCGCGCGAGCCGCGCGGCGTCGCGGTGATCGGCGGCGCCGCGGCGGGCGCGGGCGGCAAGGCCGGCGCCCCGCGCGCGTACGTGAGCCACCTCGTCGCCGCCGGCGAGGTCACGCGCGTCGACGACCTCGGCGCGAAGGAGCCCAAGCTGACGCGGGTCGAGCTCCCGGCGTCGCCGCTGCGCTCGCCGCCGGGCACCAAGCTCCGCGCCTCGCTCGGCTACTCGGTGGTCGCGAGCCCCGAGGGCGAGCGGGTCTACTTCCCGCGCCACGCGCTCGGCGCGCTCGGCGGCGACGCCTGGTTCGGCGCGGCCACGGTCGACGTGCTCGCGACCGCCGGCGACACGCCGGTCGCCCCGGCGCGCGCGGCCGCGCCGATGACGCGGCGGGTGGAGTCGATCCAGGCGCGGATCGACCGGAACGAGATGTGGAGCCTCGACGGGGCCGTGCCGGTCGTCGAGACGAAGCACGGCCTCAGCGCGCCGCGCGCCGTCGCCTACCGCAAGAAGACGCGGACCCTCTTGGTCGTGAGCGAGGGGTCCGACTCGGTGCTCGAGCTCGACGCGCGCGCGATGGACCCGACGCTCGTCGCCGTCCACCGCTACGGAACCGCGCGCAAGGTCGACCCGGTCATGGGGGTGGCGGAGCACGGCGAGGCGCCGCAGGGCATCGCGCTCTCCGCCGACGAGGACACCGCCTGGGTGTTCTGCCGCGCGACCGACGACGTGGTCGTGCTCGATCTGCTGCCCGACGAGCGCGCCTACCGGACCGCGCCGCACGCCGCCGTCTCGCTCGGCGGCGACGAGGACAAGGAGCTGCGCATCGGCCGGGCGCTCTTCTACGACGGCACGAATTCGACCCTCAGCGGCGGCGTGGCCTGCGCGGGCTGCCACCCCGAGGGTCGCGACGACGGCTTCGTCTGGCGCGAGGCGAAGCTGACGGTCAAGCCGCGCCCGTCGCCCGGCGTCCCCGAGGGGCGCGAGGAGCGCTTCACGAACTTCCTCGCCGGGACCGACCTCTCGGCGATCGAGGCGCGCTGGGGCGACGTCACCGCCGAGGGCGAGGGCGGCTTCGGCTACGCGCGGCAGACGCCGATGATCGTCGGGCGTGTGAAGGCGGCGGGCCCCTACGGCTGGCACGGCGAGAGCCCCGATCTGCCGGCGCGTATCAAGGCCGGCTTCGGGTTGCACCGCTGGAGCACGGGCTCCGGAAACGAGACGATGGAGAAGGCGTTCGCGCACCACCTGGCGAGGTTCCTCCGCGAGGGGCTCGTGCCGCCGCCGCGCGCCGAGCGGGCCCCCACCGAGGAGGAGCAGCGCGGCAAGGCGATCTTCGTGAGCGGCGCGACGCAATGCGCGACGTGCCACGTGGTCGAGACCGACTACACGGACCGGACCGTCCAGACCTTGCCCGCGATCAGGCCGCCGCGCGGCTTCGCCGAGGATCCGGTGAAGGGCTACAAGGTGCCGAGCCTGCTCTACGTCGGCGGCTCGCCGCCTTACATGCACGACGGGCGCTTCGAGTCGCTCGAGAGCCTCGTCGAGTATAACCAGGACAGGATGGGCAAGACCGCGCATCTGTCCAAGGACGAGCGCGCCGCGCTCATCGCCTTCCTGAGGACGCTATGAGAGCCTGGGGCATCGTGCTGTGCGCGGCGGCGGTCTGCGCCGCGTCGTCCGATTCGCGCGGGCAATCGGCGCCGAGCGCCAAGGCCTCGGCGAGCGCCGCGGCGGCGGCGAAGGTCGTGATCCCGCCCTGGCCCGGAGGCGAGAAGGCGCCGGCGTTCGACGCCGAGCCGTTCCCGGAGGAGAAGTCGAAGGCGCCGGCCGACGAGGAGTGGAAGTCGGCCACGAAGGTGCGGCCCTCGCGGATCTCGCCGACCCTGTCGGGGTGCCGCGTCTGGCGGCTGCGCGAGTGGGTCAAGGTCCACTGCGACATCAAGACGGCGGTGGTGCGCCTCCTCGCAGGGAGCACCGAGGGCGTGACGCTGACGGTGCCCGACTCGCTGATCCCGGAGAAGGAGTTCGAGCTCGACCCGTGGAAGCTCGCGAGCGCGCACTTCGAGACCATGGGGCGCTTCGGCGACCTCGTCTTCCCGGTGCGGCGCGGGGACCGGCGGGTCTTCGAGTGGATGAGGCTCGAGGTCTGGGACAACTACGAGGGGCCGCCGAGCGTGGGATCGACCTCGCACATGATCGTGGAGGAGCAGTGGCTCGAGGGCGCGCAGCCCGAGCTCGCCCTGCTGGCGCGGTGAGGGCCGCCGCGCTCGCGCTGGTCCTGGCCGGCTGCGGAAACGCGGCCGCACCCGGCGACGCCGCCGCGCCGGGCGACGCGTCCGCGCCCGAGAACTCGAGCCCAAGCGCGGCGGCACCGATCGTGATCGCGAAGCCGGCGTCGCTCGTGCGCAGCGCGACGCCGAAGGAGCGGCGCGAGCGGGACGAGCGGGCCTGCGAGGCGGGAGACGTCGCGGGCTGCCGGCGGGCCGCGGATCGGCATCGCGGGTACGGGCACATCGCCGGCTGCGGCGTGGAGAGGAGCGCGCCGGGCGCAGCCGGGCGCGCGCGATCCGGTCCTCGCCGGATGGTGAGCGCCGTGGACGCGGCGGGCGACGCGGAGCAGTTCGACCGCTGGATCCGTCGGGCGTGCGACCTCGGCGACGAGGAGGCCTGCATCCAGGGCAAGAACAACGTCTCGTCGCAGACGATCGCGGAGCGCGCGGCGGACCTGTGCGACAGGGGCAAGCTGGGGGAGTGCCCGCTCTACCTGTGGCAGGCCGGCATGCACCCCGAAGGCGCGGAGAAGCTCGCGAAGAAGCGGCTCGAGTACCTGAAGAGCGGGGTCACGGCGGGGATCGTCGGCGACCTCTACCGGAAGGAGAAGAAGAAGGGCGGCGACACGCTGCCCGCGGAGGTGCTCGAGCTCGCCGAGCGCGTCTGCAAGTCGACGCTCGAGTGCGACGACGTGGCGATGATGCTCGACAGAAACGGCTACACGCCGGCCGCGCTGGCGCCGTTCCGGAAGAGCGCGGGCGAGGCGCTGGTGGCGGCCTGCCTGAGCGGCGAATGCGTGTGCGGCGAGGCGGCCCTCTACCTCGAGCCGAAGGACGCGCGCGTCGCCGATCTCGCGCGGATGGGGTGCGACGACGGGGAGCCCGACGCCTGCTACCTGCTGGCGCGCGCGGCCGAGGAGGGCGATCCGAAGACCGCCGCCGCGCTGTACGAGATCGCGTGCCCGGCGATCCTCGCGAGCGACGGGCGCGCCGAGGGCTACTCGAAGCGGGCGTGCGATCGGCTGGCGGAGCTGAGCGAGCAGGGGAAGCTGTTCGACAAGGACTCGGACCGGGCGTTCTTCTACTCGACGCTGGCGTGCACGCGCCCCGGCAACGAGCGCGACCATGCGCCCTGCCTGCGGCGCGCGCTGTTCCACGGGAGAGGCTACATGGGCGACCGGCGCTGGGGACTGCAGACGGCCGTCGAGGTCGCGCGCGAGCACTTCTACGGGCGCCAGGATCCTCCGGGCGAGTGCGCGCGGCCGAGTGTGGCGGACGCGTGCAAGCGCGACGAGCCGGCGCTGCTGAGGGCGACCGGCCAGTAGCGGTGCACCGCCCTGCTCATCGGTCTAGCGCCTCACGCACCTTGGCGGACAGGTCCTCGAGCGAGAAGGGCTTCTGCACGAAGTGGACGCCCTCTTCCAAGACGCCGCGATGCGCGATGACGTCGGCCGTGTAGCCCGACATGTACAGGCACTGAATCTCCGGGAAGAGCGAGTGCACGCGCTCGGCGAGGTCGCGCCCGTTCATCTCCGGCATCACCACGTCCGTGATGACGAGGTGCAAGCCGCCCTGATGCTCATGGGCGAAGCGAAGGGCTTCGCTCGGGCTCCGGGCCGCGATCACCGCATAGCCCAGCACCTCGAGCATGGTCTTCGTCACCCTGAGGATGGCGGCGTCGTCCTCGACCAAGAGGATCGTCTCATCGCCCCGGCGGGCGACCGGGCTCTCGGCGGCGCCGGGGGTCGCCCGGCCCTCCCGGGTGTGGCACGGCAGGTACACCCGCATCGTCGTGCCGTGGCCGATCTCGCTGTGGACGGTGATGTGGCCGCCGTTCTGCTTGACCATGCCGTGAACCGTGGAGAGGCCGAGGCCCGTCCCGCGCCCCAGCTCCTTGGTCGTGAAGAAGGGCTCGAAGAGCCGCGCCAGCGTCTCGTCGTCCATGCCGCTGCCGGTGTCGGTGACCGAGAGGACCACGTAGCGCCCGGGCACCGCGTCCCGGTGCTCGGAGCAGTACGCAGCATCCAAGATTCGGCTGCTCGTCTCGATCGCGATGGTCCCCACGCCCTGGAGGGCGTCGCGGGCGTTGACGCAGAGGTTGGTGAGGATCTGATCGACTTGGCTGGGGTCCATGCAGACGGCGTCGAGCTGGGGCGCGGGCGACCACACCAGAGATACGTCCTCTCCCAGCAGGCGCCGGAGCAGGGTCAGCGAGGCCGCGACCGTCGCATTGAAGTCGAGCGCCTTGGGGGCCACCGTCTGCTTGCGCGCAAACGCGAGCAGCTGGCGGGTCAGGTCCGCGGCGTGTCGACCCGCGTCGCGAATCATCGTCAGATCCTCGGCCAGCTCGCTGCGGGGCGCGACGCTCCGGAGGGCCAGATCGGCGTGGCCGAGGATGACGAGGAGCTTGTTGTTGAAGTCGTGCGCGACGCCCCCGGCCAAACGACCGACCGACTCCATCTTCTGCACTTGGGCGAGCTCCCCCCGGAGGCGTTCGCGGTCGGCCTCCGCGCGGATCCGCTCGGTCATGTCGACGACGATGCCTCCCACGAGCGGCGGGTGCCCCGCGCGCGGCAGCGCGAACTGGCTGACCTCGAACACGCGCTCTCGACCGGTCGCGTCGCGAAGCCGCTCGGTGACGGTGACCGGTCCGTGCGCGAGCGCGGCGCCGTCGGCATCCAGCTTCGCGGCCAGCTCCGCTGGAATGAGGTCGCGAGGCGAACGCCCGGCCGCCGGGGCCCAGCCGAAGATCTCGGCGAGGTAGCGATTGGAGAAGACCACGTCGCCCGAGGGGGCCTTCATGAACGCGCCGGCGGGCAGATTGTCCATGAAGACGGCGAAGCGCTCCTCGCTCTCCCTGAGGGCCTTCTCGCCGCGCTTGCGTTCGGTGATGTCGTGCGCCGTGAAGAGCACCCAGCGGCAGACACCCGCCTCGTCTTTGACCGGCAGCAGCGACATCTCGCCGTAGTAGTGCACCTCGGGTGACTCGATGTCCTCCTCGTAGTGCAAGGGAGCGCCCGAGGCGGCCACGTGCCGGTAGCGGCTCAGCGCGGCGTCGCGCATCTCGCGCGGGAGGGCGAAGACGCGCTCGTTCAGCTCCTCGATCGTCAGGCCGACCAGATCCTCGGCGCTCCCCGTGAAGCCGAAGGCACGCGTCTTGTCGAGGTAGCGCTGGTTGATCGCGGCGACTCGAAGCTCCTGCGCCGGTCCGACCTCGGCCAGGAGCTGGATGTCCAGGTTGTTGTTGAACACCACCGAGAGCACGGCCTCGCTGCGCCGAACCGACTTCTCGGTGGCCTTCCGCTCGGTGACGTCCAGCGACGTGGCTTGGAACCCGACCTCCCGGCCGTCCGCGTCGCAGAGGACCGTCGCGGAGCTCGCGCACAAGAAGGTCGCGCCGTCACTGCGGCGTGCGCGCAGCTCGCCCTCCCAGCGGCCGTGCTCGCGGAGGCTGGCGAGCGCCGCCGCGGCGGCATGCGCGTCTGCAAAGAAGCCGGCGAAGAGTCGGCCCACACACCCCTCGCTCGTGGCCGCGCCCCACAGCCGTACGAACGCGCCGTTGACGCGGCGAACGATGCCCTCGGGGTCGCCGATGCACGACGCGACGAGCGAATGCTCGAAAGCCAGCGCCTCGAGCTGGGGCTCGTCGTCGAAGCGTGCCGGTGGACGAGCCGAGCCCGAGGCGGCCATGGGCCCACTGTATCCCGCCCGAGGCTCGGGGTGTGCCGCGGCCCGTGCACCGACGAGGCGGCGGCCGCGCGCTCGGATTCGGCTGTGCCCCGGCGCGCGGCCTTCGGCAGGCGTTGCTCGGACGAGTGTCCCGACGCCTTCAGTTGGTGGTTCCGATCTCGCAGCCGTAGAGGATGCTGATCTTCGCGGCGTCGTCGCTCTGGACGAGCGCGCACGCGTCGGGGCAGAGCTCGATCGTCCCCGCCGCGATGTAGAACTTGCCGGGCCCGCACTCGGCGGCGCTCGCGACCTGCTGCAGCGACTGCGCGGGGCTCATGTCGCCCGGCGAGTACTGGACGACCACGGTCGAGAGATCGATGGTCTCGCCGGGCGGAGGATCCGGCACCGGGAACGAGCACTCCACCTTGGCGCCCTGGATGACGCCCTCCGCGATGGCCTGGAAGACCACGTCGAACGAGGCGAACTGGCAGATCGGGAAGCGCAGCCCGCCGGTCATCGCGCTGAGCGCCTGGTAGCCGGTCCCGGGGCTGACGGCGGTGCCGCAGTTGGTGAGCACGATCGGGTCCGCGGGCTGCCACGCGGCCGTCGCGGGGTTGTTCTCGCTCAGGCCGATGATGCTCTGCCACATGTAGTTCCGGTTGGCGGCGTCGCCGAAGTGCGCCGGGCTCATGGCGAGCAGCGCCGCGTCGAACGCCTGCGCCGCGCTCGTGCCCCCGGCCTGGGTGCTCGCGTCGTTGAAGCTCAGGTTCTGCGGCAAGGTCACGGTCGAGCACTGCACGTCGTCGTCGGTCACCTCGACGAACACCTTGAAGGAGTCGGGCCGGAGCCACTCCGACCAGCCCATCGGGGCGAGCCCGTACTGGTCGGGCTGCGAGCCGTCGAACGTATCGAGGATCCGGCACCACGAGTCGTGGCTCAGGACGGGATACGAGTAGTGGAAGAAGAAGGGGGGATTGTTGGCCGGCTGGGGCGGCACCGGGTTGCAGTCCGTCGCGCTGAGCGGGGCCTTGACGCAGATCGACTCGGGCCCGATCGCCTCGCCGTGCTCCGACAGCATGATGACGCGGTAATCGATGCCGCTTGCAGCGATGATCGAGGCGAAGTTGTCGTTGATGTTGTTCTGAACGCTGACGATGTTGTCGCCCATGCTGCCGGAGTTGTCGATCACGAAGACGATGTCGACCGGCTTCTTCACCAGCGTCGCCTCGGCGCTCGTCGCCGCGCAGGCGCTGTCGGGGTCGAGGCCCGAGTCGCCGGGGCCTCCATCGAAGCCGATGTCGCCGCCCGTCCCCGTGCCGCCCTGCGCCGTGCCGGTCCCGACGCCCGCGCCGGCGCCGCTGCCGGCGGATCCGGACGCGTCGTCGCTGTCCCCCGAGCACGCGGCGGCCGTGGCGGCGAGCGCGAGCGAGACGATCGTCAGCGCGAGCGCGAAGCGGGTCCGGGGGGTCGGCGTGCGGCGATGGGACATCGCCGGATGCTAGCGGTTTGTCGATCGCCCCGTCAGCGGAAGAGTCCTCACGCGGCTCACAGCCCGCACATCCCACCCTGGCACCCGCCGCCCGAGAACGATCCGCTCGAGCCGCCGCACGAGCCTCCCGAGGACCTCCCGATGGAAAACACCGAGAGCTGACGCTCCACCCGGGTGGAAGCGCACGCGGGGCAGCGCACCTCGGAGTCCGTGTCCTCCACGAGCTCCTCGAAGACGCGGTCGCACTGGCTGCAGCGAAAATCGTAGGCACGCATGGGTTGTCCCTTCGCCGTGGTGGGAGCCGGCTGGGGCGCGAAAGGGTTCGCGGCGGCGGAGGGAAGTGACCGTGGTCGAACGAGCGCGAGCAAGGCCGCGCGAACCGAGATGGCGCTCGCATCGGGCGAGCCGTCCGAGTACCGTTTCTGCAGCCGTCCATGTCGGTGCCCCGCGAACGCTCCGCCTCCTCGGCCGCGCCGCCGCTCCGTCCGGGTCCCGAGCTGCCATACCCCTCGGGGTGGTTCGCGCTCGCGTCGGGCGCGGAGCTCCGTCCGGGGGCCATCCTCACGCGCCGGCTCGCCGGCGACGAGTACGTGCTCTTTCGCGACGAGGAGGGGCTTCCCGCCGCCGTCGGGGCGTACTGCCCCCACCTCGGCGCGCACATGGGGCGGGGCGGCTGCGTCGAGGCGGGGACCGTGGTCTGCCCCTTTCACGGGTTCCGCTTCGATCGCACCGGCGCTTGCGTCGCGACCGGCTACGGCACGCGCCCGCCGAAGGACGCGCGCGTGCGATCGCTGCCCGTCGTGGAGAGCGGCGGGTGGGTGTTCGCGTGGTGGCACCACGCCGGCGCGGCGCCGACCTGGACGCCGCCCGTCCTCTCCGAAGAGGGGTGGACGCCGCTCCACCCGCACGCGCTCGAGCTCCGGACGCACCCCCAGGAGACGACCGAGAACAGCGTCGATCTCGGCCATTTCCCCCGCGTCCACGGCTACCGCGACGTGGTCTACGGCGGGATCGCGATCGACGGGCCGCACCTCCAGACGCGCTACGCGTTCACGCGCCCCGGGTGGTTCCCCGGGTTCGGCGCCGGTCTGCGGGTCGAGATCGAGGTGCACGTCTGGGGTCTCGGGTTCTCGTACGTCGACGTCACGCTCCCGAAGCTCGAGCTCGAGACGAGGCAGTTCGTGCTCCCCACCGCGATCGCGCCCGGCTGGACCGAGCTCCGCCTCGCCATGACGCTCCGCAGGACGCCGCGGACGCGAGGCCTCGTCGCGCACGTGCCGGGGTGGATCCTCGACCGCGTGATCGCGCCGATGGCGACCCGACATTACGTGGGCGACGTCCTTCAGGACCGCGCCATCTGGGAGAACAAGATCCACCTCGAACGCCCGAGGCTCGCCGAGGGCGACGGGCCGATCGGCCGCTATCGGCGGTGGTGTCGTCAGTTCTACCCGACGCCCGCGCAGGCGCGCGCGGCGAGCTGACGCGACCAGCGATCACGATCGGGGAGCCATGGAGGCCGTCGCCCACGATCGCGACCGCGAGCTGGACCGTTTCGCCCTCGGCGACGAGGAGCGCCGTCCGCATCGGCCGCGTGCTTCTCGATCTCGTTCCTGCCCTCGACGAGCAGCGCATCGAGCGCCCGGCGCTGCGGCATCCAGACGGCTCGAGGGTGACCTTGCTAGGCTCCCTTCGTGAGACGACGCCCGCGCTGCTCCCCACGGCTGCTCGCGGCCACCCTGGCGCTCCTCGCGACCCTCGCGCGTCCGCACGCCGCGCGCGCCGACGTCCGCTCGACCCAGGAGCTCAGCGAACGGCGCGACCGCTTGATGGCGCAGCGCAACGGCGTCGTCGCCGTCCTCGGAGCCTGGTCTGCCCTCAACCTCGCCGCCGGCGCGCTCCTCGTCGCCGACCCGTCGTGGATCCCGCGGGTCGCGCCCACGCGGCCGGAGCGACGTGCGTTCGGCGTCGCGACGCTGGTCTTCGCCGCCGCCAATGCCGCCTTCTTCGCCGCCGGCGCGGCGCGGACCTCGATCCTGCGTGACTCCCTCACCGACGTGCCCTCGATCGCGCGCGAGCGGCGCACGACCGGCGACTTCTTCGCCGTGAACGCCGGACTCGACATGCTCTACATCAGCGGCGGCGCGCTCCTCTACTACCAGCGAGCCGGCTCACCCATCCTGCGCGGCTTCGGCGCGGGCGTCCTCGCGCAGGGCGGGTTCCTGATCGGCTTCGATACGACCGCGATGCTGTATCGCCACGGGGATCGCTGACGCTCGCAGGCGAGTCATCACGCCCTCGACGCCCCGGCAGCGCGGTCGTCCGAGCCAGCGGCGCACCCGACCAGGGCTGGTGTCCGCAGGCCCGCACGGGGCAGGCTTCGAGATCGGTGCTTTCGAAGCCGGCCCGGGAGCGACGCAAGGGACGTCGGTGAGGGAATACCGGAGCCGCGGGATGCGCAGTCCCGTCGATCTCGTCCCCCCAACGATCGGCGGTCGTTGCGCTGCTGCGTCCTTGCCGACGCCGTGGGATGCGCGCGCGGTGGACGAGACGATCGCGATCGGCGGCTGAGCCGCGGTGCCTTCACAGATGAGGCGGCGGCTGGCAGAAGCCGTCGATGCATTCGACCGCAGGGTCGTTGCAGCAGTCGGCGCTGATCGTGCATGCGTTGCCGTCCTGCGAGCAGACCCCGCCCTGGCCGCACACGAACGAGTCGCTGTTCTGGTCGTAGACGCATTGACCATTGCAGCAGTCGACGCCGGAGAGACAGCCCTCGCCGACGTCCTTGCAGGGATCGAGCGCGAAGTAGGCGTTCTCGCTCTTGGCGCACATCTCCTGGCCGCGCATGTAGAAGGGCGGGTGCGAGGGATCGGCCGCGCCGGGCGGGTCGTCGATCGCGGTCACCCAGATCTGCTGCCGGTTCGCGTTGACGAGCTGGTTACCGTAGTCGCGCCGCGAGATGTACGCGATCCAGAAGTAGCCGCCCGCGCGGAGCGGCGCGAACACCGGGTTGAAACTCTTGTTGCCGCTGCTCGCGGTGGCGAGCTGCTTCACCCCCGAGCCGTCGGGCGCAACGATCCAGAGATCGCCGTTGGCGGTCGACCGCGAGCCCTGCGTGGGACGGCCGTAGGCGATCCACTCGGAGCCTGGCGAGAAGCTCGGGTACGCGGGCCGTCCCTGGGCGCCAGCCTGGGGGACGATGGTCGTCACGCCGGAGACGGTGAACCCGTCGGGGGCGACGTCGGCGACCTTGAGCGCGCCGCTCGTGGCGTCGAACGTCCAGCCGCCGCCGCCGAGGTTGCAGATAGCGGCGATCTTCGCGCCGTCGGGAGACCACGCGGGCTCGCCGCAACCGCTCCCCATCGCGTTCTGGTTGAGCGTCTGGCGCGTCACCACGTCGACGATCTTGAGCGGCGCGCTCGCCGGGTTGAACGCCGTGTTGTCGCTGGCGAGGAGCTTGTCGCCCTTCTCGTTGAACGCGCTGAAGATGAAGTTGCCGGCCGTGAAGCCCGGCTTGATGGTGCCGTAGCCGACGGGGTTCGCCGCGAGGTCGAGGGTGTAGAGGGGGCCGTTGCCGTCGTTGAACTCGGCGGCGAGCGTCTTGCCGTCGCGGCTGACGGTGTGGCAGCCCCAGCAGACGCCGGGGCTGAAGAACGGATCGACCTGAGCGGCGTCGGGCGCGATGCGCAGGATGCGGCCGTTCCCGCCGCCGCAAGCGTCGGGCAGCTCCCAGTAGTAGACGCTGCCGCGGAGGCGGCCTTGCGCGACGTGCCACGTCTGCGTCTTCGGCTCGTAGGCCTGCCCGTTGCTCATCCGCTGGAGCTCCATCGCGAGCGGATCGCTCTGCGCGCCGTCGCCCGAGTCCTCGACGCTCTTCCAGTCGGCCTCGGCCATCAGGTAGTGCGCGGGCGAGGGGGGCGCCGCGAAGTACGCGGTGTACTCGTAGAACTTCTCCTTCAGGTGGAGCCGGTAGACGTTGCCCGCCGCTCCGCCGTTCCACTGCACGTCGGGGGCGAGGACGCCGAGCGGGAACACGGTCCCGTCGAACGGGTACACCATCGACATCCCGTCCGGCCCCAGCGTCGGGTTGGCGAACGCGTCGATCTGCGCCTGCGTCACCCCGATGGGATCGATCGTCTTCTTGATCGAGACGGTGATCTTCGTCGTCGCCTCGTGGCCGGCGTACGTCGCCTTGAGCGTGCCCTCGCCCGCGACGAGCGCGGTCGGGGTGAACGTCGCGCCCCCCATCACCCCGATGTCCGGCCGATCGTAGATCCACGTGGTTGCGCCGCTGACTTCCTGCCCGTTGAGCGTCGCGACGAAGTCCTGGGTCGGGACGACGCCGTTGTCCACGAGGAGGATCGGGTCGAGCGGCGAGATCTCGAACACGTCGGGCATGGCGCCGCCCGCCCCGCCGGCTCCCGAGGTGGTCGAGCTCGACGTGGTCGTGGTCGAGGTCGTGCCCGACGACGTGCTGGCCTCGCTGCTCGTCGTCGAGCCGGTCGTGCCGGCGCCGCCCGCGCCACCGGCGCCCGTCGCGCCGGAGCTCGTCCCCGTCGAGGAGGTCGCGCCGCCGGTCGCGGCGCTGTCGCCCCCGCCGCATCCTGCGAGCATCCATAGCAGCGCTGCCGCGAAGAACGACGACAGGATCCAGAGGCGAGTCTTCATTTCGACTCCACGGGGTGGAAGGAGGAGTCGATGGTACCCGAGATCCGGCGCGGCGTGCTTGAGCGGAAGTGAGCAAGGCTCGTCGGTGCGGCGGGGCGTCCCCCGTCACGAGAGCGCGCTTGTCCGTGTCCTGACTGTCGGGGGCAACGGCGCCCTGGATCGCGAGGTGCGGGCGTGACGTTTCGACGCGCAGCCGCGTTTAGCATGGTGTGCCCCGCGGTCGCCGTCATCCTGGAGGTCATCGATGAGCCGGAGTCCCCTTCTCGCCGCCCCGCTGCTGTGCATCGCCTGCGCGCTGGGCTGGAGCTGCAGCTCCGGCTCCGACGGCGGCGGCGAGCCCACCTGTCCCGAGAACACCAAGAGCTGCGGGGACGGCTGCATCCCGCTCGGGGGCGTGTGCTGCGCCAGCGCCGCGGACCCGACCACCTCGAGCTACTGCACCAACGCGGCCGGCGCGTGCCTGCCGAACGAGAGCGGCGACGCCGGCGTCCCTCGCTGTGCCGCCGCCTTTCCGTCGGGCTCCACGGCGGAGTACTGCTGCGCGTCGAACAGCGACGTCGGGAGCAACGACTGCCCGCCCGGTCAGCACCACTGCGGCCTGCTCTGTCAGTCCGCGCCCTGCGGCGGCGGAGCCGGCCCGACCGGCGGCGCGACGACAGGCGGCGCGACGACGGGCGGTGGCTGCACCGGCTTCGAGGGCACCTATCGGCTCTGCGAGGAGGACTTCAACGGCTGCTATTGCCTCGACGATCTGCCTGAGTCCGAGTGCATCACCGACATGGGACAGGCCTGCATGCCGGAGGGCAGCGCCGGCTGCGCGAAGTCGTTCTGGACCGGGAGCTCGGGCTCGACCAGCGTGATCGCGCCCTGCTGCCCGGGGCTGTACTGCGTGGTCGGCGACGCCTGCGGGAGCACCGGCGACACCTGCCTCCCGGGGACCGCCGACGCACCCTGTGACGCCCCGGCGCAAGGTCACTGCGTGATGCGGTGAGGCGGCTGCCTCGCGGCACCGTCGTCGCACGACCAGGAGCGGGCGCCGAGGGCGCGCTCTTCTCGCAAGCACCTCATCTGCGGCGGAGGCGCCCTCGCGATCGCGAGCCCTCGGACGCTCCAGACCGGCCGGAACGTTCAGGAGAAGAAGGCGCGCTGACACCGCCCCCGTCGCTGGCCAGGACGCGCATCCACGCCCGCGCGCGGCCCGGGGAGGATTCGGCTAAGCTCCGCGGCCATGCTCAAGGCGGGGGACCGGCTCGATCGCTACACGGTCGAGTCCGTGCTCGGCGAGGGCGGCATGGGCACCGTCTACCGCGCGCACGACGAGCGCCTCGACCGGCACGTGGCGCTCAAGGTCGTCCGCCGCGACGACACCGGCGATCCGGGCGCCGACGCGATCGCGCGCCTCGTCCGCGAGGCGCGGGCGGCCGCCAAGCTCGACCACCCGAACGCCGTCTCGATCTTCGACGTCGGCGAGGCCGACGGGATCGCCTTCATCGCGATGGAGCTCGTCTCGGGCAAGAACCTGCGCGCGCTCGTCGGCGACCGCTCCGTCGCGCTCGCGGAGCGCCTCCGCTGGCTCGTGGACGCCGGCCGCGCCCTCTCGGCGGCGCATCGCGCCGGGCTCGTGCACCGCGACGTCAAGCCCGAGAACGTGATGGTGCGCTCGGACGGGATGGTGAAGGTGCTCGACTTCGGGATCGCCCGCCGCTCGGCAGCGCCGATCGATCCGAGCGCCCCCACCGAGAAGGGCGCGCTGATGACGCTCACCGCGGCGGGCGTGCCCGTCGGGACGCCGCTCTACATGGCACCCGAGCAGATCCGCGGCGAGCCGGTCGACGGCCGCACCGATCAGTTCGCGTGGGGCGTGCTCGCCTACGAGCTCCTCACCGGCAGCGTGCCCTGGTCGCCGAAGCACGAGCCGCTGGCGCTCGCCGCGGCGATCGTCACCGAGACGCCGAGGGACATCTCGAAGTCGCACCCCGACGTGCCCGAAGAGATCGACCGGATCGTCGCGAAGGCCCTGTCGAAGGCGCCCGCCGACCGCTTCGGATCGATGGACGACCTCGTGGCCGCCCTCGAGCCGCACGCCGCGGGCGGTGCCGTCTCTTCTCCTCCCGGCCGTCGCACCTCGGACCGTGCCCCGCCGCAGCCCCGACCGGAGGCCGCCGCGTCGCCGCCGGGACTGCGGCGCTACTCGACCGAGACCATGCGGGCGATCATGGCGCGCGCGCTCGAGCGGCAGGAGCAGCAGGGCCGGCGCTACACGACCGAGGAGATCGTCGAGGGGGCGCGCGAGATCGGCGTCGACGAGGCGACCCTGCGCGCCGCGATGCTCGACCTCGAGCTTCGCAACGCCGAGGCGCTCGACCACGCCGCGGACAGGCGGCGCGAGAGGACCAAGCTCTTCCGCCACGCCGGCATCTGGGCCGTCGTGAACCTGTGCTGCATCCTGATGGCCGGCTGGGGCTGGACGCGCTGGATGCTCTTCGGCTGGGGGATCGGCGTCGCGGTGCAGGCGGTGAAGTACGTGTTCCCCGAGGACGCGAAGGAGAAGCGCGAGCGCGAGGCGAAGAAGGCTCGCAAGAGGGGGAAGGGCGCCCCGGCGCTGCCCGCGCCGAGCGAGGCGGAGGTGCGGGAGGGCGTGGCGGCGCTGCTGGCGGTTACGGCGACGCGAGCGGGCAGGGTGCGGGTGGCGGCCCCGCGGCCGCGGGTCCGGCTCGATGGTCTCGACTCTGCCGGGGCCGACGAGGGTGACGAGGCGGCCGAGGCTGAGCAGGCCGACCGAGTGAGACGAGTGAATTAGCGCGAGCGATCGCCCCCGCGGTCGAACGTATCGGCGCCGTTCCGCTCGAGCGGCTCGTCAGCCGGCCTTCCTCGGACGGCGCTTGGGAGCCGAACGCGCTCGCGCGGGCATGGGCCGTTCGTCGCTCTGTCGCGCAAGCCGTGATGCCCAACGCCGGTCCCAGAACGCCGGCCAGCGCTGCTCGGTCACCTCCGTAGAGGACCGTCGTCTCCGGCCGGCGGGGCCGATGGCCGCCAATCGAGGGGGCTCACCGCTGCACCCGATACCGCGTCGCCCGCGCCGCCCCGCTGCGCACGATCTTCCCGGCGTGCACGAGGCGCCTCGCCGCCCGCAGCACCGTGCTCTCGGAGAGCTCCAGCGCGCCGGCGAGCTCCGGCACCGACGCTTCGCCCATCCGCGCCAGCCCCTCGACAACCCGCTGGTCGACCGCCGCCGTGCTTGCCTCGGCGCCGAGCCTTGCGGGAGGCGCGTCGTCGATCTCGTCTTCCTGCATCGGCGCCTCCAGCGGCTCGCCCGCTTCGGCCGGGCTGCTCGTGTGGACGGGCACGGCCAGCCCGTATCCGTGCGCGGTGACCGTCACCCACTCCGAGCGCGGCTCGAGGAACGCTCGCAGTCGGTGGATCGTGGTGCGCACCAAGGGATCGTGCCGCTCCGGCCGATAGCGCCGCAGCCCCCACAGCCCCGCGACCAGCGTCTCTTTCGAAGCGCTCCCGGCCGCCAGCAACCGCAGCAGCGGCGGCACCCAGCGGGGCGGGCTTGGCCGGAGCCATAGGTCGCCGTGATCCTGCACCAGCACGGCGTTCTCGCGGGACAGGAGCAGCACTCGGCGCGCCGGCTCGAGGCCGAGGATCTCCGGCACCGGGCCGAGCGTGCCCAGCGCCAGGAGCCGCGGCAGGGCGTCCAGGTCGCGCCTCTCGACGGCGCGCAGCAAGGCCGACAGCTCGTCCTCCTCGAAGGCGTGGGGAGCGCCGCCCTCGATCTGCTCCAGCGCAGCCCTGGCCACGTGGTGCTCGGTCCGACCCACCAGCCGGCGCAGCCCGTCGATCGCCCGAGCGCGCCGCATCGGCTCGCCGAGCGCGCGCCCCACGAACGCCTCGAACGCGTAGAGCTCGGCGCGGAACGCCACGTCGCTCGCGTCGACGAGCTCGACCGTGTCGTGCAGCAACGTCGCGCACGCGGCCGCCCCTCGCCCCCACCGCGCCACGTACAGCCGCGCCAGGAGGCTCGTCACCTTCGCGCGCCGCGCGTCCAGGCGGAGCGCGTCCTTGTCGACCTCCTCCAGCGCACCGAGCGCGTCGCTCCCGCGGCCTCGCAAGGCGTACTGCACCGCGGCTTGGGTGAGCAGCGCGCGCCGCGAGTACGAGTCGTGCGAGCGCTTCGCGAGCAGCGCCTCCAGATCGTGCATCGCGCTCGGCCCGACCTTGAACTTCGCCTGGTAGACGACGATCGAGCAGGCGATCGCGTAGGCGTTCATGCCGAAGCCGAGCTGCTCCGCGTGAGCCCTGGCCTGCTCGAGCAGCGAGACGCCGGCTTGGTACTGCCCGAGCTGAACCAACGCGTGCCCTCGCAGATCGGTGGAGAGCATCTGCGCGTACGCGAACCGAGCCAGCCGCGCCGCGCGCAGCGCCCGCAGCGCGTGCCGCGCGGCCGCCCTGTACCGCCCCGTGAAGTACCGATGGACCGCGAGCCCCTGGGACGCGAACGCGGCGGCCCACGGATCCCGCTCGCGCAGCCGGGCGCGGGCTCCCGCCACCAGCAGCTCGTGCGCCCGGGCGAAGTCACCCGAGCGTGCGTGGGTGACGCCCAGGAAGAAGCGCGACGCTGCGACGGTTCGCGCGTCGCGGTGCGTCGCGCGAACCCACCACTGATCGAAGCAGGTCTGCGCGTCATCGATCCGACCGAGGAACGTCAGAGCTCCCACCGCGAACGCCACGTCCTCGTCGCGAACATCCATGGAGGGCGCGTCGAAGGTGTCCGCCGCGACCTTCGCGTAGTGCCCCGCGAAGAAGTCGCGCGCCGCCGCCGTCTCGCCGACCGTGGCCGGCGATCGCTTCCTCGTCTGTCTGCGCTTCGGGATCGGCATGGGGATCGGCGGCGACGCGGACACGCCGTGACGGGATTATGTAACGGATCTCGTTGCACATTTGTCGGATCGTCGAGAAATCGCGTCACGCCCGTCACGCCCCGAAACTCGGCAGCCCGGGGGACCGGATCCATGTTGGCCCTCACGCGACGCCACGGAGCGCGCGCCGAAGGAGACCCTCATGAACAAGAACTTCCTCGTCCTCGGTTACTTTGCGTTCAGCCTCATCGCCTGCACCCACGAGAGCGGGGTGGGCACCGTGGTCCTCGACGTGCGGTGCGCAGCCGACGCCGACTGCCCTGGCGGCTTCGAGTGCGAGGACGAGGTCGAGCACGGCACCGAGGCCAGCTACTGCGTCTCCGATCCGGACCACGCGACGGGCGAGTGCCCCGCCGGGTACGAGCTCGAGGACGAGCACGGCGCCACCTTCTGCAAACCTCATGGCGGCGCCGCCACGTCCGGCGGCGCCGGCACCGCCGGGAGCGAGTGCGCGTCGAGCGCCGACTGCGCGGCGGGCCTCGAGTGCGAGGTCGAGGTGGAGCACGGCGTCACGACCTCGGTGTGCAAGGCGCACGGCAACGGCTGATCGTCCCATGGCCGGCGCGCAACGGAGTGTTACTCTTTGGAGGCATGATGGGTGACGTTCGATCGGTCCTTCTCTCGGGCGCCCTGGCGCTCGTCGTGGCTCCCCTCGCCGCGTGCACGCCCGACGACGGCGGCGACGACGGCGAGGGAGCGCAGGGGCATGTCTTCCCCGGCACCTACGAGGTCCCGGTCGCTCCCGAGCTCGCGAGCGCGGCGGTCTACGGCGTCGCCGAGGTGGAGTGGACGGTCGCCAACGGCACGGCGAAGCTCGACTACGAGCTGCCGCTCGGCCTGGTGGGTACGCCGCTGCGCGTCGAGTTCACCGGGCCGCTCGGCGCGTCGGCCACGTCGGCGACGCTCGCGGGCGCCGCGGGGACGGCGGAGTGCACCCTCACGGGCACGGCGATCTCCTGCTTCGAGCAGATGGACGGCCTGCTCCCGTTCCAGCCCGACTACGCCGTCATCGAGCAGCTCGCGAACGCGGAGTACGCAGGCCCCGCCTCCGATCGGATCCGCGTCGCCGAGCAGTTCGCGGGCGATCCCATCGGCATCGTGCACTTCGATCGGAGTGTGCCCGCCGGCGCGGAGCCGAACGCCGAGGAGCAGAAGATCGACGACGAGTGAGAGCGCCGGCTCGCCGCGCTCGCAGCTCACGGCTCGTGTCCGCGGCTACGCCGGCTCGATCTCGCCCGGCTCCTCGCCCAGCGCGGCGCGGACGGCGCCCGTGAGCTCCTCGAAGCCGTAGGGCTTGCGGAGCGATCCCGCGATGCGCTCCGTCCGCTCCAGGCGCTCGTGATCGGTCGTGTGGCCGCTGGAGACGAGCACCTTGGTCGCCGGGTGAACGCGCCAGATCGCGTCCAGCGTGTCGCGCCCGGAGAGCCGCGGCATGCGAAGGTCGAGGACGACGAGGTCGATCGAGCGCCACTCACGCTCGAAGACCGCGAGCGCCGCCACACCATCCTCGGCGAGGATGACCCGGTAGCCGCGCTCGGAGAGGATGGCGCGGGCGACCCTCCGCAACGGCTCGTCGTCGTCGACGAAGAGGATCGTCCCCCGCTCCTGCCCCCGCTGCCTGACGGGCGCCGAGGGCACGGCGCCCACCGCGGGCCCGAGGTGACGCGGCAGGTAGACGTCGAACCGCGTGCCCCGTCCGACCTCGCTGGAGAGCTCGACCCAGCCGCGGTGCTGCTTCACGATCCCGAAGACGACCGCCAGGCCCAGCCCGGTGCCTTCCCCCGGATTCTTGGTCGTGAAGAAGGGCTCGAAGATCCGGCCGTGCACCTCGGGCGCGATGCCCTTGCCGCTGTCCTCGACCGTCAGACAGACCGCCTCGCCGGGCTCGCGGTCGACCGAGAGGCTCGCCTGCTCGTCCGAGACGACGCACGCGCGTGTGCGCAGCGTGAGCGTTCCACCCTCGGGCATGGCATCGCGCCCGTTCAGCGCCAGGTTGAGCAGCACCTGGACGATTCCCCCGGCGTCCGCCAGCACGTTGCCGAGGTCTTCCGCCTCGTCGATCACGAGCCGCACGCGCGGATCGAGCGTGTGGCGCAGGATCGCCGCGGTCTCGCGCACGATCGCGCGTACGTCGAGCGGCGCGAGAGACAGCACGGCGCGACGCGAGAAGCCGAGGAGCTTCTTCGTGAGCTCGGCGGCACGATCGGCGGCGAGCTTCACCTCCTCGAGCCGCTCGCGCCGAGGATCGCCGAGCGAGGTCCGTTGCATCAGGACGGCCACGTTGCAGAGAATCGAGGTCAGCAAGTTGTTGAAGTCGTGCGCCACGCCGCCTGCCAGCTGCCCCATCGCGTCCATCTTCTGCGCGTCGCGGAGGTTCTCCTCGAGGCGGCGGCGATCGGTGATGTCCTCCGCGACGCCGACGAGGCGATAGACCTCCCCGCTCGCGTCGCGGAGCTCGAACGCCCTGTCCGCGACCCACCGGATCGAGCCGTCCGGGCGGACCATGCGGTACTCGAAGGCATACTGCTGCGCCCGCGCGCCCCGGGCGAGCTGCTCGTGAACGCGCCCGCGATCCTCCGGATGGATCGCTTCGACCCACGAGCGGGGGCTCGCGTAGAGGCTCTCGCAGCTCCTCCCCCACTGCTCCTCGTACGCAGGGCTGACGTAGAGCACCTGCCGATGATCCGGGGTGGTGATGTAGAAGACTTGGCGGATCGTCTCGGCCAGCTGGCGGAAGCGCAGCTCGCTCTCGCGCAGCGCTCGCTCGACGCGCCGCAGCTCGGTGACGTCCTGCATCGTGACGTGCAGGTAGCGCGCGCCTCCGACGTCCTCTGGCCGAGCCGTGACGACCGCATCCGACGACGTCCCGTCGGGGCGGGGGATCTGGAGCTCGTGCGCCAAGAGCCCCTCGCGGATCGCCACCTCGAGCAGCCGCTTGCGGGTCGCGCGCGCAGCGTCCGACTGGCGAACCTGCTTCCAGCGCTCCACCTCCGACGGCGCGAAGCCGGAGACCGCCATCATGGCGGCGTTGTAGACGAGGAGCTCGCCCTGCTCGTCGGCGATCCCGAGCCCGATGGGTGCCCTCTCGACGATGGCGCGATAGAGGGCGTGGATTCGGTCGCGCTCTGCCGCGGCGTCGCGAGCGCTCCGCTCCGCCGCCTCGAGCTCGGCGACGCGCGCACGCAGGAGCGTTAGCTCCTCCTCTAGGGAAGGGCTGGACACGGCGCTTGGCTCATCATCGCGTCTGGCGCCAAGCGGTGCAAGGAGGCGCCGCGCGATCGATCGCGCACGCCCGCGGCTCGCGCGTGGGCCTGCGCTCCTGCCCCGCTTCGTTCTCGGCGAAGAGCGCGAGCTGCCAAGCGGCGCGCCGCGCGCGCCGTCAGTCCGCGTAGATCGCGTAGTCGACCGTGGCCCGGAAGGGATCGTCGGTGTTCTGATCGTTGAACACGACCTCGACCGCCCTCCCCGGGCCCGTCTTCACGGCGAAGTTTCCCAGGTGATGGTCACCGTTGTCGAACTGGACATCGAATCCGGTCACGAGGATCGTGCCCGCCATGGCCGCGTCCATCCGCGCCGACGCCGCTCCGCCGGTGCGCTTGCCGGACGTCGTCCCGACGTGCTTGAAGCCGTTCCTCGGAGCGTAGATGTACTTCACCGCGGCGTGGTAGAGCGCCGAGCCGTCGTCCACGAACGCGACGTCCACGCTCTTGCTCTCCGCGGAGCCGCGCACCATGATCCGCCGGACGTTCGCGTCGGAGCCGTCCTTGCGCCAGAACTTGAAGCCCTGAAGCACGAAGATGGCCGACGGCATCACCGGCGCCGCGAGCGGGATCCTGCAGGGGTTCTGCGCGCCGCAGTACTTCTCGACCTGATTCGAGCCGCTGTATCCCGGCAGGCTCGCGTAGTTGGCGACGAAGTCGTACTGGTCGCCGCCGTTGGCGTCGGCCAGCGCCACGCTCACGCGGTCGGGAGCGGGCAGAAACCCGATGGCGCGGATCTTGTGGTCGCCGCTGTCGTACTTCAGCGAGAAGCTCGTGAGGCCCGACTGCGGCATCGTCCGCTGCGTGTGCGTCTCACCGACGGCGTCGTAGACGTCCACCGTCGTGCGCGTCGCCACGAAGGCGGACGCTCCCAGCGCCACGGTACCGGTCGCCACGAGCGCCGCCATCGAGAGCCATCGCTTCTGCATCTTCATCCTCTCCCTCGTGCCCACTCTTACGCGCCTGGCAGCGCGCTCGCTCTCACCGTTGCCTCAGCATTCCCTCAGCGTTCCGCAAATGCCGGACGCACGAGGAGGCTGCGGCCCCTGTCGCGCGTGATGCCCTGCGCGCCGATGCCGACCGGCCACCCACGTCCTCGAGCCCCAGGCGCGCGCCGCTGCCCCCCTGGTATGCTCCCGGGCCGTGGAGAGCGGCGCCTTCCTCGGCGAGCGGTACCGGATCGTGCGCGCCCTCGGCGATGGGGGAATGGGCGCCGTCTACGAGGCGGTCGATCTCTCGAGCGAGCGCCGGGTGGCGCTCAAGCTCGTCGCCGAGGACGTGCTCGCGAACGATCCGAGCGTCGCCACCCGCTTCCAGCGCGAGGCCCGCGCGATGGAGCTGCTCGACCACCCGCACATCGCCCGCGTGCTCGACGCCGGCGTGATCGACGGCAAGCCCTTCCTGGCGATGGAGCTGCTCGAGGGCGCCGATCTCCGCGACACGCTGGCGCGCGTCGGCCCATTGCCGCCCGCGGCCGCCCTCCGGATCGCCGCCGCCGTCTGCGAGGGGCTCGCGCACGCCCACGCGGCGGGGATCGTGCACCGCGACGTGAAGCCCGCGAACCTCTTCCTCGCGCGCGGCGACGGCGACGAGATCGCGGTCAAGATCCTCGATTTCGGCGTGGCGAAGTGGAAGATGCAGCACGTCGCGCTCGACAGCTCCGACGAGCGGACGCTCACCCGGACGGGCAGCATGCTCGGCACGCCGCTCTACATGTCGCCGGAGCAGGCGCAGGGCGAGCGCGAGATCGACGCCCGCAGCGACGTCTGGTCGCTCGGCGTCGTGCTCTACGAGGCGCTCTCCGGCAAGACGCCCCACGACGAGGCCGAGACCGTGGGCCGCCTCATCCTCTGGATCTGCTCGCGGCCGACCCCGCCGCTGCAGTCGCTCGCGCCCTGGATCGCGCCCGAGGTGGCGCGCGTCGTGCACAAGGCCCTCAAGCTCGATCCGGACGCGCGCTTCCTGTCGGCGGCGGCGATGCTCCCGGCGATCCGCGCGCTCTTGCCCGACGATCGGGGGCTCCTCGCGACCGATTTGCGAGCGCTGACCGAAGCGGAGCGGCGGCACGTGGCGCCGTCTGCCGCGGCAGCGGAGGACGCGCCCGCCTCGTCGGGGATCGCCGGGCGCGGCGCTGCGCGCGCGCCGAGGCGGAGTCGCGTCGTCGCTGCGTCGGCGATCCTCGCGGGCGCGGGGCTCGCGACGTGGCGGCTCGTCGGCGCGGGCTCCCCGTCGGCTGCGGCGCCGCCTCTGCCGGTGCCCGATCCACCGGCCGCGACCGCCGAGCCGGCGCAGCCGGCCGAGGTGCTCGCGCGCCTCTCGGTGGACCCCGACGCGCGCGTCTGGATCGACGGCGCGGAGGTGGAGGTGCGCGAGGGCGCGATCGAGCTCCGCGGCCGACCCGGGAGCAAACACGCTCTGCACCTCGAGCGGGCAGGCCGTGAGCTGACCACCGAGATCGTGCTCACGGAGGACGGCGTGTTCCCCCCTCGCGTCGGCCTCGAGGCGCCCGTCGCTCGCGCGCGATCGAGCGCGCCGACCCCCGCGGCGCCGGGCCCGGCGGTCACGGGCATCTCGCCGCCGCCGGCGTCCTCGGCGAAACCGCTCTTCGGCCCCGCCGTGAAGTTCGAGTGATCGATGGCGCGGCGCCTGGCCTGTCTCGCCGTGCTCGCCTCCTGCGTCGCCGCGTCCACCGCGGCCTTCGGGCAGGGCTCGCCGCCGCCGGAGCCGGCGGCCGCCGACGCGAAGGAGCGCGCTCGCGGGCAGGCGCAGGATCGGTTCTTTCGCGGCCTCGAGCTCTTCGAGGCGCAGCAGTGGGACGCCGCGCTGGCCGAGTTCCTCGAGTCGCGCCGGCTGCACCCGACGCGCGCCGCCACGAGGAACGCGGGCCTGTGCCTCCGGAACCTCCACCGGTACGCCGAGGCGTTCGAGCTGTTCGACCAGGCCCTCCGCGCTTTCGGGGCGGCGATGCCCGACGACGAGCGCGCCGCCGCCGCGCGCGAGCTCGACGAGCTCGCTGCGTTCGTGGGGACGATCGAGATCCAGAGCGCCGAGGCGGGGGCGACGATCCTCGTCGACGGCGAGGAGCGCGGCCAGACGCCCGCGCCGCCGCTGCGCGTCTCGGCGGGGACGCACCTGGTGCAGCTGCACAAGACCGGGTTCTTCCCCGCGGCCGAGACGGTCACGGTCGCGGGCCGCGCGTCGGCCCGCGCGACCCTCCCCCTGCGCGTGCTGGGCGTGTCGGGTCGCCTGCGCGTCACCGAGCAGGCCGGGCGCGGCGCGGCGGTGATCATCGACAACGTCGAGGTGGGGCGCGCGCCCTGGGAGGGCCCGCTCGCCGTGGGCGAGCACAGCGTGCTCCTCCGGGGCGAGGGCTTGCTCGGCAGCTCGCCCGCGTCGGCGCCGGTGCGGATCGGCGAGCTGACCTCCCTCACGCTCGTGCTCGAGCCGCTCGCGTGCGAGGTGCGCGTCGCGCCGGTCCCGGCCGACGCCGCCGTGGCGGTGGACGGCGTCGCGGTGGGCCGGGGCACCTGGGGTGGCCGGCTCCGCGCCGGCGAGCATCGGTTCGAGGTGGGCGCCGAGGGATACGTGCCGATCGATCGCCGCGTCCTGATTTCGCCAGGCTTGCCGTCGCTGATCACGATCGAGCTCGAGCGCGATCGCACCTCGTCGCTCTGGCGCCGGCGCGAGCAGCCTCGCTTCACCATCGAGGCCGACCTGGGCGCGCTCGTCGGGCTCACCCTCGGCGGCGAGGTTGCGAAGAACGGGTGCGGACCCTCCTGCTCGGCGGGCCCGGCCGCCGGGGTCCTCGGGATCGCGCGCGCCGGTTATCGGCTGGGCTCCGGCATCGGCTTCTCGGTCGACGCGGGCTACGTCGGCCTCACCGAGCGCGTGACCGGTCGGGGGGTGACCCTCGACGAGCGCCCCGACGCCGTTCGCCGCGACCTCGGCGTGGCCGACGACGAGATCGCCCTGCGCGCGCTCTTGGTGGGGGCGTCGGTGGCGGTCCATCGCGGCGTGCGCTGGCGGTGGACCGGGCGGCTCGGGGCGGGTGTCTTGCTCGGCTCGCTCGCCGACACGCGCGCGGGGGCGTTCGAGGGCGCTGCCGGACCGTACGAGGCCGATCCACTGCGCGAGACCTCGGGCGCGCGGTTCTTCCATTTCGCGCCCGAGGTGCGCCTCGGCCTGCGCCTCTCCGAGCGGGCGGAGCTGTCGGTCGGCGCCGCCGCGCTGGTCCTGGTCGCGCTCGAGCGACCCTCGTGGAGGAACGAGCGCGACGTCGTGACCCCCTCGTTCTTCGGCTTCTACGAGGAGGAGACGCTCGTCGGGAGCGCGGCGCTGCTCGTGAGCCCGACGCTGGGGTTCAGGCTGGAGCTCTGAGCGCCTGGTCGGCAGCGGCGAGGCTCTGCGCGCCGCCGGCGCCGCTACGGACACGCGTAGCAGCAGAGGATCGAGCGGGTGACGCCGCCGCACGGCAGCGCCGGATCGAGAGAGCCGAGGTCGTCGTCGAGGTGGTAGGTGACGTTGTCGCCGATGATCTCGCCGTACTCGCCGTCGGCGGAGGCATCGGAGGTCCAGTCGTCGCAGCGCGCCGAAGGTCCGGGCTGGTACGGGAGCGGGTTGCCCGGGATGGACGTGGTGCGATGCACCCAGAAGGTGATGTCGGGCAGGTTGGTCTCGCCCTTCTGCTGGGCGAGCGCGATCTCCTCGTAGTCGCAGACGTGGTCGGCGCCGACCATTGCGTTCTTGCAGGCCTCGTCGCCGGCGAGCCGCCCCGTGAGGCCGCCGGCGCCCGGAAGATCCATCCAGATGGAGGTCGCGCCCGCGACGGAGCCGGCGAAGGTGATCTCGCCTGGCCCGTCGCAGATCGCGTACGACGGCCCGCCGCCGGCCCCGCCGCCGCCTCCGCCGGCCCCGCCGCCGCAGACCTGGCCGCCTCCGCAGAGCGGGTGGTCTGCGCAGTCGGCGCAGACGCACCCTTCGGCGTAGGGGTCGCAGATGCCGTCGTCGACGCAGCTCTGGGGGTTGCTGCAGAAGGCGTCGTCGGCGCAGGAGGGGCACACGCAGTCGCTCACCGCGAGCTGGGGAGCGTCCGGATCGTTGCAGTACCCCTGGCAGCCCTTGCACGCGCACGCCGCGGCGTCCGCGTGGGTGCAGTCGGGGCCGCCGATCGCGCAGAGCGCGCAGCCACCGCCCGCCCCCGACTGGGTCGACGTCGTGCCCCCGGCGGCGCCGGTCTGGCCGCCGGCGCCGGTCTGGCCGCCGGCGCCGCCTTGCCCGGTCGTCGACGAGGTGCCGTTCGCCGCTCCGCCTCCGGCGTTGCCCGTCGTGGCCGCCTTGGACTCGGTCGAGCCACCACCGTCGCAGCTCGTCGCCAGCGCGCCGGAGAGGGCCAGGCCGAGCGCGCCGGCCCCGACGACGATCCTCCGCCACCCGCTACCCGCTCTCCGTCTCATCGGCCGACCTCCGCGGGGGTGGACGTCCGCCTCGGCCGGTGTGAGCAAACCAGCGAGCCGACCGGGATCTCGCGCCGCGAGCGCCGCCTCAGCCTCCGAGGATTCGCTTCGCGCGCGCGAGCCAGCCGCCCCCTTGCGCGGGCTCGGGCAGGCCGGCGAGGGCGGCCTCGAGCGCGGCTCCATCGGCGTAGCGTCGACCGGGATCGCGAGCGAGGCATCGGTCGACGAGCGAGGAGAGCTCGGGATGCACGCCCTCGGCCTGCTCGGCGAGCGGCGCGGCGGGCTCGCGCTCCATCGCGAGCCGCACCTTGACCGGTGTCTCGCCGCGGAACGGCCGCGCCCCGGCGATCACCTCGTACAGGATCACGCCGAACGAGAACACGTCGGTGCGCTCGTCGACGGGCATGCCCTCCGCCTGCTCGGGCGACATGTAGCCGGCCGTGCCGATCACCCGGCCCGCCTCGGTACGAAAGTCGGAGAGCGCCGAGCGCGATCGGTCGGGCGCCACGGCGCGCTTGTGCTTCGCCAGCCCGAAGTCCACGACCTTCACGGCGCCGGACGGCTCCACCATCACGTTCTCGGGCTTGAGGTCGCGGTGGATCACCCCCACCTGGTGGGCCGCCGCGACCGCGCCGGCGATCTGGCGCGCCACCCCGAGCGCGCGCCCGACGGGCAGCCGCGCTCCGGGCTGTCGCCGCAGCAGCGAGCGCAGCGTCTCGCCCGCCACGCGCTCCATCGCGATGAAGATGTGGCCTTCGTGCTCGCCGGCCGAGTGGACGGCGGCGACGTTCGGGTGGGCGATCGCCGACGCCGCGCGCGCCTCGCGCAGGAAGCGCCGCCGGTGCTCGCCCTCGCGTTCGCCGCCGACGAGCACCTTGAGCGCCACCTCCCGGCCCGCGACCGGGTCCAAGGCGGCGTAGACCGTGCCCATGCCGCCGCGACCGAGCCGGCCGGTGACGCGGAAGGGGCCGATGGCCCGCCCGATCAGGTCCGCGGCCAGCTCGTCCTCGATGGGCACGTCGGGCGCGCGCGCCAGCGCCCGCAGGAAGGCGTCGTCCTCCTCGTCGTCGTCCGCCACGCGGTCCGGGGAGACGCCGGCGTCACCGAGGGGAGGACGGCCGCCGGTGCTCACCGGCGCATCCTATCGCTCCGCGCCGCGCTCGGCGCGGCCGTCGACGTCGAGCGCTCCGGTCGTCGCATAGGTCCTCCCGAGGGTGGACGCGCCGGCGGTCGCCTGTGACGCGCTCGCTCGCTCGCGCCGCGGCGTGTACCCTGCCGAGGTGGGCGAGGCCGGCGACGACACCGAGCAGCGCATCCGCGAGAAGCACGCGGCCGGCGATCTGGACGGCGCCGTGACGCTCGCGATCCGCCGCTACGGCCCGGAGCTCCTCGGCTTCTTGGTCGCGCTCCACCGCGATCGCGAGGCCGCTCGCGATCTCTTCGCGGTCGTGGCCGAGCGCATCTGGAAGGGGCTCCCCCGGTTCGCGTGGGCCTCGTCGTTCCGCACCTGGGCCTTCTCGATCGCCCGCAACGCGGCGCGCGACGCGCGGCGGCACCTCCGCGCCGCTCCGCGCGAGGTCCCGCTCTCGATCTGCACGGCGCTCTCCGAGATCGAAGAGCAGGAGCGCGCGGTCACGGCGGAGTACCTCCGCACCGAGACGAAGGACCGGTTCGCGGCCATCCGGCAGACCCTCCCGCCCGAGGACCAGGAGCTGCTCATCCTGCGGGTCGACAAGAAGCTCTCCTGGACCGATCTGGCGCGCGTCCTCGCCGACGATCCGAGCGGCCTCGAGGGCGACGCCCTCGCGCGCGAGTCGGCGCGGCTCCGCAAGCGGTTCCAATCGCTGAAGGAGCGGCTGCTCGAGCTGGCGAGGCGCGAGGGGCTGGTGCCCCCGCCGGGCCAGGACTGAATCGGCGCGGTCCTCGGTCACGTCGCGGCGGTCGCGCGTCTACCCTGCCGTGGGGCCGTGGGACCGCCCTCGTCGGGCCGGATGCGATAGAAGGGGAACCATGGAGAGAGGTCGATGAGGCGTGTCGCGGCGTGCGCGATCGCTGCGCTCGTGGCGTGCTGGGGGTGCACCGGCGGGTCCGGCGGCGCCAGCGGCGGCGGCGCGACGACGGCCTCGAGCACCGCCTCGGGAGGCGGTGGCGAAGGCGGCGCGGGGGGCGCGAGCAGCTCCTCGTCGAGCTCGACCGGAGGCGGCGGCGGAGCGGGCGGCGGTTGCGAGACGACCGGCGCCGGCGGGAGCATGCCGACGGGCGCGGGCGGCGGCGGGGCGGGGGCGCCCTTCGTGCTGGCGTCCGGCGAGATCAACGCGGCCGGCATGGCCATCGACGACACCTACGTCTACTGGAGCGTGGCCTGTCCCCTGAGCAACCCCAACCCCGCGGAGAGCTGCCCGGATCACCTCGGCTACATCAAGCGCGCGCCCAAGGCCGGAGGTCCCGCCCAGATGGTGGTCGTCGATCAGGTCCTCCCGGAGATCATCGCGCTCGACGGGCCCAACCTCTTCTGGTCGTCGGCGGGCACGGGTCGCATCCTGCAGGCCCCGAAGGACGGCGGGTGCGCGATCGAGCTGGCGACGGGGCAGGAGGAGGTGAAAGACCTCACGGCGCGAGACGGCTTCGTCTACTGGAGCTCGTACTCCGAAGGCACCGTGACCCGGGCGCCGGTCGGAGGCGGCCCGGTCGAGGTGGTGGCGAGCGGACAGCCGTACCCGATCGGCCTCGATGTCGACGACACCCACGTCTACTGGGCGAACCAGGCGGGAAACATGGTGGGGCAATCGACGGTGCAGCGTGCTCCGAAGGGAGGCGGGCCGATCGAGGTGCTCGCCGCCGGCCTCACCAACGCGATGAACGTTCACGTCCACGGGCCGCACGTCTACTTCCGCCTGAACGTCGGGAGCATGGCGCCGGTGACGCTCGGACGCGTGCCGCTCGCCGGCGGAACCCCGGAGTCGATCGCCGACGCCTACGGAATCGGCAACGTCGGGCTCGCGTTCGACGCGACCGACGCCTACTGGACCTCCACCGTCCCCGGCACGATCTCGAGGGCGCCGCTCGCGCCGGGCAGCGCGGTCGAGATCCTCGCCAGCGGGCAGGGCTCCCCGATCTCTCTGGCGGTGGACGACGCCTACGTCTACTGGACCAACAACTCGACCGCCGAGATCATGCGCCTCGCCAAATAGCCGGAGCGCTCGATGCCCGCCCCCGAGGACGCCGTGCACGTCGACGCCAGGCCGGGGCTTCTCCTGCTCGCGGTACTGGCGCTCGCCGGATGCGCTCCGGGTGACGCATCGGCGTCCGGCTCGCGAGGGGCAGCGGCCGCCGGAGCGGTAACCGCGGCCGATCGCGCCTCGAGCGCGCCGGATCGCGCGACGCCGGCGCACGCATCGGATCGCCCCTCGCGCGCCCCCGGCGTCCGATCCGGCCTCGCGCCGGCGCGGCTCGAGCTCCCGGCGAGCGCGTCGGGGCCGTTCGGTATCACCGACCCGGCGTCCGGCGTCGCCATCGTGGTCACGCCCGCCGCCGACGATGCCACCGGCGTCACGCTGCGGGCCTTGCCCGACGGCGTCGAGGACTTCGTGGCGTTCGCCGCGCGCCCGGCGCGGGAGGAGCTGTCGTACGCGGTCGCGCTGGAGAGCGCCGCCGGGCTCCGCTGGGTGGGCGACGTGGTCGAGCTCCTCGACGCCGCCGGCGCGCCGAGGCTGCGCGTCGCCGCGCCGTACGTCGTCGACGCCGCCGGGTGGCGCCACGCTGCGGCGCTCGCCGTCGAAGGATGCGCGGCCGACCGCGATCCGCGCGCGCCCTGGGGACGCGCGCCGGCGCCGCCTGGCGCGACCTCGTGCACGCTCCGCGTCCGCTGGGGCGAGGCGCTCGCCGAGGGCGCGCCGGCGCTCGATTACCCCGTCGTCGTCGATCCGAGCTGGGAGACCACCGGCTCGATGAGCGCGGCGCGGTACCGCCATCAGGCGACGCTCCTCGCCGACGGTCGCGTGCTCGTGACCGGGACGATCTCGGGCATCGGGCCCAGCGCCGAGCTCTACGATCCGGCGACGGGGACCTGGGCGGTCACCGGGCCGCTCGCGGTGCCTCGCTACGAGCACGCCGCGGTCGCGATCGAGGGCGGCCTGGCCGTGCTCGTGATCGGCGGTCGCGGGCCGTGCGGCGGGTGCCCCGCGCTCGACAGCGTCGAGCGTTACGATGCGGCCACGGGCGAGCTCTCGCTCGTGGCCGCGATGCCTGGTGGACCCCGCGTCGCGCACGCGGCGGCGACGCTGGCCGATGGCACGGTGCTCGTCGCCGGCGGACGTACGGCGGTCGACGCGCCGTACACCATCCTCGCGACCGCCGAGCTCTTCGATCCGCAGACCGACACGTTCACCGCCGTCGCGCCGCTCGCGCACGCCCGCATGGCGGCGACCCTGACGGCGCTCGCCGACGGGACCGCCCTCGCGGTGGGGGGCGAGCCGGGAACGAAGGCGGCCGAGCGCTTCGATCCGGCGATGGGTTGGCTGGACGCCGGCGCGATCGCCGCGCGGCGCTCGGCCCACGCCGCCGTGCGGCTCTCGGATGGCCGCGTCGTGATCGTCGGAGGGCGCGACGGGACCGACCCGGTCGAGACCACCGAGATCTTCGATCCGGCCGCGCCGCCCGGCGGTGCCTGGACGATCTCCGGAGACCTCCTGCTCGGGCACCTCACGGGCGACGCCGCGTGGCTGCCCGGCGACCGCGTCCTCGAGGTCGGCCTCGTCGCCGGCGCCGAGCTCTTCGATCCCCAGGCCGGCGCGTGGGCGCTCACCGCGCCGATGCCCGAGGCGCTCACGCGGCTGACGGCCACGTCCTTGCCAGGCGGCGGCGTCCTCGTCGCGGGCGGCGCCACGCTCGACTCGGTGCCTTCCGCCGAGGCGTTCGTCTTCGAGCTGTCGCCCCTCGGCGCGGCGTGCACCGGCGACGCGGAGTGCGCGTCGTCTCACTGCGCCGACGGCGTCTGTTGCGACGACGCCTGCGACGGCGAGTGCCGCGCGTGCAGCGCTGCTGTGAAGGGAGGCGGCGCCGACGGCACCTGCGAGCTCGTGGCCGCGGGCACGCCTGCCCCGGAGGAGTGCGCGGCGACCGAGGGCGCGCCGTGCGGGCCGACCGGGCTGTGCTCGGGCGATGGCAAGTGCGAGCTCGCCCCGGCCGGGGCGAGCTGCCAGAGCGCGTCCTGCGGCGAGCCCGGGACCTGCGACGGCGAGGGGGCGTGCGTGTGCGTGCCCGCGTGCAGCGCCGACGGGCTCCGGTTCGGCGGCGCCGATTGCGCGCCCTACGTCTGCCGCGCCGACGTGGGCTGCCTGACCGAGTGCAGCGGCTCGTCGGATTGCGCGCCCCCGCAGCTCTGCGATCGGACGCGCCACTGCGTCGCGCCCGCCGAGGAAGCGCCGCCGCCGGGCTGTGGTTGCCGGATCGAGGAGCGCCCTCGTGCCGGCCCCGCGCTCGTCGCGGCGCTCGTCGCGCTCGGGCTCGCCCGGCGCCGGAGGCGTGGGTGATCCCCCGCCGGCAAGCGCGCCCGGCCGTCGCGCTCGCGCTGGCGGCGATGGTCGCGGCCTGTGCGCCCGCGCCGGAACGACCGGCGGAGGACGTCGCCGGAGCCTCGGAGCGCGAGCTGGAGGCGCTCCGGTGCGTTCCGGCGGCCCTCCAGGTCGGACTGCCCGTCACGGCGGGGTCGGCGATGGAGCTCGTCGACCGGCGCTCCGGCCTGCGCGCTCGGATCGCGCTCGACGGCGCGCGCCCCGTGCGCGCCAGCGTCGCCGGGGCGCTCGTGCGCTACGAGGCGGCGTGGGGCGACGGCGCCGACGTCCTCCTGCGCGTCACCGAGACCGGCGTCGAGGACTCGATCGTCTTGGAGCGCGGGCCGCCGCGCGCGCGCGCCCGCTGGCTCGTCGACGCTTCGGGCGTGGCCGGCGTCCGCCTCGTGGCGCGCACCCTCGAGCTGCTCGACGCCGCCGGCGCGCCGCGGCTGCGCATGGCGCCGCCGTACCTCGTCGACGAGAGGGCGCGCCGGATCGCGGCCTCGGTCGAGATCACCGGCTGCGCGTACGACGTCGATCCGCGCCCTCCCTGGGGCCGCGCGCCGATCCCGCCCGGGAGCGCGAGCTGCGCGGTCGACGTGTCGTGGGAGGGCGCCGAGGTCGAGTATCCGGCGGTCCTCGACCCGCTCTGGGTGGACGGCGGCACGATGGCCGAGGCGCGCGTGACGCGCGCCGTCTCGCTGGAGGACGGGCGCGTGCTGCTCGCCGGCGGGCAGACAGCCTTCGACGTGCGGCAGAGCGTGGAGATCTTCGATCCGGCGTCGCGCACCTGGGCCTCGACCTCCGACATGCCATGGCCACGCTACGCGGCCGGGGTGGCGCGCGTCGGCGGCTCGGTCCTCGTGAGCGGAGGCTGCACCGCCACCGGGCCCGCGTCGTGTGCACCCGCGGCGACCGCCGCCCTCTTCGACGTCGCGCTCGCGCAGTGGACGCCGATCGACGACATGGCCGCTCCGCGAGCCATGCACCGCGCCTTCGCGCTGCCGGGCGGCGGCGCCATCGTGGTCGGCGGACGCACGAGCGACGAGCCGATGACGGGCGCGCTCGCCACGACCGAGCTCCTCGATCCGGCCACCGGAACGTGGGCTCCGGGCGCGCCGATGGGCACGGCCCGCGACCTCTTCGGCGCCGCCGTGCTGCCCGACGGGCGCGTCGCCGTGGTCGGAGGGATCGCCTCCGCCGCCGACGACCCGCTCGGCCTCGCGAGCGCCGAGCTCTACGATCCCGCGTCGGCTGCGTGGGAGGCGGCACCCGACGCGCCGTACCCGCGGCGCAGCCCGTCGGTGACGGCGCTCGTCGACGGCAGGCTCCTCGTGCTCGGCGGGGTCTCGCTCTCGCCGCTCGCGTCCGCCGACCTCTACGATCCGGCCACCAGGACCTGGGCGTCGACGGGCGCGGCCTCGGTGGCTCGCCTGGGCCACACCGCGCGCCTGCTCGCGAACGGGTGGGTGCTGGCGGCGGGCGGCGTCGGCGGCGACGGCACGGTCGCCGAGCTCCTGTCGCCCCATCCGACGGCCGGCGACTCGTGGTCGCTCACCGCGGCGCTGCCGGAGGGGCGCGCCTCGGCGACGACGGCGCTCTTGCCCGGCGGTGGGGTCCTCATCGCCGGCGGCTGGGCCGGTGCCTCCGACGTCGCCCTCGCGAGCGCCGTCGTGTTCGAGCCTCGGCCCGTCGAGAACGCGTGCTCGGTCGGCGGCGAGTGCGTCTCGGGGGCCTGCGTCGACGGCGTCTGCTGCGCCGAGGCCTGCGACGGCCCGTGCCGCGCCTGCGCGGTCCAGGCGGGAGGCGCCGAAGACGGTGCCTGCACGCCGGTCTCGGCGGGGCTGCCGGATCCACGCGGGCTGTGCGGCGCCGACGAGGTGACCTGCGGCGAGAGCGGCACCTGCGCCGAGGGGGGCGTCTGCGCGATGGCGGACGCGGGGACGCCGTGCGCGTGTCCCGAACAGGGCGAGGGGGCGTGCGACGGCGACGGCTCGTGCCAGTGCGACGCGGCAGCGTGCCTCGACGAGAGCACGCTGCGCGACGCCGAAGGCCGCGAGGTCGACTGCGCTCCCCACCGCTGCGCCGGCGGCCGCTGCGCGACGCCGTGCAGCTCGAGCCTCGACTGCCTCCCCGGCTACGGGTGCGATCGGGACCGGGCCTGCACGCCGCTCGAGCCCGCCGCCCCTCCGCCCGAGTCGTGCGGCTGCCGCGTGGCGGGGCTCGACGCGCCTTGGCGCTGGGCGCCGATCCTGCTCGTCCTGCCGCTCGCGCGTCGCTTCGCGCGTCGCCGCTCGTCCGCTCACACCTCGCGGGCCGCGCGTCCACCGCGGTGAGGTGACACGATGAAGCGACCCCTGACCCTCCTGCTCGTCGCTCTGCTCCCGCTCGCCGTCCCCGCGCCGGCACCCGCGCAGTCCAAGCCGCCGGCCCCGGTCGATCACCCGACCGCCGCGACCACCCTCAAGGATCTGGCCAGCAGGGTGTCGGCGCTGAAGGAGCAGACGGCGAAGCTCGCCGAGGCGAAGGCGACCTGGAAGTACGACATCGCCGCGGCGGCGCAGATCGACCGGCGCCTGATCGGGCTGGAGCGAGGCTCGTCGGCGCCGGCGCCGCCGACCGGCGAGGCCGCCGAGTTCAAGCCCATCTTCGGGCCGCCCGGGATGGGCCCCGTTCTGGCTGCGATGAAGGCGAGCTGCGAGGGATTCGGCGGCCAGCGCGAGTCGCTCCGCCGCGCGCTGCGCACCGGCTCACCCACCACCGACCCGTACAACCGCTACCCCGACATGTATCGCGCGGCGTTGAAGGAGCTCGACACCGCGTTTACGAAGGTGCTCACGGCGACGGACGTCGCCGCCGTGAAGATCGCCATCGCCAGGCTCGACGCGGCGACCACGGCGCTGTCGAAGCTGACCACTGCCAAGGCGCCGGCTTCTCCGTAGGCGCTCGGTGGCGGCGTGCGCTCACGCGTCGCTGGCCACGGACGCGCCGTCGCCCCCGGCGCGCGACAGCCCGCCGTCGATGGCGACCTTCGAACCGCTCATGAGTCGTTCTCGCGACCGGCGCAACGCGTACGCCGGCGCCCTCCACCGGCTCGCGCCGTCGACCATGTTCGGCGACGGCAGGTACACTCCCACGAGGCACACGACGCCATGGCAGATCAGCAAGAGAAGCCGCCCCTCTGGCAGAAGCTCATCGCACCGGCCGTCGGCCTGGCGCTCCTCGCACCGATGGTCTTCCTGCTTCGGGCGCGTCTCGTCAGCGGCTCCGACCTCGAGGCGACGCATCGGGCCTACCTCGACGCCTACGTCGCGGACCTCCACGCGGGGCGATCGGCTCAGCCCGGCGCCGACATGGACGCGTCGATTGCCCACCTGGCGCACGCGTCCTCCTGGGAGGTGCGTGACGTCCAGCTCGGAGCCGGCTTCGACGGTCGCGGTGATTCCTGCTGGTCGATCGAGACGGTTTCACCTGCTGGGCAGCGGGTCGGCATCGTCCTCGGAATCAGCGATGACGATGGGCCGATTCGGATCGCCGGCTGGGGAATGCAGCCGAAATGCCGGTGCCCGCGCAAGACGGGCGGCAGTCTGCGCTGCTGATCCGTCGGCGCGGGCCCCGGGTGGTTCGTCTCGTGGTCGTCCACCGGCCCGCTGCGCCACACTCGGTGAGCGCGTCCGTCGTTTCTTCGTCACACCCCGTCGGACCCGCGTCGACCATGCAGCGGCCGAGATCGCGCCGCTCAACCCCAAGGAAAGGTCGAACCACCATGTCCCCGAAGCTCCCCCGCACGTTCGGCTGGATGCTGGGCACCGCCGTGCTGATGGCCGTGTCGCCGTGGGCAGCCACGGCGCAGACGATCAAGCCACCGACGACGCAACTGCAAGGCACCGACCTCAAGAAGGCCTCTGCCCTGGCCTACGACGGCGCCGTGGACGCCACCCGCAAGTGGATCAACGCCAGCCGGATCGACGACGGAAAGGTGGTCCCGCCGGCCGCGATCGTGCCCGCGGGCGCCCTCCAGAGCTCGTCGGTCTTCGCGGACGAGATGCGCAAATACATGACCGAGAAGGGCGTCCCCGAGTCGGTCGCGCGATCGTTCACCGATCCGGTGGCCGACGCGTTCAACGCGTGGGCGCGCGGTTATGCGACCACGGCGCCGGCGGCGTTCGCGACCTTGCCGCTGGTGCCGCCCGGCCTCGTGTCCCAGATCAGCTGCTCGTGCACGCCTCCGCACCCCTTGCGCGCCGGAATCTCGATGGGCGAGCAGAAGATGAGCGCGCCGTCGCTGGCGGCGGCGCTCAAGGCGAGCGTCAAGCCGTCGCCCTCCGATGCTCCCGCGATCGACGAGCTCGCGAAGAACATCGCGGAGCGCTTCCGCAAGTGGCACCTCACGGCGACGCTCGGCAACATGAAGGCGATCGCCAAGCCTGCGTTCCCTGGCGCGCCGACCTTCGTCTGGGGGCTCAAGGGCTACGGCGTCTTCGGCGGACCCGGCTACTGAGGCGGCGCTACTCGGCCGCGCAGCACGCGCCGCGAGCGCCAGCCGCCGTTCATCTCGCCGGCCGCACCAGAAGCTCGCCGAGCCGGGCCATCGAGGGCGCGTCCAGCGCACGCTCCACCTTCGAGTAGAGCCCGCGCTCCTCGTTCCGGACGTGCTCCTCGAGGATCCTGCCGAACCGATCGAGGACGACGAGGATGTCGTCGTCCGAGAGGCCCGGCCGCGCCAGCTTGCGCACGAGCCCGCGCATCTGCTCGTGCTCGCCGAGGATCTCGGCGCACATCGCGCCGAGCTCGGCGCTGCGCTCGCGGACGGCCGGCAGGAGGTGCCGCTCCTCGGCGACGAAGTGGGGCTCGAGCTCTCCGGCGAAGACCGAGCGCACGTGCTCGGCGAGCGCCGTCGCCTCGCTCGGGAGCGTGGCGCGGAGGTGGCGCGAGCCGTCGGCGCGGAGCGCCCTCGCGAGCTTGAGGGCGTCGTGGTGCTCGCGGGAGAGCGGGACGAGGGCAGGGTGGCGTTGGATGGCGGGCTCTCTGGGCTCGGGTGGGGTCGCGATGCGTGCGCTTCCTCGGGGCTCGAAGCATGCCTCGTGCCGGCTCAGCGAGCCAACGATCGCGCTGGGCTGCCGCCGCCGCGCGGCGCCCGGCAGCGCGGCCCGATCGCGAAGCCGGCCGCAGGCGACTTCCTCAGCCGCTGCTCGGTCGCGGAGCCGTATCGGCCGCTCTCGGCGATGGTGTCGTCCGGGTGGTTCAGGTTCCAGAGCTGCTGGAAGGCGGTCACGTCGATGCCGTCGCGGGCCGAAGCGCGGCCGCCTTTGTAGTCGAAGTGCACCCTGTCGACGGCGCCGAGCCAGCGGAACTGCTGCTCCTCGAGCGCCGAGCGCCACGCCGACGGCTCGCCGATGTCGAGCGCGAGCCCGGTCTCGTGGTTGCTCTCGCCGGGCGGCGTCGCGAGCTGGATGTTGCAGCGCTTGCTCGAAGCCCACCGCCAGAGGAGGTACTGCTGCGCGACCGTCCGGAGGGCGCTGTGCACGGTCATCGTCCGATCGCGGTGGGCGTCGAGCACCTGCACGAGGCGGTCACGCGCCGATGCGTCGAGGTAGAGGAAGACGTGCGAGCCGGTCACCAGGTTCGGCCGCGCCGGCACGCGCACGAACGCGTCCGCGTCGATGCAGCGGGCCTGGGCGATGATCTGGCGGCTCAAGCCATCGACGCTCGAGGTGGAGCAGGTGCGGGCCGACGCTTCGTGCACGGTCTCGCGGCGCTTGGGCTCGGCGGCGCTGCGCTCGTCCCGCTCGTCCCGCTCGTCGACGCCGAAGTCCTCGGGCTCCTCCGGCGCCGTGGCGTCGGGGCCTTCGGGCCGCAGGAGGCGAGCGGGGGTCGCTTCGAGGAACGGCCTGAGGCGGTCCGAGAGGCGATGACGCTCGAGGCGTGTGGTGGTGGTGGCCGTCGTCTGGCCCGACGGCGGCGCCGCCAGGATGAGGAAGAGATTGATCGCGATGACGCCGCTCGTCGCGAGGGCGGCGACGAGCATCCCGATCGAGCGCCGCGAGGGCCACCCTCGGACGGGCGAGGGCTCGGCCGGATGCGACGGTGCGCCGGACCTCGCGGGGTCTTGCGACGGGGCGGCGCCTCCCCCGGGAGCGTCATCGGTCACGCGAACGCGTTAGCGCGGGCGGCGGCTCACCGCAAACGGGCCGAGCGGTCGCGCGGGTGAGGGCACACGCGCGCGCCGTTCGAACGAGGTAGTAGGATCCACCCATGTCCGATGGCTCCGAGATCTTCTCCCGCGACGTCGTCGAGGCGACCGTCCGGCGCCTCGGCGGCACGGTCGAGCAGCGACGAGCGGCTTTCCTCGCGAGGCTCGTGACCCGGAGTTCCCGAGGGGCTGGTGGCACGCCGATGACCTCGAGAGCGCCGCGGACGTGGTTCGCGGAGCGCTCGAGGATCTCGGCGCGCCGCTCGATCCCGGCACCCGCGCGCTCGGCGACCCAGGCGCGTTCGACCAGGACCTCGACGAGGACATCGAGCGGCGGCACCAGATCGGCCGCGTCGCGCGCGCGGTGAACGAGGCGCTCGAAGCCGCTGGCGATCCGCGCCGTCTCTTCGCCTTCGACGAACGGACGTGCAGCGACGAGAGCGACGAGCCCGCGTGGCTCCTGCTCACGGACGAGGAGCGCACGGCCCTGCTCGAGGCGAAGGTGCTCGTGCCGCTGGGCCCCGGCACGGTGGAAGCGGCCTACGATCCCGCGGCGTCCCGGCGAGGTGATGGTTCGCGGTCTCTCCGGGCTCACGCGGCGGGCGAGCGCTTCTTCAGCTCCGCGATTTCTTGCTCGCACTTCTCGACGCGCGGCCGCAGGTCGGCTTGCGAACGGAGCGTGCCCAAGAGATCCCTGACCGTGCCCGCGAGCTCCGTGATCGCCGTTGCGGTCCGGACCTCGGACTCGACGATGCGTCGCGACGGCGCCTCGCGCGACGCGCGCTCAGATCGGGGAGCAAGCGAGCTCGAAGTGTCCGTCGGCCTTCTGCGCGCAGGTGCACCCGGGCTGGATCGGCTCGAAGCACGCGCAGTCGGCGCTCGGATCCTCGCAACCCGGGGGCAAGAGGTCGCACGAAGCGACGTTCGTCGCGAGACAGTACTCTTGCCCGATCGAGCAGGAGACCTCGCCGCACCAGAACGTGCCCGGCTCGGCGGGGCACGCGCCCGGTCGCGTGTCTTGCTCGGCGAAGCAGACCCCCGCGTGGGAGTGACCGTCGCAGCCGCAGAACGTCGCGACCGCGTGCGCCGGGCAGGTCGCCGGGAAATCGATGCAGGACTTCCCCTCGCCGGCGCCGCACTGGCCATCGGCGTACACACAGGCCTCGTTCAGGTCGCAGTCATCGTAGCTCCCGCACCCTCCGCCCGAGCCACCGGCGCCGCCGCCGCCGCCGCCGCCCGTGGTCCCCGTCGCCGAGCCCGCGGCGACCTCGGGGGTCGTCCTCGCTTCACCGCCACACGCCGCGAGACACGCGAAGCCGAGGATCGATGCAAGCGCCGCTCTTCGCATGATCACGCTGCCCTGACGTCGGGAGTAGGCATCACGTCGCGATCCGGCCCGGTCCGAAGGCGCCTCGCCGCCGCGTGTCGGCGATCAGAACGCGCCGTCGGGGCAACAGACGGCGATCGCCGAAGTATAGGTCTTGTCGTAGCAGCCCGCCGCGCCCGTCGAGTTCCCGCCCGACTTGCTGCTGTATCCGAACATCGGTGCGGCGTTGGTGTTGCAGGTGAGCCCCGCCGGAGAGCCGTAGCCCCACGGGTACCAGATCTGATTGCCCGCGCTGTTGGGTGAGCCCGCGGGATCGTATCCGCGGCTCCAGATGTAGGGAGCCAAGCTGCTCGGCGAGAGCAGCCCGCGGCGGACCTGCGACGCGAACGAATGAAACCCCGCCATTTGCAGCTCGGTCACGGTACAGAGGTGGCGACCGGCGCCGCACGAGGTCACCGCCGTGCTCCAACTGCAGATCTGGCAACCGAGCGTGGCGTACTCCGCGCAGCTGCCCGTCCACACGCCGAGCCGCGCCTCGCACTCGATCTGCGCGAGCGACTTGCCGCCGATCGCCGTGTGCGTGTGGTCGGAGCGAGCCGCGGTGGACAGGCTCCCGGTGCCGGCGAAGTCGACCGCGAGCGGGTTGGCCAGCGAGCCGTCGCCCACGAGCCCTCCGCCCAGCGCGACGCTCGGCAGCGGGCCCGCTGGCCCTTGTGGGCCGGCCGGCCCGGTCGGGCCGACGGGCCCTTGAGCGCCGGTCGCGCCGGTCGGCCCTTGAGCGCCGGCGGGCCCTTGCGGTCCCTGCGGGCCGATGGGCCCGGTCGGGCCGAGGGGGCCCTCGAGTCCTTGCGGCCCGATGGGCCCGGTCGAGCCGACGGGCCCCTCGAGTCCTTGCGGGCCGGTCGCGCCGTCGGCGCCCGCCGGTCCGGTCGGACCCACGAGACCCGTCGGGTCGCCGACCCACGCTCCGCTCGCGTCGATCACCGTCCCGAAGCCGGCGATCGACACCGACGTGGGGTGGATGTCTCCCGTGGCATCGTCCGCCACCAGGGCGTACGGCACGCTGCCCACCGCCGCGCGCGGGGTCATCTCCGGATCGGCGCCGACCGTGACGCCCAGCCAGCGCGGCGAGCCGTCGAAGACGCCGCCGAACGCGGTCTGCTCGCCGAGCGACACCGAGAAGTAGCCCTCGTCGAACGCGAGCGTGTGCACCTCGCTCCACACCGACGATCCGCCGATCGAGGCGTCGTAGATCGTGAAGACCACGTCGATCGAGCCGGTGACCGGCTGACCATTCGTGTCGTAGAGCCGCCCCTGGTGCGTCATCGTCGGCGGCACCGCGGCGGCGACGCTCGTGTACGACGCGGCCGCGATCGAGACGACCGCAGAGAGGAGACCACGGTTCGGAGAAGACATGGCGGGCGCCTCCGGCCGGCGACATGCCGGGTTGCCTGCAGCCTACGCTGCCGCCGGGCCGAGCGTCGACACGCGTGAGCCGGCGGGTCACCCGCGCGCTTCGCCGCGTGCGCTCGGCGGCTCGGAGGCCGTACCGCGGGCGGCGCGCCAGCGCGCGAGGAACGCTCGCAGCGTCGCCAGCGTCTCGTGAATGAGGCCCTCCTGGTAGCGGTACGCCATCTCGCCGCCCATCGGCACGAGGACCGACACCGAGATGCGCCGCGAGCGCAGCGCGAGCTGCTCGAGATCGCGGATCACCTGCGTCAGCTCGTCGCCCACGTTGTCCGCGAGGAGATCGCCCTCGGCTTCGGTGCGCGCGATGTCGCCCATCGTCGTCGCGGGGCCGAAGCAGCGCGCGATGCGTTGCTCGGCCTTCACCCGCGCCGCGTCGATGCGCCAGAGAACGAACCGGTTGGCGACGCCCATCGCGTTGAAGAGGATGCTGATGCCCATCACCAGGTGCACCCAGTTGCTGGGTGGCATCACGTTGCTCAGGCGGGGCAGGACCTCGTCGAGGAGCTCGGGGCCGTCGTTGTCGAAGAAGCTCTTCGCGCCCGGGGCGAGCTCGAGGCCGGAGCGGTTCGGCGTCGTCTTGTTGTGCTGGACGAAGTCGGGGAACACCTCCGCCAGGGCAGCCATCAAGCCCAGCGTGCCGGCGCGGCCCGCGCACCCGTTCTCGACCACCAGCGTCTCCACGCGCAGCACCTCCTTGTCGACCGGCGGGAGCATGCGCACGGGATCGTATTGCCCCGCGCCGATGCGCCCGTGCCGCAGGTGCGAGAAGCGGCGCGCGACCACGTCGGCGTGCGGCATCCCCGCGATCTGCAGCCCGTGCTCGCGGACGGCGCGGTCGACGAGATCGGCGTCCTCGTCGATCACGAGCACCGCGAGATCGAGCGCGCCCTTCTCGGCGAGATCGAGCTGCTCCGCGACGGGGTGGTACGTCAGGTGCAGATCGAGGCCCTGGAAGTCGCGCGACTCGAGCACCTGCCGCGCGACGCGCGCGGTGCCGCTGCCCTCGGGGCCGATCCCGATGCGCAGGTGGGCGAGCGAGGCGAACGAGTCGATCGCGTCGGCGTGCTTGCCCAGGAAGAAGACCGACTCCGCCTTGGCGAGCCGGCCGACGAGGGAGAGGCGCGGCCCGTCGGGCCAGGGGAGCCCCGCCTGCACGAGGCCGAACTGGACCTCGCAGGACCTCGCGGCCGCGGCGAGCCGCTGGACGTTCTCGACCGAGCCGTCGCTCGGGACGTCGTCGATGGTGCCCCTCTTCTTGGCGGCGGCGGCGCCGAGCCTCTCGACGACCGCGTGGTAGTTGCCGTCGGGCGAGCCCGACAGCACCGCGACGTGGAGGTGGGCGAGGCTCGGCCGCAGATCGAGGCGCGCCACCCACGCGCCGATGGCCACGAGCAGCGCGACGACGGCAGCGACGCGGACCCAAGGCGATCGCAGGGCACGCTTCAGCGGGCCAGACGGGGGCGCGTCGCCCGTGCGACTCATGGCGCGAGGCTACCACGCGGCCGATCGCCCGGATCGCCGGGCGCCTCCGTCGCGGGCCGCGAAAGCCGCGCCGTCATCAGCGAGGACGTCACTCGCCGGGCTCCGTTGACGGACGGTGTCGCCGAGTCCATAGCCGCGCCGTTGAGCACCGATCTCTCGCTGCGCCGTGACCGGATCCTCCATGCAGGGACGCTGCTCGCGCTCGGCGGTTTGTACGTCGTCGTCGGGAAGCTCGGCTTGGCGATGAGCCCCGTCAGCGGGTTCGCGACGCTCGTGTGGTCGCCCACCGGCCTGTCCCTCGCCGCGCTGATCATCGGCGGATATCGCCTCTGGCCGGCCGTCGCCGCCGGGGCGCTCGTGACCAACCTCTGGGTGGGCGCGCCGCCCCTGGTCGCCTGCGGGATCGCCGCGGGCAACACCCTCGAGGCTCTGGTCGGCGCTTTCGCGCTGCGGAGCATCCCTGGATTCGAACGCTCGCTCGAGCGCTTCAAGGACGTGATCGGTCTCGTCGTGCTGGCCGGCATCGGGAGCACGGCGATCAGCGCGACCGTGGGCACGGCCAGCCTCACGCTCGGCGGCGTCATCAAGGCGGCCGACTTCGCCCGGACCTGGCAGGCGTGGTGGGCGGGAGATCTCATCGGCGATCTCATCGTCGCTCCCCTGCTATTGACGTGGACGTCGGTGCCGCGGGGGTCCACGCGCCCCTCGAAGCTCGCCGAGGCGGTCGCGCTAGGCGCCCTCCTGGTCGCCTGCGCCGCGCTCGTCTTCGCCGAGCAACCCGAGCCGGCGGCGCAGATGGCGCTCCTCCAGCCGTACGTGTTGTTCATCCCGCTGACGTGGACCGCGCTCCGCTACGGTGCGCGCGGGGCCGCGACGGGCATGTTCCTGTTGGCCGCGATCGCGGTCTGGGCCACCTACACGGGGCATGGCCCGTTCGTGCGCGCGAGCCGGACCGAGAGCCTGATCGCGCTGCACGTCTTCCTCGGCTCGGCCTCGCTGGCCTCGCTCGTCCTCGGAGGCGTCGTGTCCGAGCGCCGGCGATCGCGGCAGGCGCTGAGCGAGGGCGAGGCGATGCTCCGCGGCATCATCGAGGGGGCGACCGACGCCGTCTACGTCAAGGATCGGCTCGGTCGCTACGTGGTGATCAACGCCGCGGGCGCCTTCGATCTCGGCGCGCCTGCCGGGGCGGTGATCGGCAAAGACGACGCAGCGCTCCTTCCCGCCGGCGAGGCCCGCTTGCTGCGCGCGGCCGACGAAGAGGTCATGCGCACGGGGCAGCCGCGGACGACGGAGGAATCGCTGACGGCGGGCGGCGTGACCCGCGTCTTCCACACCACCAAGACGCCCTACCGCAATGACGCGGGCGAGGTGCTCGGGATCATCGGGATCTCGCGCGACGTCACCGAGCGCAAGCGGGCCGAGGCGATGCGGGAGAGCGCGGAGCGGCAGCGGCTCGCGGTCGAGGCGGCGCACCTCGGCATGTGGTTCTGGGACATGAAGAACGACCGGCTCGCCTGGACCCCGCTCTGTAGGAGCATGCACGGGATCGGCCCGGAGGAGGAGGTGAGCTATGCGCGCTTCCTCGTCATGCTGCACCCCGACGACCGCCGGCGCATCGAGCGCGCGGTCGAGCGCTCGCTCGCCGAGCGCACGGAATACCTCACCGAGTATCGCGTGGTGTGGCCGGACGGCACCGTCCACTGGGTCTCGGCGCTCGGGCGTACCTTCTTCGACGAGGCGGGTGAGCCCGAGCGGATGCTGGGCACGGCGACCGACATCACGGCGCAGAAGCAGGCGGAGCAGGAGCGGGCCGAAGCGCTGGTGCGCGAGCAGGAGGCGCGCGCCGAGGCGCAGGCCGCGACGCGCGCGAAGGACGACTTCCTCGCCGTCGTGTCGCACGAGCTCAGGACGCCCCTCCAGGCGATGCTCGGCTGGACGCAGATGTTGAAGGCGCCCGGCCTCGACGAGCGCGCGGTGCAGAAGGGGCTGCAGACGATCGAGCGCAACGTCGAGACGCAGGTGCAGCTCATCGAGGATCTGCTCGACGTCTCGCGGATCGTGTCGGGCAAGCTCCGCCTGCGGCGCGAGCGGGTCGAGCTCGCCGCGGTGGTCGAGTCGGCGCTCGAGTCGGTGAAGGTCGCGGCGGAGGCAAAGTCGATCCAGGTCGACGCGGCGTTCGAGCCCGGGGCGGGCGAGGTGCTCGGCGATCCGGATCGACTCCTGCAGGTGGTGTCCAACCTGCTCTCGAACGCGGTGAAGTTCACGCCGAACGGAGGGCGCGTCGGCGTGCGGCTCGAACGCGAAGGCGCGGCGGCGAGGATCACGGTGGCCGACACCGGGTGCGGCATCTCCCCCGAGTTCCTGCCGCACGTCTTCGATCGCTTCCGCCAGGCGGAGAGCGTGACGAGGCGATGGCACGGCGGGCTCGGGCTCGGGCTCGCGATCGTGCGCCACCTCGTCGAGCTGCACGAGGGGACGGTGAAGGCCGCGAGCCCGGGGGAAGGTTGGGGAGCGACGTTCACCGTGACTTTGCCTCTCGCCGGCGCCGGGCAGAGGACGGTCGCGGTCGAGAGCGGAAAGCCCACGCCGCGTGGATCGTGGAAGCAAGCGGTGCTCGACGGCGTGCACGTCTTGGTGGTCGACGACGACCAAGACAGCCGCGAGCTGCTCGAGGCGGTGCTCCGCCGGTCGGGCGCGGAGGTGCGAGCGGTCGAGTCGGCGCGCGCCGCCCTGGCCGAGCTCGCGTCGTTCAACCCGCAGCTCCTGCTCAGCGACATCGCGATGCCCGAGGAGGACGGCTATGCGCTCATCCGCCAGGTGCGCGCGCGGGAGGCGGCCTCGGGGGGCCATGTGCTCGCTGTCGCCCTGACCGCGTTCGCGAGCCCGGCGGACCGCGAGCAGGCGCTCGCGGTCGGCTTCGATGCGCACCTCGCGAAGCCGGTCAGCGCCGGCGACCTCGCGCAGACGGTGGCGACGATGGTCGGCAGGGCGGCGTGAGGCCGACGCTGGACGTTCGTGACGAGGGCGCGGCCCTCCGGCGTGACCGGACGGCAAGAGCGAGGAGCCCAATCGCGGCCATTGCGACGCCTCGCCCCGCGGGCGCGCCGCCGGGGACATCGCACCCGCACGCCCCCCCCGGCGCGCGGGCGAAGCCGCCGTCCGCCTGCGGCGTCGCGACGGCCACATCGGCCCCGTCGAGCGAGCGCCAGTCGCCCGACGCGATGAAGCTCGCCCAGTAATAGGGATGCCGCCGCTCCGGGCTCGCGAGCAGCGCGAGCTCGGCGGAGCGCAGCGACTCGCTCCGGCCGCCGCCCTTCGCGAGCTCGCGGTGGTAGGCCACCATGAGATCGCGCGTCGCGGCGTCGTCGACCTTCCAGAGGCTCATCACCACGGCCTCGGCGCCGGCGATGACGAGCGCGCGCCGCAGGCCGGTGACGCCCTCGGCGCCGTCGACGCGACCGATCCCCGTCTCGCAGGCGCTGAGGACGACGAGCTTCGTGCCGACCAGGTCGAGCCCGGCGGCCTCGGTCGCGGTGAGCACGCCGTCGTCGTGCGCGCCGCTCGCGTCGGCGGCCGACGCGTGCTGGTTCGCGCCGGCGAGCGCGACGCCGGAGCCGAGGAGCGGGTTCGGCGGCGCGGGCGGCGCGGCGCCGGCGACGCCCTCGAGCACGAGGGCGCGCTTGCCCGCGCCGTTGCCGGCGTCGCCGCCGAGGAAGAAGCCGTGCGTGGCGAGGTGCAGGACGCGCGGCGCGTGCACGGCGCGCACCGCGGCCTCGGTCGCGTCGGCGCCAGTCAGCACGGTCGCCTTCGGCCAGACCTTGGCGAGCGCGTCGGCCTCCTCGCGCGTGCCGGAGAGCGGCGGGAACGTCACGCGCGCGAGGACGCCGGCGGCGTCGGCCGCCTCGCCGCGCGCGCCGAAGTCGGGCGCGGCGACGACCACGGGCTCGCCCCGCGCCGGCGCCGCGTCGTCCTGCATGAGGAGGTCCCGGCCCGAGGTCACGTAGGAGATCGCGTACCGCTCGACGAGCCATTGGCCGTCCTCGTCGACGAGCGCGCCGAAGGGGACGAGGGCGAGCGCCCCCGCCGGCGCGACGACGAGCCGCCGCGCGCCGCCGAGGAGGGGTCGGACGGGCCGCATCACCTGCTCGTCGAGGCTCCGCGCGATCTCGCGCACGTCGGTGCTCGCGGGCGACGCGAGCGACTTGCGGGCGCGGGCGACGAGCGCGTCGATCCCGGCGGCGTCGCCGAGATCGACCGCAAGGGCGGCGGCGCCGGGGCGGAGCACGTACGCGACGTAGCGAGGCGCCGTGACGCGGTTTCCCTCCACCGGTCGGTCCCACGTCGCGAGCTCGATCAGCGCCGCGTCCTTCGGCACGTGCGCCAGCACGTTCTCGAGCGTGACCGGGCGGGCCGCCCGCCCGGCGACCGCGCTCGCCTTCGCGAGCTTCGCCTCGAGCGCGTCCGCCGCGTCCGCGAGGGCGGCGGCGCCCGCCGGGCCCGCCCCGCCCGGGGGCGCGGCGCCGAGCGTCACCGCCGCGAGCCGCGACCGCGTCGCGGTGAGCTCGTCGAGGATCCCCTGCGCGTCGGGATCGAGCCGGCGCCGGAGCGCGCGCATCGCGCCGGCCTCGGCGTCGAGCACGCGGCCCTTGCGCCGGAGGAGCGTGAGCGCGGCGAGGCGCGCGGCCTCCGGGTCCTTCGGCGCGTGGACGAGGTGCAGCGTGAGCACGCGCCCCGTGGCGAACGGCAGCGTGGCCGCGTAGGCGCGCTTCTGCGACTCGGAGCCGACCGACACCAGGAGCGCGAGGTTCGCCTCCTCGATCTCGGCGGCGCGGCGCATCGCGGCGAGGGCGCCGGGGACGCGGCCCCCGGCGGCCTCCGCCAGCGACAGGTGCGCGAGCGTGTGCGCGAGGCTCGCGTGCCGCGGACCGACGGCCGTCTCCTCGATGCGCACGGCCCGCTCGAGCGCCGCGATCGCCCTCTTGCGGTCGCCCTTCGCCTCGTACGCCGAGGCGAGGTTCTCGAGCGCGATCGCCATGGCGATGGTGGAGCCGGCGCCCGTCGCCTCGTACGTGGCGGCGACGCGCTCGCCGAGCTCGATGGCGAGATCGTGCTGGCCCGCCGACGCGAGCAGCCCGGCCAGGATCGTCTCGGTCTCGGCGACGCGGCGATCGCGGTCGCCGAACGCCTTCTTCCGGATCGCGAGGGCCTTCTGGAGCTCGTCGATCGCGCGGGCGTCGTTGCCCTGGCGGATGTAGACCATCCCGAGGTTGTGCCGCGCCGTGGCGACGTTCGGTCGATCCGGGCCGATGCTCGCCTCCCAGACGTCGATCGCGCGGCGCAGGAGCTTCTCGGCGCGGGCCGTGTCGCCGCGCTCGTCGTAGACGGTGCCGAGCATCGCCGCGCTCGCCGCGACCTCGGGGTGCTTCGGGCCGCGCACCTTCTCCCGGATGGCGAGCGCGCGCGCGAGCTTCTCCTCGGCGCCGATCAGATCGCCGCGCTGGAAATCGGCGACGCCGACGTTGTGGAGGCTCGCCGCGACGAGCGGATCGTCGGGGCCGAAGTGCTTCTCGCGGATGGCGAGCGCGCGACGGTGGAGCTCCGCCGACTTGGTGGTGTCGCCGCGCGCGCCGTGGAGCGCCGCCTCGTTGTCGAGCAGCGTCGCGAGCTTCGGCTGCGCCGCGTCGCCCGCCTTCTCGGCGATCGCGATGGCGCGGGCGTAGCGCGCCGCGGCGCCGTCGAGATCGCCGAGGTAGAAGAGCACCGCCGCGACATCGCCGACGGTGGAGGCGAGCTCGACGTCGCTCGGCGCGAGGCGCTTCTCGCGGATGGCGAGCGCCCGCTCGAGCAGCGGCCGCGCGTCGGCGTAGCGGCCGGCGAGGATGCGCGCGACGCCGAGGTCGTGCAGCGACTCGGCAACGGCGAGGTCGTCCTTCGAAAGGAGCGCCTCGCGGATGGACAGCGCCGCCTCGTGATCGGCCTGCCCGCCGCGCACGTCGCCCTTCTCGAGCTCCTTCTCGGCGGCGTCGTGGAGGCGCTTGGCCTCGGCCAGCGTGCGCGGCGGCTTCGGCTGGGCCGCCGCCGGGGGCGCGCCGGCGGCGATCGCCGCGAAGAGGGCCGCGCCGCCGAGCCATCGCCATCCTTTCGTGCGTCGCGTCACGCCGAGGAGGCTAGCCCCCTCCGTCGGATGGCGTCGACCGAATCCGGGAGGCGCCAGGCCCGCATGCGCCAAGGCTTCGAGCCGATGCCCGAGCCGCCCCGATCTCCGCGGAGACCCTCGGATCGTGACCCCCCTGTGGTGCAACAGGTCATCACGAGCTGCTCGAGCTCCGCGCCTGCGCCGGAGCGGTGATGGCAGAACGGGTGTTTGCCCCGTCGACCCAGCGCGCAGTGAGCCATCCACGAGCAGCCGCCGCGGCAGACGTCGGCGTAGTAGCCCTCGCCTTGGCGCGACGACGAGGGCCGTAGCGACCGGGTGAGACGACCCACCTGCGCTCTGCGGCGCAGTGCTACACAGGATGCGGTGAAGCTCGAGGACGCAGCGGCCTTCGCGAGTAGCCTCCCCGGCGTCGTGGTCGGAACCAAGTGGGGCAACCGCACGTGGATGGTGGGCGAGCGCGGCTTCGCGTGGCAGCGCCCGTTCAGCAAGGCCGACCTCGAGCGCTTCGGTGACGAGGCCCCGCCCTCCGGTGACATCCTTGCGGTGATCGTCGAGAGCCTCGACGCCAAGGACGCGCTGCTCGCGATCGCGCCGCGGGGCTTCTTCACGATCCCGCACTTCAACGGCTACGCGGCCGTGCTGATCGCGCTGCGCTCCGCACGCGCCGCGGATGTTCGCGCCGCGATCGAGGACGCGTGGCGCGTCGGATCGACGAGGGCCGCGTCGAAGCCGGCGAGGCGTGCGAAGCGCGCGCCCCGGCGGCGGCACGGGTCGTGATCGAGCCCGTGGCGCCCGCAGCCGATCCGGAGCGCCTCGACCGCGCGCGCGAGCCCCGCCATCGCGACAGGACCGCGGCGTCCCAGAGGCGCGCTCCGCTCGCGTCTGTTAGCCTGCGGCGAATGATGAAGGTCCTCCTCCGTCTCGCATTCTTCGCCCTGTCGGCCGCGCTCCTCACCGCCTGCGGCGGCGACGACGACACCACCGGCTCCAGCACCACCGGCACGCCCGCCGGCGACCCGACGATCGCGTTCGTCTCCCCCCAGGAGGGCGAGGTCATCAGCGGCGGCCCCAACGGTGGCGTCGACGTCGAGCTGGCGATCACGAACACCACGGACCTCTACATCCTGCTCACGCCGGACGGCGACACCTCGAAGCAGAGCCAGATGAACGCGAAGACCACCTCGATCAGCGGCTTGTTCGCCGGGTCCCACAAGCTCACCGCCGAGCTCGTGAAGCCGGACCTCGCGCCGTACGATCCGGCGATCGTCGCCGAGGTGAGCTTCGAAGTCGTGCCCTGACGGCCCGACGGCCGCGTCGCCTGCCCCCTCGTCGCAACAGCGCGACGCACGAAGGACCTTCGCTACCGGCTCGGGCTGACACCGCCGACGACACGGGCATCGACGAGCTGTCGATCACCGACGACGACGTCCGGTTCCTCTGCACCGACGGCGTGGACGTGGGTCCGCGACGCCCGCTCAGCCGCCCTCAGGCGCGGCAAGGCGCCGTCGCAGCAGTCCATCGAAGGCCGCGGGCGAGAGCCCCTCGGGGCGCCCCGACGAGAAGCCGGTGAGCGCGTCGCGCACCAGCGGCGGGGATCGGTCGTAGCGGCGCACCACCTCCTCGGACCACGCGGGCGCGCGCGACCAGGCCTCGACGAGATCGGCGGCGAGCTCGCGGTTCTCGGCGATGGTGCGGTGGCTCTGGAGGACGAGGCCTTCGCACTCCACCCGCGAGCGGATCTTGCCCCCGTATTGGCCCGCCGCCTTGAGCGCGCGGTGCATCGAGAGCGTGACCGGCCGGCGCGGATCGATCCACGGCAGCACCCGGACGCCGGCGACGGCGAGCTTGCCCTTCTCGGCGCCGCCCTCGGGCGCGACGCGGAGGCGGTGCAGGCCGGCCTCGAGCCGGAGCCAGCCCGTGGCGTAGAGGCCGCGGATCGCGAAGAGCGCCGGCTCGTCGTCGTCGCGCGGCTCGCGGAGCCAGTCGGCGGCGAAGCGGCGGAGCTTGGCCCAGCCGAGGTAGAGCTCGACCAGGAGATCGCGCGCGGCGCGACCGCTCCCGCCCACCGCGCGGACCTCGACCAGCGCGTCCCAGCTCCCGTCCCACCCGATCACCAAGAGCTCGATGCGCGCGTCGGCGAGCGCCTGCTCGACGGCGCGCGCCTGGCGCAGGACGGCCTCGAGATCGGCGCGCCCGGTCGCGGCGGCGAGCGCCGAGCCGACCTCCTCGACGCGCTCGCGCGTGCGACGCAGCCGATCGAGGGTGGCGTCGATGCGCTCGAGGTCGTGCTCGAGCGCGTCCGAGCTCGCGACGTCCTTCCACGCGCTCGGCCGCGCGCGCGTCTTGAGGATGCGGCGGTGCTCGACCTCGAGCGCCGGCTCGTCCGCACGGGCGGCGAGCTCGGTCATCTGCGCCGACAGCGAGGTCACCAGGGCGGCCACGTCGGCGCGGGTGACCGCTCGACCGCTCGGGGCGCGCGCCGGCTCGGCCTCGCGGCCGTGGGCGCGGCTCGCCTCGGTGGAGACGACCCGGATCTTGAGGCTCCCGTCCTTGGCGCCGACGCGCAGGATCGAGTCGGGCAGGACCTCTTGCTCCATCAGCGTCATCGCCAGGGGCAGGACGATGCGGCGCTGCACCTCGCGCTTGAGCGCGCGCGCCCCGAAGCGCGCGTCGATGCCCTCGCGGATGACGAGGTCGACGGCGTCGTCGTCGACGTCGACCACGAGCCCCCGCCCCGCGATCCCCTCGCGCTGGAGCACGCGCGTCATCTCCTGGCGGGCGATGCGGCGCATCTGCTCCTGCGAGAGCGGGTGGAAGACGATCACGTGCTGGAAGCGGTTCAGGAACTCGGGGCGGAACGCGACCTCGAGCGCCTTCTGGATGCGCGCCGCGTCGGCGTCGCCCGCCGGCGCCGTGGCCCCGAAGCCGACCGTCTTGCCGGCGGCCTGGGCGCCGACGTTGGAGGTGGCGATGAGGATGGTGTTGCGGAAGTCGACCGTGTCCCCCGACGGGGTGGTGAGCCTGCCCTCGTCGAGCAGCGGCAGGAGCAGGTCCCACATGTTCGGGTGCGCCTTCTCGAGCTCGTCGAAGAGCACGACCTGGAACGGCTGGGAGCGCACCGGATCGACGAGGCGCGCGGGCTTGTGCGGGTGCTCGGGATCGCCGAGGAGGAGCTCGAAGGCGCTGTAGTCCTTGAACTCGGAGAGATCGAAGCGGAGCAGGCGCTGGGGGCTGCCGAAGAGGAAGGTCGCGATCGCGCGGGCGAGCTCGGTCTTGCCGACGCCCGTGGGCCCGACGAAGAGGAAGGTGCCGATGGGGCGGGAGGGATCGTGCAGCCCCGCTTTGAAGAGGGCGATCATCTCGACGACCGCGTCGATGGCGTCCTCTTGCCCCACGATGCGGTCGCCGAACCAGGAGTGGATCTCGGCCGCGGGCTTGACCACGCTGCGCGAGACGATGAACGGCGGCAGGCCGGAGGTGATCGAGAAGACGCGCTCGACGAAGGCCGGTGTGATCGGCTCGCTCTCGCCGACGCCGAGCTTCTGGGCTTGGTAGTCGATCGCTTCGCCGAGGAGCGTCAGCGCCGGACCGGGCTGCGGGCGGGCGGCGAGGAACCGGGTCGTCACCTTGATCATCGCCCGCCGGCTCCCCGGATCGACGCGCGCGCCGCGGCGCTCGGCGGCGCGCTCGAGGACGGCCTCGACTTTGTCGTCGGCGAGCGGAGCCACCTCGATGGCGCGGAAGAGGGCGACGAAGCCGGGCACGCGCTGCATGGCGCGGAGGATCTCGGGGGTGGCCTCGGCGACGAGGCGAAGGCGCCCCGACTCCACGTAGGGGCGGATGGCGTCGAGGATGCTGCTCCGGCTGCTCGAGGTGTGGCCGACCTCGGAGAGGTTCCAGGCGTCGGAGACGTAGAGGGCGGCGCCGGCGTCGGCCGCGGCGGCGGCGATCCGCGTGACCTTGGTCTGCCACTCGCCGATGTAGCGGGTGCCTGCGAGGAGCAACGCGGTCGAGATCTCGAACAGCCCTCCGCGGCCGCGCGCCGCCATCGCGGCGGCGACGCCATGGATCACCGCGGTCTTGCCGACGCCGGTCGGGCCCACGAGGAGGACCGAGCGATCGCGGTCGAGCTCGGCGAGGACGGCGGCGATCTCGGTCTCGCGGAAGTCGACCGGGCCGAGATCGGCGGCGGCGGCGACGAGGTCGCGGCCGTCCTTCTGGAGCGCCTGGGCATACGTGTCGTCGGCCATTCGAGTCGCGGGTCCGGGATCACCCGCGAGGGATCACTATCGCACGGCCGCTTGCAGAGCATGATCACGTTCCAGAAGGAAGCTCGGATGCCTCTTCGCCGTGGCGCTCGCGGGGGCTCTCGGTACGCTGCGGGCCGCCCGCCCGGACCTTCGTCCGGGTCGCGACCGCGACGCCCGCCCAGATCGCCGCGGTGCAGGACACCCCGATCGTCTGGTACGAGCTCCAGCCGGAGGCGTCGTCCCGGTCCCCTTCGGGTTCGTCGGCGTGTTCGAGGGCGGGACCGATCAGCCCGTCGGACGGCCGGAACCCGTGCGCGCACGCGCTGTCGCAGCTCGCCGACCTCGGGCGAGGCTACCGTGCCCCCGCATCCGCCCGCGAGCCCTCCTGCGCGCGGCGTTCGTTCTCCGCGCGAATCAACGCGAGCATTCGCGCCGCGTGCTGCGCAGGCTCCGCGCTCTCCGCCGGCTCGAAATCGCTCAGGGTGCCTTCCGCCGGCGTCGCGCTCGGGTCCGCGCTGCGCGGGAAGAGCCCTGCGAGGCCGGCGAGCCACGGCGCGCCTTTGTCGCTGCGGGTCTTGAAGCGGTAGACGTAGGCGTCTCGTTCACCCTCGGGGACCACGCCCAGCAGCTCGATCTTCGGCGGGAAGCAGCGCACGTCGCCGTCGTCGCGAAGCCAATGGGCGAGGACGCTGCGCGCCAGGGAGTCCTGGGTGCGCCAGCGCGCGGGCGCCAGGTCCAGGTGACCGCGTTCCTTGAGCACGGTGAGGAGCGTTGCGCGCTGGCCGTCGCTCGCGAGCACTCGCTCCACCGTGGTGGCTTCGGGGATCTCGCCCAGCTGCAGGAGCGACTGGACGGCGAACAGGAGCAGGGTCGGGTCCTTCAGGTGGAGCGCGGCCGCGCGAAGCTCTTGGCGGGCGCGGTCGCTCCGGGACTTGCCCAGCAGCACGAGCAACCCCAACCCCTGCAGGCGACGAAGCGCGTACGCCGGCGCGTCGACCCACGAGCCGCAGGTGTCGTCACCGTCGCGCTGGGCATCGCGCAGCGCGGGCGCGCGCTTCTGCCACGCGGCGATGAGCGCCTCGGTCTGCGGCGTGACCGCGAGCTCGCTCGGCGGATCGTTGTCGAGGTCCGCGAGGAGCGAAGACCACCTGCTCTGGGTATCCTCGCTCTCGACGGCGCGCAACCAGTCGGCCACGGGCGCATGCCTCGCGGGACGGCCGGGCCGAGCTTCTTCGAGACGGCGGCGCAGGTGGCCGAGCGGCACCGCGAAGCCGGTGCTTCCGGCGTCGTCGGACGCGACGTTCAGCCCTACGACGTCGCCGCGCGCGTCCAGGACCGGCGATCCGCTGGTGCCCCGGATGTCCCAGAGCCGCTCGTGAAATCGATACGATTGCACCCCCTCGCGCTCGCCAGGCTCCAGCACCGTGGCGGGTTGGAGCGCGATGCCCGGACGATCGCGGATGCCGGCGAAGATCCAGACCGGCTCTCCCCTGGACGGCGGACGGGGCGCGAGGCGGAGCCGTGCGGTGGGCGATACCGTTCCGATTCGAAGCACCGCCACATCGTGCGAAGCGCTTTGCCCGTCGACCGCGCGAGCGCCGGGCAGCTCGAGCAGCGGGCCTGCCACGCCGGGAAGTCGTTCTCGACGGTGCGAGCGGAGCCGCGCCTCGAGCACGGCGGCGGTGAGATCGCCGCCGTCGGGCTTGAGCTCGTCGAACAGATGGAACGCGGTCACGACGACCGTCTCGCCGCGCGCGTCCTCGAGGAAGAACGCATGCCCCGGAGCGAGCGAGAGCTGCGCGGCCCCCGGCCTCAATCGGACGATGAACTCTGGCAGTACGACCACCGCAGCGTCGACCTGGGGCGGGGGGTGGTCGGCGAGCGCGGGATCGCGCGGAACCGCCAGGAAGACTCGCACGATGGTGGAGACGAAGAACAGGGCATACGCGCATGCGATCACCTGAGCGGTCCGGGCGACGCGACGTCCCTTCACCACGCCGAGCTCGATCAGCCTGCGTCTGGCGCGCGAGGCCTTCATGAACGCCATCGGCTGGAGAATGGGACCGAAGATGACGATGCCCACGCAGGCGATGAGGAGGGCGTCGCGTGCGTCCTTCTGCGCCAACTCGGCGGTCATCGGTGGCGCGCGACGATCGCCGGAGCCGGACATGCGCCGATCCTAACAGCGATGGTCAACGCCACACCGGTCTGGTGCAGGCGGGTTGGGGGAGCCGCTCGAGCCGCTCGTGGGCGACGGGGTTCTCATGACCCGCGGCTGCGGCTCCGCGACAGGGTTCAGGGAACGTAGACGGCGAAGAAGCCGTCCCAGCCGCTCACCGCGTTGTGCGGTCCGTCGCCCAGATCGATGGTGCCCGCGTAGCTCCCTACGATCGCCATCGTCCCGTCGGGCCGCATGGCGAAATCGTTCAGACCCCACGCGGAGACGCTGATGCCGCCGTTCTGGACGACGGGTGGTGGCGCGTCGACGACCACGAGGCGAGTCCAGAGGAGGTGAGCGTCTGCGTCGTAGCTGCGGAGGTGAGGCGCATGCTGGAGGGTGGTTGCCACGATGACGTGCCCGAGTGCGTCGACGGCGACGTGGCCGCCGCCACCGCCGCCCGGCATCGCGAGGTCGTCGATGCCGCGACTCCAGATGTGCTGCCCGTTGGTGGCGAACTTCGCGACGAACGTCGTTCCGTCGAGCGGCCCGCCACCCAGGTCAATCGAGTTTCCCAGGTCCGTGTTCAGTCGACCGGCGGCGTAGAGCTGGCCGGCGTCATCCAGCGCGAGCGACGTCACCAGACCCCACGACCGCTCGCTCCAGTGGCTCTGTTTCCAGAGCATGGTGCCGCCGGCGTCGTAGGCTGCGAGCAACACGGCGGCGTGGTTGCAGGACTTGTGGCTGTCATCGTCGTAGCCACCCACATAGGACGTCCCATCCTGGCCGACGGTGACGGAGAACAGGCCGGCTCCGGTCGCGCTGTCGAGGGAGACCCCCCAGATGGGGCTGCCGTCGCTGTCGAGCCTCAACAGGAAGCCATCGCTGTCGGCCGAGCTCAGGAGCGCGCCCCCGAAGTCGAGGTCTCCGGAGAATTGGCCAGCGACCCAGATGTCGTCATCGGGTCCAATCGCCACGTCGTAGAGCTGCACCTGGATCGACGGAACGATCTGGGACCACACCAGATCCCCGGCGGCATCGAGCTTGAGGAGGAGAGCGCCGGGCCCCTTCGCGGGCGCGCCGCCGAGTGCGATGTGCCCCTCGGTGTTCGCAGCGACGACCGTCGCGCCCTGCCCATCGACCACCAGCGCGGTCGCCTGGTGATAACGGTCATCGTCCTCGATGTCGAACGAGGTCGACCACAGGATCTGCTCGTCGACGAGGTGCTCGATGACGAGCCGCCCCGAGAGAGCACCCATCTCGACTCGCGCTCGTACCCAGCCGCTGTCGCGGTCCCACGCGACCTGCTCCATGTTGTGGGCGAGTCCGCCCGCACCGAGGACCTCACCAAATTGCAGAACACCGCACGTCGCGGGCTCGCCATCGCAGACCCAGCTGGTGGGCTGCGCGCAGTTGTCAGGGCGCGGGAGAATCTGATCCTGGCACTCGCCGAATGCGCTCCCGGACGGGCTGCACCAGCGCAGGCCGGCGGCGCACGAGCCGACGCCCTCGGTTCCGGGCGGCCCGTCGTAGCAGAGCTCGGGGACCCCCGGCACGCAGTAGCCGGGCGGTTGCTTTGGACAAGGTTTCTGGGTGACTGCGTCCGCGTCGAGGCCGAGGTCCGGCTCGCCGGCGCTGGTTCCGGCCCCGCCAGAGCCGCCCGCGCTCGAGCTGCCGTCCGACGCGATCGGAAACTCCCACGGCGACGCGCAGGCGGCCGCGCCCGCGAGCATCGGCACCACGACCATCCACCGCATGCAGGGCATCTTACCTCCGCGCACGGGCATGGGTGGGCGGTCCTTGCCGTCCCCATCCATGATCGTCCGGTAAAGAAGAAGACGAAGCGTGTGCTCGCCGCGTTCTTCACGCTGCTCGGCGTGACGGCGGTCCGACTTGGCCGGTCCGTCGGGATCGCGGCGCAGGCCCGTCCGTGATCGCGCCCGTCGGCGGACCCGCTTCGTCAACCCCAGAACGGCGGCGCAAGGAGCCACGCCATGTCACGGAGCCGAAGGAGGTGCGAGGAGGACGATGACGCCGACGACGGTCCGACGCCTCGAGCCCGCGCCCAAGCGGTGTCCGCGGCGGCTCGAGCCCGGGCCCGGACCGAGTTCGCAACGGCTCGAGCCCAGGCGCAGGCCGCGTCCGCGCTCGCTCGAGCCCGCGCCGAGACCGAGGCCGCGGCGGCTCGAACCCGGGCGCAGCTCGCGCTCGCGGCGGCTCGAGCCCGCGCGCGCCCCGCGGCCCAGGACGAGGTGGAGCGAGCCTTCCTCGATCGCCTCGAGGCCGAGCCGCGAGACGACGAGAGCCGCTCCGTCTACGCCGACTGGCTGGAGGAGCACAGCCGACTCGAAGAGGCCGAGCTGATCCGCGTGCAGCTGCAGCTGAAGTCGCTCGGCGCGGAGGACCCGCGCCTCGGGATCCTCGGCGCGCGGCTGCGTGAGCTGGCGTCGAAGGTCGATCCCGCCTGGCGGCGATCGATCGCGAGACCGGCGATCGAGGGCTGCGATGTTCGCTTCGAGCTGCTCTGCCCCAAGAGCTGGGATTCGCTCGCCCCGACGTCGGCGCCGGACGTGCGCTTCTGCGGTGCATGCCGCAAGGACGTCCACTACGCGACCTCGATCGAGGAGGCGCGGGAGCACGCGTTCCGCGGCGAGTGCGTGGCGGTCGATGTCAGTCTGCGCCGCGAGCCCCGGGACCTCGACCCGCGAGGCCGGCTGATGTTCGTCGGGAGGATCGCGCCGAGCGCGGGGCCGCGGCCCGGCAACGATCGCGGGCCGGGCCGAACCGGGCGATGAGGGGCGCGCTCGCCTCGAGGAAGCTCTACGGAACGGGTGGTGTGACGCGGTCAATTCCGGCAGCGTGAGCTATCGTGTCCCCCATGGCCGCGTGGTGGGACAAGCTGTGGGGCCGGAAGAAACCGGCGGCCACAGAGCCTGCTCCGGCTCCCGGTCCGGCGGACGCCGGAGGATCGATGCCGCGCGCGCCGTGGCTCGCGGCGGACGACCCCGGCAACCCGTTCGGTGTGCCCCTGCTCGACCTGATGGTCACGCAGCAGCTGATCGCCACCTCGAGCCACCTGGCGTGCGCCGAGCGCTCCGTTTCGTGGGGTCGGTCGATCGGAGACGATCTCGATCCCGCCGCGGCGCTCAAGGCGCCTTACATCGACTGCGCGCTCGAGTTTCCCGCGGAGCGCAGACTGCCCGAGGGAATTCTCTACGCGCCTCCGTCGATGGACCTCAAGTGGGTGCTCGCGTGGAGAGGCGGCCTTGTCCTCGCCGCCCGCAGCTGGACAGGCAACGTCGAGGCGGTCGCACGCGCGAAGCACCAGGGAGAGCGGCTGACCATCGATCGCCTCTGGGTGGCCGAGGAGTCGATGCTGCGCAGCGGGCCGCTGCCGCACACGTTCGATTGGCTGGTGCGCGCGCACGCGCTCGGCCAGCGCATTCCGTTTCCCGCGAGCGACGCCGGCGCCGAGATGTTCGAAAAGGTGCCGGCGGCCGCGTTCGGCGGCTTCGGCAAGGCGATCTTCTGCGCGGCGAAGGCATGGACGCCTCCGCCGATCACGCGACCGCTGCGCAGCGACGGAGCATTGATTCGCGCCGTGCGCAGCGGAGATCACGCGGCGGTTCGGCGCGCCGTCGAGCAGGGCGCCGACGTCGACGCTCCTGCTACGTTCGGCGGTTACACGGCGCTGCACCTCGCGATCGTGCGGAAGGACGTGGAGACGTTCCGGCTGCTGCGGGAGCTCGGCGCGAATCCGGCCGCGATCGCCGACCGGGGCATGCACGCGCTCGGCATCGCGATCGTCCACGGGGCGCCGATGGAGATCTTCGAATCGCTTGCCGACGGCAAGCTCGACCTGTCGCTGTCGAACGAAGACGGCTTCGCCGCGCTGCACGTGGCCGCCGAGACGAACCGGGGAGACGTCGTTCCGTGGCTGATCGCGCGCGGGTTGCCGCTCGAGGCGCGCACGAAGCACGGCCACACGCCGCTGCACATCGCTTGCGCGCTCGGGCACGTCGACGCGGCACGCGCGCTGCTCGATGCGGGGGCCGATCCCGTGGCGACGTCTCCGGGCGGCACTCCGCTCGACGTTGCGCGAGCAGAGCAGAAGGCAGGGACGGTGGCGCTGCTGGAGTCGAGGGGGATCTGAGTCTCGACGACGCCGTCGCGAGCTGGCCCTCGTAGTTGGGCAGCCGAGAGGCCAACGTCAGCCGCTAGCCTGAGCCAGCCGAAACGGCGCCCTACCCGAGCGTCCGGCGAGGTACGTCGGGGGATGACTTGGAAGCACCCTTGGCTTGCCGCCGCCGCTCTCGCGCTCCCACTCCTCGCGCCCCGCGCCGCCGATGCATGTGGCGCCTGCTTCGTCCAGCAATCCGAGACGACGCAGGTCACGGGCCATCAAATGATCCTCTCGATATCCCAGCAGCAGACCACGCTGTGGGATCAGATCGTCTACGTCGGCGAGCCCTCCTCGTTTGCCTGGGTCCTCCCGGTGAAGGGCACCGTCGAGATCGGCGTCTCCTCGGATGTCCTCTTCGAGTCGCTCGGCTCCTGGACCGCGGTCGTCCTGCTCTCCCCCACGATCAGTTGTTCGTCGGGCGGGGGCTGCGTTTCCACCGGCACGGGCGGAGGGTCGTTTGGCGGCGAGGAGCAGACGCCGGTGACCGTCGTCTCGCACCAGGTCGTCGGGCCGTACGAGACGGTGCAGCTCTCGTCGCAGGATCCCGCGGCGCTACAGAGCTGGCTGGGCTCGCACGGCTACGTGGTCCCCGCCGACATCGCGCCGGTCGTCGACTCGTACATCTCGGAGGGGTTCGATTTCCTCGCGATGAAGCTGATCCCCGGCGTGGGGACCGACGCCATGCGTCCCGTTCGAGTCACCACACCTGGTGCGAACCCCATGCTGCCGCTGCGCATGGTCGCCGGGGGCACCGGCGCGAAGACGTCGCTCAATCTCCTGGTCATGGCGGAGGGACGCTACCGGCCCGCCAACTTCCCGTCCTTCCTCATCCACGAGAGCGACCTCGTGTGGAACTGGGACACGAGCTCGAGCAATTACGCCGAGCTCCGCGCGGCGGGGTTCGCCGCGGGCGCGGGCGACAGCTGGCTGATCGCGGACGGTGAGCCTTTCCCGTCGGCCGACTTCGCGAGCGCGGTCGTCGATTATGCGCAGACCAACCCCGTGGAGAGCGGCTACGCCGACGACATGGGAATGGGCGCAGTCGCAGCGGCGCAGGCCGACATGGAGGATCTGTTCGCGGGCATCGACGTCGGCTCCGCGTGGATCTCCCGGCTCGAGGCTGAGCTCCCGCGCCCGGCGCTCGACAAGGACCTCGCGCTCGAGCCGGATCCCGATCAGACGGCCGTGCAGTGGTACTTCGAGATCACGAACACGACGGGCACGCCGCCGAAGTGCCCGCCCACGAACGGCGGCGGCTCGTGCAGCGGCGACTACAGCACCGGCAGCTACTCGTCGAGCTCGGGCTCCTCCTCCTCGAGCACGGAAGGCGCGGGAGGCGCCTCGCCGTCCTCGAGCGCCGAAGGCGGCTGCGCGATGGGCACCCGGCCGGCCCCCGGCGCGCTCGCGGTCCTGCTCGCGTGGGCGCTCGTGGTCGTCGGCGTTGCCCGATCGCGTCCGCATCGGAGGCGCTGAGAGTCACCCTCCGCCTCGAGCCGCGCCGCGACCCGCGCTCGCCCCGCTGCGCGGTCGCGCCAGGGCGATGGGCTACCATCGCCCGCGTGTCCGACGACGCGCTCCTCGCCGCCGTCCTCGCCCGGCCCGACGACGACGCGCCGCGCCTCGTCTACGCCGACGCCCTGCAGGGTCGCGGCGATCCGCTCGGCGAGCTGATCGCCGTCCAGTGCGAGCTCGCGCGCCTCGGCGTCGACGGCGAGCCGCTCTTCCTCGAGTGGGCCGGGGACGGCCTCGCCGACGCTCGAGCGCTCGACGACGGACGGATCGCGCGCCTCCGCAAGCGCGAGGCCGATCTCCTCCGCGTGCACGGCGCCGGGTGGGCGAAGCGCGTGCGTCCGCACGCGTTCGACGACGCCCGCATCCGTTTCCGTCGCGGATTCGTCGAGCACGTCGGCTGGGACAGCTCCCGCCTCATCGACGACGGTGTCGGCGCGCTGATCGAGGCCGCCCCGCTCCTCCGTGGCCTCCAGTTCGCGACCGGCGTGCGGGAAGGGTCACTCAATGCGCTGAAGGCCTTCTTCTCGTCGCCCGACCTCGCGCAGATCCGCGAGCTCTACCCCGCTGGAGTCGCGGGCTTCGGCGCCCGGCTGCTCTGCGAATCCCGGACGCTCGAGTCGCTCCGGCGCCTCTGCCTCGTGCACGGCGGTGGACCGCACGATCTCGGCTCGCTCGCCGAGGCGCGGTTCTTTCCGGGCCTCAGCGCCCTCGTGCTCTCGAGCTTTGGCCTCGACGGCGCCGAGGTCGGGCGCGTTCTCGGCGGGCCTGCCTTTACCGAGCTGCAGCTCATCGACTGCCGCATCGGGCCGAAGGGCGCCGCCGAGCTCGCCGCGCTCGCGTCGCTCGCCTCGGTCCGCGTCCTCGCCGTCCGCGCCGCCAAGCTCGGCCCGGGTGGAGCCGTTCCGCTCGCACGCCGGCCCTGGACCTCGCTCGAGGCGCTCGACCTCCGGAACGACAAGCTCGGTGAGAACGACGCCGACGCCATCGGCGCCGGGCTGCCCACGGTGCGTGTGCTCGATCTCTCCCGCAACCCGCTCGGCGACCGTGGCCTCATCCGCCTGCTCGAGGGCGGCGGCCTCGGCGCGCTGGAGGCGCTCTCCCTCCAGCAGGCCGAGATCGGCGACGCCGGCGCCGTCGCCCTCGCAGCCTCTCCGCTGCTCGGCCGCCTCCGCGTCCTCGATCTGCGCAAGAACCTCATCTGCGGCGGAGGCGCCCGCGCCCTCGCGAGCTCGCCGCACCTCGGCCGGCTCCGGACGCTCTACATCGGCGGGAACCGCTTCACCTTCGGGGAGAGGAAGGCGTTCGCCGCGTCCGCGTCGCTGGCCAGGACGCGGGTCCACGCCTGAAGCCGCAGATCCGGCGAACCGGCAAGAGCTGTCCGCCGAAAGCGGCGCTCGAGCGGGATCAGGGCAACAGCTTCGCCAAGAAGACCCGGGAGCCGCCCGGCGAGAGGGGCGGGCTGGCCGAAGTCGATCGACGTCGGGAAGACGCCCGTCACGACAGGGGCTCCAAGTGGATCGAGGGCCACCACGTCCTCGAGTCGATCGAAATCACCGGCGGCTACCTCCACGGCTCCCTCCTGGACTTCGCCGATGGCCTCAAATGCCCCATCGGCCGCCGCGGCGCCGGCAAGACCACCATCCAGCTGCTCCGCTTCGCGCTCGGCGCCCCCCTCTCGGCCTCGCCCGACCCCACCGCAGCCCAAGACGCCCTCAACAACGCCACCCTCCCCAGGGGTCGCGTCACCGTCCGCGTCCGCACCAGCACGGCGCGCGCTACGAGAGCTCGCGCGCATGCGGCGAGCCGCCCCGCGTCGCCGGCGAGGGCGGCGAGCTCGCCGACGTGTGATGGCGAGCTCTTCGAGATCGAGGCCTGCGGCCAGAACCAGATCGAGTTGCGCGTCGCAGCCGTGCTCCTCGATCGCCTTGTGGGGCCGAGGCGCGCTGCCTCGCCGACGCCGTCGCGATCGCGAGCGCCTGTTGGCGCAGAACGCCGCCGATCTCGTGCGCCTCGAGCGCGAGATCCACGAGGACGAGAACAAGACGGGCGAGCCGCCCTCCGTCGAGGAGGCGCTCCGCGGCCTCTCGCACGACGAGGCGCCCGACGCCGTCGAGGCGCAGCGCGCGTTCGAGGAGAGGGCGCTCCGCGCCCGCGAGCGCGCCGCGGTCCCTTACGTCGACGGCGAGCTCCGCCGATGATGCAGTTGAGGCCGTCGGCGCAGTCGAGGCGGGAGCCGCGCAGGTAGCCGCCCGTGATGTCGACCGACTCGGGGCGGCCCTGGACATCGCCAGCGTGACGGGGTGCGGCAAGGAAAACGTCTGCTACTACGATCGTGTGCACAAGAAGTGGGTCTCACCTCTTGAGCGCGCGGAGTTCGACCTGTCGTGTCCGAAAGACAAGCTTGCAGTCGCGAGCTTGGCGCCAACCAAACCGGCGTCAGCGGCTGCGGGCAGAAGGTCGTCCATGTCCGGACACCGAGTGGCTGGGTCATGAACACGGCTTCCCACACGAAGCCGTGACGACGTGGATCCGACGCGTCGCAGTCGACCTGAACCCGCCGCACGCCGAGCATGAGAGCGAGCGCCGAAGACACGCGTTGGTGGTCCCGGCGTGCCGCGCCGGCGGTTGACCTTCCCGGTGCGGGTCTGTTCTCATCCACCGATGCTGGCCGAGGAGGGCGCATGTCGAACCTGCGAGACAATATCGAGAGCTACATCAAGCGCGTGAAGGAGCTCGCTGAACACGTCAGGGGAAACGAGCAAGCGACAAAGCAGAGCCTGATTGGGCCCTTCTTCACGATGCTCGGCTATGACCTCACGGATCCGCGCGAATGCTTGCCTGAGTACAAGGCGGACTTCGGGAAGGACCGATCCACCAAGCCCATCGACTGGGCATTCAAGAACGGGGGGAACTTCGCCTTCTTCGTCGAGGCGAAGGAGGTCGGTCGGAAACTCGCCGGGTTCGACGAGCAGCTCGCCGACTACTTCGCGAAGGACCCGAACGTGAAACTGGGGATCCTGACGAACGGGGCCCAGTGGCGATTCTTCACCGACGTCGTGAACTCGAACGTGATGGACAAGGAGCCGTTCGCGAAGTGGGACATCATCGCGGACGACCCACCTCCGTACGACGTGATCACCCTCATCCAGAAGGCGCAGTTCAACCCGGAACTGATCAGGACATTCGCACAGCGACAGCGCGCGCAGAACCTCCTCGTTCAGGAACTCACACGCCTGCTTGAGCCATCCCCGGAGTTCACGAAGTTGGCGGTTGCGAACATCGAGACAAGGAACCTCACGCAGGCAGTGGTGGAGAGCTGGAAGCCGATTGTGGCGAATGCCATCCAGGAATGGGCCAAGCAGCGCACGCTGACCGCGGTGCTTGCTCCGCCGGCCCCGGCGAAGGACACGGAGGAAGGCGGATCCAAGATCGAAACGACGCGCGAAGAGCTGGACGCATTCGAAACCGTGAAGAAGCTCCTTGGCCCCGAGCGCCCCGTCGCGTACGAAGACTCGGTCGCGTACATGAAGGTGCACATGGTCGAGCGGCGCACCTGGGTCTGCGCGCGCCTTCAGATGAATCGAAAGACCCCCGTGGTCTCGGTTCCTCTCCCGCAGGAGGAGGTCGCGCGTCTCGCGCCTGGACGCGCGACGTCCGTGGCCGGTTCATGGACCAGCGTCCCGCTGGAGGTTCCAGGCGACCTCGCACAGCTCGGCGACCTGCTTCGCGGCGCATACCTCGCGGTGAAGCAGTCGAAGGCCAGCACCGACAGCGATTGAAAGCCCAGCGCCGGCGCATCAACCTGCGGCTTCCGAGAGCTCCGCTCCGGCCCCGTTACCGTCCGAGTCCGCACCCAACACGGCGTTAGTCGGGTTGATCCCCTGTCTCACTGACCGCAACCTGTCCCCGATGGCGCTTCCGATCGAGCCCACGCCCGTCCTAACGGGCGCCGACGCTGAGCAACTTCTGGAGTCGCTTGAGCGGACCGCTGCGCCTGCGGAGATCGTGCGGCGGCGCGAAGAGGCGCGACGGTTCCTGGCGGAGATCACTCGACCGAAGAATCTCCGTCGCCTGGTTCCAGACTCGTCGGGCCGCGGCTAACGTTAACCCAAGACCGGGAGCCCGGAACGCCGGCGAGCTGCGCGTGCACGTCAAGCGCATGCTCCGTGATTCTTCTCAGGGTACTCCTTCGCCGCAGCAGCTACGCGGGAGGAGTCGAGGCCCCCCGCCACTTTCGAGGAGCACGTATCATCCCCGCATGAAGGCAACTCACCTCGGTTTGGCAGTGGGCGTGTGCGCGATGGCTGGCTGGGCCGGCGCATGCGCGGAGGACGTCACCATCGTTCCCGAGCAGAACGCCGCGAGCGTCGGATCAACATCCGGCAGCACTTCGACGAGCTCGGCCAGCGGTACCACGAGTGCGGGGCCGGGCGGCACTGGTGGCGCGGGTGGGGGGAGCAGCGCGTCCTCGAGCGGCGCTGGCGGAGCAGCGCCGGGTTGCTGTGCGATGCCGATCCAGGTGGAGCAGCCGGTGAGGATGATGACGGCCGACTTGGATCCGGTGCGGTTCGTGGGTGGCGCGATTCCGAGCGGCGCCACCACGAAGCTGGCCGACGGACCGCTGTACCTCACCGACGCGTTCGTCGCCGGGACCACGAACTTGTTCGTGGCAGCCGCCGGCGACTGTGCGTCCCAACCGCAGGCGACCATCTTCGCAGGCAATTACTTGAACGGTGCCCGATGGTTCATTCCCGCTGGCAGTGCTCTATGCGCCGCCACCTCGGGCAACGGCGGGGGTTCGTTCGCTGGCTTCCGGCCGTACTGACCGCGCGCACCACGCGGGAGCCCTGACCCACGCGCAGGGCCGCGGTGATACCCTCCGCGCCCATGCCCCCCGGCCACCACGTCCTCGAGTCGATCGAGATCACCGGCGGCTACCTCCGCGGCTCCCGCCTCGACTTCGCCGACGGCCTCAACTGCATCATCGGCGGCCGCGGCGCCGGCAAGACCACCATCCTCGAGCTGCTCCGCTTCGCCCTCGGCGCCCCCCTCTCCGCCTCCCCCGATCCCGCCGCGACCCACGACGCCCTCATCAAAGCCACGCTCCCCACGGGCCGCGTCACCGTGCGCGTCCGCACCCAGCACGGCGCGCGCTACGAGAGCTCGCGCGCGTACGGCGAGCCGCCCCGCGTCGCCGGCGAGGGCGGCGCGCTCGCCGACGTGTCGCTCGACGGCGAGCTCTTCCAGATCGAGGCCTGCGGCCAGAACCAGATCGAGCGCATCGCCACCAGCCGCGCGGCCCAGATCGCGCTCCTCGATCGCTTCGTCGAGCCCGAGGCGCGCCGCCTCGCCGACGCCATCGCGGATCGCGAGCGCCTCCTCGCGCAGAACGCCTCCGATCTCGTGCGCCTCGAGCGCGAGATCCACGAGGACGAGGACAGGACGGGCGAGCTGCCGTCCGTCGAGGAGGCGCTCCGCGGCCTCTCGCACGTCGACGGCCCCGACGCCGCCGAGGCGCAGCGCGCTTTCGAGGAGAAGGCACTCCGCGCCCGGGAGCGCGCCGCGATCCCTTACGTCGAAGGCGAGCTCCGCGGTCTCGCGAGCGCGCTCGACGATCTCGCGCAGAGCGCGAAGCGCCGCCTCGAGGGCGCGGTCGATCCCGATCTCGGCCGCGGCCCGAACGGCCCGCTGTTCTCGGGCCTCGCCGCCGACCTCCACGATCTCGCCGCCGCCGCCGGCGAGGCGCTCGCCGCCCTGCGCGCGCGGATCGAGCACGCCGGCAAGACGCTCGGCGACCGGCGCCGCGAGCTCGCGGTCCGCCACGCCGAGGCCGACGCCGCCTACGAGGCGCTCGTTGCGCGGCAGGACGAGGACCGCGGCCGCGCCGCCGAGCGCCACCGGCTCGAGGCCCGCCAGGTCGAGCTCCGCTCGGCGCTCCGCCGCCTCGACGAGCGCCGGCGCGAGCACGCGGACCGCCGCGCCGACCGCAAGCGCCTGCTCGCGGATCTCCTCCGTCTCCGCGCCGAGCGCTTTGCTCTACGGCGCAAGGTCGCCGAGGACATCTCGGCGGCCCTCGCGGGCGAGGTGCGCGTCTCGGTCACGCAGGCCGGCGACACCGAGGCGTACGAGGCGCTCCTCGCCGACGTGCTGCGCGGCGCGAACATCCGCCCGGCGAGCCTCCTCGGCGAGATCGCCCGGAGCATCCGCCCCGACGATCTCGCCGCGCTCGTGGCCCGCGACGATCCCGCGCCCATCGCCGCGATCGACGACGCCAAGACGGGCAAGCTCGAGCGCGCGCGGCGCATCCTCGACGCGCTCCGCGCGAGCGGACGCGTGCTCGAGGTCGAGACCGTCGCGCTCGACGACGTGCCCCTCGTCGAGCTCAAGGTGGGCGACGCCTACAAGCCGTCCGCCGAGGTCTCGACCGGCCAGCGCTGCACGTCGATCCTGCCCATCCTCCTCCTCTACGCCGCCAGCCCCCTGCTCATCGATCAGCCCGAGGACAACCTCGACAACGCGTTCATCTACGACGTGCTCGTCAAGAGCATCGCGATCGCCAAGCGCACGCGGCAGCTCGTGTTCGTGACCCACAACCCGAACATCCCGGTGCTCGGCGACGCCGAGCGCGTCTTCGTGCTCGCCGCGAGCGGCGAGCGAGGCGTGGTCGCCGAGGCGGGCACGGTCGACGAGGTCCGCGGGTCGATCGAGCGCATCCTCGAGGGCGGCAGCGAAGCCTTCCTGCGCCGCAGCCGCCGCTACGGGCACGCGCGGTGACCGCGCCGGACGGCTGGAGGCTGGACCTCTCCTCCGAGGACGACGAGCGGGTCCGCGACGCCATCCGCGCCTCGGTCGAGGCCCTGCGCGCCGTCACCGAAGAGAGCCCCATGGCGGTCGCCGAGGCGCTCGCCCCCCTCGTCGCCCACCGGAGCCCGAAGGTCCGCCAGGCCGTCGCCGACGCGTGCGAGCTCCTGCCTCCGTTCTTCTGCGAGCGCGCGCTTCCCGCGCTCCTCGAGGACGACGACGCCTACGTGCGCCGCGCCGCCGAGCGCGCCGCCGAGCGGCGGGCCGCGCGCCGGGCGGCGAAGGCCCGCGACGACGATCACGATCGCGTCGTCGCCGCGATCCTCGCCGAGCTCGAGGACAAGCACGGCAAGGGCGCCCGCCGGCTCGCCGAGCGCGCCGCCCTGCGCGACAAGGAGGCGTTCGTCGAGCGGCTGCACCACGAGCTCACCAAGATCGTCACGCCCCTCGAGCTCTCGCTCCACCGCGCGCGCGCCGAGCTCGACCGCGCCGAGCGGCTCGATCGCGGCAAGGTCAGCGACGACGTCGCCGTCGCGAGCGAGCGCCTCGCCTTCCTCTGGTCCGTCGTCCAGTCCGCGCGGGCCTACACCCGCGCCGTCACCCCCTCCTTCCGCGAGGAGCGCCTCGCCGCGATAGTAGAGGAGGCGGGCGGCCACCTCGTCGATCGGCTCGGCCCGCGCGGCGCGCGCGTGCGGCTCGAGGTCGAGGTCGATCCCGCGCTCTCGATCGACGCCGATCGCCACGCGCTCCTCCAGGCGCTCCAGAACCTGCTCCAGAACGGCGCCGAGGCGTACGACGCCGGCGCGCCCGTCCTCGAGCTCGCGGTGCGCGCGAAGACCATCCGGCGCGGCGCGCACGTCGTGCTCGCGGTGAGCGATCGCGGCTCAGGCATGAGCGGAGAACGCCTGCGGCACCTCTTCGTGCCGTTCGGGAGCAGCAAGCCCGGCGGCACCGGCGTCGGGCTGCTCATCGCGCGCAAGATGATCGAGGAGGTGCACGGCGGCGCCCTGGCCGTCGAGAGCGCCGAGGGCCGAGGGACGACGATCCGGATCACACTGCCGGTGAAGCAGCGCGGCGCGAGGCCGCGATGAGCGAGGACCACGTCGCGCTCATCGTCGAAGACGAGCCCCCGATCGCCGCCGCGCTCGTCGAGATCGCCGCCTCGCTCGGCCACGGCGCCCGCCGCGCCTCGACGCTCGAGGACGTGCGCGCCGCCGCGGCCGAGGGCGGGTACTGCTACGTCCTGCTCGACATGCAGATCCCGACGGCGCCGGGCGGGCGGCCCCTCGTGAGCGCGGGCGAGACGGCGCTCGCGCTCCTGCGCAAGGGCGAGCCGCGGCGCAACGCGCGCGGCCGGCACCTCCTCCCCATCCTCGTCGTCACCGGCTACTCGAGCGATCCCGACTTCATCTGGCGCATCTACGACGCCGAAGCCGACGGCTTCGTCACCAAGCCGTTCGGCGATCGGGTCGAGGTCGTGCTCTCCAAGATCCGCGAGGCGCTCGCGTCGGCGGGGCGCGAGGAGCACGCCGCGTGCACCGCGCCCGTCGACGATGCGGCGGCGTCGGACGAGCCCAGGGCGGCGGCGGCGCGTGCGCCCGCGCCCGTCGTGCTCGTCATCGACGGCGAGAAGCAAGGGCGCCGCACCGGGTTCCTCGTGAACGGCAAGCGGCGCGAGCTCCAGGACGGGAGGTTCGCGGTCCTGCTCCGGCTGATCGCCGTGCACCTGCGCAACCCGGGCGCTTGGTCGTCGCGTCAGGAGCTCGGGATCGCGCGGAGCCCGGAGGTGCCGTCGCGCATCCGCAAGGAGCTCGAGGGCGCCGTGCCGGAGCGCTTCGACGTCATCGTGAGCGATCGCGGCGGAAGCTGCCGCCTCAACCCCGAGGTCCTCGTCGAGCGCGTCGCGTGGGACGCCCTCGCGGCCCACCCCGATCCCAAGGTGCAACGGATCGCGAGGGAGCACGCCGCCCGCGCCGGCTCGAAGACGTAGCGCCGGGCCATCGCGGAGAGGCCGCAGTGCGAGGCGATCGCTTCCGCACCGCGACGCCTCTCCACCCGCCGCCGCGAGGCTCCGCCGGAGGCTCCGGCGCCCCGCCTACGAGGCGCCGCGTTCTGGAGGTGCGCGCGCGCACGCGTCGCGGATCCGCCGAAGGCGCGCCGCGCAGGACGCGTCACGTGCTAGGAAGAGCCGATGGAAACGGTCTTCGACCTCCTGGAGGGGCACTACCGGGGCAAGCGGCAGACGCGCCTGTTCATCGCGATCGCAGGCCTCGGGCTGGCGATGCTCGCGTTCGGATCGGCGCTCACGGTGCTCGTGACGGGCGTCGATGACCCCGCGCCCAGCTACTACCCCTGCGAAGGGTTGACCAAGCAGCAGTGCAGAGACAGCTACAACGCGGGTCGCGCGGAGGGCTTCGCGAGCGGGCGTGTCGGCTTCGGCCTCGTCCCGTTCTTTCCGGGCCTCATCGCGCTGGCGCTCTGGTTCCCCATCCGCAACAAGGACGCTCCTGCCCTCGTGCGCACCCTGCGCGAACGGCCTCACGAGGTCGTGTGGGTCCACGTGAAGCAGACGAGATACCGCAGCGCCCGGAGCGGCGCGACGCTCGGGCAGAAAATAGAGGTCGTCGTCGGCACGACCGATCGCAAGCTCCACGAGTTCGACGTCTGGGAGCAGATGCTCGAGCGCTGGATGGTCGCGTTCAAGAACGCGGTGCCGCACGCGACGTTCGGATACGACCAGGAGAAGCAGGCGGCGTTCTTCCGCGATCCCAACCTTCTCCGGAGCGCCGCTGCCCCGCCGCCGCACTCCGCGCCTCTGCCGCAGGGCGGCCCGCCGCCGCAGTTCGCCGGGCCTCCCCAGGCCACAGCGGTCCCCCCCCAAGCGCCTCCGCCGCAAGGCGCGTCGGCGCCGGGTGGGCTGCGGGTCGGGGTCGCGCCCCAGGTCCCCTTCGGCCACATCGATCACGTGATGCGCTCGCTCGGCCTGAACGCGGAGCCCCCCGGCCCGCCCGTCGCGCCCTCGGAGCCTGGAGCCGCGGCGTGGTCGGCCCCCTGGGCACGCATCGTGTACCGCTTCGAGCCCGCTGCGCGCGCGCGATCGCTCGAGATCTTCGCGCAGGATCCGATGGCCCTCCGCGCTCGCATCGGCGCGTCGGGGCTGCCCATCGCCTGAGCCTCGAGAGCGTTCAGGAACCGCGCAGCGTCGTCACCTGGACGAGCGGCGCCGCTGCGGCGGACGCCATCGCCGCTCGCGTCTGCTCCTCCTGTCAGCGCTCGGCCTACTCGACGGGCTTACGCTGCTGCGCCGACGTGCCGTGAGTGACCTCAGCCTGGGTCGACGCACTGGCCCGAGCGGCAGATGCGGACGCCCTTGCAGTCGGTGTCTTTGGAGCACCCCATCGCCGCGGCGCAGGAGAAGAGCCGCGCCTTGCGACGACGACGGATGCGCTTGGCGGGACATTTGCACGCCGAAGCCGCTGCACGCACCCGCGCAGCCGTTGGCTCGCGCGGCGGTGGCAGACAGACATCGGCGCCTGTCATCGAGCCCCGATACGTCCGATGCGTCGCGACCAGCGTTGCCCCGGGAGAACGCCATGCGAGCACTACCAGCCATGTTCGGTCCGCTCCTGCTTGCCGCTTGCGGGCAATCCGCCTCGGATGCGCCACTCGAAGCGACTCTCGGCGGTCAGCCTGCGCGCGGGCGGCTCGTCATCCACGTCGATGACGACGCCGCGCCGGGCGGAGACGGGAGCGGCCGATTTCCGTTCGATGACATCGCCGATGCGGTCGCGCTCGCCGAGTCGTCGGGCGGCGCCGCGATCGTCGTCGAACCAGGGCGATACGAGGTGAGCAGCACGATCCGGATCCAGAGCCCCATCGACTTGAAGGGGTCGAACGTCATGGAAGTCGGCGTGGACGGTTGGCCGACCGGATCCGTCACCCCGGGAACCGAGTCCATCATCGTCGGAACGGCTGCCCTCGGGACCCAACCCCTCGTTTCCGTCGGTCGCGACGACAGCGGCGTCCTGCGGGGAGTCGGGATCCGCGGCCTTGCTTTCGAGGCCGGCCCGGGGGGCGGCGAGGATGTCGTCATCATCCGGACGCAGGACTACTCCGTGAAGAACAACGTCATCACGGGGCCGGCGCGCGTAGGGGTCTTCTCCATCGCCTCCTCCGGCAAGATCGTCGGCAACTACCTCTCCGTGGACACCACCGGCGCGATCGTCACCGCGGGCACTCCCGCGTCCCCAGCGAACGTCGAGTTCATCGGCAATCGATCGGCGCGGAACGGCCTTGGTGGCTTGTTTCTCAACGGCTCGGCCTTCGGCGTTCCGGAAACGGGCGATCAGCTCCAGATGGTCGTCCGCGGCAACGACCTCAGCGAGCACTCCGAAACCCCACTCGGCTTCGGGCTTCGCGTCGTCGTGATTCGCCGCGACTTGGGTGTCCCTGGAGACAGCCAGTCGACCGGAAATGTGAAGGCCACCGTCCAGGGTAACCGCATCGTCGACAACGCGATCGGCGTGATCGTCGACGCCGGCTTTCCGTACCGGCGCGTCGGTGAGATCTGCGACCCGCGCGTCTACTCGGGAACGATCGACCTCGAGTTGCGTGGTAATACGCTGAGCGGAAGCCGGCGCACGCCGGCGCTGATCAGCTTCACGCGCGTCACGACCGCCGTGAATCAACTGGAGCTGCCGGCGTGGCAATATCTCCATTCCACGACCTACGACATCAGCGACGTGGACGGCGCCCTCGCCGGCGCTTGGATCGATCACCCCGAGCTCGATCCGTACGTCGGCCCGTGCCCGAACGACTCCACTCGGGAGGCGCTCGACAATACGCTCATCTACAACGGTGCCGTGTTGGCGAACATGAGGTCGGTGCCATAAGCGGGCGCACACGATCGCGCCGGCCGCGTCTCCGTGCAGTGAGGAGCGTGGTGCGCGCATCGTTCTCACGCGAGATCATCAATCCTCCGCCGTCCCCGGTTCCCTGACCGGCGAGTCGTCGCTCGGCGCGGCGCACGCCGGCGCGCGTGCGCATCCATGGGCCCTCGAAGCGCTGCATCAGACCTCGAAGGGGATCTCCGAGACCACCTCGTCGACGAACCCCAACGCCTTCGCTCTCTCGACGGAGATCGTCTCCCAGGGCGGGGATTGCCGGAGAGCTCGCGTCTCTCTACGATGCGGTCTTGGTGGGCGAAGGCACGGACACGTTCGAGGGCCTGCCCGTCCGTCCGGGCGACGTGGTCGCGGAGCGGTACCGCATCGAGCGCGTGATCGGCGCGGGCGGGATGGGCGTCGTCCTCGCCGCGCACCACCTGGTGCTCGACGCCCCGGTGGCGCTCAAGCTCCTCCGCCCCGCGGCGGTCGCCAGCCCGGAGCGGCGAAAGCGCTTCGAGCGCGAGGCGAAGGCGGCGCTCTCCATCCACAGCGAGCACGTCGCGCGCGTCCTCGACATGGGGAACCTGCCCACGAGCGAGCCGTTCATCGTCCTCGAGCACCTCGAGGGCGAGAGCCTCGCCGCGCTCCTCGAGCGGCGCGGCGCCTTGCCGGTGACCGAGGTGGTCGACTACGCGCTGGAGGCATGCGAGGCGCTCGCGGAGGCGCACGGGCGGGGCATCGTCCACCGCGACGTCAAGCCGTCGAACCTCTTCCTCGCGCGCCGCGAGGGCGCTGCGCCCACGGTGAAGGTCCTCGACTTCGGGATCGCGAAGATCTTCGACGACGAGCAGACGGAGCCCTCGCTGACGGGCTCCACGGCGGTCCTCGGCTCCCCGAGGTACATGTCGCCCGAGCAGCTCCGCGGCTCGCGGGACGTCTCCTCTCGCGCGGATCTCTGGTCGCTCGGCGTCGCGATCTTCGAGCTCGTCGCCGGGCGCCCTCCCTTCGAGAGCGAGAGCGCTGCGGAGCTCTCGGCACGGATCCTGCGGGAGACCGCGCCTCGGCTCACGACGCTCGCTCCCGACGCGCCCCCGGGGCTCGCCGACGTCGTCGCGCGGTGCCTCGAGCGGGAGCCCTCCAGGAGGTTCGCGAGCGTCGCCGATCTCGCGCGCGCCCTCGCGCCGTTCGGCACCCGCGCCGCGGCGCTGTCCGCGGAGCGGATCGCGCGCCTGACGCCGAAGCCTCGGGCGGGCGACACGACGACGGACGTCGGCTCGCCGGCGTCGGCGCTCGCCGCGCCTTCGGAGCGATCGCCGTCGGGCGAGACCGTCGCGCCCGCGGAGCTGGGCCCGGTCGCGCACCGACCGGACGGCGCGCGCACGCGATCGCGCAGCGTCCTCCTCGGGCTCGCGGGAGCGGCGGTGGCCGCGAGCGCGGCGCTCGCGTGGTCGCTTCGTCCCCCCGAGCCGCGCGAAGAACCACCCTCCGTGGCCGCTCCCGCCGTCGCCGCCCCGCCCGCCGAGAGCGCGTCGCTTTCGGCGCCGGGACCGGAGCCCGAGCCCCCGCCGAGCAGCACCGCGACCTCCGCCTCGCCCGCGAGCCCCGTGCCCCCGACGTCCGCCGCGCCGCGCTCGCCGCCACGCCCCGCCGCCCCTGCGATCTCGGCGCGCCCGGCGCCATCGGCCGCTCCCGCGGCGAGCCGGCCCTGCCCGGACCCGGACTGCGCACGGAAGTGAGCTCGTCGCGCGCGGGGCTCTGCCCCCGCACCCCGGACGAAGAGGTGTCGGACCTCGGGCCTCGAGCGGCGTCGGTCGGACGGTTGTCCGACACGTCTTCAGTCGGGCACGCACTGCGCCGCCCCGTCGCAGTGCATGTTGCCGCCGCACGAGTCGTCGTCTTTCGCGTCGGTGACGGGCGTGCACGTGCCGGGCGCGGCGGGCGCGTCGCACCGTTCGCACGCCCCGCTGCAGGCGGAATCGCAGCAGAGGCCGTCCGCGCAGTGCCCGCTCCCGCAGTCGCCGTCGGACGCGCACGGCGTCGCGAGCGTGTAGTACTCCCACGTCTCGTTCTGCGGCCCCTCGAGCACCATGCGTGACCGCGAAGCGTCGTACACCATCGAGTAGCCCCACCCGGCAGGGCCTGTCGCCACCTGCTTCCACGCTCCGCCGTCGAACTCCCAGGTATCTCCCAGCCCGCCGTTCTCGCCGTACCCGCCGTGGAGGACGGTGCGCGCGCGCTTCGCGTCGTACGCGAACGCCGGCTCGGAGCGCGCCGGGGGTCCGGGCGCGACGACCTCGCTCCACGTCGATCCATCGTACGTCCACGTGTCGCCGACGAGCGGGCCAGCGGATCCGCCGAAGAGGACGGTGCGATGGAGGCCGGCGTGATACGCCATCGCCGTTCGCTGGCGCGCGGGCGGCGATACGCCGGGGAACCGCTGCGTCCAGGTGTCGCCGTCGTACTCCCAGACGTCGGAGCCGTTGGAGCCATTCACGTAGCCCCCGAAGAGGACGACGACGTCGCGGTCGGTGTCGAAGGCCATGCCGAACGCCGTGCGCGGCGTGGGGCTGCCGCTCGGGAACTGCTGGAACCAATTCCCGAGGGACGGATCCCACTCCCAAGTATCGTCGAACACCGGCCCCCCGGCGCCCGAGCCCCCGAAGAGCACGACCCGATCACGCGCATCGTCGTAGGCGATGCCGTGGAAGGCGCGCGGGTCCGGTGCGTTCGGAGGGGCGGCATCGGCCCAGGCCGAGCCGTCCCACACCCAGGTGGCGTCGAAGACGAAGTCGCAGCACTGGAATCCGCCGAAGAAGAGCGCGCTGCTCTGGCTCCCGACGTAGGTGAAGGCGGCGTTGATCACCTTCGGATCCGGCAGCACGCCCGCCAGGACCCAGACGCCCACCGGCTCGGGCAGACACACCGTCGCCTGACACGTCGCCGAGGCGATGCAGTCGCCGTCGCCCGCGCAGTGCTGGTTGAACGCGCACTTCTGGGAGCAGGGGCCGCCGCAGTCGACGTCCGTCTCTCCGCCGTTCTGCTCCGTGTCGGAGCACGTGGGGGCGGCGCCGCCGCCACCGGTGGCTCCCGTGCTGCCGCCCGCGCCCCCGGCTCCGCCGCTTCCGGAGGTCGTGCTCGAGCTCGTCACCGTCGCGCCCTCGGCGGGCACGACGTCTTCGACGCCGACGAGAAGCCCACAGCCGGACGCCGCGAGCGCGGAGACGGCCCCCACGGAGAGGAGGGTTCGACGCGCGGTCACAGCGATCCTCGGAAGCTCACGCCCGCCACGCCCGCGCCGGTGATCGGCGCGATGCCGACGGCGCGATCCCCGCTCGGCGACGTCACCCACAGGACCACGCCGAGGCCGAGGAGCGCGCCGCCCGCCGCGAACCCCACCGTGGAGACGGCCCCGAACGTGCTGGCACCGTCCGCGAGCGTGAGGCCCTCGGCATCGCAGGCGGGAGGTGCGGCGTCGGAGCAATGCCCCTGCGCCTCGTCCCACGCGCCCATCGTCTTCGTGCCGAACACGCCCCCGACCACGAGCCCCGCGACCCCGAGAGCGCCGGCGGCGAGGGCCACGCTCCGCTGCGCCGGCCAGCCGGCCGACGCCGCCGCGGGCGGCGGATGTGCGATCGGCGGCGTCTCCGGCGCCGGGGGCGAAGGCGCCGCGCCCGTCGGCGGCGCGGAGCGCTCCTCGACCTCGAGCGTCGGGACCTCGACCGACGACGACTTCCCCTCCGTCGCCTCCACGCTCAAGGTCCAGCGTTTGCGCCCCGGCGCCGTCGCCTCGATCGTGTGCGGCCCCGGATCCACCGGCACGCCGGATCCCCAGAGCGGCTCGTTGACGGCCGTCCCGTCGCGCGTGACGACGAGCCCCTGCACGCGCGCGGCCGGCGCGACCGAGACCACGAGCTTCGGCAGGCGCGGCTCGAGCGACGCGGCCTGTTCGGTCGCCGCCTTCTCCCGCGCGGCGTGCCCCTGCGCCTTCGCCGCCGGGATCGCCTCGCGATACGCGGCCCACGCGCTCGCGAGCTTGCCGGTCTTCTCGTAGCAGTCGCCCAGATAGAGCAGCACCCCGACTCCCGGATCGAGGCGGTACGACTCGGCGAACTTGGGGCAGGCCTCGGCCGTCTTGCCGGCGTCCATCAGCTTCTGGGCCTCGTTGAACAGCACCTCCGCGGCGGCGCTGTTGGCCCGCGGATCCTGGGCCAGGGCCGGCGCCGACGTGGTCACCAGGAGCGCCGCCCACGAGATCGCCCACCACGCTCTCGCCCGTCTGCCAAGCATCCGATCGCCTCCGCTGTCCGCCATGGTCGCCCGATGCGTCACTTCCGTCCGCCGTAGTCCGCCCTGTTGGTGCCCGTCGCCACCGGGGCGGTCGTCGGCGCCGCCGTGGCGGGCGTCCTCGCTCGCCCGCTACGCGCCGGCCCTGCGGCCGCGGTCGACGAGCCCGTGGACAGGGGAGCAGGCTGAACCGGCTCCGTCGAGCCCTCCAGGGAGACGACCGGGTCGATCGCCGGCGAAGCCGCGGGCGCCGTGGTCGCAGTGGCCGAGGCGGCTGGGGGGACGAGCGGGCTCGAGACGGCCGCGCTCCCGTCCGCGGCCGGTGCGGGCTGCGGCCCGCGGACCACGAAGAACGCGGTCGCGGCGGCCGCGAGGAGCGCCGCCGCGACGCCCGCGAAGACGAGGGGCGTCCGACGTGGCGCCGGTGCCAGCATGGTGGCGTCGAGCTCGTCGCCGCGAGCGGCACCGACGAGCGACGATCGACCCTGCGAAGCTCGGTCGGGCGTGACGGAAGCCCGCGAGGACGCCGCTCCCTCCGAGGCAAACGGCGCGAGCGCGGCGGTCAGCTCGGCGATGTCGGCGAAGCGATCGCTCGGGTCCTTGCGGAGACACTTCATGACGACCGCCTCGAGGGTCTCGTGCACGTCGGGGCGGTAGCGCCGCACGGAGCCCGGCGCAGCGGTCAGGATCTCGGCGCAGAGCTCGGGCACGGTGTTGCCCTGAAACGGGAGCTCGGCCGTGAGCAGCTCGAAGAGGATGACGCCGAGCGACCAGATGTCGGTGTGCGCGTCGACGTTGCGCGACGCGCGGAGCTGCTCCGGGCTCATGTACGCGGGCGAGCCCATCGTCGCGCTCGTCTTCGTCATCGACTGTGCGTCGCCCACGATCTTCGAGATGCCGAAGTCGAGCACCTTCACGCACGGCGAGCCGTTCGTGCGCCGCGTGAGGAACAGGTTCGCCGGCTTGAGGTCCCGGTGGATGATCCCGCCGCGGTGCGCCTCGGCGATCGCCTCGCAGGCCTGGAGCACGAACGTCACCGCGTCCGCGACATCCATAGGTCCGCCCCGCTCGAGCTCCGCGGCGAGGTCTCGGCCGTCGAGGTACTCCATGACCATGTACGGCGCGCCGGTCTCGAGGGTGCCGACGTCCGTCACGCGCGCGACGTGCTCGCTCTTGATCTTCACGGCGGCCTGCGCTTCGCGGAGGAAGCGCGTCGCGCGCTCGGACTCCTGCGAGACCTCGAGGAGCAGGAACTTCAGGGCGACGCGCTCCTGGAGCTGCATGTGGGTCGCCGCGACGACGACGCCCATGCCGCCTTCCCCGATGACGCGCTCGATCCGGTACTTGCCGGCGAGGATCTGACCTTCGTTCACCGGGGGAGCCATGATCGAGAGCCTTCGTGAAGCATGGCCGGGCCCTTCCAAGAGCCGTGCCGGGACGGCTCGGCCGCGAAGAGGGCCGGCCCCGGTCGCGCCGGCGACCCGCCCGCCGCGCAAATACCGGGTTTTCTGCGCCGCCCACCGGCGAGCCCCGCGCGTCGACGGCGCGCGCGCGTACGCGCGCGTACGCGCTGCATCGTAGCGCCCCGGGGATGCTCTGTGCTGCAATCGGGGCGCATGAGCGACACGACCACCGCGTCGGTTGCGAGCGTCGGCGCGGTCGGCGCCGCGCGGGACCGGCTCCTGCCGGCGCTCGTCGTGGCCTGGTCGGCCTCCCAGCCCGAGCGCATCGGCGAGGTCGTCGTCCTCGAGCCGGGCGAGGAGCGCTTGATCGGTCGCGGCCCGGCGCGCGCCGATGATCCCTGCCCGCGTGCACGGTTCGTCCGCCAGCGCCCCGGGACCACGGATCCGACGGGCCCGCTGGAGGGCAGCCGGCTCTCGCGGCATCAGCTCGTGGTGCGCGCCGCGGAAGGCAGCCTGTCGTTCGAGCGCGTGGGTCGCGCCGCCGTCTTCCGGGATGGGGAGCCGGCGCAGAGCGGCGCGCTGTCGCCGGGCCAGACCCTCCGGATCGAATCGGAGCTCCTGCTTTTGTGCACGCTCCGCCCCGCCATCATGCCGGCGCTCGAGCACGCAGCGCCTCGGCCGTTCCCCTTCGGCGACGCGGACGCCGACGGCATCGTGGGCGAGAGCCCAGCGGCGTGGGCGCTGCGCGATCGAACGGCGTTCGTGGCGCCGCGCGAGCACCACGTGCTCGTCGTGGGCGAGAGCGGGACCGGCAAGGAGCTCGTGGCGCGCGCCATCCACGCCGCCTCCCGCCGGGCCGGCCGAGCGCTCGTGGCGCGGAACGCGGCGACCCTCCCCGCCGGGCTCATCGAGGCCGAGCTCTTCGGGAGCGCCAAGAACTACCCGCACGCGGGCATGCCCGAGCGTCCCGGTCTCGTCGGCGAGGCGGACGGCTCGACGCTCCTGCTCGACGAGATCGGCGAGCTGTCGGCCGATCTGCAGAGCCGGCTGCTCCGGGTGATGGATCGCGGAGGCGAGTACCAGCGCCTCGGCGACTCGGCGCCCCGCCGGAGCGACGTCCGGATCGTGGCCGCGACGAACCGCCCCGAAGCGGCGCTCAAGCACGATCTGGCGGCGCGGCTCACGCTGCGCGTCGAGGTGGTCGGCCTCGAGGCACGGAAGGACGACGTGCCGCTCGTGGCCCGCCACCTCCTCCGCGCCGCCGCCCGCGATCCCGACATCCGGAGCAAGTACTTCGCCGAGGCGGAGGGGGGGCCGCCCGTGCCGCGCGTCGACGTGGAGCTCGTCGACCGGCTCCTCAGGCATCGCTACACGCTCCACGTGCGCGAGCTCGAGACCCTCCTCTGGTGCGCGATCGCGGCGGGCCGCGGCGGGCGCATCGGTCTCTCCGACGAGGTCGAGCGCCGCCTCGCCGCGCCGCCGGCCGGCGGCGGCGCGCCCGTCGTCCCGGCGCGCCTGTCGCCCGACGACATCCAGGCGGCGCTCGACCGTCACGACGGCAATCAGGAGCTCGCGTTCCGGTCCCTCGGGCTGAACAGCCGGGATCAGCTCTATCGCTTGATGAAGAAGCACGGCCTCGCCGGCCGCCGGCCGTGAGCGGCGTTCGACCACTGCGAGCTCGAGTCTGAGCTGGATATCCCCGGCTTCCGGTGGACACCGCCCGATGGCGCGAAGATGCGCCCGAGAGGTGTCCATGGAGTGGGGGGTTTCCAGGGAGCTCACTTCGCTGCAGATGGTGCGTCGCCTCGCCGACGGGGTCGACACTTCGTTACGCGGGTAGGGAACGTCTCGGGCTCGGGCCTGGTGCCGGCTCCTGGGCGTTGAGGCTCGGGCCGCTTCGCGGATGCGAGGCGTCAGTCGCCCTCGACGCGCAGCGACTCGACGAATGCCTTCGCGATGGGCCCCACGGTGGCCTCGCGCTCGCGACTGAACCGGGCGGCGACGACGTAGCCGAGATCGCCAACGACGAGGAAGACCTTCGGCCCGATGTACGTGAAGGCGAGCCCGTGCACTTCGATGGTGCTCGGTCCATCCGTCACGACGGCGGCGGTCCCGGCCACGTCGAGCGCCTTCATCCTGCCCGGATCGAGGTTGACGATGCCCCCGTCGCCGAATCCCGCCTCGCGGTTGACTTCGTCCAGGCTCTGCGTGTTTCGCGTGAGCTTGTCACCCAGCTCCGCCGCCGTCTTCGCGCTGGTGCGGAGTACGGTCACCGTGAACCGGTCGGGCTTCTCGATGGGTCCGACGCGGAATCTGTCGGGCGAGACGAACGCGACGGTCGACTCGTTTCGTTCGAGCGTCCACCCGTTCGGAAGCTCCACGCTGAGCCGCTCGATCTGCACCCGCTTCGGTGACGACACGAACCGCAACGAGCCGAAGAACCGGTCGGTGTCGTCGGAGTCGTACGTCGCCGGCGTCATGGCGACGACCATCAACACGTAGACCATCCGGCCCTTGAAGAACGCTACGCGAAAGACGTTCTTGTCGGAGACCGAGCAGTCGATCGCGACGCAGTCGTCGCATTCGAACGGCTGCCAGCCGCGCGCCGAGGTCCGTAGCAGCTGTTGAAGGACGCTTGCGGGATCGGCGGGAATGTCCGCCAGCGTGACGATCTGCACCTGGTAGACCGCCGACTGGGAGGCCGGGATCACGCGCAACGTGCGACCCTTGTCCTCTACCGTCGGCTGCCCAGGCATCTCGACGGAGAAGCCCGCGCCCGGCGGTGCGACGACGACCCATGGGCTGCGCGTCATGGGGCCCTAGCGTACCGTCTAGCAACCACGAGGGCGATGGGCTCCCGGCGCGAACGGGGTGCCTGGCGGCGCGGGCTCGACGAGCGATGCCCACTCGAGCGGCCCGGCGCGCCGCAGCTAGGCTAGGCGCACCGCGAGCGCCGGCCGGCCGCGCCGACGGCGCCGCGCTGCGGTCGCGGATCCGCCACGAGGTCCTGGCCTCCGCTCGAGGCGATGGGCTGCTCGGTCACGCAGCTCGCGCCCGACGCGATGCGGGAGGTCGTGCACGCGGCCGCTGAGGTACACGAACACGCTCATCGCATCGATGCCCATCGACGCCGCTTGCCAGACCGGCCTCATGTTGAGCTGCGCCATCCAGTACGCCTCCTGCGACTGCCACCAGGCCGTGTCCGTGAGTCCATTCGGCGGTTTCGCGCGCGTATTCTTAACCGAACAACTTCTTCCACCAGGCGCGATTGTCCTTCGTCGCGGGCGTCGCGCGGCGACGCGCATCGATCTCCGTCATGAAGTTCGAGCACTCGTTCCGCCTCGACTCGCCGATGTCGCTCTCGAGCAGGAGCCTGAAGTCGCGCTCGGCCGTGTCGAGCGCGCCCATCGCCAGGTGCACCTGCCCGCGGAAAAACAACCCATCCTCGAGGGGAGTGAGCGCGATGCCGGCGTCGAGGTCTGCCAGCGCCCCGGCGAGATCACCCAGGCGGAGCTTGGCGGTGCCTCGTTTGATGAGAATCCCGGGCGACGCTCGGCCCGAGAGAAAACGGTCCGCGGCGGCGACCACGTCGTCATCGCGCCCCAGGTCGAGCAGGACCGCTATGCGGAACCGCGTGCTGTCTTCGTGGCCTGGTGCGAGGCGAAGCGCGTGGTCGATGTCGTGCAACGCCTCGTCGCGCTGCTGCAGTCGATACCGCGTCTTGGCGCGGTTCGACCAGGCGAGGGCCACGCTCGGGTCGAGCTCGATTGCGTGGTTCAGATCGCGCATGGCATCGTCCAACCGCTTGCCTTGATCCGAGAGGCCGGCGCCGCGCAGGTTGTAGGCGTTGGCGCTGTCCGGCTGGAGCGCGATGGCCTTCGTCAGCTGCGCGACGGCGGCGTCGAAGTCGCCGGCGCAGAGGTGCTCCAGCCCGAGGATCTCGTGAAGGAAAGCCGCCTGAGGAGACCGGGTGATTGCCGCCTCCAGCAGAGGGCGCGCCTCGGGCGCCCCTGGCCGCCCCAGCGCGGCGTACTGCCACCACGGCTCGATCGCCAGGAGCGGTGCGGCGCGCGCTGCGCGCTCAAGGAAGGCGTCCGCAGCGGCCCGCCATGACGAGGCGTCGCGAGCAGAGTCCGCCAGGTTTTGTACCTCGGTCGTCAACCCCAGCGGCGCCAGCGCTGGCCGACAAGCGTTGACCAGCGAGGAGAAGTCCTCGTCCGGCGCGGGCTTGGCGAGCGAGATGCCGAGCGCTGGGAGACGCGCCCAGGCCCCGCTCAGCGCGTCCTTCAGGTCCTCGAGCACCGCGGGTTTTTCGGAGCGGATGCCGGTGATGGAGAGCCAGCGGAGCACCGCATGCTTCGGAGGGTTCTCCGGTGTGAAAGGCCCTGGCAACGCGCCGAGGTGGACCAACATCGACGCGAGCTCGGCGCCGTTCCGGGCCTGCCGCACGGCGCCGTGCAGCCGGCGAGCCACCGCCGGTCGTTTGTCGATCGGTAGCCCATCGTGCCCCTTCTGGAGGAGCGCCAGGACCGCCGACGCATCGCCCCACAACGAGAGTATCTCGGCGGCGAGCACGAGCAGGACGGCGTTCGCCGAGCGCTCGCTGACGACACAGAGCCGCTCGAGCGTCGGGGGTGTCGGTGTCCCCCCCAGTTCCCGACCTCGCGCCAACCCGTTCGACAGGTTCGCGAGCAGCGCGGCGCCGATCATCATGGCGTCCCGCTCGTCGAAATACCGGACCCGCGGGTGCTCATGCTTTCCCGTCCAGCCCCGCGCGGCCATGAGCTCCGGGTAGAGCTCTTCGTCCGCGAACTGGAGCGCGAGATCGGCCGCCACCCTGGGGAGGTCCTCCTCCGAGCCGCATGGCTCGGCCGCCTCGATGAGGACGCCGGACGCGTCCAGGAGCAGGAGCTCGACCTGCGGCATCTCGCCGACGACCGTTTGCATCGTTCCGACGCGGATGCCGACGTGATGACCGGCTGGCGGCTCCGCCCCGTGATGCACCTGGACCGTGCCGAAGCGCTGCGAACGCCGCAAGCCCTCCGCCGTGGCATCGAGGAGCTCTTCGGGTGCGCAGTCCCCGGGCAGTGACGGCGTCATCAAGTACACGGAGACGAGCTCGATGAAGTTCGGCATGGAGTCCTCGCGACGCGCGTCCAAGGCTACAGCGCTCGGCCCTGGAGTGGACGTTGCCGCAGCGCCGTGATGCCGGTCGCGCGTCGGGCGGGCACCCGTTCCTTCATCCGCGTCGTGAGGCCGGCCTCTGGCCCGTGGTAGGCGCGCCGGCTGGACGCGCGCTCAGGAGGTGGGCTGGCTCGTGCTGTTCCGCGTGAAAGGCGGCGCTGCGGCGCGTCCTCGTGAGCCCACTCGACGCAGCTACCGTTCGTCGCAACGTGTCAGCGCGCCCAGAGCGCGGCGAGGTCGAGCTCGACGGCGTCGAACGGCTCGGCGCGCCCGACCAGCGTCCTCCGGGCCGCCGGCGCGAGCTCGCAGCCCAGGCGGCGCGGAAGCGGGCGATCGTGGCCGGGAGCTCGAGGCCCATCAGCGGCTTGGCCTAGCTGGCCTGTCCGTCCGCCAAGTCGAAAGACGCGAGCGCCGGCTGCGGCTCGTGACGCCACCGAGTCCCTGCGCGATGATGCTGCGAGGAACCCATGCCGAGATACGTGCACGTCGTCCCGGGAACGCCGGATCGGCAGGGCGTCAACCCGTTCACGAAGGAGCTGATGCTCTTCAAGGGCCGCCCCGAGGTGCGCACCTTCTGGGAGGTCGAGCAGCGCGGTGCAGAGCTCCGTACCGCCTCCGGCCGCGAGGGCGGGCAGGTCAGGCGGTGCGCGCGCACGCATGTCGACTCGGAAGCGGCGGCGCGCGCGATGGCGTCGCTGATCGCCTCCCGGATCGCGCGCGGCTTCGGGCTCGTAGGCGACTCGATCGCGCTGCGCGCGCCGGAGGCGACATCGACCGCCGCGCCGCTGCCACCCGAGCTACTCGGGAAGATCGCCCCCTCGGTCCGGCTCTCGTTCGACGCGTGGGCCGACGACGCCGGCCCCCCGCTCGCCGAATCGCTTTACGCCCTGCTCATCCACCCCGACGCCCACGTCATCCGCGAGCTCGTCATCGGAATGAACCGGGACGAGCAGGGCGCGAGCTACGACCAAGTCATCGCCGCCATCGGCCAGGCAGCGCCCCCGTCGCTCGAGAAGCTGTTCATCGGCGACTTCCACTTTCCCGACGAGATCGAGATCTCGTGGGCCAACGTCGGCGACTGCGAGCCCCTCTGGGCGTTGACCTCGCTGAGGGAGCTCACCTTGCAGGGCGCAGGGATCGAGCTCGGCTCGCTCGACTGGCCACACCTGGAGCGCCTGGAGATCAGGACCGGCGGCCTCGGTAGCCGTTCGATCGAGGCGCTGATGGCGGGCAACCTCCCGGCGCTGCGCGTGCTCCATGTCTGGTTCGGCTCGAGCAGCTACGGCGCCGAGGGCCGGGTCGACGATCTGGCGTCGCTCTTCGAGGGCAGCCGGTTCCCGGCGCTTCGCGACCTGGGCCTTCAGAACGCGGAGTTCACGGACGAGGCGTGCGAGCCGCTCCTCGCGTCGAGGGTATTGCGGCAGCTGGAGAGGCTCGACCTGTCGATGGGAACGCTCACGGACGCAGGCGCGAAGAAGCTGAAGGCCGGGGCGGCGGCGCTCTCTCGGCTCCACGAGCTCGACGTACGGCAGAGCTACCTGACCCGGCAGGGGATCGCGATGCTGCGAGGCGTCTGCGCAGTGGTCCGCGCCAATGACCAGCGCACGCCGCACGCACATGGTCGATACGTGAGCGTCGGTGAGTGATTCGTGGCCGCGCAGAGCGGGGTCGCGCGCGGGGCCTCTACGTGCGGGTGCTCGGGGCGCGGGACGTGGGTCCCGGCATCGGATCCGCGTCATCCATTCCGCGTGGACCGCGAGTCAGAGGAAGTCGATCGCGAGCAGATCCGCGACGGGCCGGTAACCGATCGCGAGGTAGACCGCGTTCGAGATCGGGTTGTCGAGGTCGGCGATCAAGCAGCACGCCTCGCGTCCGCCGGGCCCCTCGAGCTGCCGGCGGCTGAGCTCGGCGACGCACGCCTTGGCGAAGCCGCGACCGCGCCGCTCCGGTGGCGTGTAGACGTAGTTCACCGCCACGCGCGCACGCGTCCGCCGCGCGAGCCCGGCCATGCACGCAGGCTCGCCGTCGTCCCACACGACGATCGCGCCCTGCGCCACGCGCGGCTCGATCACGCGGCGCGCAGCCTCGAGCGTGATCCCCTCGACGACCGGCACGTCGTCGTGGAACGCCTTCATCCAGATCGAGAGCCGCTCGACGTCCGACGCGACCGCGGTGCGCAGACGTCCCGGCACGACCGGCGGCGTGACCACGCTCCGGACCTCGTACAGACCCTCCCTCACGGCGACGCGAAACGACGCGCCCGTCCGCCCGACCCACGCTTCCGCGAGAAAGCGCGCGGACTGCTCCGGCGCGAGGACCCCCGGCGGTGCGAGCGCGTGGTCGCAGAGGTGCGCCGCGAGCGCCGCCGCCGCCTCGCTCGAGAGCCGCGACGCGAGCAGCCGGTGGGGAGGCGTCCAGACCGCCGCGCCCTCGAGCGCCCCCTGCGGGCCCTCGATCGTGGCGAAGAACGCCTTGGCGCCGGCGTCCGCCACCTGCTGCGCGACGCCGAGCGGCAGGTTGTGCTCGGAGTCGTCGGCGAGCGTCGCCGACACCCGCTCCAAGAGCTCGCTCGCGCTGCGTCGCACGACGTCCACCAGATCCTCCGGGGCTCGTTCCGGGATCGACGGCCCGCGCGGCCCACCCTGACGTTACGTGGTCGCGCGCCGGCAAAAAATGCTCGCACGCCGGTGGCGCGCACGAGTCTCGCGTGATGGCCATGCCATCCCGATGCGTTGCTCGCCTTCGTGCGCGATCCGAGATCAGAGCCCGAGCATGCGGTTCCACGCCTCGACGTCGCCAGGCGCGCGAGGAATTCGACCGGCGTCAGACGCGGTGGGTGCGACCCGTACGCGGCTACCATTCCTCGTGACGAGTCAGCGCGCCCAGAGCGCGGCGAGGTCGAGCTCGACGGCGTCGAACGGCTCGGCCCGGACAACCGCGTCGCCCTTCCACGCGCCCGCGATCCGCCACGTGCGGCCGTCGAGCCGACAGACCTCGAGAGTCTTCAAACCAGGATCGAGCAGCCAGAGGTGCGCCACGCCTTCGCGAGCGTAGATGGGCATCTTGTCGACGCGATCCACGTCCTCGGTCGAGGGTGACAGGACCTCGCACACCCAGTCGGGCGCGAGCGTCGAGAAGGGCTCGTCCGGCATCTCGGGCATGCGCTCGCGCCGCCAGCCTGCGAGATCGGGGACGAGGATGTCCGGCTCCGGCCCGAGGTGGAGCTCGGGCTCGTCCAGCAAGACCCAGCCGCCCGGTCCCCCGACGCCGCTGTCGAACGGCCCGTCGAGGCGTGCGCCGAGACGCGAGGCCGCGCGCGCGTGCCGGAGTCTCGGACGAGGCATGACGTGCAGGACCCCATCGAGGACCTCCGCGACCATGTGCGCAGGCGCGCGGAGGACGTCGTCGTAGGTCGCACGCCGGCGTGCCGGATCGGCCATGGCTCGTGTCAACCTAGCGCGCTCCAGGGTCCGCGGAAAGGTACGCAAGCTGCGTCCGGCTGGCGACCTCTCCTTCTCGCGTCGTGTGCGGATCGAGCAACCTCAGCAGCGCCCTTCGCTCCCCCTCGGCGCAGGAACCGGCGATGAGCGCGAGCAGCGCGGCAGGTAGCCGCCGCCGCCGCGAGCAGGAGCCCCAGCGCGAGCGCGGCTACGGCGTCCTGCTCCGGCTGATCGCCGCACACCTGCGCAACCCGGGCGCCTGGTCGTCGCATCAGGAGCTCGGGATCGCGCGGACCCCCGAAGCGCCGTCGCGGATCCGCAAGGAGCTCGAGGGCGCCGTGCCAGAGCGCTTCGATCCGATCGTGAGCGATCGCGGCGGAAGCTGCCGCCTGAACCCCGAGGTCCTCGTCGAGCGCGTCCCGTGCGACGCCCTCGCGGCCCACCCCGGTCCCACGGTGCAACGGATCGCGAAGGAGCAGGCCGCCCACGCCGGCGCGAAGACGTGGCGCCCGGAGCTCGCATCGAGCTCGCAGGGCGGCGCGTCGAGCCGGAGGCTCGCCGCGGATTTCTCGTCGCCGAGCGCGACCGCGTCGCCGACTTCGCGTTTCCCTCGCCGGATCTGCCGTCTCAGGCGACGGATCTGGCGTCCCGCCCGAGAGACGTCGCGTCCTCGTCGAGGGATCTGGCGTCCCGCCCGAGAGACGTCGCGTCCTCGTCGAGGGATCTGGCGTCCCGCCCGAGAGGCGTCGCGTCCGCGTCGACGGATCTGGCGTCAGGGCCGAGCGACGCGTCGTCCGGCGCAGGAGACGTGAGGTCCGCTTCGCGCGACGTGAGGTCCGCGCCGAGCGACGTGACGTCTCGGTCGGGAGACGCCGCGTCGGGACGAGCCGACGTGAGGTCCATCGCGGGAGACGTCAGGTCCGCCTCCAGAGAGACGAGATCCGAAGCGGGAGACCTGACGTCCGGACCGGGAGACGCGACGTCGGGACGGGGAGACGCGACGTCGGAGCGGGGAGACGCGACGTCCGGACCGGGAGACCTGACGTCGGAGCGGGGAGACGCGACGTCCTCCCCGCGAGAGCTGACGTCCGATCGAGGCGATCGCACGTCTCTGGCGAGGGACGCGACGTCCGGCTCGAGGAACCTGGCGTCGCCCTCGATGGACCTGACGACCGGCGCGAGGGATCTCACGTCGGCCCCGAGGGACCTGACGTCCGGCCGGGGAGACGCGACGTCGCCCTCGATGGACGCGACGTCGGCCTCCAGAGACGGGAGGTCGCCCTCGATGGACCCGACGTCCGGCTCGGGAGACGGGAGATCGGCTTCCATGGACGCCAGGTCGGCGAGGTCGGACGCGACGTCCGCCTCGAAGGACGAGAGATCGGCCGCCGCGGACGCGACGTCCCCGCGAATGAGCACGAGTTCGGACCCGCCGGCCCGAGATCCGCCGGCGCCGACGCGTCGCCCGGCCCGGGCTCGCCAAAGTCAAGCCGCGGCCAACCGGCGGTCAACTCTTGACCCGTATTGATCAGTGCAGATGGCGACGTCGAAGAGGGCTCGTCGCGAAGGGAGGGCGTCATGGCGCTGAAGCACGTGTTCGAGGAGGCCACGAAGGCGACGACCCGGTTCGCGGCCGAGTACGCGGAGGGCCGCTCGCGCCAGCCTGCGCTCGCACCGTACGACGAGGCGCCCGCGGTCCTCGCCGCGCTCGATCCGGGCTCGGGGATGGGCTCCGCGGATCGTGCGGCCATCGTCGGCGCGCTCCTCTGCGAGCACCGGCGCGAGGCGCATCCGCTCTGGCAATCGATGCTCCTCGCGGCGTTCGAGCCCATGCTCCGCAGGCTGCGCCACGCCGCCGGGCCGAAAGGCGATCCGGACCTCGACCAAGAGGTCGTCTACGCCTTCCTTCAGGCGCTCGGATCGGTGTCCACCGACTCCGGTTACGCGCCGCGCGCGCTCCGCTGGGCGACCAGGGGCGTCGTGTTCGACCGCATCCGCGCCGCGCGTCGGGGAGGGCGGCCGCGTCCGTTCCACGACGAGGAGTACGTCGAGCCGTTCGCCGACGGCGAGGCCGCCGCCGCGGAGCGCCTCGCGCGGCTCTTCGCCGGCGCCGGCATCGGCGGCGAGCTCGCCGAGATGCTCCTCGCCACGATCGGCGGGGACGAGCCGCTCAAGGACTACGCCGATCGGCGCGCGGCCTCGCAGGACGACCGCCGGCGCGCCGCCGCCTACGACCGGCTCGTGCGCGACCGGCTCCGCGCCGTCGCACGCATTCGCACGCGCGCAGGCCACGCGTCCGCCACGTGAACGCTCTTCGCGCTTCGCTTGCCTTCGAGACCGATAACCGAATGGGAGGATGCCATGAGTATGATCAACGTGCAGGTGAACGAGTCCGCTTCCAGCGCGAAGCTCCCCAAGTCCGGCCGCCGGCCGGAGCAGATGGTGCATCAGGCTCGGCAGATCGCCGAGGTGATCAAGAAGCACCCGGAGTACGCCAATCAGGCGGACGTCAAGCAGAGCGTCGAAGCGTGGACGACGATGGTCGACACGCTCGACGCGAACCAGCAGAAGCTGAAGGCCGCGCGGGCCACCCAGGTCGCGCTCGTCCAGACGCTCCTCAAGGACTCCGCCGCGTGGAAGCGCGCGGCGAAGCGCGTGGTCGCCGCCGTCAACGCCGCCAGCGGCGGCTCGGCGGAGGCGATCAAGCAATGGGGGCTCACCGTCGACGCCCGTCGCGTCATCGAGCCTTCGTCCGCGGCCCCGACGGGCCTTCGTGCGACCTACACGAAGGACAACCGCCTCGTCGTGAAGTGGACCTACGTGCGTGAGCACCGGGGCTACTTCCTGCAGGTCGGTGACGGGACCCCGACGGGCTGGGGCCCGTCGATCGCCGTGACCCAGGCACGGTACGCGCCCGAGGGCCTCGCCCTCGGCCAGAAGATCGCGATCCGCGTCGCGGTCCAGCGACGAGCGGGCCTCAGCGCCTGGTCCGATACGCTCATCGCGACGGCTCGCGCATGAGCGAGCCGGAGACCCGAGCCCACCGGGCGTTCGCGCCCGGTGGGTCGAGGTGCCGAGCAGCCTCCTCGCGCTCGACGGCCGCATGCCGCGCTGGCGGTGCTAGGCTCGCCACATGAGCACGAGCGACGACCAATTCCGGCGAACGGTCGGCCGCCGCGTGCCGCCGCCGGCCGGTGGCGCTCCGTCGAAGGCGCGTCGCGCAGCGCTCGACGCGCTCCAGCCCGCTCGCACCGGAGCGCCGAAGGGCGTGTTTCGATACCGGTCCCACGAGGAGGCGAACGCCGCGCGAGAGGCCTGGACCGTGTCGGTGATGGTGGCTCGGGCGCGCTCGCGCGACACCGCGGGATGACCGAGACCACCCGGCCCGCGACGTGGGAGGACGTCAAGCACCTCGCGCGGCTCCTCGACGCGGAGGGCGTACGTTGGGCGCTCATCGGCGGCTACGCCATCGCGGCGCACGGGTTCGTGCGGGTCTCGGAGGACGTGGACGTGCTCGTGGATCCGTCGGTCGAGAACACGCGGCGGTGGATCGCTGCGCTCGGCCGGCTGCCCGACGGAGCGGCGCGCGAGCTCGTGGGCGAGGACGCCATCTGGGAGGGTGAAGGACCAGCCGCCATCCGCATCAACGACGAGTTCACCGTCGACGTGATGGCAGCCGCTTGCGGCCATCGGTGGAGCGAGCTCGCGCGCCACGTCGTCGCCGTCGACATCGACGGGCAGCGGATCCCGGTCCTCGATCTGGAGGGGCTGTTGCTCACGAAGGAAGGGATGCGCGATCGGGATCGGGCGGATGCGGCGGTGCTGCGCGCGGCGATCGACGCTCTTTCGCGCAAGCCGTGACACCGAGCGCCGTCCCGGAAGCCCACCGGGCATTCGCGCGCCGGTGGCGGTCGTCTACGTGCCGTCGGGCATTGCGCCTTCGTGGACGCCTGTTGCGCCACCTCGCCATGCGCGTCCAGACGCGAGATCGGCGAGGCCCTCGAGAGCGCAATCGTCAGTCCGCGCGACGCAGCGGGATCCACGCCGTGGCCGGGCTCGCCCCCGGCTGGCCGTACGCGAACCGATATCCATCGCCCTGCCGCTCGAGTCGGATCTCCACCACGCTCGCGTCCCCCGGATCATCGACGTCCTCGTGCCAGACGGCCTCTGCTCGCAGCGCGTCGGGGGTGCGCTCGATCGTGCGGGTCAGGCAGAACTCGGCGACCGTCTCGGTGCCGCAGCGGATGCGGTCGCGCTGCACCTCGAAGTTGTCGTACTGCCCGCGGTAGAGCCGCGCACGAGCGTCGCGCTCGCGGGGCGAAGCGGTGGGCGACGGCTCCCCTGTGCCCGGCGCGCGCTCGACCTCCACCACGTACTTGCCCACGAAGTCACCGGTCGTCTGCGATCCGCAGCGCGCGAACGCGTCGTACAGGCCGCGGTCCGCGCCGGGCGCGACGGGTGGGACGAACGTCGCCGACGTCGCCGCGCCCCACGTGGCGAGCGCGTTGCGCATCACGGGGTACGCCGCGCGCGCCGCGAGCGCGGCGCCCGCGGTGATGGCGAGCACCGCCGCGATCGCCAGCGGCTCGTGGAGGACCGTGACGCGCGCCCACTGCGCCTCGAGGTAGCGCCCGAACATTCGCCGGCGCATGCCGCCGCGGAGCACGCCCCACGTCTGGATCGCTTCGTGGACGGCCCTCTTGGCCGCCGCGTGATCGCCCTTGCGCGCGAGCGCTCGCCCGAGACGCGTGTGCACGCCGACGTCGGAGCTGTTGCCGTCGGCGTAGCGCTCGTAGGCGTCGATCGCCTCGTCGTCGCGGCCCAGCGCGTAGAGCGCGTCGCCGGCGGCGAGGTACGGCGCGCCGAAGCGGATCCGCGGATCCTGGTCCACGGCCCGCACCAACGGGGCCAGCGCGGCCTCGTGGCGCCCCGCGCGGTGCAGCGCGAGCCCGTGCAAGTAGAGGAGCTCCGCGTCGTCGGGCGAGCGCCCGAGGGCCTCTTCGATCAGCCCGACCGCGCGCTTGGGGCGGAGCAGATCGAGATAGAGGAGAGCGAGGTCGCGGCGGGCCGTGATGTTCGCAGGGTTGACGGCCACCTGCTGGCGCAACGAGCTCGCGCGACGCATGGCGCGCCAGACGGCTCCGGGATCGGGGATGTACCGGCGCAGCAGCAGAAACAGGACGATGCCGGCCAGGAGCCGCGGATCGCGCGCGGCGTACGCGAGCACCATGAAGGCGAGGTAGTACGTCCAGTACGACATCGGTCGGGCGCGCCCATCCTAGCGCGCTCCTGCCCAGCCCGGGCAGCGAGGCGTCAGCGGACAGGGCACGTCCCGCCGGGGCGGGCGGGACGGAGCGCGTATCCCTTCACGACGCTCGGGTCCTTCGCGTCGAGCTTCAGCGTGAGGTTCACGTCGCCGCCGCGCTCGCACGCGAGGAGGATCGTCCGATCGAACGCCCCGTGCGCGGCGGACTTCACCGCGCACGTCCCGTGGCGTTCGCGCACGTGGTCGTAGAAGTCGCGCACCTCGCCCTTGTCCTTGAACGCCGCCGCGAGGTGCCTCTTGTAGAGGCCTTCGTCCCACTTCGCGATGAGCCTGACGATGGCGTCCGCGACCGCGCGCTCGTCCTTCGGGATCGGGACGTCACGGGACCGGCCGTCGAAGCCGGCGATGAGGCCGTCGGGGCCAATCCTGACGCTCATGTCCAGCGAGCCCCGCTCGCATTCGAGCGCGAGCCTCGCTCTCGTGGGGTCTTCGATCTCGATGGGCTTCCACCCCTTGCACGCGCCGTGGCGCTCACGGTAGCCGGCGAGCTCCTCCCTCTCCTTCGGGTAGGCGGGGCGGCCCTTCGTCAGCATGGCGGCGTACGCCTGCTCGTCCCACGCGGTGATCACGGCGAGGAGCCGCTCCACCGCGGGCGCGAACGCGGGCGCGAGCACCGGCGTGCGCGGCTTCAATCCGCCCGTCTTCACGAGCGCCGCGAGCGCCTTGTGGGCGACGACGCCCGGGGCGCTGTCGGCGAGGTTGGCGAGGGCGACGACGCCGACGCCGTGCTTCGGCAAAAAGCGGATCTCGGACGAGAAGCCGTCGATGCCGCCGTTGTGCAGGACGACGGGATCGAAGTCGCACGTCGTCTCCGTGATCCAACCGAAGCCGTAGCTGTCGGCCCATGCGTCGACGGCCCACTCGCCCTTCTTCGCCGCCGGCTCGAGCCGGACCCCGAGGTCGCTCGAGACGCCCGTCGAGTGCGCCTCGCGGACCGTGCTGCGCTTGACCGGCCCGGCGTCGGGCCCGCTGCGCGGCGGGTACGCGGCGAGCTGGAACGCGACCCAGCGCCCGAGGTCGCGCGTCGACGAGTAGATGCCGCCCGATGCTTCGCCCGCGCCGAGCCGCCAGAGCTCCACCGGCTTCGCGCCGCCGTCGTCGCCCTTCTCGTACGGCGTCGCGAGGCGACCCGGCGGTAGATCGGCGGGATCGAACGCGGTCGACGTCATCCCGAGCGGCGCGAGCAGACGCGTCCTCACGAGATCGCGGTACCGCGCGTGGGCGGCGCGGCCCGCGACGATGCCGAGGAGCGAGAAGCCGAGGTTCGAGTACGAGTACGCCGACCCCGGCGGGCGAGCGAGCGCGAAGCCCGCGAGCGACCTGGCGATGTCCTGCTCCGACGGCGCGTGGAGCGCATCGAAGCCGCCCATGCGCGGGAGCCCCGAGGTGTGCGTGAGCAGCTGGCGGAGCGTGATCGGCGCCGCGTCGCGGGTCGGGTACACGAGCCCACGGGCCTCGGGGAGGAAGCGCGTCAGCGGATCGTCGAGCGAGAGCACGCCGTCGTCGCGGAGCGCGAGGAGGGCCGTGCCCGTGAACGACTTCGTGATCGAGGCGATGCGGTAGACGGTGTCGGCGTCGACCGGCGTCTTCTTCTCGAGGTCCGCGTACCCGAAGCCCTTCGCGTAGGCGAGCTCGCCGTCGATGACGACGCCGATCGCGAGGCTCGGCAGCTTCTGCCTCGCGAGCTCCGCCGCGCCGATCGCGTCGATGGCGGCGAACGCCGAGCGGAGCTTGGCGACGCGCTCGGGGTCGGCGAACGCAGACGCGGTCTCGGCCTCCGCGAAGGCCTGCTCGACCGCCGGCGGCGCCGGCGTGGCGGACGACGAGGGCTTCGCGACCGGCGGCGGAGCAGGCGGCGAAGCGGGTGGGGGAGGGGGCCTGGGCGCGGCCGAGGCGCACGCGGCGAGCACGAGCGCGAGCGTCGGAGCGAGAGCACGCACGCCGCGAGCGTACACGAGCCTTCGCACCGAGCGCGCTCCCGTTCGAAGAGGGAGGAGCCTCGTCTACGCGGCCACCGCGGGCGCTGCGGCTCGGATCAACCCCTCGACGCGCCGCACGACGTCGGCGCGCGTCCTTGCCAGCTCCTCGGCCTCGAGCGCGCGGCCAGGGATGCCGTAGCGCTCCCAGCCGCCACCGGCCGCCTCCTCGGCCATCGGGCTCTGCAGCTTCTTCGGCAGGGCTTCGAGGGCGCCGGCGAGGGCGTGCGCGACCGGGGCGCCTGCCTCGGCGAGGCACCACTCGACGACCTCCCAGCCGTGCGCGGCGTGGCGGCCCTCGTCGGCGGCGATCTCCTTGAGCACGGCGCGGATCGGCGGGTCTTCGCAGCGCTTCGCGAGGCGCGCGACGACGCGCGCCGAGAGGCCCTCGTGGAGGGCGCCGTCGACCAGCGAGTCGACGGCGAGCGCGGCGAGCGCGAGCGTCCGCACCGGCGAGAGGGTGCGGGCGCGCTGGGCCTCGGGGAACGGGCCGGGGCTCGCGCCCTGGCCGTCGATGGCGCGGGCGAGCGAGAAGCAGAGCTCGGTGTGTCGGATCTCGTCGAGCGCGTCGCGGTTCGCGGCGCCGACCAGCGCGGGCGGCGCCCCGAGCGCCATCAGATCGAGCGTGAGCCGCGCAAAGGCGGCGACCGACGCGTGCTCGGTGCGGCCGTTCTCGCGCCACTGGGCGGCCAGCCTCGATCGCACCGGCTCGTCGACGTCGGCGCGGAGCGGCAGCGCGGCCCAGGCTTCGTCCTGGTGGACGGGCGGCAGGAGCACCTGGCCGAAGCGCCGCAGCTGCCGGCCGCGCGAGAAGTTGGCGGTCGACATCAGGGCCGAGAGCGCGCCGAGGAGCGCCATCGCCCCATTGCCGAGCATCGCCAGGACCACCGCCGCGGTGAAGCCAGGGCTGGTAGGGGCCACCGCGCGCAAGCGGCCCGCGAGCGACGCGAAACCGAGCACCGCCCCCGCGACGGCGACGACGCTCGCCACGCCGAAGCCGTAGACGCCGGGGGCGGCGGAGTCGGCGGCCATCATCGTCGCGATCGTCAGGGCGAACAGGCCAATCGACGCCACGAACAGCCATAAGGCGCGCTTGCCCGCGCTTCTTCCTCCATCGGCGACACGGGCGTTTGGCTCGCCGCTGTGCGGCACGTGCGGCGGGTAGCCGGTGGCGGGGACGGTCATCGGGTGGCTCCTCGGGCGGGGACGTCGGGCAATCCTAGCTTGGACGCTCGAGCCCACCCGGTTGTTCCACCCGCCCGATCGCGTCGCAGGACGCCGAGCCGCCCCGCGGACTGGACACCGCCCGGGCCCGCCGCGACCGGCTCCGGCGCACGGCGAGATCGACGCTACGATGCGCTCGTGCTCGCCCGCGCCGCGCTCCTCGCCTCCCTGCTGGCCTCGTGCACGCACGAAGAGCCCGCGCCCCGCGCGGCGAGCGGCTGTCCCGCCCGCTTCGTCGACCCGCGCGGGCGCTTCTCGTTCTGCGCGAGCGCGTCTCCGCCGGTCTCGTTCACGACCTCGAACGACGAGCACGCGGGCGTCTTCGATTACGCGTACTTCGCGCCCAAACCGGGCAGCACGTTCACCGTCGTCGCGACGTCCGGCCCCTACGACCCGCCCGCGGCGCCGGCGCAGCCCGAGATCGACGAGAGCGCCGTCTTCGCCGGCCGCGCCGCCCGCCACGCGCGCGTGCGCTTCCACGAGCATTCGCCGGCCTCGGAGGAGATGCTCGAGGACCGCCGGCACGTGCGCCGCGCGGCCGAGGATCACGACGTCGTCGTCGAGCGGTGGACCACGACGACGCCGAGCGGCGGCACGATCGCCGTCGCGCTACGCACGCAGGAGGACACGACCGACGCGACGAAGAGCGAGCTCCAGCGTGCGCTCGCGACGCTCCGCTTCGAGTAGCGTCCGTCTCGAGGTCGCTCGAGCGACCGCCGCGGGGGCGGGGGATTCGGACAATCGGGCCAGGGCTTGGGATAGGCTCGGCGCATGGCGGATTCGTACTCCCCGGGGCCGTACCCTGATGGACCGTATCCGCCCGCCTACGGTCCCCAGCAGCCGCAGCAGCCGCATGCGCCTCGGCAGGGGCCGGCGCCGCGAACGGTGTTCGGAGTCCCGCTGCTCGGCTGCGGCGGCGTCGCGCTCCTCCTGAGGCAGGCCCTCAACTCGTCCGAGGCGGTGACCGTCGTGGCGATCGCGGTCCCCCTCCTCGTCGCAGGCGGCGTGCTCGCCGCGATCGGGAAGGCGGCGGGGCGGCTCGCCGCCTGAGGCGATGTCGCAGGGCGCCGTCCACCGCAGCGCGCTTGTCGCGATCGACGCCCTCCTGCCGCTCGGGCTGGCGGCGGCGGGCCTGCTCCACCCCGAGAGCCCGGCGACGTGGTTCGCCTGCCTCGGCGCCGCGTTCGTGCTGCTCGCCGCGGCGCTCCTCGGGGGAGCCGCGTTGGCGACGGCGATCGCCGCGCGCCGGGGAGCGCGCATCCAGGGGCCGCGCCGCGGGCCCTCGCTCGTCGCGCGCGAGGCCTTCGAGACGACGCGCGCGGTGTTCGTCGCGTCGGCCCTCGCCGCCTGGCCCCTCGCCCAATGGCGCCTCGGTCACCCCACGGGCATGATCTGGGACCTGCCGCCGGACACCAGCGCCTGGCGCGTGACCGCGATGATGCTCTTCGGCGTCGTCGGCATGGACGCGTGGCTCTACTGGAAGCACCGGCTGCTCCACACGCGCGCCCTGTTCCCCTTCCACGCGGCGCACCACCGCTTCCGCGATCCGACGCCGTTCGCCGGCTTCGCCGTGGGCCCGGGCGAGGCGCTGCTCACCTTCTGGCCCATCCTCCTCCTCTGCATCCCCGAAGCGACGCACTGGGCGCCGCTCTACGTGGGGCTCGTCTTCGGCTTCGTGTCGCTGAACTTCTACCTGCACTGCGGCGTGACCTATCGCTGGGCCGAGGCCACGCTGCCGCGCCTGGGCCTCAACACCTCGGCGTTCCACAACGTCCACCACTCGCACGTGACCGTGAACTTCGGCGAGGCGATGACCGTCTGGGACCGGATCTGCCGGACGCGGCTCGAGGACCAGCCCCGCTGAGGGCGCGAGCGCGGCGTGCTCGCGCTTCCGCTCGGCGTCACGGTCCCACGCTGGGAGGGTTGAAGCCCTCGCGAGCGCGCGCACCTACGCAAGCTGTTCTGGGGGCGCCACATCGGGGCGCGCGGGTGCTTGACCTATGGCAGCGGCAATGTGACCGACGAAGTTATCAAGGCTCACATCGAGCCCCAGGAGCATGAGCAGCAGGCCGACGACTCTCGTGTGGAGGGCCGAGCCCGCGGCGGAAGGGCGGGCGCACGCCCTCGACTTCAATCGGCTTCAGCGGGGAACCTAGGCCGGCTTCAGCCGGAATCGCGACAACCCGGCCCGCCCAGCAGCGAGCGCACGGCCTGCAACAGCTCCGCCGACGCGAAGGGCTTCGCGAGCCAGCGCGCGCCCGGCATCCGGTCCAGCGCCGGCGCGGGATCGTGCCCGGTCACGAAGAGGACCGGCAGCTCGGGAGCGTCTTCGCGGAGCTTCGCCGCGAGCTCGGGACCGCTCATCTCGGGCATCACCACGTCGCTGACGAGCAGCGCCACGCGACCGCGCTGCTCGCGCCAGAGCTCGAGCACGCGCGACGGACGCCCGGCCTGGATGACGTCGTAACCCTTGGCCGTCAGGACCGCGCAGAGCGTGGCGCGCACGCCGGGGTCGTCCTCCACGACGAGCAGCGTCTCGGTGCCCCCGAGATCGTCGGCGTCGCCCGCCGGAGCGCGCGTCGTCACCGAGGCGCCGTCGAGCGGCAGGTAGACGTGCATCGTCGAGCCCTCTCCGAGCTGGGAGTCGACGACCAGCACGCCGCCGTTCTGCGCGACGATGCCGAACACGGTGGCGAGGCCGAGACCGCTGCCCTTGCCGGCCTCCTTGGTCGTGAAGAACGGCTCGAAGACGCGGGCCCTGACGGCTTCGTCCATCCCCGTCCCGGTGTCGCGCACCGAGAGGCGCACGTAGCGGCTCGCGCGCACCGGCAGGTCGCGCACGTTCTCGGGCGGATCGACGATCGCGACGGCGACCTCGAGCGTGCCTCCGGCCGGCATGGCGTCGCGCGCGTTGACGATCAGGTTGAGGAGCACCTGATGCATCTGACCCTCGTCGGCGAAGACGGCGGCCGGCTCGGCCGAGGGGATGAACCGCGTGTCGATCCCGTCGGCCACGACGCGCGCGGCGAGCTCCAGGGTCGCCTTGGCGACGACGTTGAGATCGAGCGCCGCCACGCGCGGAACGACGTTCTGCCGGCTGAAGGTCGTGAGCTGCCTCGTCAGCGAGGCGCCGTGCGTGGCCGCCTCCTGGATGCGCTCGAGGCGCTCGTCCTTTTCGTCCTGCATGATCGACCTGACGTTCAAGAGGATGATCGTCAGGAGGTTGTTGAAGTCGTGCGCGACGCCGCCGGCGATGCGACCGAGCGCCTCCATCTTCTGTGCCTGCGCGAGCTGCCGCTCGAGCCGCTTCTGCGAGGTGACGTCCATCACGGTGCCGATCATCCGGCGCGGCGCGCGGTCGGGACCGCGGAAGATCTGGGCGATGCCCGTCACCTCGCGCAGCGTGCCGTCGGGGCGCTGGATGCGGAAATCGGCGCGCTCGGCCACGTCGCCCGCCGCGGCGCGCTGGCTCAGCGCGTACACGTAGGGCCGGTCGTCCGGGAGGATCGACGCGAGGAAGGCGTCGAACGTGGCCTCGTCGCGCGCCGGGTCGAGGCCGAGGATGGCGTAGAGCTCGTCGGACCACGCGACGCGGCCGGTGCCCATGTCCCACGCCCAGCTGCCGACGTGCGCGATGCGCTCCGCCTCGCGGAGGAGCTCCTCGCGCTCCGGCAGCGCTTCGTGCCCCCACAAGCTCTCCGGCGGCGCATTGGGCTGCGGCGCTCTCACGTCGGTCTCCGTGCCTCCCCGGCGGCATGCGACCACGACGGGTCGCGACCCGCAAGACACCAGCCAGCAGGGCCGCCGGCTCGCGCCGCAGCCGGCGATCGCTCGGGTGTCCATCGCTGCCGCCTGCTCGTCGCAGAGATTCGCGCCCTGCGGCGGCCCTCGTGATCCGCCGCACGGCAGCTGGCACACGCTGGCGCGTGCGATGCGTCGCGGCCGCTTCGAAACGGCAGGAAACGCGGGCGTGGCGGTTGGCACGCCGCGTGCTGATGCACCGCCCATGATGCGAGCTCCGACGCTCTCCTGGGCCGCCCTGTCGCTCGTCGCGGTGGCGATCGTCGCCTGCGGATCCGAATCCGACGGCGGCGGGTCGGGCAATCAGGGTGGCGGCGGAGGCGCGTTCGTGAGCGAGGTGCCGCCGTTCACCGCGGGCTCACGGCTATCGCCGCGCTTCCTCGACGGGGGCGGCGGGGCCCGCGTGCTCTTCGACTTCTACGACCACCAGCTCGGGACGTCGTGCGCGTTCTACCCCACCCCCGACGGCACCTTCCGCTGCCTGCCCGAGACCCGCGTCGAGTGCGCCGAGGTCTTCTTCGGTGCGTGCGGCGCGCCGGCGTTTGCCACCGTGCTCGAGACCAACGCTTGCGGCGTCACGGTCGCGACGGCCGCCGTCCAGGCGCCGGCCGGCTCGCCTCCGCCCCATCCGCTCCACGACGTACGCCTGCCCAACTGCGGCGGCGGCGGCGCGTCGGTCGGGGCGTGGGAGGGAGCGACCGAGGTCCCGCTCGACCAGTTCGTCGGCGGACAGCTGACGTCGGTCGCGCTCGAGGGCGACCTCGCCTTGGAGCAAGTCGTCGCGGACGACGGCACGTCGGTGACCATCGGCTTCACCCGCAAGGGCGCCTCCTGCACGGCGGCGTGGTTCGGCGGCGAGCTCCGGTGCCTCGACGCCCACGAAGCGTTCATGGGTCTGTCCGACGGGGGCGAGCTCTTCGTCGGGCCAGGCTGCTCCGGCGACCGCGCCGCGCAATACGGCTCCGAGTGCGGCGAGCCCAAGCCGAGCCTCGCGACCACGGCGACGCAAGACGCAGGCGTGTGCCCAGGCGACACGCAGCACTTCGAGCTGCTCGAGGACGTCGCCGAGGTGTCGAAGCACGTCGCCGGGCAGTGCTTCGACGGGTTCGAGTCGGAGGCCACGTTCGCCCGCGCCGGCGCCGAGGTGCCGGCCTCCGCGCTCCCGGTGCTCCAATCGGTCCAGGTCGGGAGCGGCCGTCTCCGCGCGTTGCTCTTGGCTGGCGGCGGATCCGCGCTCGGCTCCACGACGATGCGCTCCGGGTCGCACGATCGCCGCTTCTACGACAGCGAGCTCGACACCGCCTGCGAGGCGCAGATCACCTCGGACGGCCAGGTGCGCTGCATCCCGGGCAGCATCTACCCGTTCGCGTACGGCGATCCGCAATGCACCCAGGTGGTGATGCCCGGCGAGGTCGGGGGCTGCGGGCCCGTGATCGAGGATCGGTTCCTTCCGCACCCGGTGCCCAACGACTGCGGCGGCGGCTTCGTGGCGAGCGAGGTGTGGGAGCGCGGTGAGCCCTTCGTGGGCACCGTCTACGGCGTCGGCGGGGACGGCAGCTGCGTGCCGCTCCAAGACGAAGGCGCGTGGTTCACTTTGGGCGCGGTCCACCCGCTCGAGGACTTCGCCAAGGTCTCCCTGTCGGAGTGATCGCGGGGCTGGTCGACGGCCGGGAGAGACCTACAGGCCGTCGGCGGCGCCGCGCAGGAAGCCGGACGCGTCGTCCGTCACGGGCTCGCTGTGGGAGCCCATGACGGCGCGGAGGCTCGGCGTGTCCGCCGCGCGGCGCAAGAAGCCGCGAACGCTCTCCCGGTCGGCGATCTGCCGGAATTTCACGATGCGCGCGACGCCGCTCCCGCGCGGCGGGCCGAGCACGCGTGCGATGAGGCCCTTCGGCTTTCCGCGCCCGACGAGGTCGGTGAAGAGGAGCGCCCGACCGCCCTCCGCGGCGGGGACGTCGAGCACCACCTCGGTGTACTTCATGCCCGGGATGACGGCCGGCTGGATGTCGAGGGCCGGGAGCGCTTCCTCGGGAGTGGCGTGGACCTCGAGCTTGCCGGCGAGCGAGGCGGCGATGTCTCTCGGCGCGACGACCTTCATGTCGGGGTAGCGCCGCGCATAGAACGGGGCGTCCATCGTGTGCATCGGGTGAGGGACCACCATGACCGACGGCGTTCCGATCGCCTCGAGCGCCCGCATCCCGTCCTCGTCCATCGCGACCACGCTGTGCAAGAGGAGCGTCTCGTCCGGGAGGCGGTGGATGACCATCTTCCGGATGAGCGGGAACGCGAGGGTGCCGCGGACCTGCCAGAGGCCGGGGGCGAACGGCTCGGGTTTGCCATGCGGGTAGATCTTGTGGTCGCCGGAGCTCATGCCGCGTTCCTTCGCACGGCGGGCGCCGGGCGTCGACGGGGCGCACGACGGGCCTGCGCGTCGACCGGCGCTACCGCGCCGCCCGCGTGAACGTCGGGATCGGCTCGTCCCCGAGCCACGCCTCCGCGAGCGCACCGTCGGCGAACAGCTTGCCGACGACGCGGTAGCGCGAGCTCGCCAGCGGGCGAGAGGCGAGAGCGCTCTCGCGGACGACGCGGACCGGATCCATGTACGAGGCGTGATGGAACCAGACGGCGCCGCCCCGCACGATGAGGTAGCCGACGTGGTTGTCGAGGCCGACCACGTAGAGACCATCGCCTCGCGCCGCGACCGCGGCGACGAACGCCTCGATCGGCGCGTCGGAGTAGCGCGTGATCGCCGCGGGCGCGACCAGCGTCTTGATGATGTCCTCCGAAGGCTGCTGCGCGAGGCGCGCCCGCTCGACGCGGAGGCCCGCTTGCTCGAGCGTGGTGCTGACGAAGTAGCCGCAGGCGATCGAGCCGCGCCCCGGCTCGCGCGAGGTCCCCGAGAAGGACCACGGGGTCCCGTTCCAGCGCGGCAGGATCTCGTCGGCGAGGGAGCGCTCCAGGAGTCGGGACGCCTCGCGGAGGACCTCGGCGCGCTTCCTCTCGGTGCGCGCGCGCGAGAGTGCGGCGCGGAGGCGCCGGCGCTCGACGTCGAGTCCGGCCTCGGCGTCGTCTCCGGCGGGCTCCTCGGCCCGGCCTTCGCCGCTCGCGGTCACGATCGCGATCACGACGGCCGCGCCGAGCGCCATCACCGATCCGAGGAGCATCGCCGCGGTGAGACGGCGGACGGGCACCATGCACCCTGTACGCTCGGCGCCCCCGCCGTAATCCCCGAGGATCGGTCGCTCCGGGACCGGGGTGCCCGGCCCCCTCCGCCGCGACTGCGATCTCGGGGTTGACTCTCCTCCTGGTGGAGACATCACGATGACGGCCATGGGACGGAAGCTGACGATCGGCGAGCTGTCGCGACGCACCGGCGTCTCCGTCAAGACGCTGCGCTTCTACTCCGACGAGGGCCTCTTGCCTCCGGCCGGGCGGTCGCGGAGCGGCTACCGGCTCTACAGCGAAGAGCACGCGCTCCGGATCGATCTGATCCGGGCGCTGCGCGAGGCGGGCGTCGGGCTCGAGGACATCGGCAAGGTGCTCCGCCGCGACATCACGCTCGACAGGCTGCTCGAGCTGCGGCTCGGCGCCGTCGAGGCGCACATCGCCGCCCTGCAGCGGATCGCCTCCGCGCTCCGGCTGGCCATCCGGTCGGGCGCGACGGAGAAGCAACTGAGGAGGATCACCATGGTCACACGAGCATCGAACGAGGACCGGCGCAGGGTCGTGGCGGCGTTCTACGGGAAGGTCGTCGAGGGGCTCCCCGCCGAGCGCCAGTGGGTCGAGGGGATGATCGACGCCAGCGCGCCGTCCCTGCCCGACGATCCGACGCCCGAGCAAATCGGCGCGTGGATGGAGCTCGAGGGCATGCTCGAGGATGCGACGTTCCTCGCATGCAAGCGCGTCAACGCCGGCGACACGTGGGCCCCGGCCTTCGACATCGGCGCGTTCCTGGACGCGCAGCAGGTCGCGCTGACCGCCGTGAGCGACGCCCGGGCGCGCGGCGTTCCTCCGTCGTCGGAAGAGGCCTCCGCCATCGTGGAGCGCTTCACCCGCACGATGGCGGCCGCGGCCGGTCACGGCGACGCGGTCGCGATGCGCGCGCACATGCGCGTGAAGTACGATCCTCGCGGCGCGCGGTACTGGGAGCTCGTGGCGATCCTCAGGGGCGATCCGCCGCCGATCGCGCGCTACGAGGACTGGCGATGGTTCGGAGAGGCGATGCGCTCGAGCCCGGCTCGGCCGTCCTGACGCCGGAGCGAAACGGCTGCTCGGTCGCAACCCGACCGTCCCCGCCACAAGCTGCGCGTCGAGCTTCCGCGCGCGAAGCTTCACGGTATCATCGGCTCGTGGACGTCGAACAGCGCGCCAAGATCTATCAGCTCCTCGAAGCCGTCGTGCTGGCCGACGGCGTGATCGCGCCGGAGGAGCGCGAGTTCATGCGGCGCACCCTGGCCAAGCTCCGGCTGCCGGGCGAGCACGCGCCCGAGAGCCTCCGGGACATCGGCAGCGCCACCAACACCCTCCGCGGGCTCGACCCCGACTCGCAGAGCCGTGTCCTCGCGCTCCTGGTCGAAGCCGCCATCGCCGATGGCCAGGTCGAGCCCCGCGAGTACGCGCTCCTGCTCGCGGCCGCGGCGGCGCTGGGGATCGAGGCGACGGCGCTCGAAGAGCGGATCGCCCGGCGGCTGCGCGGCTAGGCTCGGCGCCCCCGGGCCGCGCGGGTAGCCGGGCGCCGCCTCGGCGACCAGCGCGCGGGTCAGGGAGCTCGAGGCTCACCGCCACGACGCCGCAGGTTTTCTTCACTGCGTCGGCCCGACCCGTGGCACCGTCGGCGACGGGATGTCCCCGAACGACGGTACGCCGAAGGCGCGCGGGGCGAGCCCCGCTCGGATCGTCAACGCTTCGCTCGGCGTCGCGCTTGGCGTGACCGTGCTCCTCGTCGTCGCGGCGCAGCGGCTCCCCGCGCTTCCCTTCGGCCTCGAAATCGACGGCGAGCGGCTCGTCACCCGGCCATCGGGGGCCGAGGTCACCGAGATACGAGCGACGGGGCCCGAGGCGGCGCCGTTTCACCTCGAGCCGGTCGACCTGATCGAGGAGCCGGACGTGGCCGGCTCGTGGGCGGAGCTCGAGAGCTTCTACGGTCGGCAGGGCGAGATCTGGAAGCGGCTGCAGGGATCCACGGTCGACGTCCGCGTCGGCGGCGCCTGGCGATCGGTCCCGATCGTGAGGCGCAGCCTCACCCAGCTGCCGCTCGCCTTCTACACGCTGCTCGTCGCCTCGCTGGTGACGTGGATGGTCGGGTTCGTGACGTATGCGTTCTCCGACCGCGGCCCCGCCGCACGGATGTACGCGATCTCCGCCGTCGCGTTCTGCGTCGCGGTGTGGCCGGCGGCGCTCTACGCCGCGCGTCCGCTCGCGATGGATCCGGACCAGTTCCGGCTCTTGTCGACCGCGGATCACGTGGGCGCGCTGCTCTTCGCGGCGGGCGTGATCAGCATGCTCGCCGTCTACCCCGTCCGGCTCATGCGCTCGACCTCCTGGCTGTGGGCCCTCGCCGTCTTCGCCGGCGTCGCGGGCCACTACCAGTGGGGCGACATGGCCATCTCGGGCTTCTACACGGCGAACGCCGCGCAGTTCGTGCTCTTCCTGGGCTTCTCCTTCTGGCAGTGGCGCTCCGCGCGGCGCAATCCGGTCCAGCGCGCAGCCTTCGGATGGATCCTGCTCTCGACGTTCGTCGGCGTGATCTTCTTCTTCACGCTCATCACCTTGCCGGTGCTGCTCGGCTCGCCGCCCGTGATCACGCAGACGACGGGGCTCGTCTCGATGGTGGTGATGTACGTGGGCATCTCGCTCGGCGTGCTGCGGTTTCGCCTGTTCGAGCTCGATCGGTGGTGGTTCCGGACCTGGTCCTGGATCCTGAGCGGCATGGCGGTGGTCGGCGTCGACCTCGTCTTGACGCATCTCTTCGACGTCAAACAGAACGTCGCCCTCGTCGCCGCGGTCGTCGTCGTCGGCTGGGTGTACTTCCCGATTCGCCAGAGGATGTTCGAGCGGCTCGGAAGGGCACGCAAGCGGACGGCGGACTACGACGCGAAGGAGCTGATCGCCGCGGCGACCGTGCAAGACCTGCGAGCGAGCTTCCGCGACGCGTTGCAGTCGAGCTTCGACCCCCTCGAGATCCTGGAGACGAAGGAGGCCGTCGGCGCGCCGCGGCTCACCAGCGACGGCGCCTGGCTCGAGGTGCCGTCGCCCACGAGAGACGGCGCCTTCCGCTGTCATTTCCGCGAAAACGGCGCCCGCCTCTACGCGCGCGAGGACGTCGAGCGCGCCACCCACCTCCTCACGCTCAGCGAGTCCGTGCGCCAGGCGATCGACGCCCGGGAGGAGGGCCAAGTCGCCGAGCGTACGCGCATCCGGCGCGATCTCCACGACGACCTCGGCGCGAGCATCATCCGCATCGCGCACGAGTCCACCGACGAGCGCACCACCAGCCTCGCCAAGGCCGCGATGAGCGATCTGCGCGACGTGCTCACCGCCCTGCAGGACACGCCGACGTCTTGCCGAGACGTCCTCGACGACCTCGAGGCCGATCTGCGCGGGCGTGCCCAGGCCGACCGGCGGAACCTCGAGTGGAGCGTGCGCGGCACGGCCGACCGCGTGCTCTCGGCGCGGAGCCGGGCCAACTTGACCCGGGTCCTGCGCGAGAGCATGACGAACGCGCTGAAGCACGGATCCGGCACGGTCCGGTACGAGCTCGAGCTCCGCGACGACGAGCTCGGCGCCACCGTCTCCAACGAGGCCGCGGCGGACGGGCCGATCGAGGTGGGGATGGGGATGGAGAACATCGTCTCGCGGCTCGCCGAGCTCGGCGGCGACGCGAGCTTCTCTCGGAGCGACGGCACCTTTCGCCTCACGCTCCGGCTGCCTTGGAGCGCCGAGCCATGAACCCGCCCACCCGCGTGACGTCCGCCCTCCTCGTCGAGGACCGGAGCGAGGATCTCCGGTTCACCACGTCGGTGGTGCGCGAGGCGTTCGGGCCGATCGTCGTGCACGGTGCGCGCACGCTGGCCGCGGCCCGGGCGTTGCTCGACGAACGCGCGGTCGATCTCGTCGTGCTCGACCTCAATCTGCCGGACGGCACGGGGGCGTCGCTCCTCCCGTTCATCCGCGAGCGCCACGCGGACGTCTGGGTCGTCGTGGTCACCGTCTTCGACGACGACGAGCACCTCTTCGTCGCCCTCCAGCAGGGCGCCGACGGCTACCTGCTGAAGGACGAGTCGCGCGCCGACGCCGCCGCGCTCTTGCGAGAGATCCTCGCCGGGCGCCCTCCGCTCAGCGCGCGCGTGGCGCGCCGCGTGCTCAAGTACGTCCAGTCGACGGCGCCGGGCCCGAAGCCGAAGCCGGATCCTGGCGCGCCGTCCCTCACGCCTCGCGAGCGCGAGGTCCTGGTTCTGCTCGCGAGCGGGCACACCGCGGCCAGCGCCGCCGCCCAGCTCGAGATCTCGGAGCACACGATCAAGAGCCACGTGAAGAACCTCTATCGCAAGCTCGACGTGAGCTCGCGGGCCAGCCTGGTGCGCGCCGCGCTCGACGACGGGCTGGCTTGACGAGTCGGGCGGGGTTTCGGGATCAGCTCCCGGTGAGCCGCGTCGATCCGAATCGACGCCAGCTCCGAGCCATGGTCCCCGGGAGCGACCAGCGTTACGGCTCGGGGCGCGGCGGAGGGAGAGGCTCCACCGGGTCGCCGGCGCGCGCGGGCGGGCTGCCGCCGAGCGGAGCCGCCATCGGGCTGAGCGCCCACGCCGGCGGCGCGGGTTGCGAGCGCGTCCTCGGAGGCGTCGGCTCGGAGGGCTCGTCGAGGACGTGGAGCATCCTCTCGATCGACAGCGCCATCTGGGCGGCCGCGCACGGCGGGGACGTGGGTCGATCGCCTTCGTCCTCGAGCTCGTGGCGCGAGACGTCGACGTGCCCGCGCTCGCGGTGCACCTCGAGCGAGCGCGCCGAGCCGTGAGGAGGCGGAGGCCGGTCGCTCTCGTGGGCGAACACGAGGCGTCCATCGTGCGTCGCGAACCCGTCCTCGACCGGCGCTCCCTGGTGACGCAGCGCCACGGTGGTCCCGGTGACGCGCACTCCGGCGCCGTCGCGCGCGAGGACGGCGCGCGCGCCCGCGCGCCAGCGGGTGATGACGGCGCTGGCTCGCTCGGACTCGATCAACCAGCCCACCAGCGACGCGCCCACCTGCTGCGGCGCCGGCGCGGCGAAGCAGACCCCGTCGATGAACCGGTACCGGCCCTCCTCGGAGTCGACCGACAGCTCGCCGTCGACGCGGCAGCGGAGGCTGCCGTCCAGCAGCTCGAACATGGCCTGGCACGCGGCGCGGTCGCTGGGGACGGGGAGCGGCCTCTGCACGGACGTGGTGGACGCGCGGGAGTTCGACATGCCGAGAGCGAGCGATTGTGCACGCGCGCGAGCCGAGCGCGCGGCCCGGATGACGGCATCGGTGCGCCGCCGCACACGGTGTGTCGAGCTCCCGCTCGCGCTCTCGCTGGTCGCGCTGGGCTCCGGGCCGCCGCACCTCCCGCCGCCGCGGCGTTGACGATCGAGGGAAGGTGCGCGAGGCTCGGCGCGTACTTCGCCGGAGCCCGCCATGCTGAGGCCGATCATGACCGCCGGTGCGCTGCTCGTGGGGGCCGCCGGGTGCGGCGCCATCGGCGCGGTCACGCCCCCGCGCGAATCCGGACAGAGCTCGCTCATGGACCAGACCGTGGCGGGCAAGGGCCGCTGCGATCCCCGCCACCACGACCGCCCCTTCGTGATCGAGTGGGACGCGACCGACGCCTCGAGCTTCGAGGCGCGCTCCGCCACCGACGTCGTGTTCGTCAAGTACGAGGGGTGCGAGCTCACCTTGCTCGACGGCTGCGCCGACGACGCGGTCCGCGGCAGCTTCGGCACCTACCGCCCGATCGACTGGACCAGCGGCTCGGTCGAGAAGATCGAGATCGAGAACGAGGACGAGCTCTTCGCCGAGCTCCCCCTCGGCGCCGCCTCGCTCGGCGCGCGCGTCGCCGGCGGCGAGAAGTTCCGGATGGAGTACTTCGTCGCCGGCGTGCGGACCGCCACCCGCTCGGCGGTGTTCCGGCGCGACATCGAGCGGATCGCGGCCTGCCGGGAGGCGACGCACTTCGTCTACGGGATCAATCTCGGGGCCTTCGCGCTCGGCAGCACCAAGAACATCCAGGGCGAGATCGGCGCCAGCGTGTGGGGCGCGGGCGCCGGCGGCAAGACCAAGAACACGAGCGCCGTCGAGAAGAAGGGCGGCCAGCTCGCCTCGTGCCGCGGCGAGAGCGCGCGGGAGGTCCACGGCTGCAAGGCGCCGATCCGCCTCACGCTGCGGCCGATCTCGGAGGGCGACGACCCCGACGCGGCCGAGGCGCGCGCGCCCGACTCGGCCGCATCGCTCAACGCGGCCGGCAAGATCAACCGCGAGCGCGCCGGCGAGAAGAAGGCCTACGCGCTCTACCAGAGCGCCCTCCAGAAGATGCAGGCGCGCGACGGCCGCGGCTGCCTGGCCGACCTCGACGCGCGCGACAAGCTCGACCCGGGCTCGAACTCGTCGAACCCCAAGTCGACGTACGCCAACATGAGGGCGACCTGCCTCATGATGAGCGGCCAGTGCGCGGCGGGGAAGGCGCTCGACCGCAAGATCACCGAGTCGTCGTCGATGACCAAGATGGGCCCGGAGATGGTCGATCGCATCGTCGACGGCCACGCCGCCAGCTACTGCGAGGGCTCCCTCTCGCCCCGCGACAAGGTGCTCCGCGCCGGGAACGATCTCGCCGGCATCAACTCGGGTCCCGTGCCGCTCGCGACCTGCCGGAGCGCCTACGACACGCTCACCAAGGTGGCGCCGACCCTCAAGGCCTCCGAGCGCGACGGCGCCGTCGAGTCGGCGTTGAGGCAGAAGGTGTCGGCCATCGAATGCTTCGCGAAGGGCGGCGACTGCCCGACCGCCTGGAAGGTCTTCCGCACCGAGATGCCCGGCGGGTCGCAGGCGAGCTTCGACTCGAGCTACAAGGGCTGCGCGGGCAGGTACACGCCCGACGCCGCCGCCGTCGCCCAGGGCAACGCCGACCAGGCGATGAGCGCGCTCGGCGCGGGCCTGTCCAAGACCGCGGCCAACGACGGGGCCTGCCTCGCCGACTTCGACCGCTACGACCGCTTCACCTCCGACGCCGCCGCGCGGACGAGCAACCCGGCAAGCACGTACGCGACCAGCCGCGCCACCTGCCTGATGCTCGCCGGCCGGTGCGACGAGGGCGCGCAGCTGATCCGCGCCGTCCTGGTGGCGAAGGGCAACTCGCCCTCGATGGGCGAGAGCTACGCCCAGTCGTTCCTGCAGCGCTTCTGCAAGCGCTGACGCCCCCGCAGCGCCCAATGCGGGTCAGAGACGCGGACGATCGCGGCACCGGGCCTCGGGTCGTCAGGGCCAGGAGCCGCCGAAGATCGACGCCGTCGAGCGCGAAGTGCACGCGCAGGCGCTTCCCGCGCTGCGGCCGCGCGCGATACGATGGCTCGGTGCGTACTTCGCCCGCCTTCGTCGCCGGCTTCCTCCTCGCGGTCCTCACCTCGTCGTGCTCCGGAGGCAACGCGGCCTCGAACCTGGCGAAGCCGCCCGAGTTCGAGCCCGAGGGGCAGACGAAGTGCGGCGTCACCAAGAGCCAGGCCCGACCGCTCATCGTCGAGTGGCCGTCGGCGGACCGGGGCGACCTCGAGGCGCGGGTGAAGCGCGGCCTCGTGGCCGTGCATTACCAGGGCTGCGAGATGGAGGTCCTCCCGCGGTGCAGGGCGCCCGGCGCGTACGGGTACACGGCCTTCACGCGCAAGGACGATCGGATCGTGATGCGCGACGCCGACGAGCTCTACGCGAACGTCCCGCTCGGGGCGGCGAGGCTCGAGGGCAAGCTGCAGAAGGTCGGTGAGCTCGACGTGGCGATGACCGTCGTCGGCAAGTACGAGGCGGACAAGGCCACGGTGCGCAAGGACGAGCTGGAGGGCGACTGCGCCGAGGCGACGCACATCGTCTCGGCGATCACGGCCGGCGCGTTCGAGTTCTTCGCCGGCGCCGAGGCGGAGGCCGGCGGCGGCGCGACGGTGCTCGGCGCGGGGGCGGGCGCGAAGAGCGGCTCCCAGCGAGAGCTCTTGAATCGCGACGGCGACAAAGCAGCCTGCGACAAGGCGACCCCGGCGGACAAGGAGCCGCCCCCGCAGTGCGGCGCGTTCCTCCGGCTCGAGGTCGTTCCGCTGGGCGAGCCCAAGCGCATCGATCCCGTTTGCCCCGACGCCACGGCGTGGGACGGCAAGCAATGCGTTCGCAAGCAGGTCGTCACGCAGATCGAGTGCCCGGCGGGCTCGAAGATCGAAGCAGGCCGGTGCGTCGCCGCCGTGAGCACGACCTGCCCGACGGGCCTGCGCTTCGAGCCTGGGACCGGCTGCGTGCCGGTCATCGCCGCGCAGCCGCCGGCGCCCGCGACCGTGGCATCCCAGCCCGCGGGACCGCTCGCCGCCGATCTCGCGTGGGTCCGAACGGCGTCCGGCGTGAACATGTCGCAGACCGAGGTCACCGTCGCCCAGTTTCGCAAATGCGTCGACGCGGGGGTGTGCACGGCCGGCTATCGCACGGGCGCGCAGGACGGCCAGTGCAACTACGGAGTCGACGCGCGTCGAGCCCACCCGATGAACTGCATCAACTTCGCCGCGGCGGCTCGGTTCTGCCAATGGGTCGGGGGGCGATTGCCGACGGGCGCGGAGTGGAAGGCCGAGGCCGGCAGGCGCGGCGCGTTCCCTTGGGGGAGCGAGCAGGCCACCTGCGCGCGAACGGTGATGTACGAGCCGGCCCGAGGGGAGTGGAGCAGGGTCGGTGGATGCGGCGCCGGGGGCACCGCACCCGTCTGCAGCAAGCCGAGCGGCAACACCGCGAGCGGTCTCTGCGACATGGCCGGCAACGTCTGGGAGTGGACGACGGACAGCGGCTCCAACGGCGTGATGCTCATGGGCGGCTCGTGGGCCGGCTCGCACCCCGAAATGGTGCCGAGCGCCAACAACTGGTTCGACAAGCCGGCGTCGAGCATGGACGCATGGGACGGCGTCCGGTGCGCGAAGCCATGAACCGAAGGCGCGTAGACGGGGCGGCGGCCCACGGCTCCCGGCCTCGGCGCCTCAGAGCGCGCTTCCGTCCTTGCGGGTGAACACCGCGCGCCCGTCCGCCCCCTCGAGGTAGGCGAGATCGTCGTCGGGGTACTCCGCCGAGTCCTGGGGATCGCGGTTGCCGATCGCGAGGTACGGGCGGGCCGATCGCTGCGGGCGACGAGCTGGTGGCCGTTCTCGGAGCCGGCCGGGAAACCGGCGCACGTGCCGGCGGTCAGGGCGCGAGCGCTTCCAGAGGACCGCACCGGGCGCTACCCTCGCATCGGTGGAGCCGGGGCGCGTCATCGGGGGGAAGTACCGCGTCGAGGGCACGCTCGGGCGCGGTGGCATGGGCCAGGTCTACGTCGCCGTTCAGGAGCCGCTCGGCCGCAAGGTCGCGCTGAAGGTGATCCACGGCGCGCGCACCAGCGACGACGATCGGGCGCGCTTCGAGCGCGAGGCGCAGGTCGTGGCCCAGCTCAACTGCCCGCACGTGGTCACCGTCTACGATTTCGGCGAGCACGAGGGCGAGCCCTTCATCGCGATGCAGCTGCTCGAGGGCGAGACGCTGCGCGCCCACATCGAGCGCGGTCCCGTGCCGCTCGCGCACGCGCTCTCCTGGGTGCGCGACATCGCCTGCGCGCTCCGGAGCGCGCACGACGTCGGGATCGTCCACCGGGACGTGAAGCCGGAGAACGTGATCCTGGTCCCCGACAGGGACCGCGGCCTCAGCGCGAAGCTCCTCGACTTCGGCATCGCCGAGCTCTGCGCCAAGGACCGCATCACCGGCGCGACGCCGCTCGGCACCGTGACCGGCACGCCCGGCTACATCGCGCCCGAGCACGTCCTCGAGGGCCAGGCGGACTCGCCGAGCATCGACATCTATGCGCTCGGGGTCGTGCTCTACGAGCTCGTCACCGGCGCGCCGCCGTACTCCGCGCCCACCGCGATGGCCCTGATGATGGCGCACGTCCGCGATCCGCTCCCCGACCCCGTGCTCGTCAATCCCCGCCTGCCGCCGGAGGTCGCGGCCCTCGCGCGCCGTCTGCTCGCGAAGGACGCAGCCTCCCGGCCCGCCGACGGCAGCGCGCTGGTCACCGCGATCGATCAGGTGCGCGCCCGCTGCGGTGTGGTCGCCGCGAGCGCGGTGACGCTCGACGCGGCCGGCGTCCCTGCGAGCGCCCTCGCGCAACCCGCGAAGCCGTCGATCGCGGTGCAGCCGTTCCAGGCGATCGGCGGCGAGGACGATCGCATCTTCGCGGAGGGGATCAGCGAGGACATCCTCACCGCGCTCTCCTGCTTCAAGCAGCTCTTCGTGGTCGCGGTGACGTCGATGATCCAGCCCGCGGGCCGCGACTCCGACGCGCTCCGCGTGGGCCAGTCCCTCGGCGTCCGCTACGTGCTGCAGGGCAGCGTGCGGCGAGGCGGGGATCGGATCCGCATCAACGCCAAGCTCGTCGACGTCGCGAGCGGCGGGCAGGTCTGGGCGCAGCGGTACGATCGCCGGCTCGACGATCTCTTCGCCGTGCAGGACGAGGTGACCCGCGCCATCGTGGCGTGCGTGGCGGGCCACGTCGAGCAGGCGCAGGCCGAGATCGCGCGCCGCAAGCCGCCGCAGGCCCTCGCCGCCTACGAGTGGCTGGCGCGCGGGCGCGCGCACCACCACAAGAGGACCGTCGAGGACAACCGCCAGGCGCGCGCGGCGCTCGACAGGGCGCTCGAGCTCGACCCCGACTACGCGCAAGCCCATGCCTGGCGCGCCTGCGTCGTCGGGCAGGCCCTCGCCCTCGGCGACGACGTCACGCCGTTCTTCCCCATCGGCATGGGCTCGCTGCAGCGGGCCCTGGAGCTCGACGAATCGGACGCCGAGTGCCAGCGGATCTTGGCCGAGGTCCAGATGCTGTCGGACATCGATCGGGCCTGGCAGACCCACGAGCGCGCGATCGAGCTCAACCCGAACGACGCGCGCATCGTCGGGCAACGCGGCGAGCTCTGCCTCTATCGGGGCGAGCTCGCCGAGGCCGCGGAGGCGCTCGAGCTCGCGGCGCGCCTCGATCCGCTCAACCCCAAGCCGTTCTTCCGTCACCTGGCGTGCGTGCGCTACATGCTTCGCGAGCTCGACGAGGCGGCGCGCGTCGTCGGGCGGTGCGACGAGACGAGGCAGGACGTGCTCGCGCTCGGTGCCGCCATCGCCGCACTCCGCGGAGACGACGCCACGCTCGGCCGATACCGCGAGCGCCTGCGCGCCGCGAGCAGCAAGCCGTTCGTGCTCGGGCTGAAGCCCTTCGCCACGGACGAGCTCCAGGCGCGATGGCGCGAGGGCTTCGAGCGCGCGGGGCTCGCCTGAGCGGCTACCGGAAGGCCGAGCTCCGAGGCGTGGACGTCGAGACCGCCGCGCTCCACGACCTCCTCGCGCGGATCCGCCGGCTGCGTCGGCGGGTCGCCCTGCCGGCCGCCGTCGTCGCGGTCGCCCTGGGCCTGACCGGGGCCGTCGCGCACGTCACGGGCTACTGGGCGATCCTCGGCGTCCTCGAGGACGGCACGTACGCGGTCCACGCCGTCACCATCCTCTTCGCCGCCGGCCTCGCCGCCTCCCCGGCCGCGGCCGTGGGCGTCGCGTCGTACCTGCTCCTTCGAGCTCGGCTCCGGCGCGCCTGGCGCGACGAGCACGTGCGGACGCTCGACGCCGCGTGGATCGACAGCACCGCACGGCGCTTCGGTTGAGCCATTCGAGCTGCAAGCCTCGGTGCCAAGCTCGGTCGTGCGCGACGCCAGCTTGGGGATCTTCACGCTGCCGACGACCTGGGTGCGGACATCGCAGCCGAGACCCGCGTCCACCGCGGTGCAATGGCCGCCGCGGCAGTGCAGCGCCCGCGGTGCGTGTAGAGTGGGGTCCATGCAGGCTCCTCCCTCGCCGTGGGTGAAGGCGTTTCGTGGGTTCGACGAGTGGGACGACGATCGGAAGCGCCCGCTCGTGATGCAGTTCCTGCAAGCCGCAGGGCAGAGCATGCAGGCGGCGCAGGTCGTCCCGAAGCCGAACGACGACGAGATCCAGCTGCGCGGCGTCTACGCCAACTACCCCACCCGGGTGGTCGTCGACCCGTTCTGGAGCATCGCCATCGACGTGAAGGCGCCGAACCGCCAGTCGAGGACGCTCACCGTGCGCTTCGATCCGGAGAGCGCGCCCACGCCCGGCGACACCGATCCGTGGGACGAGAGCGACGACGTGCGCGTGTTCCTCGCCCGGTGCGTGTTCGTCGAGGACTCGGCGAGCGAGATCGAAGGGACGCTGCGCCTCGTGCAATCGTTGCCCGCCGACTTCCGCGGCCACCTCTTCCACCTCATGCAGATCAACAAGCTCTCGGTGGTGAACCTGACGGGCGACGGGCCGGGCACCAGCTTCCGCGACGGGCTCGGCGAGATGTGGGACCCGATGACGCAGCTCGCACAGGCGCTCTGGCTCGTCGCCTACGGCGCCAACGTCTTCGGCGCGCTGCCCCCGCCGACCGGATCGGAGCACGCAGGCTTCGCGGGCGGCGGAGCCACGGCGCACCGCGCGAAGTGCCGGTACTGCGGGACGTTGTTCCTGCTGGGTGCCGGCGCGGCGTGCCCGAACTGCGGGGCGAACTACACGGGGTGAAGCGACGGCTCCGGCGCGAGCGCCCCGAAGGGACTCCGCTCGCGGGCATCCAGGCGGAAGCTCAGCCGCAATCGACGGCGTCGACGACCCACGAGAGCGTCGGGCCGTCGCACGTGGCGGTCGCGCTGCCGCAATCGAGATCGTAGGTGCACGGCCCGACGCCGTAGTAGTCGCTGCAGTCGGTGCCGGCCTCGGGCAGCATCGCGGGACACTCGGTGCAATCCTCGACCCAGACGCCGTCGGTGCAGGCGACCCAGCAGCCCGAGCCGGCGAAGTCGCAGATCTCGCCCTCCTGCGCGCAAGGCGATCCCGGCGGAGCGCCTTCTCCGAGGTCGCACTCCACCGGGGCGCCGCCGGCACCGGTCGACGCGGTCCCGGTCGCGGTGGACGTGGTGCCGCTCGTCGTTCCCGACGTGGTGTTGGACGAGCCGCCGCCGCCCCCGGAGCCGCCCTCGGAAGGCTGCTCGACCGAGCTGGAGCAAGCGAGGACCTGGAGCAGCGCGAGGGGGACAAGCCATCGGGTGACGAGGTTCATGCCGCGCCCTCAAGCAGCGGACGTGCCAGCGTGATCCCCCTGGCAGGACCGAGATTTCAGCCCGAAGACGAGGTGGCTGAGTCAGAGTGAGCCGCGGCCGCGTACGCTGTGTCAGCGATGCCCGCGCTTGGGGAGCACGGCGCGCACCAGCGCCATCCCGATCACCATCGCGCCCGCGACCGCGGCCTGGCTCGCGCCCACCGGCCAGCCGTGGAGGAACGCCGCGATGTACCCGGCGCCGCCGGCGAAGGCGCCGAACAGGGCGGCGAGCCCGAGGGCCACGCGCACGCTCGGGGCGACCAGGATCGCGGCCATCGCCGGGAGCACGCTGAAGGCGAAGACCGGGAGCGCCCCGAGCACGCGGGTGGCGAACGAGACCATCATCGCGATGCTGATGAAGAGGACCGCGTCGAGCAGGCGCACCGGCAAGCCGCGGACGCGGGCCCCGTCGGGATCGAAGCTGGCGAAGCGGAACCCGCGCCCGCCGGCGACCTGGACGGCGAGGACCAGCCCCGCGATGACGGCGAGCTTGAGGAGGTCGGCGGGGGTGACCAGCACCGCGGTCCCGAAGAGGATCGCGGCGATGTCGTGCGCCTCCTGCTGGATGCGCGTCCCGACCAGCAGGGCTCCTGCCGCGCCGGCGAGGTAGATCCAGCCGAGCACGCTCTCGCGGCTGACCCAGCCGCCCTCGCGCAGGAGCGCGATCACGAGCGTGGTCGCCAGCGTGAGCGCGGTCGCGACCACGAGCGGATCGGCGAGCACGCCGGTCACGCCGAGCGCGATCTGCGCGTAGAACGCGAGCGCGACGCCGAGGCCCGCCGCCTCGGAGAGCGCGGCGGAGACGAACACCATCCGGCGCAGCACGATGTAGACGCCGAGCACGCCCAGCGTGATCCCCGCGATGACGCCGGCGATCACCGGATCGCGGAACAGCTCCCAGGCCGCGAAGAAGTCGCCGAGCGTCGGCGCGGGCGCGTTCGGGTCCATCAGACCGCCTCGCTCGCGCCGGCGCGGGCCTCGCGGGGAGCGCCGCTCGCACCCGCGGCGCGCGCGTCGTCGGGCGCCTTCGCGAGGACGGCGCCGTAGCGCTCGGCGAACACCGGATGGGCGACGACCTCGGCGGTGGTGCCGGTCACGGCGATCCCGTCGTCGGCGTCGAGGAAGAGCGCTCGGTCGACGACCTGGACCACGAGGCCGAGGTGGTGGCTGACGAGGAGGATGCCCATCCCGAAGCGGTCGCGCAGGTCCTTGAGGATGGCGACGACCTCGCGCTCGGCGACCACGTCCATCGCGCTCGTGGGCTCGTCGAGCACGAGCAGGTCGGGGGCGCCGGCGATGGCGCGCGCGAGCAGCACCCGCTGCTTCTCGCCCTCCGAGAGATCGCGGTAGCGCCTTCGGAGGAAGGGCGCCGCGCCCGTCGCCTCGATCGCGCGCGCGATCCGGGCGCGCTCCTCGGCGGTGCGGAACGGGCGCAGGAACGAGAGCCCGCGCTCGGTGCCCTCGGCGATGAGATCGCCGGCGCGCGCCGGAACCATCGGATCCACCGCGTGACGTTGCGGCACGTAGCCGATCACGAGGCCTTGGGCGCGCTCGATCGGCCCCCGCACCGCGGGCAAGAGGCCGAGCAGCGTGCGCAGGAGCGTCGTCTTGCCCGCGCCGTTGCGACCGAGGACGCCCCAGAGCTCGCCGCGGCGCACCTCGAGCCGGATCGGCGGCAGGATCGCCTGACGGCCGTAGCCCACCTCGAGGGCCTCGGCGCGGAGGAGCCGAGCCGGCGCGCTGCGGTCCGCGGTGGTCATCGCGCCAGCGCCGAGAGGACCCGCTCGGTGACGTCGCGGACATGGGCGAGGTAGCTCTGTCCCTCGGGGGTGCCGCCCGGAACGACGAGGAGCGCGGCGCCGGTCTTCTCGGCGAGGAGCTTGCTCGTCGTCTGCGGGTAGTACTCCTCGGCGAGGATCGCGCGCGCGCCGCCCGCGCGCATCTGCCCCAGGAGCTGCGCGACGTGCGCCGGATCCGGCGGGATGCCGGGCTTGGGCTCCACGGCGCCGACCTCGCCGAGGCCGAGCCACGCCTCGAGGTAGACCCACGAGCGGTGATAGACGACGACCTTGCGCTTGGCGCCGTCGAGCGCGCCGACGCGGCTCGCGGCCCAGGCGGCGAGCTCGCCCGCGGCCTTCTCGAGATCGGCGGCGTTCTTGGTGAAGTCGGCGGCGTGCGCCGGGTCGAGCTTGGCGAGGCGCGCGGCGATGCCCTTGCCGACCTTGGCGCCGTTGCGCGGATCGTAGAGGTAGTGCGGGTTGCCGCCGCGGTGGATGTCGCCCTGGGCGCGGCTCACCTGGCCGTCGGGCACCTCGAGCACGCCGACGAAGCTCGAGCAGTCGAGGAAGCCGTCGGCGCCCGGCTGGATCGCCGGGTTGCGCGCGCCGCTCTGGAGCACGGGGAGCCACCCGATCTCGAGCTCGAGGCCCTGGGCGAGGAGCAGATCGGCCTTGTTGAGCGCGAGGGCGAGGTTGGGCTTCGCGTCGACGAAGTGCGGGTCCTGCGTGGGCAAGGACAGCGAGGTCACCTCGACCGCGCCCCCTCCCACCTGGCGGGCGATCGCCGCGAGATCGGCGGTCGTGGCCACCACCTTGAGCGTCGCGCCGGCGTTGGAGCCGACGAGCGCGAACGCGACGGCCATCATCACGGTGAGCAACATGCGAAACGGCTTCATGGGGTGTCTCCTAGAACGGGTGCGCTCCGTGCGCGCCGACGGCGACCTCGAGGGCGAGGAACGCCGCGTAGATCGGGTCCGGCCGGTAGGCCGGGAGATCGGCCGAGCCCTGCAGCCGGAGCCGCGAGAACTCGGTCGGGTAGAACGTGACGTCCGCGGCGACGCGTTGCCGCTCGCTCACCCACTCGGGGTCGAGCGGATCGCCGGGCGCGCCGGTCACGTAGTCGTAGCGGGCCGCGGTCGCCCAGCGCTGCGCGAAGCGCCAGAAGAGCTGCCCGTAGAGGCCGGTGTCGACGAGCGTCGCGCCGTCCGGGCCCGCCGACTGGCGTCGTCGCGTGATGCCTTCGGCCTGGAGGGAGACGATGGTGTGGCTCTGGCGCGAGATGGGGCGGTACTTGAGATACACGTCGCCGCCGAGCAGATAGCTCTCGGCGTTCGTCGCCGACGGGTTCGGCCCGATCGCGAACGAGAGCCCGGTCGCGAGCGACCAGTCGTCCGAGAGGGCGTGGAACTGCTCGAGCGCGACGACCGTCTCGAGGTCCTGCGGGCCGTGGACGCCCTGGTCGTCGTCGGCGTAGAAGCTCCTGGCGCAGCACTCGCCCGTTGCCATCGTCTCGGAGACGACGAGCTCGAGGTACCAGGGCAGGGGCGACAGCCACGAGACCTCGAGGCCGAGGCCGCGGTTGCCGTCGGGGCCCATCATCTTGCCGATCACGAGGGGCTGATCGACGAAGTCCCACTGGTGCGGGTGGCTGTCGTTGATGCGGCCGAAGCGGGTGAAGAACTGGCCGGCGCGAACCTGGAGGCTCGCCGGCAGGCTCAGCGTCGTCGCGTACACCTCCTCGAGCTCGACCTCCTCGGGCCCGAAGACGATGTTGCCGGCGAGCTTGAAGTACGGATCGGCGTCGGCGCCGAACGAGAGCTCGAGGCCCTGGAGGTTGAAGCCGTTGCCGGTGGGATCGTGCCCGCCGGCCTGGAGGTTCGGATCGCTGAACGCGGCGAGGGAGAAGTCGGCGATGAACGCGAGGTCGGGGTTGAACGAGGCCACGGCGCGCGCGACGGCGCCCCAGCCGCGATCGGCCTTGGCTGCCGGTGCGGGCGCGGGGCTCGCCTTCGCGTCGGCGCCGAGCGCGCGCTGGATCTCCTCGAGCTCCTCGGGCGTGGGCGGCGGGGCGGTGGTCGGAGGCGCCTGCGCGGCGGGGGGTGGCGCCGTCTGGGCCGCGACCGGCGCGGTCCACGCGGCGATGCACGAGGCCGCGACGAGCGGCGCTCGCAAGCGCTTGATCGACTCCACGAGAGACATCCCGAGACCCACCGAGCATGAGGACGTGCCGACCTCGACGGAGCGCGCGCGCGGCGGTGCCGCGGCGGGCGAGCGTGCGTCGAGGCGCGAGGGCGCCGCTCAGACGGTGGGGGGAGAGCTCTTGGGTGCGAGAAGAAGGAGCGCGACGGCGCGCTCGCCGGCGGACGGGCGGACGCTCCACGGCAGGACCGTGCCGTCGAGGAGCGTGAGATCGGCGCACCACGGCTCGGCGGCCACGAGGGCCGGCGCCACGGCGAACGGGTCGCAGTGCTCGTGATCGCCTTCGAGCGCGCCGCCGGCGCGCACCGCGACCCCGTCGTCGACCTTTCGATCGTCGGCTGCGTGGGCGTGGGCCGAGGTCGAGGCGCTGGCGTGGATGACCGCGCCGTGCTCGCAGCGCTGGTGCGAAATCAGCACCATGTGAGCGAGCCCGAGCACCTGCGAGATCACGGCCGCGAGCGCCACCACCATGGGCAGCAGCGCTCGGCGTCGGGCTCGTGACCGCGCGGGCATCGTCGTGGGGATACCACGGACCGCGCGGCCCCGCAAAACGGCCCGGCTCCCGCGACGTGTGCAGCGCGACCGGAATGGTCGCCGGTTTGTGTCATTGGCCGGCACGACGGTATCCTCCGGCCGTGGCCTCCCTCGGCGATCTGCTGGCGCAGTGGCGCGCGGATCCTCGCCCCGGGACGACGATTGCCCTGTGCCACGCGCTCGCCGAGTCGTGCGGGGTCGCGCAGCCTTCGCCCGAGGATCAGGCGCTGGCGATCGGGATCGGGCGGGCCGCCGCGGGGAGGTTCGGCGACGACGCGCGGGTGCTGCTCGCCGTCGGGCGCCTCTACGTCGCCGCGCGCGAGCACGGGGACGCGCTGCCGGTGCTGCTCCGCGCCGCGGCGCTCGCGCCGGCCGAGGGCCCGATCGCGCGGCTGCTCGGCGAGGTGCAGCTTCGTCGAGGCGACGCGGCCTCGGCGCTCGCCTCGCTCCAGCGGGCGGTCGCCATCGGGATGGTCGACCCGGACACCGGCGCGTGGCTCGAGCGCGCCCGCGGATGCGTGTCGCTCCAGCGCGCGCGCGGCGCCGAGGCGGTGGTGGAGGAGGTGAAGCGGCTCGCGGAGGCGCCGGCCGCGCGGCCGCAGCGGGTCCGCACCAAGACGCTGCTCGGCGTCGCCGCCGCCGGCTGGAATCCGAAGGCCGCGGCGCCGCCGGCGCGACCGGAGCCGATCGCCGACGCACCGACCACCGGCGCGCGCGAGGTGCTCGACTCGGCCGACGTCGAGGAGGACGTGCAGACGCGGGTGCGCTCGGTGGACGACCTCGCGAGCACCGTGCAGTGGACCGGGCCGGCGAAGCCGCCGCAACCGCCGCCGCGCGCGCGACCGGCGCCGCCCCGGCCGCCGCGGATCACGGAAGAGGAGACGACCGACGGCGACGATCTCTCCCAGACGGTCGTCTTGAAGCAGGGCCCGCCGCCGCCGCCGCCGCGCGCCGCCGCGCGCCCGGCGCCCGCGCCGCCCCTCTCGGCGCGCCTCGACGCCTGCTTCGCCCGCGCCATCCTCCT
>CAYJPW010000002.1:0-133466 GCA_964372055.1 uncultured Polyangiaceae bacterium
CGCCTGGGCTCGCCGCTGGCGCCGGGGCGCCCGCAGCGGCGCCGCGCGGGGCGGATCCGGCAGGTGTCGAGGTGGACGCGAGCGGAGCCGCGGCCCCGCCCGTCGCCGCGGCCGGCGCGGATCGGGCGTCGCACCCGGCGGAGAGCGCCACGGCGCCCAGCACGAGCGCGCGTGCCCGCCGATGGATCGTGAAGCAATGAGCGAGGAGCCGGAGCATGGCGGGGCGCGCGACGAGCCTCGAAGCGTACCCGCCCCGAAGCTCTCGACCCAAGCGGCGCTCGGGGCGCCGTCACCCGCCGCGGGTGTGCATCTCGAGGTGCGGGTTCCTGCGCAGCGCCTCCACCGGGATGATCGGCCCCCGTTCGGCGGTGGCGAGGCGCGCCTCGGCACCGCGGTCGTCGCGCGCGGCCCACGCGCGCGCGATCGCCGACGCGATCTCGTCGTCGCCCGCGCCGCCGCGCACCAGGACGCGCAGATCGGTCCCGTGGGCGGCGTAGAGGCACTTGAGCCACATCCCGTCGGCCGTGAGGCGGCCGCGATCGCAGGCGCCGCAGAACGGCGCGGTGGTCGAGGCGATGATCCCGAACACCGTCCCGTCCGGGAGGCGGAACCGCTCGGCGGGCGCCGATCCCCGGTCGCCCACCGGCTCGATGGCGCCGTGGCGCGCCGCGAGCGCGCCGAGCATCTCCTCTCGGGACACCACGCGCTCCGGCGCCCATCGCGTCGCGCCGCCCACGTCCATGTACTCGATGAAGCGAACCTCGGCGCCGATCTCCCCGGCGAAGGCGAGCAGATCGCCGAGCTCGTCCTCGTTCGTCCCGCGCAGGACGACGGTGTCGAGCTTCAGCGGCCGGAACCCCGCGGCGAGCGCGGCGTCGATCCCGGCGAGCACGGCGCCCAACGCGTCGCGGCCGGTGAGCGCTCGAAAGCGCTCCGGGCGGAGCGTGTCGAGGCTGACGGTGACGCGGTCGAGCCCCGCCTCGACGAGGGCACGCGCCTGATCGGCGAGCAGGATCCCGTTGGTCGTCAGCGACAGGTCCGCGACGCCCAGGCCGGCGAGGATGCGGACCAGCGTGGGCACGTCGTTGCGCAAGAGCGGCTCGCCGCCGGTGAGACGGATCTTGTCGACGCCCAGCCGCGCGAACACGCGACAGAGCGCGCCGATCTCCTCGAACCGGAGCACGTTGCCCCGCGGCAGCCACACGTACTGCTCCTCCGGCATGCAGTAGCTGCAGCGGAGGTTGCAGCGATCGGTGACCGAGACGCGGAGGCTCCGCAGCGGTCGGCCCAGGCGATCGAGGAGTTGCACGGGCCGCGTCCCTCGCTAGCGGCGGCGGGCGGCGGGCGCGGCGCGGCGGGGAGGAGGCACGCCGAGGAGATCGCGCATCCACGTGTAGACCGCGACCGTCGAGGGCAGACCGAGCGTGCCGGCGGCGAGCGCGATGACCTGCTCCATCTCCTCCTTGGTGATGCCCAGCGCGAGCGCCTTGCGCGCGCTCGCGTGGACGGCGCCCTCGCGCATCGCGCCGATCGCGATCCCGAGCTTCACGAGGCGGGCCGTCCGTTGATCGATGGGCCCCTGCCTGCCCGCGTCGGCCGTCGCCTCCCACGCGGCCTTGAGCGCGGGGAAGCGACCGATGAACTCCTCGTAGGTCTTCGGCGGCTTGGGGTTCTTCTCGCTGAGCTTCATCTGTCCCAATCTCCTCGCTGCGTGCCCAGGACTCTATCACGCGGCCGCCGCGCAGCCCCCGCCGGTCAGAACGAGAGGGGCAGATCGATCTGGACGTTGTTGTAGCCGGCCTTGCCCATGGGATCGTCGATCCCGCGGGCGTAGGCGATGCCGGGACGGAGCCAGGTCGTCGGGCCGAGCTTGAGGTGGGCGCGCGGGCCGATCGCGAACGTCGTGGTGTCGCGGAGGGAGTCGGTCGCGTCGGCCGCGACGGCCTTCGGCGTGGAGAGCCAGCGCTGGTGGCGGATCTCTGCGCCCAGGGACAGCTCCGGGATCACGAAGTAGCCGACGTGGAGCCCGCTCGTGAAGTTCACCTTGCGCGCGTCCTTCTGCACGGCGCTGCCGCGCACCCGAGAGAGCCCCAGGATGGTCGCCTCGATCTGGAAGGTGAGGCCGTGGTCCACCCAGGCGAGATCGACGCCGGGGAAAATGGTGAAGTCGTTGACCGCGAACATGGCGTTGTCCATCGCCGAGCGCGCGAGGATGCCGGCCTTGGCCGCGGCGGCCGTGTCCTTGTCGGGCGTGTCGCCGCCGCCCATGCCCACGGGCACGGTGAGCCCGAGGAAGAGCGCCAGGCGCAGGTGCTCGGGGAGCTTGAACGAGAACGTCGCGCCGAAGGCGGGGTTGGCGATGGCGGCGGCGTCGGGCGTGCCCACCACGCCGAAGCGCACGAACGGCGCGAGCTCGGGCGTGACTTTGTAGCTCGCGAGCAGCATCGAGGCGATCGTGAAGGTGCCGTCGCCGGCGGCGTCGTCGTGGCTCGCCACGGTGGTGTCGGAGCGGACGACGGTGGCGGCGACCGCGGGGCGAAGCTGCCAGGGCAGCGAGTAGGGCGGGGGCGAGGCAGCGGGCGTCGTCTGGGCGCTCGCGCTCGCGGCGCCGGCCATGAGGGCCAGCGCCGCGGCGATCGACGGTCCGAGCTTCATGTGTTCCTCCCGTGAGCGGGAGCTCACTGGTGGTGGTGCAAGCTTTCGACGAGGTAGGGATCCCCCTGGGCGACGAGCGGCGCGGCGCGGAGCGCCCTGACGACGACGAGCACGAAGAGCGCGGCGAAGCCGGCGAACGTCCCGACCTCGAGGATCCCGATGCCGGCGTGCTCCGGCGAGGAGGAGGGCGCGACCATCAGGTAGACGTCGAGCCAGCGACCGAGGAGGAGCACCACGCAGACGCGGAGCAGGTGCGCCTCGGAGCGCTTCGCGGGGCGAGGCAAGAGGGCCAGGAAAGGGATGGCCCAGCCGAGGACGAGGTTGGTCCAGAAGAGGAAGCCCCAACCGTGGCCGGTGCGCGCGACGTAGTAGGCCGTCTCCTCGGGGATGTTCGCGTACCAGATGAGCAGGTACTGCGAGAGCCACAGGTAGGCCCAGAACGTCGACATGCCGAGCATGAGCTTGGCGAGATCGTGGAGGTGGTCGGCGCGCACCTCGGGCAAGACGCCGGCCCGCCGCAGGAGGATGGCCGCGAGCGTGGTGACCGCCAGGCCCGCCACGAGCAGGCCGGCCATGTTGTAGAAGGCGAAGACCGTGCTCACCCAGTGCGGCTCGAGGCTCATGATCCAGTCGAACGCCGCCATCGAGAACGACGCCGCGAAGAGGAGGAGGAAGAGGGCCGAGATCGCGACGCCGCGCGTGGTGTGGCGCGTGCTCGCGTCGCGGTCCTGCGCGAGCGAGCCCCGGCGCAGGAGCCAGGCGAACCCGAGCCAGATCCCGAGCACCGCGATCATCCGGAGCCCGAAGCTGCCCACGCTGAGGTAGCCGATCTTGTGGTGGAGCGCCGGATCGTGGGCCTCGTGCCCCGCCCACGGGTAGAGCGAGCCCGCGCCGAGCAGGACGCCCAGCATCGTCATGGCGCCGATGGGCAGGTACCCGGCGACGCCCTCGGCGACGCGCTTGACGAGGACGCCCCAGCCCGCCTTGCTCAGGTAGAGGAGGGCCAGGAGCACGACCGCGCCGAGCGCCGCCGTCAAGAAGTAGAACGCGCCGACGAGGTACGCCGACCAGGCGCGCGCCGGCGCCCGCGCGAGGCCGAAGCCCATCACCCCCGCGCCGAGCGCGCAGAGCGCGTACAGCCAGCGGCGGAGCTCGGTCGACAGCGTGATCCCGCGGGCGCTCATGGCTTGCCTCCTGCGCCGGCAGCCTGGAGCGATCGCACGTAGGCGATGATCTTCCAGCGATCGGCCGGTCGAACCTGCGACGCGTGCGAGGGCATCAGGCCCTGGCCGCGCGAGATGACGTGGAACATCTGCCCGTCCGGCATGGCGCGGGCGTGCGCGGCGAGCAGCGAAGGCGGCGCCGGGAAGCGGGGGACGACGGGCCCGTCGCCGAGGGCGGAGGCGCCGTGGCACGGCGTGCAGAAGGTGCGGAACTCCTTCTCGCCGCGGGCGAGCACCGCAGGCGTCGCCTCGATGGGGCTCGTGAGCTCGCGACCGGCGCGCGCGGCCTCGTCGGGGCCGGCGCCGAAGTGCAGCGGCGCGAAGCCGCGCGGGATGGTGCCCTTGGCCGGCGTGAGCAGCGTCTTGCCGTCGCGCGTCACCGGGTTGGGCGCGAACGAGTCGTACGGGACCGAGTCGATCATCTCGGGCACGTACTCGAGGTTCGTCTGCGTCGGATCGCCGCCGGTGCACCCGGCGGCCGCGAGGGCCCCGAGCGCGACGAAGAGGGCGCGCTTCATTTCCCGACCTCCTCGAAGCCCGTCTCCACGGCCCCGTGGTGCGAGCAGATGCTCTGCGCCTTGACCTCGCTCCAGCGCGAGTCGGCGGTCACGAGCGCGAGGGCGAAGCGATCGTCGGTGACCCGCGCGAGCACGTCGCCCGGCGTCGCCCGCGGCACGAGGCGGGTGCGGAGGAAGAGGGCCGCGACCGTCACCAGCGCCGCGCAGAGGACGGTGAGCTCGAAGGTGACCGGGATGAACGCCGGCAGCGAGTTGAAGGGCTTGCCGCCGACGTTCATCGGCCAGCTCTTGACCGAGGTCCAGTACTGGAACCAGAGCCCGAAGCCGAGACCGGCCGCGCCGGCGATGAAGCAGACCCAGGTCAGGCGCGACCTCCGGAGGCCCATCGCCTCGTCCATCCCGTGCACGGCGTATGGCGTGTAGACGTCGTGGATGGCGAAGCCGGCCCGGCGCGCCTCCGCCGTCGCCTCGAGCACGGCGTGCTCGTCGTCGAACCACGCGATGAAGAGACGCTGTCTCATGCTGCCTCCTCGCTCTCCTCTCCCTCTTCGTCGCCGCCGGGGTCGTCGGCAGGCGCCGGCGCCGCCGCGGGCGCCCGGCGCGCCTTGGCGTGCCCGAGCACCGCCTTGACCTCGCCGATCGAGATCGCCGGGAGCACCCGAGTGAACAGCAGGAATGCGGTGAAGAAGAGACCGAACGTCCCGATGAAGGTGCCGATCTCGATGAACGTCGGGCGGTACATGGCCCAGCTCGACGGCAGGAAGTCGCGGTGGAGCGAGGTCACGATGATGACGAAGCGCTCGAACCACATGCCCACGTTGATGACGAGCGAGAGGACGAAGATGAGCGCCGGCGTGGTCCGGATCTTCTTCGACCAGAAGAGCTGCGGCGTGATCACGTTGCAGGAGACCATCGTCCAGTACGCCCACGAGTACGGGCCCATGGCGCGGTTCATGAAGGTGAAGCGCTCGTAGGGGTTGCCCGAGTACCAGGCGATGAAGAACTCGGTCCCGTAGGCGAGGCCGACGATGCCGCCGGTCACGATGATCACCTTCGTCATGTTCTCGAGGTGGCGCACCGTGATGAGGTGCTGGAACCCGAGGACCGAGCGGGCCACGATCATCAGCGTCAGCACCATCGCGAAGCCGCTGAAGACGGCGCCGGCGACGAAGTAGGGCGGGAAGATGGTCGCGTGCCAGCCCGGGATGACCGAGGTGGCGAAGTCCATCGAGACGATGGTGTGGACCGAGACGACGAGCGGCGTCGCCAGCCCGGCGAGCAGCAGGTAGACCGTCTCGTAGCGCGACCAGGTGCGGTTCGACCCCGTCCAGCCCAGCGAGAGCGCCGAGAAGATCCGCCGCCGCAGCCCCTTGGCGCGGTCGCGCACGGTGGCCAGGTCGGGGAGGAGGCCGATGTACCAGAACACCGCCGAGACGATGAAGTAGGTGCTGATCGCGAAGACGTCCCAGAGCAGCGGCGAGCGGAAGTTGACCCAGAGGCTGCCGCGCGTGTTCGGATACGGCAGCGCCCAGAAGCCGAGCCACGGGCGCCCCATGTGGATGATGGGGAAGATCGCCGCGCACATGACGGCGAAGAGCGTCATCGCCTCGGCGGCGCGGTTGATGCTGGTGCGCCACTTCTGGCGGAAGAGGAAGAGGATCGCCGAGATGAGCGTGCCCGCGTGGCCGATGCCGACCCAGAACACGAAGTTCGTGATGTCGAAGGCCCAGCCCACGGTCTTGTTGAGGCCCCAGGTGCCGATGCCGGTGCGGATCTGATGGGTGACGCAGGCGACGCCCAGCCCGAGCGCGGCCAGCGCCAGGATGAAGCCGGCCCACCAGCCGATGCCCGCCCGCCGCTCCAGCGGCGCGCAGATCTCGTCGCTGATCTGACCGAGCGTGCGCTCCTCGGTGACCAGCGGCTCGCGCAGGCCAGCAATGTGCTCAGCCATGGGATCCCTCGCCCTTCCTGCTCCGGATGCGGGTCAGGTAGCTGACCGCGGGTTCGATGTGCAGCTCTTCCAGGACGCGGTAGCGGCGCGCGTCGGCGGCGAGCTTCGCCACGCGGCTCGCCGGATCGTTCTGGTCGCCGAAGGTGATGGCCTGCGCCGGGCAGCTCTGCTCGCAGGCGGTGCGGATCTCGCCGTCGCGCACGGCGCGGCCCTCGGCCTTGGCGGCGGCCTTGCCCTCCTGGATGCGCTGCACGCAGAGCGAGCACTTCTCCATCACGCCGCGGCTCCGCACCACCACGTCCGGGTTGAGCACCATGCGCTCGAGCGGGTCGTCGTGCGGGTAGTCGAACCAGTTGAACCGCCGCACCTTGGTGGGGCAGTTGTTGGCGCAGTAGCGGGTGCCGACGCAGCGGTTGTAGACCTGCTGGTTGAGGCCCTCGCTCGAGTGCACCGTGGCGAGCACGGGGCAGACCGTCTCGCACGGGGCGTTGTCGCAGTGCTGGCACATCATCGGCTGGTGCACGACCTCGGGCGCGTCCTCCGGCCCGGAGAAGTAGCGGTCGATGCGCATCCAGTGCATCTCGCGCCGCCGCAGCACCTCCACCTCGCCGACCACCGAGATGTTGTTCTCGGCCTGGCAGGCGACCACGCACGCCGAGCAGCCGGTGCACGCCGAGAGGTCGACGGTCATCCCCCACTTGTGGCCGGGGTAGGGCTGCTCCGGCCACATGGAGAGGTGGCGCTTCGCCTCGGGCTCGCGCTCGTTGCCGGCGGCGGGATCGCGGAGGTACTCGTCGAGCGTCGCCTCCTTCACGATGTCGCGGCCCTCTTGCGACGAGTGCGTCTGCGACTTCGCCAGCTCCTTCGCGCCGGCGGCGCGCTGCACCGCGGCGCCGGCGGGCGAGCGAATGGCCCGGCCGGCGGCGTCGGCGCCGAGCGCGAAGGCGTTCGCGCCCACGCCGTCGCCGATCTTGCCGGCGTGGGTGCGGCCGTAGCCGACGGCCACGGCGACGACGCGGCGGTGCACCCCGGGCTCGATCAGCGCCGGGACCGTGATCGAGCGGCCCCGCACCTCGATCGAGACCATCGACCCCTCGACGACGCCGAGCTGCGCGGCGAGCGCCGAGGAGATGCAGGCGTAGTTCGCCCAGGTGACCTTGGAGATCGGATCGGGCAGCTCGTGCAGCCAGGCGTTGTTGCCGAGCCGGCCGTCGCGCAGGCCCACCTTCTCGTAGAGGACGAGCTCGAGGCCGTCGTCGCGGGCGCCGGCCGCCGGGTGCCCGGCGATCGCGGCGGCGAGCGCCTCCGGCCGGAAGCTCGGCTCGGCAGGGAGCGGCGCCGGCGTCACCGCGGCGAAGCCCGCCTCGACCGAGCGATCCCAGAACGCCTCGAACGACGCCGGGGCGTCCGCGGCCGCGGGGAAGACCTCGGCCTTCCACCGCGCCCGCATGAGCTCGTCGTGCGCCGCAGGCGCTCCGGCCCACGCGAGCATCGACTCGCACGCCGAGCGGGTGTCGAAGAGCGGCGAGACCGCGGGCTGCCGCACGCCGACGAGCCCGCCGACGGGCTGGGCGTCGCCCCACGACTCGAGCGCGTCGTGGTCGGGCGCGAGGTAGCGGACGAGCGCGCCGGTCTCGTCGCGCCGGTCGTTCGTGGCGACGGTGAGCTCCACCTTCGCGAGCAGCGCGCCCAGATCGCCGCCGCGCGGGTGCGTGTACGCGGGGTTCGCGCCGACGAAGAGGACCGCTCCCACCTCCCCCTTTCCGAGCTCGGCGAGGAGCTCGTCGAAGCGCATCGCCTCGGGGCGGACGGTGCCGAGCGCCAGGTCCACCGTCGCGCCGTAGGCGCCGGCGATCTCGTTCACGGCGTTGGTGAGCATCTGCGCGAGCACGTCGTCGCTGCCGCAGAGCACGAGCGCCGCGCCGCGCGCCGCGGCGATCTCGCCGGCGAGCGCGGCGAGCGCCTTCTCGTCGACCTCGGGCGCGCGGATCTTGCCGAGCTCCGCCGGGAGCGTCGCGCCCCCGACGGCGGCGGCGAGGCGCCGGGCGAGCGCCGCCAATACCGGGACCACGTCCGAGGGCGCCGTCGTGATGCGCTCGTCGGCGCACGATCCGGTGAGCGAGATCTTGGGCTCGAGCTGGACGTGACGGCTCATCGTCCCGGAGGCCGGGGCCCGGGCGCTCGCGTACTGCCGCGTGAAGGCGACGGGCGAGAGCCAGGTGCCCAGGAAGTCGGCGCCGACGCCGACGACGAGCTTGGCGCGGTCGAGCCGATAGGCGGGGATGGCGCGGACGCCGTGCGTGGCGAGGTGAGCGTCGGCGATCGCCTGGTGGTCGGCCGCGTCGTGGCGCACGCGGCGCGCGCGCGGGTAGGCGGCGACGAGCTTGGCGAGCGCGGCCTCGGCGGTGGGGCCGAGGTCGGAGGGGGCCACCACGCGGATGGCGCGCCCCGCCTGGTCGATGCGGTGCAGCGCCGCGGTCACCTCGGCGTCGAGCTTGGCCCAGGGCACGTCCTTGCCCTCGGCCGAGGGGCCGCGCGCCCGCGCCGCGTCGTAGAGAGAGAGCACCGACGCCTGGCCGACGGCGCACACGCCGCCGCGCGACCACGGGTGCGCGTCGTTGCCCTCGACCTTGATGGGGCGGCCGTCGCGCGTCTTGAGGAGGATGCCGCAGCCCGCGCTGCACGCCCCGCAGGTCGAGGCGTAGAAGGTGGCGAGGCCCGGGGTGACCTCTTCCGGCTTCTGCAGGTAGGGCAGCACCTTGCCGGTGGGCGAGCGCGAGCACGCCGCCGTCATCGCCGCGGCGGAGAGCCCCATGATCGAGAAGAAGCTGCGCCGGGTGAAGCGCTGCCCGTCTTCGGCGGCGGCGCCGACGGGCAGCTCCTCGGCGAACTCGTCGGCCCGCGCGAGCGCACGGTCGCGCTCCGCGTCCGAATCCTGCCAGTAGTGCTTGGAGCTCTTCATTGCGGCCGACTCCTACTGGTGGCACGCCGCGCAATCGGTCGGCGGCGCGAGCTTCGCCCCGTCGGGGGCGGCGGGGGGATTGCGGTGGCAGTCGAGGCACCAGCCCATGGTCATCGTCTCGACCTGGCGAACGCGCGGCATCGTCTCGATCGGGCCGTGACACTGCTGGCAGGCGACGCCCGCTCCGACGTGGCGCGAGTGGTTGAAGTAGACGAAGTCGGCGAGGCGGTGGACCTTCACCCATTCGATCGGCTTGCCCGAATCCATCGCCGACTTGAGCTTCTGGATCTCGGGCGAGTCCTTGAGCACCTGCGTATGGCAGTTCATGCACACGTTGGCGGGCGGCACGCCGGCGTGCCGGCTCGTGTCCGCGCCGAAATGGCAGTACTGGCAATCGATCGCGAGCTCGCCGGCGTGCAGCGCGTGCGAGTACGCGATCGGCTGCTCGGGCTCGTAGCCCTGGCGCGTGCCGACCCCGCCGTCGCAGCCGGGCGCGGCGAGCGCGGCGCCGGCCAGCGCGACGGCGAGCGCGAGGTTCGGGAGACGGAGCGGGCTCAGCATGCGACCTCCGCGCCCTTGCGCCCGTAGTAGAACCAGCAGAGCGCGAGGTTCACGAGATAGAACGCGGCGAACGCGAAGAACGCCGCGTTGGGCGAGCCGAAGCGGCCCACCGCCCAGCTGAAGAGCATGGGGATGACGAACGAGCCGTAGGCGGCGATCGCCGCCGTCCAGCCCAGGACCGGCGCCGCCTCGTGGCGGGGGAAGATCACCGGGATCATACGGAAGGTGCTCCCGTTCCCGATGCCCGAGGCGAAGAAGAGGAGCAGCATGATGGCGAGGAACGGCGTGAAGCCGGCGACCGACGTGGGAGCGGTGAAGAACGTCACCGCCACCGACGAGCCGAGCATGAGCACGCCCGAGATGAGCGTGACCTTGGCGCCGCCGATCTTGTCCGACACCCAGCCGCCCACCGGCCGCACCAGCGAGCCCACGAGCGCGCCGAGGAAGGCATAGCGGAGCGGATCGGGGGCGCCCGGGAGCTTGCCGAACACCTCGCGGATGAGGAGCGCGAACGACGCCGCCAGGCCCGAGAACGAGCCGAAGGTCATGAAGTAGAGCGACGTCATCACCCAGGTGTGCTTGCGCCGGAAGATGACGGCCTGATCGCGGAAGCTCGCCGTCACCGGGATCGATCGCAGATAGACGGCGGCGAGCACCGCCGTGAGCGCCACCGGCAGGACCCAGACGAGGGCGGCGTTCTGGATCCAGAGCGGGCGCGTCTGCCCCTTGCTGGTCCACGAGAGCGGCTCGCCCCCGAGCGCGCCGAAGATGCCGGCGCCGATGACCAGCGGCGTCAGGAACTGCACCATGCTCACGCCGAGGTTCCCGACGCCTGCCTGGATGCCGAGCGCCGTGCCTTGCTTCGCCTTGGGGTAGAAGAGGCTCGTCGAGGGCATGAACGCCGAGAAGTTCCCGCCCCCGAACCCGGCGGCGGCGGCGAGCAGGAGCAGCACCCAATACGGCGTCGCCGGGTTCTGCACCGCGATCCCGATGCCGATCGCGGGCACGAGGAGCGAGGCGGTGCCGAGCGCGACCACGCGCCGCGTCCCGAACATCTGCACGAAGAACGAGTACGGGATGCGCAGCGTCGCCCCGACGAGCCCGGGGACGGCGGTGAGCATGAAGCGCTGCGAAACCGAGAGCGAGAACCCGAGATCGGGCAGGCGCACCACGACGGCGCTCCACACGAACCAGGTCGCGAACGAGAGGGTGAGCCCCGCGGTGGTGATGCTCAGCGTCCGTTCGGCCACGCGCTTGGCGGTCGACTGCCAGAACGCCGGATCCTCCGGGTTCCAGGGGCCCGCGCCGGGGGCGGAGCCGCCCTCGGGAGGCACGGAATCGTGGCCGGTGACGAGCTTGGTGGTCATGATCACGCCCTCGCTTCCAGGCCCGCGCCGGCGGCTGCCGCGGAGGCGGCCTGCACGGCGGGGCGACGGCTCTCGACCTCGTCCTCGAAATGGTCGGCGATGTGAGGCGCGCGCTCGCGGTCCATGCGGCGCACGACGATGTGCATCCACGACAGGCACACGATCGAGAGGACGAAGAAGAACAGCCAGCACGTCGTCCAGACGCCGGTCGCCCCCAGGAGGTAGCCGAAGAGGATCGGGCAGACGAAGCCGCCGAGCCCGCCCAAGACGCCGACGATGCCGCCCACGACGCCGACCTCGGTCGGGAAGTACTCGGGGATGTACTTGTAGACCGCGGCCTTGCCGATCCCCATCATGATCCCGACGATGAACACCAGGCCGGTGAACACCCAGACGTTGGCCTGGAAGTAGATGTGGGTGACTCCGCGGGCGAGGAGCTGCTTCTTCGCGACCTGGTCCCCGACGGCGACCGCCGGCTCCTGCCAGAACCGCGAGCGGGGCCACACCAGGGTGTGCTCGCCGACCGGCTGCTCGGGCGCGTGCGCCCGCAGCTCGTAGCGCTTTTCGCCGACGACGACGGCGTCCTCCGAGACCGCGGTCACGACGCCCGGCGCGGTCGCCATGATGCCCTCGCCCGGCGAGGTGATCTCCATCCGGGGCACGATGAGCATGAAGGTGGCGACGGCGCAGGCGCCGAACACCCAGTACATGACGGTGCGCGCGCCGAACTTGTCGGAGAGCCAGCCGCCGAGCGCCCGGATGACCCCGGAGGGCAGGCTGAAGATCGCGGCGAGCAGCCCGGCCAGCGCCACCGACGAGCCGTAGACGTTCACGTAGTAGGGGATGAGCCACTGCGCGAGCGCGACGAACCCGCCGAAGACCAGGAAGTAATAGAGGCCGAACCGCCACACGCGGGCGAGCTTGAGCGGGGCGAGCTGCTCCCTGAGCGACTTCCCCCGCCCCGCTTCGGCGACCTTGCGGTGGCTGAGGACGGCGAACGCGATCGCCGTCACCACCAGCGCGCCGGCGTAGATGCGCGGCATGTTGCGCCAACCGTCGAGGTTGGCGCCCCCGTCGGTGAGCGCCTTGAGCAGATGGGGCGCGCCGATGCTGGTCACCGCCGACCCGGCGTTGCCGGCGCCGAAGATGCCGAGCGCCGTGCCCTGGTGCTGCTTCTTGAACCAGAGCGACGTGTAGGCGATGCCGACCGAGAACGAAGTCCCGGCGACGCCGAAGCCGAGGCTCCCGAGGACGAAGCCGTAGTACGAGTTCGCGTAGCTCATCGCGAACGCGGCGACGGCCGTGACGAGCATGACCGCGGTGAAGACGACGCGGCCGCCCCAGCGATCGGTCGCCATTCCCACGGGGAGACGGAGGACCGAGCCCGTGAGGACCGGGAGACCGATGAGCCAGCCGATCTGCGCTTTGTCGAAGGCGAAGACCCTGTTGTCCACGAGGAAGGTGACCAGCACCCCGTTCATCATCCAGACGGCGAAGCAGACGACGAACGACAACGTGCTCATCGCGAGCGCGGTGTTGGCGTGGACCTTGTCGCGATTCACGGCTGGGCCCCTCGGAGCAGGCCCTTCTTGGAGCGGTTCCAGATCACGACCTGGGCGCTGCGCCACAGGTACGGGATCGGCGCGACCAGCATGTGCACGAGCCGCGTCGCCGAGAACGTCGAGAAGAGGGCGAACGCGCCGAGCACGTGGAGCCTCGCGACCAGCGGGAGATCGGCCATGGGCCTCACGTCCGGCTGGAGGAGGAAGACCGAGCGCAGGTAGGGGACGACGACGGCCGTGTACCAGGCCGACCCCCAGCGGTAGCCGAGCGCGATCCACAGCCCGGTGACGACCTGGAAGAAGAGCATCGCGTATACGGCGATGTCGACGGGCGTCGTGACCGCGCGCAGCCGCGCGTCGCGCATCCGGCGCCACACCAGGATCACGAGGCCGGTGAGCGTGAGGATGCCGGCGACGAGCCCCGTGCCCTCGAGCACCAGGAGCCGCATCGGAGTGGCGTTGAACGCCATCACCTGGCGCGGGATGAGGAAGCCCACCACGTGCCCGAGGAAGACGACGAGGATCCCGAGGTGGAAGGGCACCGTCCCCCAGAAGAGCCAGCGCTTCTCGAGGAACTCGGACGAGAGGCTGGTGACGGTGAAGCCGTCGCGGCGATAGCGCTGGATGCTCACCACGAGGATGAGCGCCATCGCGAGGTAGGGCAGAGCCCCGAAGAGGAGGACGTCCGTCATGACAGGGACCTCTCGCTGGGCGGGTTGAACCCGGGGAACACGGGCAGCCGCTTTCCGCCGCTGCTCACGGCGCGCTCGCCGGCCGTCGGATCGATGTAGGCCGGCTCGACGGTGGCGATGCCGTAGTCGCTCATGAGCACGCGCTTGACCGCCTCGAGCACGCGCCGGTAGCCGCCCTCGTCGGCGCCGAAGGTCCGGAGCACCTTCTCGATCGCCGGCAACACCACCTCGCCCGCGAGCTCGTCGGCGTGCTCGCCGTCGGCGAGGCGGGGCATGAGCCTGAGCACCACGGGCAGGTGATCGTGGAGCTCGACGCCCGGCGAGACGCCGTGCGAGGCGACCGCGTCCTTCATCTTCACCAGGAAGGCGCCGCGTTTGTAGGTCTCGCCGAAGATCTGGTAGCCGAGATCGAGGCAGCGCTCGGGGTTCATGTCGAACGTCTGGGCGTAGAGCTCCTCGAGCTCGCTGGCGTCGAGCGCGGCGACGTCGGCGGCGAAGTCGGCGAGCAGCTGGGCCGCCGCGGCGTCTCGCGGGCCGATGGCCGCGCGGCAGCGCTCGGCGGCGGCGATGAGGCCCGGCGCCGGGTACTCGCAGAGCTCGGCGAGCATCTCGTACGGGTGCGTCACGGCCTTCCCTCCGGTGCGTTGATGAAGCCGAACCCCGCGGCGCCCTTGAACTCGAGCGGGTCGTCGAGCGCGCTGATCGCCTCCTCGCGGTGCATCGGCGGGATCACGAAGCGCTCGTCGAAGGTGGGGAGCGAGGTGAGCCGGTAGATCGCCTCCGCCTGCTCGCGATCGAGGTCGGCCTGGGCGAGGATCTGGGCGAGCTGCTCCTCGCCGACGTCGCCCACGGTCTGGGCGCGGCGGAAGTACCGCACCGCGATCATCTTGCGGAGCGCGTACCGGAGCTTGCCCACGTTGCCGGCGGCGAAGAGGCGCGCCAGGTACTCGACCGGGAGCCGGTTCCGGTCGAGCGTGCCGAAGAAGTCGGCGCTCGTGGTGTCGTAGACGTTCCCGTCGCCGTTGCCGAGGATCGGCAGCAGCGGGGGAACGTAGAAGAGCATCGGCAGGGTGCGGTATTCGATGTGCAGCGGCAGGGCGAGGCCCCACTGCTTCACGAACTTGTAGACGGGCGATCGCTGCGCCGACTCGATGACCGAGTCGTGGATCCCCTGCTCGCGGGCGCGCTTGATGATCTCGGGGTCGTGGGGGTCGAGGATCATTTCCCGCTGCGCGTCGACGAGCTTGTCGTCGTCGGCGCCCGCGACCTCGGTGATCTTGTCGGCGTCGTAGAGGACCATCCCCAGGTAGCGGATGCGCCCCACGCACGAGTGGAAGCACGCCGGCGCCTGGCCCGACTCGAGGCGCGGGTAGCAGAGGATGCACTTCTCGCTCTTGCCGGTGGACCAGTTGAAGTACGTCTTCTTGTAGGGGCACGAGGAGACGCAGAGGCGCCAGCCGCGGCAGCGGTCCTGGTTGAGGACGACGACGCCGTCCTCGCCCCGCTTGTAGAGCGCCCCCGACGGGCACGCCGCCACGCAGGCCGGGTTCGAGCAGTGGTTGCAGATGCGCGGGAGATAGAAGAAGACGAGCTGCTCCATCTCGAACATCTGCGCGCGCTGGGCCGGGGTCAGCGCCTCGAGGTTGGGATCGTTGGCCGCGTAGAGCGGCGAGCCGGAGAGATCGTCGTCCCAGTTCGGGCCGGCCTCGATCTCGATGGGCTTGCCGGTGACCATCGACACGGCGCGGGCGGTGGGCTGATCGTCGCCCGCGGGGGCCGTGAACAGGTCGTCGTAGCGGTACGTCCAGGGCTCGTAGTAGTCGTCGAGCTCGGGCAACTTCGGGTTGTGGAAGATGTTGGCGAGGCCGCGGTATCGGCCGTTGCTCCGGAGCTGGACCAATCCGCCGCCGTTCTTCTTCCAGCCGCCGCCGTACTGCTCCTGGTCCTCCCAGGCCGTCGGGAAGCCCGTCCCCGGCTTCGTCTCGACGTTGTTCCACCACATGTACTCGGCGCCTTTGCGATCGGTCCACACGTTCTTGCAGGCAATGCTGCAGGTGTGGCACCCGATGCATTTGTCGAGGTGGAACACCATCGAGACTTGCGCGCGAATATCCATGACTCTCCGCTCCGGCTCCCTCGCGGGCGCCTCCCTCAGAAGGTGGGCTTACCGAGCTTGCGCACGAGGACGTGCGTGTCGCGGTTGACCCCCGTGGGGCCCCAGTAGTTGAAGTGGAAGGTGAACTGCGCGTAGCCGCCGACCATCAACACCGGCTTGAGCCGGATGCGGGTGAGGCTGTTGTGGCCGCCGGCGCGCCGGTTGCCGCGGAGCGGCGACTTGGGGACGTTGAGCGTGCGCTCGGGCGAGTGGTAGATGATGCACACGCCGCGCGGGATGCGCGCGCTCACGTTGGCCCGGGTGCACACGACGCCGTTGTCGTTGTGGACCTCGACCCAGTCGTTGTCCTCGATGCCGAGCTCGGCGGCGTCCTCGGGGTTGAGCCAGAACGGCTCGCACCCGCGGCTCAGCGTCATCATCCGGAGCGTGTCGCCGTAGGTCGAGTGGATGTGCCACTTCCCGTGCGGCGTCAGGTAATTGAGGATGATCGACTTGCCGCCGGCGTCGCTCTTGTCGAGATCGCCGTAGGCCTTGGGCAGCGGCGAGGGCTTGTACGTGGGGAGGTGCTCGCCGAAGGCGATGTAGCCGGGGTGGTCGAGGTAGTACTGCTGCCGGCCGGTGAGCGTCCGCCACGGCACGTTGCGCTCGACGTTGTAGGTGAAGGCGGAGTAGGCGCGGTCGCCCGTCATCAGCCCCGACCAAATGGGGCTGTTGAGGAGGCGACGGGGCTGCGACTGCAGCGAGCGGTAGGTGGTCCGGATCTGCCGGCCGCCCTCGGCGAGATCGGTGAGCGGGAGGCCCACGCGCTTCTCGACGTGCTGGTACGCGCGGTACGCGAGCTCGCCGTTGGTCTCCGGCGCGAGCGTGAGGATCGCGTCGGCGGCCTGCTCGGCGCGCTCGATCGAGGGGCAGCGCTTGCCGGACGCGGTCACCGTCGCGCCCTCGGACGCCATCTTGTCGTAGAAGTCGTCGATGGCGTACTTCACGCCGTGGGCGCCGAGCCCGCCCTCGCGGATCGCGGGCCCGAGGGCGACGAACCGCTCGTAGAGCGCCGCGTAGTCGCGCTCGACGACCTGGAGCCTCGGCCCCGTCTTGCCGGGCACGTAGGCGCACTCGCCCTGGCCCCAGTCGCGGATCTCGGGCTGCGCCAGCTCGTCCACCGAGTCGTGCTGGAGCGGCGTCGCCACCAGGTCCTTCACCGGCTCGGGGAGGTGACGCTTGGCCAGCTCCGACGTCTTCTTGGCGATGGCCTTGAAGATCTCCCAGTCGCTCTTCGACTCCCACACCGGCGGCACCGCCTCCGAGAGGGGGTGGATGAACGAGTGCATGTCGGTGCTGTTGAGGTCGGCCTTCTCGTACCAGGTGGCGGCCGGCATGATGACGTCGGAGTAGAGCGCCGACGTATCCATGCGGAAGTTGAGATCGACGACGAGATCCATCTTCCCGGTGGGCGCCTCGTCCCACCAGGCGATCTCGTTGACCTTGCCCTTGCCGCTCTCCTCGGCGATCGAGTTGTGGTGCGTGCCGAGGTAATGGTTGAGGAAGAACTCGTGGCCCTTGGCCGACGACATGATCGCGTTGCCGCGCCAGATGTACCAGAGACGAGGCCAGTTCTCGGGGCGATCCGGGTCCTCGACCGAGAGCTGCAGCTCCTTCGACTGGAGGCGCGCCGCCGCGTGAGCGACGATCTCGGCGTCGGTCTTGGCGCCGTCGCGCTTGGCCTTCTGCACCGTGTCCAGGCTGCTCTCGGGGAACTGCGGATAGAACGGGAGCCACCCGCAGCGCGCCGCCTTCACCGACAGGTCGGCGGTGTGCGCGTCGACGAACGGCGTGCCCGCGGGGCCGCCGCCGTACGCGGTGTGCCCGGCGTCGTAGCGCCACTGATCGCTGTGGAGGTAATGCCACGAGGGGGCGTTCTGCAGGCGCGGCACGACGCCCCAGTCGCGGGCGAACGTGATCGCCGACCACGACGCCACCGGGGCGAGCTTCTCCTGGCCGACGTAATGGTTGAGCCCGCCGCCGTTCTTGCCGACGCAGCCGGTGAGCATCAGGGCGACGATGCCGGACCGGTAGATGAGGTTGTTGTGGTACCAGTGGTTGATCCCGGCGCCGATGATGATGCTGCACTTGCCGCCGGTCTTCTCGGCCGTGCTCGCCCACTCGCGGGCGAACTGGAGGACGGTGGCGCGGCCGATGCCGGTCCAGCGCTCCTGCCAGGCCGGCGTGAAGATCGCGTCCTCGTCGTCGTAGCTCGCGGGGTACGCACCATCGAGGCCGCGGCCCACGCCGAACTCGGCGAAGAGGAGATCGTAGACCGTGGCGACCAGAACCTCGCCGTCGACGGTCGCCACCTTGCGGACGGGCACGCCGCGCGTGACCTCGTTGCCCGAGGCGAAGTCGGCGAACCGCACCTGGGCGACCTCGTCGCGCGCGTCGATGAACGAGAGCTGCGGATCGATCGCGGACCCGTCGGACGGGTCGCGGAGCTCGAGGTTCCAGGCGCCGCCCTTGGCCTGCCAGCGGTGGCCCACGGTGCCGCCGGGCATCCGCGGCTCGGACGACGCGGCGTCCATGACCAGGAGCTTCCAGTTGCCGTTCTCCTCGCCGCGGTACCGCGCGAGGCGATCGGCGCGGAGAAGCTGGCCCGGGCGCCAGCCGTCCCCGTCGCGCTCGAGCTTGACCAGGAACGGCGCGTCGGTGAAGCGCTTCGCGTAGTCGACGAAGAACGGCGAGCTCTTCTCGTGGTGGAACTCCTTGAGGAGGACGTGGTTCACCGCCATCCAGAAGGCGCCGTCCTGCCCCGCGTTGATCGGGACCCACTGGTCGGCGTACTTCGCGACCTGATTGAAGTCGGGCGCGAAGACGACCATCTTCGTCCCGTTGTGGCGCGCCTCGGCCGCGAAATGGCAATCGGGCGTCCGGGTCATGTTGAGGTTCGCCCCCATGACCGCGGTGAACTTGGAGTTATACCAATCGGCGCTCTCGGCGACGTCGGTCTGCTCGCCCCACACCTCGGGCGAGGCGGGCGGCAGGTCGCAGTACCAATCGTAGAAGCTGAGATTGATCCCTCCGAGCAGCTGGAGGAACCGCGCGCCTGCGGCGTAGCTCAGCATCGACATCGCCGGGATCGGCGAGAAGCCCGCGACCCGATCGGGCCCGTGCTTCTTGACGGTGTAGATGTTCGCGGCGGCGACGAGCTCGAGCACCTCGTCCCACGACGTGCGGCGCAGCCCGCCCTTGCCGCGCGCCTTCTGGTACGAGGCGCGTGCCTCCTCGTCCTCCTGGATCGAGGCCCACGCGTCGACGGGATCGCCGTACTTGCGGCGCGCCGCGCGCCACAGATCCGCGAGGGTGCCGCGGATGTACGGGTACTTCACCCGGATCGGGCTGTACAGATACCAGGAGAACGAGATGCCTCGCTGGCAGCCGCGCGGCTCGTACGGAGGGAGCGTGGCGTCGATCACCGGGTAATCGAGCGCCTGCATCTCCCAGGTGACGATCCCGTCCTTGACGTGGATGTTCCAGGAGCAGCCGCCGGTGCAGTTGACGCCGTGGGTGCTGCGCACGACGCGGTCGTGCTGCCAGCGATTGCGGTAGAAGTCCTCCCAGGACCGGGTCTCGGGATCGACGATGTCTTTGATCCAGCTCATCGGTTTCCTCGCCGCACGATGTGCCTGCGGACGCCCCGCAGCCGGTCTCTCCAGGCGGCGCCGATCGCGCCGAAGGAGGCAATGGCGCCGAGCACGCCGATGTAGAAGAAGTTGTTGTCGCCGCGGGGCGCCGCGCCGTCGCGCGAGCTCGCGTAGAGGAACGCCTTCACCTTGAACGCCTCGGCGTCGGTGAGCGGCTGCGCCTTGAAGATCGTGTTCATGAGCGGGAAGGGCGTCGAGGCCAGCGCCGACGTCGTCCCCTGCTCGCCGAGCCGCGCGTACGCGTGGGTGAGGTCCTTGGCGAGCGTGCCGCCTCCGACCACCCCGGCGCCGCGGACGTTGTGGCAGGAGATGCAGGCGGGGCCGCCGTTGGTGAGCGACGTCCGGCCCTCGAAGATCGCGCGGCCCGCCTCGACGTCCGCGGCGGTCGCGTCGCGCGCGGGCTTCACCTTGCCGAACGACAGCTTGCAACCGCCCTTCGTGGTGCACTCGTCGATGTAGCCGAGCAGCCCGTCGAGCTCCGCGTCGGTGAGCGTCTGGTCGGGCATCCGGACGCCCTTGAACTTGTTCAAGAGCTCGTTCGCGACCGCATCGCCGCCGTCGATGGCGTTGCCGGGGAGACGGATGAACGTCGTGAGCCAGGTGCGGCTCCGCCGCTTGGTCGCTCCGAGCAGATCGGGCCCGGTGCGATCGCCCTCGCCGAGCGTGTGGCAGCTGCCGCATTTCTTCCCGAACATCGTCGCCTCGGGCGAGGCCGGGGCGGCGTCGTCGGCCGGCGCCGCCGAGGGCGCGGCCGGCGCGGGTGCCGCCGCGGACACCGACGGCGTCGGGGGTGTCGCCTCTTGAGCGAGACCGTCGCGTGGCGAGCCGAGCAGCAGCGTCGTGCCGGCGGCAACGAGGAGGCAAGATCGTGTTCGTCGCACGCCCGTCGCCTCTACACGCGCCGGGCCATCCGAGCGAAAGGTCCTCTATTTCGAGTACTTACGGGCGAATCGTCGTCACTCGTGAGAATCGGGCAGCCGGTGCGTTGTCAGGGTCGAGAATCGACTCGTGCGCGACGCGCGTGTTTTTCGTGGAGCGAGCAAGTCTTGCGTGTCAAACCGCGCCCGAGCCGCCCTACCACGCGAGCTTCGTCGAAAGCGACGAGAGCGCTGCGCGAGCGCACGAGGTGCGCGCTGGCAGGCCGGTTGCTAGGTGTTTGGACCTCCTCGGATGTCGACCTTCGCTCAGCGCGTCTCCGTCGATCCGCGCCGCCACTGGCTGCGGACCTGGATGGTCGCGGCGGCGACGGGCACCTTCATCCTCGTCGCGTTGTTCGTGTCTTACGAGCTGATCGAGCGGACGTGGCTGAAGAGCCGCCTCCCCATCGAGAGGCTCTTCGAGCTGCACCTCGCACGAGGGATCGGCGCGACCGTCCTCATCAGCAGCTTGTCCATCTTCGTCGTCCTTCGGGTGCGGCGGGCGTACGACCGCGCCTTCGCGGTGGCGTACCGCGACCTGGAGAAGGCGATGGAGGCGCGCTCGCGAGCGCTCGAGCAGACGCAAGCGTTCAACGAGCGGCTGTTCAACGCCCTGCGCGACCGGCTCATCGTGGTCGACCGCAACGGGACCGTGGTCAAGGCCAACAGGGTGGCTCTCGAGGGGACCGGAGGCCGCTCGCCGATCGGGCGAACCTGCGCGGGCCTCGGCGGCGCCTGCACGCCGGCCTCGGGCGAGTGCGTCGCGATGAAGGCGCACCGGCTCCAGCGGCCGATCGTCGGCGAGTACGTGCGCAGCGATCCGCGCTCGGGTCGCATCTTCTCGATCGACGCGTACCCCGTCCCGGATCTCGACGGCACGGGGCCGCTCGTGATCGAGTCGGCGCGCGACGTCACCCACGCCAAGCAGCTCGAGGCCCACGTCCGCTACCAGGAGAAGCTGGCCGCCGTCGGCGTGCTCGCGGCGGGCATCGCGCACGACATCGCCAACCCGCTGGCCTCGATGTCGAGCGAGCTCGAGATGATCGAGGACGAGGCCGACCCCAAGCGCGTGCGCGACGCCGTGGGCGTGCTCCGCAAGCACGTCAGCCGCATCGATAGGACCCTCCGCGAGATGACCGATTTCGCGAGGCGGCGGGGCGACGAGGCCTCGCCGGTGAGCGTGCACGACGCGGTCGAGGACGCGCTCCGGATGGTCCGCCACGATCCGCGGGCGCGCAAGATCGCCGTGGACGCCGACGTGCCGCGCGATCTGCCGCTGCTCCGCATGGTCGAGGACCACCTGGTCATGGTCATCGTCAACCTGCTCATCAACGCGTTCGACGCGATGCCCGACGGCGGCCGCGTCGAGATCAGGGCCCGGCGCGAGGCGCTCGGCGTCACGCTCACGATCTCGGACAACGGCACGGGGATGAGCGACGAGGTCAAGAAGCGCGCGACCGAGCCGCTCTTCACGACCAAGCCCGGCGGGCGCGGCACCGGCCTCGGGCTCTCGGTGAGCTCCGACGTGCTCCGCGCCGCGGGGGGCACGCTCTCCATCCAATCCGAGCCGGGGCACGGCACGACCGTGAAGCTGCACTTCGGCTCGGCGGCGCTCGACGCCCCCGCCGTCGAGAGCGCCCGGGTGCACCATGCCTGAGCGCATCCTCGTGGTCGAGGACGAGGAGACCCTCCGCAAGAACCTCGTCCGCTATCTCGAGCAGCAGGGCCACCAGGTCGACGGCTTCGGCGCGGCCGAGCCGGCCCTCGAGGCGGCGACGGCGAACGAGTACTCCGCGGCCGTGCTCGACGTGCGCCTCCCGGGCAAGGACGGCATCAGCCTCACCGCCGAGCTCTCCGAGCGATCGCCCGACACGGTCGTGCTCCTGATGACCGCCTACGGCAGCGTCGAGTCGGTGATCGACGCGCTCCGCGCGGGCGCTCAGGATTTCCTGCTCAAGCCGGTGCTCCTCAAGGACGTCGCCCGCAAGGTCGCCCACGCCTGCGAGCACCGCCGCCTGCTCCGCGACAACGCCGCCCTCCGGCGCCAGCTCGCCGAGCGCGCCTCGCCGTCGTCGTTGATCGCGCGCAGCCGCGAGATGCAGGACCTGACCGCGTTCGTGAGGCAGGTCGCCACCTCGGAGCGCACCGTCCTCATCGAGGGCGAGAGCGGGACCGGCAAGGAGGTGGTCGCGCGGCTGCTCCACGAAGCCTCGACCCACGCGGCCGGGCCGTTCGTGGCGGTGGGGATGACGGCGATCCCCGAGAGCCAGCTGGAGAGCTGCCTCTTCGGCCACGAGCGGGGCGCGTACCCGGGGGCCGACTTCCGGCGCGACGGCGTCTTCCGCGCGGCGACGGGGGGCACGCTCTTCCTCGACGAGATCGGCGAGCTGCCGCTGTCGACGCAGCCCAAGCTGCTCCGGGCGATCGAGACGAAGGAGGTGCTGCCCGTCGGCGGCGACCGCCCCGTGCGCTTCGACGCGCGCATCGTCGCCGCCTCGAGCCGCGAGCTCGCGGCGCTGGTGCGCGAGAAGCGCTTCCGCGCCGATCTCTACTTCCGGCTCAGCGCGCTCCGGGTCGAGGTCCCCCCGCTCCGGCGGCGGCCCGACGACATCCCTCCGCTCGCCGAGATGTTCCTGGCGCGGCACACGAAGGAGCATGGGCGCCCCATCCTCGGCTTCGAGGGCGCGGCGATGCGCCGGCTCCTCGCCTACCCCTGGCCGGGTAACGTGCGCGAGCTCTCGAACGTGATCGAGCGCGCCTGCCTCGGCTGCGCCGGGAAGACGATCACCGTCGCCGATCTGCCGCCCGACGTCGCCGGCGCCGCCGCGGACGAGGGCGGCTACCACCAGGCCATGGAGGCGTTCGAGCGGGCGCTCATCCGCTCGACGCTCGAGCGGGTCGAGGGCGACAGGCGCGAGGCGGCCCGCGTGCTCGGGCTCTCGCTCGCGACGCTCTACCGGCGGCTCGAGAAGCTCGGTCTCAAGGAGACCACCGGCGAGGCGCCCGCCCCGCCGGACAGCGCCCGCGACGTGCGGCCATGATCGACCCGGAGATCGATCTCTCCGGGGCGGAGCCCCGGGAGGGGTGAGGAGGAGGCGATCGATGAAGGACCAGACGGCGGCGCTCGGCGTGTTCGAGGCCATCCACCAGGCGCTCCTTGCCACCGAGAAGACGCGCGAGCCGATGAACGCGCTCGTGGTCTGGACCGAGCTCGGGCGCGGTCTCGCCGGAAAGCTCGAGCGGCAGGGCGCGGACGTGGGGCTGCTCGGGCGGCTGACCGAGGAATACTGCAAGGAGCACGGGCGCGAGTCCGGCGTGGACCTCGCGCGCTGGGCCTACCAGGTCGAGCCGGAGCTGCGGCTCACGCGCGAGGAGACGGGCGCCGCGATCGCGCGCGTGCAGCGCGAGATCGAGCAGCGGCTGCTCGCCGAGTGGGGCGACGGCGGCGGCGAGGAGCGGCAGCGCGAGTACTTCCTGGCCACCGTCCGCGGCTGGTTCCCCGTCGGGCTCGACATCCTCAGGAGCTTCCCGGCGTCGCGCGGTGCGAGCGACGCCGACGTGCACGCGGCGCTCGCCGCGTGGTGCACGCGCTACCTGCCCAAGGACACGTCGGGGCCGTCGGAGCTCGGCGTCCGGAGCGAGAAGGCGCGCGCTCGCCGGTAGCCGGCCTCGAGGCCGTCGCGGGTGACGGCGTCGGATCGGCTCGGCGACGTCGGATCACCGCCCGGAGCCGCAGGGCCAAGAGCGGCGACCGTCGCCGAAGCTCGACGGCACGACCGCACCACGTGGGGAGCCGGACAGGGGACCGCTGCCCGCGGGGGCCTGGAGGTGGAACCCCCGCGGGCGTCGGTCAAGTCGTGGACGTGGGCGCGTTGGCTCGTGCTGCTGCGCACCGTCGGCGGGAGGGCGAACGTCCTGCGCCTCGCCGCAGGCGCTGCACACGAGGCCGCGTTGCCGGCTCCGTGGGCGGCGCCCGCCGCCGGACCATGCGCGTCTCGTGCCAGGCCGGGGCGGTCCGCCCGGCAAGCGATGCGCCTGGGTGGATCGCCGTCGGCCGGCCCGATAAGGTGCGCGCCTCGTGCTCTCGCTCCTCCGCCGCGCGCTGCGCGATCCGGCCGGTGCCGCGCTCGCCGCGGCGGCGATCGCGATCGCGGCGTGGGCCGTGGCCTACCCGTTCTGGGTCGCCCACTACCCGCCGATCACGGATCTGCCGTTCCACGCGGCGTCGATGTCGATCCTGCGGCACTACCTCGATCCGGCGTTCCACTTCCGCGAGCAGTTCAGCCTCCACTTCCTCGAGGTCCCGTACTGGACCCTGTACGGACTCGGCACGCTGTTCGCGCTGGTGATGCCGATGGCACAGGCCGCGAAGCTCGCGGCCGTCGTCTGTCTGGCGCTCCTGCCGGCGGGGCTCGCCGTGATGTTCCACGGCATGCGCAAGAGCCCGCTCCTCGGTCTCGCCGGGCTCGGCTTCGTGTGGACGAACCTCACCCACTGGGGGTTCATCAACTTCGTCGCGGCCATCGGCCTCTTCTGCATGGTCGTCGGCTTCACGCTGCTCACGCTCGACCGTCCGACCGGCCCGCGGCGGGTGGGCCTCGGGGTGACCCTGCTGCTCGTGTTCGGGACCCACATCTTCCGGTTCCCGTTCGCGCTCGCGGCGGTCGCGGGGACGGCGCTGGTGATGTGGCCGGCGACGCGGCGATGGCGGCCGCTGGTGCGGCCGGTGCTCCCATCGCTGGTCACGCTCGCGGTCTGGCTCGCGGTGCGCCCGAAGGAGCTCGCCGGCCCCGGGCTCGAGCCGCTCGCGCTTCACGCCGAGCGCTTCCGCGAGATCCCCGGCTTCCTCTTCTCGTCGTTCGTCGGGCCGGAGGAGCAGGCGCTCGCGATCACGGCGATGCGCATCGGCCTCGGCGTCGCGGGCGCGAGCGCGGCGTTCTTCTTCGTCGAGCGGCGCTGGCGACGCTGGCGCGAGGGCGACGCCGCGTGGGCCGTCGGGGTGACGGTGGTGGCCCTCGGGATCGCCGGCGTCTTCCTTCTCATGTACCTGGTCCTGCCGATGCAGATCGGCGTCTGGTGGTACGTCTACCCGCGCGAGATCGTCGCCGCGCTGGTGGTGGCGCTCGGCGCCATGCCCGATCTGCCGCGCGCGCGCGGGTGGAGGGCGGCGGCGGTGGGGGCGATCGCTTACGGCACCCTGGCGCAGGCGGCGTTCGTCGCGAAGAGCTACGCCGCGTTCGACGCGGCGACCGCCGACTTCCGCGAGATCACCGCCCGCATCCCGGTCGGGGCGCGGCTCGGCTACATGGTCTTCGACCACGGCGGCTCGAACCGCACCACGACGCCGTTCATCCACCTGCCCGCGTGGGTGCAGGCCGAGAAGGGCGGCTGGCTCAGCTTCCATTTCGTCTCGTGGAACGCCTCGCCCATCCGCTACCGCGCCGCGGGGCCGATCCCGCCGCCGACGCCGACGCGCTTCGAGTGGACGCCGGAGCGCTTCGACGTGCGCACGCGCGGCAAGTTCTTCGACTGGTTCCTGGTGCGCCAGCGTCCCTCGCCCGAGGCGCGCTTCCGCGCCGATCGGACGCTCGAGCTCGAGGCGCACGTGGGGATGTGGTGGCTCTACCACCGCGTCAGGGCCGAGCCCGAGACGCGCTGAAGCGCGCCGCGGCTCAGCGCGTGCCGTAGAGCTCGAGCTTGGCGAGGAGCTCTTTGCCTTCGCTCCGGGCCACGATGACCACGCTGTGGATCTCGCGCGGGCCCCGCGGCAGCTGGATCACGGGCGTCGATTCTCCGCCGCGGAGCCTCGCGGGCAAGGGGGCGACGAAGCGCTCGCCGTCGGCGAAGATCACGGTCATGCGGCTCAGGGCGATGGGCTTGTTGGCGACGAGGCGGATCGTCGACAAGGCGCCGAGCTGCCGGCCCAGCGGGATCGCCTCGCGGTCCGGCTTCCCTTTGTTGTCGAAGAGCTCGAAGCCGAGGTCGACGCTGCCGTCCGCCAACACGGTCCCGGGCGGGATGGTTTGTACGGTGCAGGCAGTCGCCGCCGTCGCGAGCGTGCCGAGCAGCAAGACGGTTCGGAAGTGCATGTGCCTCCGTGCGGGCAACGGGGAGCCCTCGAACAGCGGGTAGGCTTCGAGGGTAGACGAGACGCACCGTGCGGGGAAGCTGCGCGGCGCGACACGCCCCCGCCGCGTTCGCCGGGCTGGGCCCGCCCGCGCCCTCGGGATAGACTCGGCGCGTGCTCGACGCCGTGAAGCTCCTCGCCGGCCTCGTCGAGAGGTCGGCCCCGGACGAGTGGTACGTGACCGACGGGGCCACGGCGATCGGCCCCGTCGGCCTCGAGCTGCTCTCGCGCGGGATCACGGCCGGGAAGGTCCCGCCCGACGCGTTCGTGCGTCACGGATCGTGGTCGAATTGGCGCCGCCTCTCCGATCTCGAGGAGCGCGACCCCACCTTCAATCCGAGGAAGACGCTGCGCGTGCTCCGCGCCGCGAAGAACGAGCCGCCGCGCGAGACCCTGCCGTCGATCGACGTGATCCCGGACGACGAGGTGATCGTCGACGTCGAAGAGGTCTCGCCGGCCGGCTTCGAGCGCGCAGCCGATCTCCAGGAGGCGCTCTTGATGCTGCTCGCCGCGGCCGTGAACCAGTGCGGGGCCGACGCGGCGCTGATCCACGGCGCGCGCGGCGACGGCGCGAGCGTCGTGTGCTCGCACGGCACCCGCATGTTCGAGGCGCTCGGCGACAGGCTGCTCGGCGGCGATCCCGCCCTGTTCGCCGCCAGGCAGGGCGTCACGCTGCTCGCCGAGCTCATGCCGGGGAACGCCGGGCGCGCGATCAAGACGCGCCTGTCGCGCCTGGGCACGCGCGTCGAGGCCGCGTTCATGGTGCCCATCGTCGTCGACGGCACCCTCTTGGCGTCGATCGAGGTGGGCCGGATCAAGCCCTTCCGCGCACGGGAGGTCGGTCAGGTCGAGACGCTGGTCGACGCCTTGGTCGAGGCGATCGGGCGCTCGAGCTGGGAGCGCGCCTGGAAGGGCGCGCCGCGGTCGGTCCGCACCTGAGCGGAACCCCACGAGCGCGACGCGCTAGTCTGGCGGCCATGAAGCCGGCTTCGTTCGTCGTCTTGATCAGCTTCTCGTCGTGCGTGCCGGCGCTCGCGGCGGCGCAGGAGCTTCCGGCGCTGCCGCCGCCGAGCGCGGCGCCACCCACCGCGACGACGACGCCGAGCGCTGCGGCACCGCCGATCGCCGCGCCGCCGAGCGCGCCGCCGATCGGAGAGCCGCCCATTCCGGGCGCGGGCCCGAGCGCGCCGCCCCCCGCGCTCGGCGCGCGCTACGAGCCCACGCCATGGGACGCTCCGATCGGAGCCCCGAAGAAGCGTCGCAGCACCGGCATGATGATCGGCGGGATCGTGATGTCGGCGGTGGGCGGCCTCGGCGTGATCGGAGGCATCGTCGACTACGCCGCTGCGGAGCAGCTCTGCGATGCATTCGACGACGGGAGCATCAAGCCCTCGACGTGCGTCGACATGTACCGAGGCATCGGCATCGCGGGCATGGTCGTGGGCGGGCTCCTCATCGCCGTCGGGCTGCCGCTCGGCATTTACGGGGCGGGCAAGGTCGCGCCAGCGAGCCCCGCGTCCGCACGACGCGTGCCGAGCCCGGCAGCTCCCGGGGCGGCGTTTCCCCTCTCGCTCCAGCTCGGTCGCTCCGACGCCGCGTTTCGCTGGTCGTTCTGACGAAGCGGGCGCCTCGTCGGACCTGTCACTTGAGCTTGACGGCCGCCGTCCTGGTCTCGCCCGCCTTCACCTCGACCACGACCGACTTCTTGCCGAGCTCGGGGTGGAGGAACGTCACCTCGTGGGTGCCGGCCGTGACCGCGACGCCCACCTGCGGCGTGCGGCCGAACGGCCTGCCGTCGATGACCACGTTCGACACGGGGATGGAGTTGAGGTTCAGCGTCGCGGTCCCGGAGGGCTCGTAGGGGGGCGCGGCAGGCGGTGGTGGCGTCTCGGGGGCCGACGCCGCGGCACGCGCGGCCTGCTCGGCGCGCGCAGCCTCTTCGGCGCGCGCCTGCGCCGCGAGCCCCTCGTCTCGCTCGCGGGCAGCGGCCGCGCGCTCCCGCGCGATCTCGGCCTCCAGCGCGGCGCGCCGCGACATCGCGTCGCCGTAGACGTACCCGATCGCTCCGATCACCGTGACGAGCACGAGCGCCACGACCATGAGCGTCGACCGGGGTCGCGCCGGCGGGGCCCCGCCCTTGCGGAGCCGCTCGTTCTCGGCGCGCTGCTCGGTGAGCTCGGCGTCGCGGGCGCGGAGCGAGGCGTCGCGCTCGTCGAGCTGCGCCTTGAGCGTGTCCACCCGATGCCTCGCGGCCTCGAGCTCGTCGCGGTACTGGGCCATGCGCTCGAAGATAGCGCGCGCGCCGCTCGTGAGCGAAGGCTCGGAGCTCGTGCGCACCGCCGTCACCGTGGCGGCTCAGCGCGGGACGCAGCGGTAGCAGGCGCGGATCGGGAGGCGGTCGAAGGGCGCGGCGCGGCGCTCGGTGACGCGGAAGCGGCGCTCGAGGACGGAGGCGAACTCGTCGGGCGTCCACTGGTGCAGGTGGTACTCGTCGCCGCCCCACTTCACGCGTCCCCGGAGGAGCCAGCCCGCGGGCGTCCGCCGCACCGCGTCCTTGAGCCGGAGGATGAGCGGATCGTTGGGGATGGTGATGACCGCCACGCCCGACGGACGGAGGAGGCGCGCGATCGCATCGAGGATGGCGCCGGGAGCGACGCAGTGCTCGAGCACCTCGGTGCAGATGACGCGATCGAAGCTCGCGGCGGGGAGGTCGAGCTTGTCGACCTCGCCCTTGAGGAAGCGGACGTCGTAACCCCGGAGGTTCTTGCGCGCGGTGTCGAGGAACACCTCCGAGACGTCGATGGCGGTGAGGCGCGCCTCGCCGAACATGCGGAGCACGTGGCCGCCGCCCGAGCCGACCTCGGCGAGGTCGAGCCCGTGCGCCGGCCCGACCATGTCGCGGATGATCGCCAGACGGCGCTGCTCGATGAGCCGGATGGGGAGCGGCGAGCGCGCGTAGTAGTCGTCGATGGGGTGCTCGCGCGCCAACCGGTCGTTGTGCGCCTCGACGTCCTCCACGGTCTCGGGCCGGGCCATCGCGCCTTCCTAGCACGGTGGGCCGCTGGCTATGGCCCCCGGCCGGGCGCCGTGCGAAAACCCCGCCAGCATGTCCTCGGGCGCCCCCGTCGAGCTCTCGGTCATCGTGCCGTGCCTGAACGAGGAGCTGAACCTCCGCGAGCTCACCCGCCGGGTGCTCGGGGTCTTCGAGGTCGGTCGCGTCACGGGCGAGCTCATCCTGGTCGACGACGGCTCGACCGACGGCACCGCCTCGGTGATCCGCGAGCTCTCGGCGAAGCACCCGGGCCAGGTGACCGGCTGCTTCCACCCGGAGAACCGCGGCATCGCCGCCGCGTGGCGGAGCGGCGTCGGCGCCGCCCGCGGCGAGCTCTGCGCCACCATCGACGCCGATCTCCAGTACCAGCCCGAGGACCTGCTCCGCCTGCGCCGCGAGCTCTACGACCACAGCGTCGACGTGGTGCAGGGCTGGCGCAGCGCCGTCGGCCGCCGCAAGGACCGCCGCTATCACCTCAGCCGCGGCTTCAACGCGCTGCTCAACGGCGTGTTCGCGATGCAGCTCAAGGACAACAAGAGCGGGTTCGTCCTGTGCTCGCGCGAGGTGCTCCAGGACCTGCTCACCTACGAGGGCAGCTACTTCTACTGGCAGTCGTTCGTCATGGTCGCCGCCCACGCCAAGGGCTACTCGTACAAGGAGGTCGAGACCCTGTTCGAGCAGCGCAAGCAGGGCACGTCCTTCCTCGAGAAGACGGCGCTCAAGGCGAGCGCGAGGTCGATCGTCGATCTGGGCAAGGCCGCGTGGGAGTACCGCGTGCGGCGGCCGCCGGCCGACGTCGCCACCCCGTTCCTGCGGCGCCACCCGGTCGTGGATCGGTCGCCGCCGCGCGATCCCATCGCCGAGGTCCGCTGGCGGGCCTACCTCGCGGCGTTCGACCGCACCCACTGGATGATCACGCGCGACGTCGAGCACTACTACGAGACCTTGCGCAAGACGCAGTGGCTCGGCGCCGCCGACGTGCGCGAGCTCCAGGACGAGAAGCTCCGCCGGCTCGTCCGCCACGCCTACCGCAACGTGCCCTATTACCGCGCCGCGCTGCAGGCGCGCCGGCTCCGCCCCGAGGACATCCGCGGACAGGCGGACCTCTACAAGCTGCCGTTCGTCACCAAGGACGACATCCGGCGCCACCTCTGCTTCGACATCATGTCGGAGAACCACGACAAGGCCGAGGTGCAGAAGATCACGACGAGCGGATCGACCGGCGAGCCGTTCGTCTGCTACGCCGACCGCGCCCAGCTCGAGTTCCGCTGGGCGGCGACGCTCCGCGCCCAGGAGTGGACCGGCTACCGCTTCGGCGATCCCACCGTGCGGCTCTGGCACCAGACGATCGGGATGACGCCGTCGCAGGCGGCTCGCGAGCGCGCCGACGCGGTCCTCTCGAACCGCACCTTCATCCCGGTGTTCGAGCTCTCGGACGCGAACCTCGACCGGATGATCCGCACCATCGGCCGCGCGGCGCCGGTGCTGCTCGACGGCTACGCCGAGGCGCTCGATTTCCTCGCCCACTACATCAAGCACAGCGGCGCCCCCGCCGCGCGCCCGCTCGGGATCATGTCGAGCGCCCAGACGCTGCCCGCCTCGAGCCGCGCGGCGATCGAGGAGGCGTTCGGCTGCAAGGTCTTCGACAAGTACGGCAGCCGCGAGTTCTCGGGCATCGCCTACGAGTGCGAGGCCCACGCCGGCCACCACGTCGTCGCCGAGGGCTACGTGGTCGAGGTGCTGCGCGACGGCCGCCCCGCGGCGCCGGGCGAGATCGGCGAGGTGGTGATCACCGATCTCAACAACTACTGCATGCCGTTCATCCGCTACCGCATCGGCGATCTCGCCGAGGCGATGGACCCGGCGGCGGCGTGCTCGTGCGGCCGCGGCGCGCCGCGGCTCGGCGCCATCGAGGGGCGGGTGCAGTCGATCATCCAGGGCACCGAGGGGCGCTACCTCCCCGGCACCTTCTTCGCGCACTACCTCAAGGAGTACGACTACGCGATCAAGCGCTTCCAGGTGGTCCAGGAGCAGCGCGAGGCGATCACCTTCCGCGTGGTGCGCGCCGGGCGCTTCTCCGAGGACGTGCTCGGCGAGATCCTCGCCACCTTCCGCCGCCACCTCGGCGAGCGGATGCGGATCGAGGTCGAGTACGTCGACGACGTGGCCCTGATCCCGACGGGCAAGCGCCTCGCCAGCGTCTCCCGGCTCCCCATCGACATGCAGCGCGGCGCCCCGGCGGTGATGCGCCCCGCCGAGGGCGGCCGCTAGCCGCCGCGGAGGCTCGGGTGGACTCGCTCGCGCACCGCGTGGTCACGATCTCGAGGCCGGGGCTCGCCTACGTCGAGCCGCCGCCGTTCGATCCGCCGAACCCGGTCTACGAGGCGGTGGAGGCGATGCTGCGGCGCCTCGGCCTCGACGCGGCGCGCGCGGGCACCCCGGAGTGGAACCCGCTCGGCGACCTCGTCGCGCCCGGCGACCGCGTCGTCGTCAAGCCGAACCTGGTCTCGTCGAAGAACCTGCACGAGCGCATCACCGGCCTCAAGCTCGCGGCCTCGAGCACGCACGGCTCGCTGCTCCGGCCCATCCTCGACTACGCGCTCAAGGCGGCGGGGCCGCGCGGCCAGGTGCGCGTCGTCGACGCGCCGGTCGAGGGCTGCGAGCTCGAGAAGGTGGCCGGCCCGCTCGGCGTCTACGCCGTCATCGATCACCTGCGCGCGCGCGGCCACGACGTCGCGTTCGTCGACGTGCGCCACTTCCGCGTCGCCCCGATGTTCGCGCTCGACGACGTGCGGCGGGGCGGGCGCTCGTTCAACCTCGGCCTCCTAGTCCGGCGCACGATGCCCGGCGATCCGCGGGGCTACCGCGTCGTCGACCTCGGGCGCGAGAGCTTCTTCGCCCGCGCGGGCGCGCCGGCGCCGGCGGCGCTCCGCTTCCATCGCAGCCACTACGCGACGCCGGTCCCGCACCACACGGCGGTGCGCAACGAGTATTCGATCCCGCGCACGGTGCTCGACGCCGACGTCGTCATCAACCTGCCCAAGCTGAAGACCCACAAGAAGACGGGCGTCACGCTCGCGCTCAAGGGCGTCATCGGGCTCAGCAACGAGAAGTACTGGCTGCCCCACTTCACCGAAGGCGATCCGTCGATGGGCGGCGACGAGCTCGATCGCCCCCGCGATCTCGCCGCCGCGCTCGAGGACAAGCTCAGCCGGCTCCCCCTCCCCGGCGGCCACTCGCTGGTGGCGCGCGCGCCGCTCCTCGGCGCGCCGCCCAAGGTGATCGACGGCAGCTGGGAGGGCAACGACACGTTGTGGCGGACGATCCTCGATCTCAACCGCATCCTCTTCTTCGCCGATCGCGACGGCCGGCTGCGCGGCGAGCCGCAGCGCCGCTACCTCGCCATCGTCGACGGGATCGTCGCCGGCGAGGGCGAGGGTCCGCTCGGCGCCACGCCCATCGACGCCGGGCTCCTCGTCGGCGGCGTGGATCCGAGCCTGGTCGACGCCGTCGCCAGCGAGGCGATGGGGTTCGATCCGGCCAGCATCCCGCTCGTGCGCGAGTCGCTGGGGGGCGCGCTGCTCGCGTCCGGCGATCGCGCCGCGATCGAGCGCGTCATCGACGGACCGGCGCCCGCTCGGCGCTTCCGGGCGCCGCGGAGCTGGCCGTCGCTGGCCGCCGTCGCCGGGCGTTGACCAGGGTGGGGCCGCGCCGCCGCGATCAGGAGAGCGGCAGCCGGATCGAGAAGGTGCTGCCCTTCCCCGGAGCGGATCTCACGTCGATGTGACCTTGGTGCGCGTCGGTGAAGCGCTTGACGACGGCGAGCCCCAGGCCGGTGCCGGAGGGCTTGGTCGTGAAGAAGGGCTCGAAGATGCGCCCCAGGTCCGGCTCGGCGATCCCGGCGCCCCCGTCGGCGACCTCGATCCGCACGAACGCGGCGCCCCCGCGGCGCTCGTCGGTGGTCCGCACCGTCACCGGCCCTCGCCCCTCGGTCGCCTGGAGCGAGTTGGTCAACAGGTTGATCATCGCCTGCCTCAGCATCCGCGCGTCGCAGCGGACCGCGGGCAGATCGCCGGCCGGCTCGACGGCGATGGCCGCGGCCGTCTCGGGCCACGAGGCCGTCGCGCTCTCGACGGCCTCGGCGATGATCCGCTCGAGGCGCGCCGGCGACAGCTCGGGGGGATCGGGACGCGCGAACTCGATGAGGTCGTTGACGATCCGGGCGAGGCGATCGGCCTCCTCGCGCACGATCCCGAGCAGGACGCCGACCTCGCCGCTGGGCCGAAGGATGCGCCGCAGCGACGCGACCGAGTTGAAGATGACGCCCAGCGGATTGCGGACCTCGTGCGCGACGACGGCGGCGAGCTCGCCGAGCGCGGCGAGGCGCTCGCGGCGAACGAGACCGCTCTGAGCGCGGGCGAGCTCCTGGTAGCTCTCGCGGAGCTCCTCGACGAGCTTTCCCGCGGAGACGGCGGCGGAGACCTGCTGCGCCGCCCTGCGCAGGAACTCGGCGTCGGCAGCCGTCGGCAGCTCTTCGTGGTAGCCCTTGTCGGGGCTGAGGCGGCGCAGGATCAGCGCGCCGGGCGCTCCGCGCTCCCCGACGGCGAGGGGCAGCACCAGCACGAAACTCCCGTCGTGCGTCGCGCGGAGGGCCGGATCGCCTCCGAAGAGGCGCTCCATCGCGTCCAGCAGCGGCGCCGCGTCGGGGTGCTCCGCGCGGACGGCGCCGGCGACGCCGAACGCGGCGTCCTCGGGGAAGCGGCCCCGCCACGGCGGCCCGTGACGCTCGATCGCGAGTCGGTCGGCGCCGGCGCCCTCGCGGCCGCTGACGGCGCGGACCGCCACGGGCCTGAGCTCGCCCGCCGCGTCGGCGAGGACGGCGAGGCACTGGTCGAACGCGTAGATGCGCAGCAGCGTCTCGGCGGCGAGCTCGAGGACGGCGCCCGCGCTCGGCGCGCGCACCGCCCCGAGGGCGAAGCGGTTCAGCGCCTCCTGCCGCGCGAGCTGGCGCGCGAGATCCCGCCTCGAGAGGAAGAGCCGCTGCTCCGCCTTGACGAGCAGCTTCACCTGCTCGTCGAGCGCGCGGATCTGCGCGCGGAGCTCCTCCGGTGTCAGGGCGCGGCTGCGGTCCTCCATGCGGCCGATCAGCGAGACGTGGCGTACAGCGCGCAGAGCACGCCGGTGTAGTTGTGGAAGCACGTGCGTGAGCCCACCGGGGCGATCTCCCCGTACGTGTGCAGCCCGATGCACGGGACGTGCTCGCCGAACACCTGCTGCACCGGCCGAATCAGCCGAGCGGTGGCCTCGTCGCCGAAGAGGAGCCGGCCGCGCCCGGCGCACTCGAGGTGCAACAGGACGAGCGGCTCCTGCCCGGGCCTCCGCGCGCGGAGAGCCTGCGCCGTCTCGACGGCGTGGTCGCAGACCTTCTCCGGGTTGCGGAGCGCCACCTGCACCGCCGTCCCGGTCCTCATCCCGGCCGCGAAGAAGAGCGCGCCGCTGTCGGCGTCGAGCCTCACCGGCACCCGCACGGTGAAGCCGTCGATCGCGCCGCCCACGTCCGGCAGGCGTTCGGCGAGGAGGATGTGGGCGATGTGCATCGCCTCGAGCGTGTCGGCGTCCTCGGCCAGGTAGCTCTTGAAGAGCCCCCACGCGGGCTGGTGGTCGATCTCGTAGACGAGCCCGCGCTCGGCGCGCGTGATCGTCTGCTGGTGGCCCACGAGGTCGCAGCCGTGGCTGACGGCGAGCTCGACCTCGACGTCGCCGCCGAGCAGGACGGCGGAGACGCTGTCGCTGGTGGCGACGCCGTCGTGGTACTGGAAGGTGCGTTGGAACGTGAGCAGATCGCCCGCGGTCCCGCCGGCGATCGTGACCGGGAAGGGCAGCCGGCCCTCGAGCCCCTCGAGCAGCTCGGCGCAGTTGCCGGTGATGCCGTCGGGGAAGAGGAGCAGCAGGCGGCCCGTCCGCCCGCGCTCGGCGATTCGCGACGCGAGCTCGAGGCCGGCGCGGCGGGCGTCGGCCGCGAAACCGGGGACCGAGAAGGTGTCGACGGTGATCTCGGGCGAGGCGACGGCCATCACCGCGACCGCGTGGCTCGACTCGTCGGATCCCTCGCGCGTGATGACGCCTTCGGCGGAGCAGCCGGAGAGCGGGGCGTCACCGGTCACGCTCACCACGCCCCCGAGGAGCGCCGCCTGATCGTGCCCGGCCGTGGCGAACACCAGGACGAGGGACGGAGGCGCGGCGCCGAGCTGCGCCAGGGCGGCCGTCGCGGCCTCGCGGCCGGCGGCGGCGCTGTCGCGGCTGCCGCTCCGGCCGACCCCCAGCCGCGCGTCGGAGCTCACCCGCTGCCTCGACACGCTGCGAGCATACACGCCGCCGCGAGGAGCGGGGCGGTGAACATGGCCCGAGCGCCGCGCTCCGGCGTCGTCGACGCGCTCGTGCGGCGTCGCGGCGCGCCCCGGACGCGGCGCCGGCTCAATGGAGGATGTCGACCACGAGCCGCGGCGGATCGGCGAGCTCGAGCACGCGGTAACGCTTCTTCGCGGGCACGCCGATCACCCAGGTCACGTCGCCCTCGAAGTCGCAGGTGAGCTCGGCCTCGCGCACGCTCGGCAGCCGGAGGCGGCGCTCGCGGTCCTTCACGGTCGCTTTGCCTTTGTCGTCGTGCGCCTGCGCAGGGCGGAGCTGCACCGCGAGCCACGCCTCGCCGGCGACGGCGGCCGGCTCGCCCGAGCCGCAGCGACGGACGGGCTCGTCGAAGTACTCGACGCGGTAGCCGGGCACGCCCGACGAAGGCGCGAGCTCGAACACGACCCGGTCGAAGCCCTCGTGCCCGGCCGCGCGCACCCTCGCGAGCGTGGCCGGCTTCATCCCCTCGCGCTTCACCTCGCTGACCCCGGTCGTCCCCTCGAACGGCGGCGCGGGGGGCGCCTCGGGCGCGGTCGTCGGGGCCGGCTGCGCGCGGGGGGCCTGGGCGATCTCGGGTGCGGCCTCGGTCGCGGGCGGCGCCGCGGGGGCTTCGATCCAGGTGGAGCCTCCTGCGCCCGGCCGCCCGGCGCCGCATGCCGTGAGCAGCGACGCGGCGAGCGCCGCCTCGATGACGCGTCTCATACCCTCGAGCGTAGCGCGTGGCCCGGCGACGACGAGCCGGGCGGCGCGCAGGGCGTCAGCCTCGGCGCGCCCGGGACGTCGGTGGCCGCCGGTTGACACGCGCCCGGCCCCGGCCTTCACAATGCGGGCATGCTTCAGGCCGGGCTCGTTCGCCGCTGGCCGCGCGCGGGTGCGACCGCCCTGCTGCTCGGCGCCATCGGTTCGCTTTCGCTCGCGCCGCTCGCGTGCGGGCTCGACGCGTCCGGCCTCTCCGCCGAGTCCGCGGGCTCGGGCGGCGCCTCGAGCTCGGGAGCGACGACGACCGGCGCAGGGGGATCGTCGTCGACCTCGACCTCGACGACGTCGTCCTCGTCCAGCGGAGGCGGCGGCGGGGGCGGCGGCGCGGTGTGCGGCGACGGCGTCGTCGCTCCGCCCGAGCAATGCGACGACGGGAACACGGTCGACGGAGACGGCTGCTCGGCGACGTGCACCGTCGATCCGAGCATCTGCCCGGGCCTGCCGATCGCGCTCGGCTCGTCGCCGGTCACCCTCTCCGGCGACACCACCGGCCTCGCCGACGCCGAGATGGGCAGCTGCGGCGGCGACGGCGGCCAGCTCGTCTACGCGGTCACGCCCGCGGCGTCGGGCACGCTGCACGCGACGCTCACCGGCGCCTTCGACAAGGCGCTCTATGCGCGCTCCACCTGCGACGACGTCGGGACCGAGCTCGGGTGCGACGATGGGACCGGGACCACGGAGATCCTCGTGCCCGCCGTGGCCGGCGTCCCCATCTACGTGCTCGTCGACGGCGACACCGCCAACGCCGCGGGCGCCTTCGACCTGCTGCTCGAGCTCTACGTCTGCGGCGACGGCGTGGTCCAGCTCGACGAGGAGTGCGACGACGCCAACGCCGCGAACGGCGACGGCTGCAACGCCTGCGTCGTGGTCTGCGCCGGCCCCGGCACCACGACGAAGGCCACCGACACCTTCCACTGCTACGGCAAGGTCGCCGCGGGGCTCTCCTGGTACGACGCGCGCTACGCGTGCCTCTCGGCCGGCGGCGACCTCGCCTCGATCACCAGCGATCCCGAGCGGCAGCTCGTCGACGCCATCATCGACTCCGACACCTGGACCGGCGGCAACGACCAGGCCGCCGAGGGCCAGTACGCGTGGGCCAACGGCGAGCCCTGGGGCTACGACAAATGGCAGGGCGGACAGCCCGACAACGCCGGGCTGCCCCCGGGCGAGGACTGCTTCCTCTTCACCGCGACCGCGTCGATGCACGACTTCCCGTGCTCCGACGCCAAGTCGTACCTCTGCGAGATCGAGCCCACCGGCCCTTGCGGCGACGGCAAGAAGACGGGGATCGAGGAGTGCGACGACGGCAACGACGTCGCCGGCGACGGCTGCTCGGCCTGCCAGATGGACTGCGGCGCAGGCGAGATCGAGGATCCCGGCACGCACCACTGCTATCGGTTCGTCGCGACGGCCGCCTCGTGGAGCGACGCCGAGGCCGACTGCGCCAGCCAGGGCGCGCACCTGGCTTCGATCACGTCGGGCTCCGAGCGCGCCTTCCTGGCCGGCCAGGGGCTCGACGGCGATCTGTGGCTCGGCGGCACCGACGCCGTGACCGAGGGCAAGTGGGTCTGGGCCGACGGCGAGGTCTGGTCGTACGGCGACTGGAACTTCACCGAGCCCAACAACCTCTTCGGCGAGGACTGCCTGCTCGGGACGCCGGACGGGATGCACTGGAACGACCTCTCGTGCGAGGAGCTCCAACCCTACCTCTGCGAGCGGCGCCCCGCGGGCGGGCCCTGACCGGCACCGCCGCCCGTACTACGCTCGCGACCATGGACGCGTACATCAGCATCGACATGGAGGGCGTGGCCGGCGTGGTGCACGTCGATCAGACCCGCCGCACCGGCCACGACTACGAGAAGGCGCGTCGCTGGATGACCGAGGAGGCGAACGCGGCCGTCGGCGGCGCGATCGAGGGCGGCGCCGGCGCCGTCCTCGTCAACGACTCGCACGGCGACATGCGCAACCTTCTCCTCGACGATCTCGACCCGCGCGCCGAGCTCATCTCGGGCTCGCTCAAGCCGCTCTCGATGGTGCAGGGCGTCGGCCCCACGTTCGGCGTCGCGCTCTTCATCGGCTACCACGCCGGCGCCGGGAGCCGCGCGGGCATCCTCGACCACACCTACTACGGCAAGGTGGTGGCGCGCTGCCGCGTCGGCGGGCGCGACTGGAACGAGACGGCGCTGAACGCGGCGGTGTGCGGCTCGCACGGCGTGCCGGTCGCGCTCGTCACCGGCGACGCGGCCGTGTGCGCCCAGGCGAAGGAGCACCTCGACGGCGTCGACACGCTCGCCGTGAAGGACGCGATCACCCGCTACGCCGCCCGATGCCTCTCGCCCGCGGTGGCGCGCGAGCGCATCCGCGACGCCGCGAAGCGCGCGGTCGAGCGCGCCCGCGCCGGCGGCCTCGTGCCGTTCCGCCCCACGCCGCCGCACCGGCTCGAGATCGACTTCGTGAACGCCGCGTGCGCGGACGCGGCCGAGCTCGTGCCCGGGACGCGGCGCACCGGCGGCGCGACGACGGCGTTCGAGGCGCCCGACGCGGCGACGCTCATCCAGGTCATCCAGGCCTGGACGATCCTCGCCGCCTCGACGATCGTCTGAGCGCGGCCCTCAGGGGCAGGCGGCGCCGGCGACGAGCACGTCGTCGATGTTCCACGAGCCGATGGTGAAGACGCCGACGCTGGTGATGTCGAAGCCGAAGCGGATGCGCATGCCCGCGTTCTTGTAGGCGGTGAGATCGTGCTGGATGAACGTCCAGCCCATGCCGTTCGGCGGCGAGTCCTCGATCCCGGGCGGGCCGCCCGAGGTCCACACCGTCACCCAGCTCGAGCCGTTGTAGACCTCGATGGTGTTGTGCATGAACGGGTCGTAGTCGCTGTTGAGCCAGCGGTAGAACCCGAGGATCACCGGCCCCGCGGCGGCGGCCGTGTTGAAGGGCGGGCTCTCGAGGTAGTAGTACGGGTGGAGGTTGGTGCTGGCGTTCCCGCCGATCACCACGCCGGCCACGCCGTCGTCGGCGCTCGCGGTGTGATCGGTGTCGGGATCGGCGCCGAGGACGCCGCCGGACGACGCCGTGGCCGGGCCGATGCCCCACTCGTTGCCGAGGGTCCAGCCCTTGGAGTTGTCCTTGAAGTCGTCGGCGAAGTAGACGATGGGGCCGGCGCCGCCGCCGCACACGCCGGCGGTGCAGAACTCGCCCGTGGTGCAGCCGCTCCCGTCGTCGCAGGCCATGCCCTCGTTCGCCGGCTGGCCGTTGATGCAGGCGCCGGCGAGGCAGGTGGTGTTCGTCGTGCAGGCGTTGAAGTCGTCGCACGAGGCGCCGTCGTTGCCCGGGACCGCCGTGCAGCTGTCGGTCGCCTCGTTGCACGAGGCGATGTAGCAGCCGCCCGGGGGCGCGCACGGGTTCGGGCCGCCGGAGACGCAGGTGCCGCCCTGGCAGTGATCGTTGATGGTGCAGAAGAGGTTGTCGGTGCAGGGGCCGTCGTCGTTCGCCGGCAGCGAGGTGCAGGTGCCCTGGATGCATTTCCCCGCGGTGCAGGGGTTGAACATGCCGTCGTCGCAGGCGGCGCCCTCGGCGAGCGGCATCGCCACGCAGCCGAGCTGCGGATCGCAGAAGCCGACGCCGCACTCGCTGTTCAGGAACGAGCAGTCGACCGGCTGGCCGGGCGCGCAGGTCCCGTTGGAGCAGATGCCGGTGAGCGTGCAGGGATCGCTGTCGACGCACGAGGCGCCGTCGTTGCCCGGCGCGGTCGTGCAGCTGTCGGTCGCCTCGTCGCACGCTCCGACCTGGCACTGCCCTCCCGGCGGGCACTGCTTGGGCGTGCCTCCGGTGCAGACGCCGGCCTGGCAGAGATCGTTGAGCGTGCAGAACTGCCCGTCGTCGCAGGCGGTGCCGTCGTTCGCCGGGAGCTTCTCGCAGACGCCGTTGATGCAGGTGCCGACGTTGCACGTGTCGCTCTGGGCGATGCAGTCGTCGGCCGAGGAGCAGGGGCCCGAGCCGCCCGTCCCGGTGCCCGAGCCGCCCTCGCCCGCGCCGCCCGTCCCGGTGGTGATGCTGCCGCCGTCGCCGCCCGTGGCGCCGCTGCCCTCGTTGGTCGTCACCTGGGTGGCGCAGCTGGCCGCGGCGGCCAGGAGAAGAACGCCGGAGAGAAGCGAGGAAGCGACGCGCATGAGCCGAACGGTATCCAAGCGGCACCGGGCGGGCAATCGGGATGGGCCTACGTCAAGCCCCTCTCTCCGGGCCGGAGCTGGAAGATGCCAGCGACGTGCGAATCCGAGATCCTCGAGGTTCGGAGCGCGACGCCGCCGGGTGATACGCTGGTCGCCGCACCGGTCGCATGAGCCCCGAGCCACCCGAGGATCCCCAGAACGACAGCGCTGCCGCGGCGGCAACGGACGCGCCTTCGGGGACGCGCCGCATCGGGAGCTTGCTCGCCGGCTCGATCGATGCGCCGGTGAAGCTGGGTCGCTTCGAGGTGCTCGCGCTGCTCGGCTCGGGCGGGATGGGCGTCGTCTACCGCGCGCGCGACCTCGAGCGAGGGCAGATCGTGGCGCTCAAGACCTTGCAGCGGATGGACGCCGCGGGCCTGCTCCGCCTCAAGGCGGAGTTCCGGACCGTCGCCGACATCGTCCACCCCAACCTGGTGACGCTCTACGAGCTCGTCTCCGTAGGAGACGACTGCTTCTTCACCATGGAGCTCGTCGACGGCACGGGGTTCTTCCATCACGTCCGCGGCGAGCTCCCGTTCGCCGCCCTGCGCAGCGCCGCGCGCGCGATCGCCGAAGAGCCCACGATGCTGGACAGCGACATGGCGATGAGCTTCGAGGCGATCGCCGCGGCGCGCGCGCGCGGCGAGCCGCTCGACGCCGACGGGATCGCGCGCCTCCGCGAGGCGCTGCCCCAGCTCGCGTCGGGGCTCTCTGCGCTCCACGCCGCGGGCAAGCTGCACCGCGATCTCAAGCCGGGCAACGTCATGGTCGCGCGCGACGGCCGCGTCGTCGTCCTCGACTTCGGCCTCGCCACCGACGGGCGCGACGCGCGTCAGGGCGACGACCGCTCCGGCGGCACGCCCGCGTACATGGCGCCCGAGCAGATCCGCGGCGAGCCGGCGACGCCGGCGAGCGACTGGTACGCGGTCGGCGTGATGCTCTACGAGGCGCTCACCGGCCGCCTCCCCGCGCAGGGCTCGGTCGCCGACATCCTCCGCGCCAAGCTCCTGCACGAGCCGGAGCCGCCCTCGGCCGCCACGCCCGGCGTCCCCGCCGATCTCGACGAGCTCTGCCTCGAGCTCCGGCGCATCCAGCCCGAGCGACGGCCCTCGGGCGCCGAGATCCTCCGGCGCCTCGGCGCGACGAGCGCGCCCGCTCCGGTGAGCGCGCGCCCCGCCGCGCCGGCCGCCGCCGCGCTCCTCGGTCGCGACGGCGAGCTCGAGGCGCTCTTCGACGCGTACCGCGCGGCGAGGGCGGGCGCTCCGGTCACGGTGCACGTGCACGGCCGGAGCGGGATGGGCAAGAGCGCGCTCTCGCGCTGGTTCCTCGACGAGCTCCGCCGCGAGGGCGAGGCGCTGGTGCTCGAGGGCCGCTGCTACGAGCGCGAGAGCGTCCCCTTCAAGGCGTTCGACGGCCTCGTCGACGCGCTCGCCGCCCACCTCAAGGGCCTGCCCCGCGCGACGGCGCTGGCTCTGCTCCCGGAGGGCATCTACGAGCTCGTGCGCGTCTTCCCGGTGCTCGGCACCGTGCAGGTGATCGCCGGGCTGCCTCCGCCGCCGGCGCAGACGCCGGACCCGAACGAGCTCCAGCGACGCGCGTTCCGCGCCCTCAAGGCGCTGCTCGCACGCGTCGCGCGCGAGCGACCGCTGGTCTTGTGCATCGACGACCTGCAGTGGGGCGATCGCGACAGCGCGCGCCTGCTCGACGAGCTCGCCGCGCCGCCCGACTGCCCGCCCGTCCTGCTCGTGTGCACCTACCGCAGCGAGGAGATCGGCTCGAGCCCGGTGCTGCGCGATCTCGTGGCGCGCCCCGCCTCGCCGCGCGAGGTGCGCGAGATCGCGGTGGGCCCGCTCTCGCCGGAGCAGGCGTCGGGGCTGGCGCTCTCCATCCTCGGCCGCGAGGACGACGCGGCGCGCCGGCGAGCGGCGGCGATCGCGCGCGAGGCCGAGAACAACCCGTTCTTCGTCGAGCAGCTGGTCCGCTACGCCGAGGCCGGCGGCGGCGCCGCCCCGGAGGTCTCGCTCGACGGGCTGGTGGTGGCGCGCCTCGGCCAGCTCCCGCCCGACGCGCGCCGGCTCCTCGAGATCGTCGCCGTCGCCGGTCGCCCCGTCGCCCAGGGCGTCGCCCACGCCCCCGCCCCGGCGCCGGGGGGGGGCCGGGCGGGTATCCGCGCGGGGCTTTGGCGCTGCTCCGCTCCGGCAGCCTGGTGCGCACCCGCGGCGTGCGCGACGACGATCCGGTCGAGTGCTTCCACGACCGCATCCGCGAGAGCGTCTTCGCGCACCTCGATGCGGCGGTGCGCGCGGCGCACCACGGGCGGCTCGCGGCGGCGCTGGAGGAGCGCTCGGCCGATCCCGAGGAGCTCGCCGTCCACTTCCACGGCGCCGGCCACGTCGACAAGGGGCGGCGCTACGCGGTGGCGGCGGCGGACAAGGCGGCGGCCGGGCTCGCGTTCGATCGCGCCGCGGAGCTCTACGGCCTCGCGCTCGAGTGCGAGCCCGCCCCCGCCGAGCGCGCGGGGCTGTGGACCAAGCGCGCCGACGCGCTGGTGCACGCCGGGCGCTGCGCCGAGGCGGCGCCGCTGTACCTGTCCGCCGCGGCCGCCGCGCGCGGGGCCGCCGCCATCGATCTGCGCCGGCGCGCCGCCGAGCAGCTCCTCGTCAGCGGTCGCATCGACGAGGGCGTCGGCGTCCTCGGCCCGGTGCTCGCCGAGGTGGGCCTCTCCTTCCCGAAGACGCCGAGGCGCGCGCTCCTCGCCGCCGTGGCGCGCATCGTCCAGCTCGAGCTGCGCGGCACCGGCTTCGAGGCGCGCCGCGAGGACGAGGTCCCGGCGGACGCCCTCCGGCGGCTCGACGTGTGCTGGTCGGCGGGCAAGGGGCTGCTCTCGGTCGACTCGATCCGCGCCGCCAACTTCCTGGTCCACACGCTCCTGCTCGCGCTCGCGGCCGGCGAGCCGCGGCGGATCGCGCGCATGCTCGCCATCTACGGGATGATGACCGTCTACGAGGGCGCGCCGAGCGGATTCCGCAAAGGCACGCGCCTCCTCGAGCAGGCTCGGCGCATCGCGGAGCCGCTGGGCGATCCCTACCTCGACGGCACCATCGGCATCTGCGAGGGCACCGCGCGCATGACCGTGGGCCAATGGCGCGAGGGGCTCGGTCGGATGGAGGCCGGCATCCAGCTGCTCGAGGAGCGCTGCGCCGGCGTCGCCTGGGAGTGCGCGACGGCGCGCGGGAGCTGCTTCACCACCCGCGTCTGGCTCGGCGAGCTCCGCCACATCGCCCGGGAGGCGCCGCGCTGGCAGCGCGAGGGCGAAGGCGTCGGCGACCTCTTCGCGGCCGTGAACGCCGAGCTCTACAGAGCGATCCCGTGCCTCGCGGGCGGCGACCCGGCCGGCGCCCGCGCCATGGTGCGCCGCGCCATCGGCCGGTGGTCGAGCCACGGGTTCCATTTCCAGCACTGGATCGCGCTCAAGGTGGAGATCTGGTGCGATCTCTACGAGGGCGAGGTCGAGAGGGCGTGGCGGCGGCTCGACGAGGCTTGGCGCCCGCTCGAGGGCTCGCATCTGCTCCGGGTGCAGCTCATGCTGCTCGACGCGCTGCTGCTCCGCGCCCAGACCGCGGTGCTCTCGTCGCCGCGCCACCCGGGCCGCCTCCGGGTGGCGCTCCGCGACGCCGACGCGCTCGATCGCCTCCGGCGCGAGACGGCGACCGGCGCGGCCCGGCTCATCAAAGGCGCGGTCTCCGCCGCGCGCGGCGATCGCGCCGCCGCCGTGGGCGAGCTCGACGCCGCGATCGCCGCGTTCGACGCCGTCGACGTGGCCCTCCACGCCGCCTCTGCGCGCCGCCGCAAGGGCGAGCTCGTCGGAGGAGAGCGCGGGCGCGCCCTCGTGGCGGAGGCCGACGAGCGGCTCCGCGCCGAGGGCATCGCAGACCCCGCGCGCTGGGCGGCGATCTACGCCGCGGGCGGTCCCGGCGCCGCGCCGCCCCGGTGATGCGCGCGCCGGCGCTCGTCACCCTCGCGCTCGGCGCTGCGGCGAGCTGCTCCGGTCCGCCGCCGCCGCCGCGCGCCGCGCCGAGGCCGGTGGTCGCGCGGGCGCCGGCCCCCGCGGCGACGGCGCCGCTGCTGGGGACGACGGCGGTGCGGTACGTGATGACGACCGATCCCGCCGTCGAGGTGCTCCGCGCCGAGGTCTGCTTCGAAGGCGCGCCGACGGCCCGGCTCGATCCGCAGATCGAGGAGGCGCGCGATCGCCTGGTGTCGGCGGCGCGCGTGCGCGGCGGCCGCGAAGAGCCGCTCGCGCCCGACGCGCAGGGCCTCGCCCTCGACGCGCTCGCGGCCGGCGACTGCGTCCGCTACGCGATCGATCTCCGCGCCCGCGGCGGCGCGCTCGCGGCCTTCGGGGACGAGACGCTCTCGCCCGACGTGTGGCTCTGGACGGCGGTCCCCCGGCCCGACGCCGCCGAGGTGACCGCGCGCTTCGAGCTGCCCGACGGCGTGCGCGTCGCCGTGCCCTGGCCGCGCGCCGGCGAGGGCTACCGCGTCCCGCCGTCGGCCTTCCTCTGGCAGGGACAGGGCGCGATCGGCAGGTTCGGCGAAGAGATCGCGGCGGTGCCCGGCGGGCGCCTGCGGCTGGTCACGCTCGGCGCCGGCTTCGGCGCCGACGCCCCCGAGGTCCGCGCCTGGATCGAGCGCGCCGCGGCGACCGTCGCGCCGCTCTACGGCGGGCTCCCGGTGCCCGAGGCGCAGGTGCTCCTCGTCCCGGTGCGCGGTCGCGGGCGGAGCTTCGGCTACGTGATGCGCGGCGGCGGCCCCAGCGTCCTGATGCGCGTCGGCCGGGACGTCGGCGCGCGCGCGCTCGCCGCCGACTGGACCGCGGTCCACGAGCTCATCCACTTCGGCATCCCGCAGCTCCCGGTCGAGGACGCGTGGCTCTACGAGGGCCTCGCCCAGTACTACACCGCGGTCCTGCGCGCGCGCGCCGGGGCGATCACGCCGGCGGAAGCGTGGGCCGAGCTCCTCGACGGCTTCGCGCGCGGCAAGCGTGCGGGGACGGGGCGGACACTGCGCGACGAGAGCGCCGCGATGCACACGACCGGCGCCTACTGGCGCGTCTACTGGGCCGGCGCGGCGCTGGCGCTGCGCGCGGACGTCGAGCTCCGCGCCCGCGCCGAGGGCGCGCCCGGCCTCGACGAAGGCGTCCGCGATCTGCGCGCGTGGTGTGGCTTCGATGCGCCCGAGGTCGGCGCGGGCGACGTCATGGAGCGCATCGAATCCCGCGCCGGCGCGCCGGTGCTCTCGCGCCTCGCCGCCGAGCACCTCGATCGCGAGGCCTTCCCCGAGACGGCGGCGATGCTCGAGCGCCTCGGGGTGCGGCTCCGCGCCGGCGGGACCGCGCAGCTCGACGCGAGGGCGCCGTGGGCCGACGTCCGGCGGGCGATCATGGGGGAGCAGTAGACGGGTTGGAGCGACCGGCGCGCCCATCGCAGCGCGACCCGCCAAGTACGCCGCCTCTCCGGCGCTGGGGCGCCGCCTACGGCGTCTGTCGCGATTTGCTCGGCCGCCCTCGCGAAGCTGTTGGGCCCCACCGGCTCGGCTCGTCCGGTCGGCGCGGCGCGCGTGGGGTGCGGCGGATCGACTCCGACCGCAGATCCATCGCGCCCGGCGAGGCAGCGCGGAGCATCGCGACCGGTAACCGCACTATCGGGCGTCGAACAGCGCGGAGCGCCGAGCCGGCCGGTGCTACGCTGGCCTCATGGGTCGCGTCGCGGCACGTTCCCGGCTGTCCGCCACCGAGTACCTCGCGTGGGAACGGGAGCAGGCGACCCGCCACGAGTTCCATCGAGGTGGCGTGTTCGCGATGGCCGGCGGAAGCCTCCGCCACAACGCGCTCAGCTCGAGCGTCAACGCCGCCCTGCACGCAGCGCTTCGGGCCCGCGGCTGCGTCGTGCTCACGTCGGACCAGCGCGTGGGAGTCGAACCGGGTGAGCGCTACGTCTACCCCGACGTCACGGTCGTCTGCGGGCCGATCGCGCTCGAGCCCGCGACGAGCGACGTGATCGCGAACCCGACGATGGTGGTCGAGGTCCTCTCGAGCTCGACCGAGCAGTACGACCGCGGTCTGAAGTGGGAGGGCTACCAGGGGATGGAGTCGCTCACGGACTACGTGCTCGTGTCTCAGTCGGAGCCGCGCATCGAGCACTACCGGCGCCAGAGCAGCGGCGGCTGGCTGTACCGCTCGATCGGGCCGGGGGGGCGCGTCTCGCTGAGCGGAGGGTGCGAGCTCGACGTGGACGCGATCTACCTCGGCGCATTCGATTTGCCAGGGGACTGATCGAGCTGCCACCGAACGGCCTCTGCCCGCCGACACGAAATCGCGTCTCGGGAGCGCAACGCCGTGTCCCCGGCGCACGAGCTTGCCGTGCTGCCACACGAGATCGTGCCTCTGGCACACGAATTTTCGGTACCGAGCCGCGACCACGAGCCGGTGAGACACGATGTTTCGCCGGTGAGACACGACGAGAAGATCGACTGGCACATCGCCAAAACGCGTTCGTCGTCGACTCCAGCCAGGAGGAGACCACGGGACGGGTCGGGAATCGGGCGTCGCGGTGGGGCGTAGTGTGCCCGACGTGCGACGAACCCTCCGCAGAGCGTTCGCGGTCTTGGCCGCCGTCGCCGTCGCCCTCGCCGCGTGGGCGTTCCTGATCGAGCCGGGGCGGCTCGTCGTCCGACGCGTCGATCTGGCGCTCCCGAGGTGGCCCGCCGCGCACGCCGGGCTCCGCGTCGCGCTCCTGTCGGATCTCCACGTCGGATCACCGCACTGGGATCTCTCGCACCTGCGCGAGCTGGTCGCGACCACCAACGCCGAGCGCCCGGATCTCGTGCTCCTCGCCGGCGACTACGTCATCGACGGCGTGAGGTTCGGCTCGCCCGTCGCGCCCGAGCCGATCGGCGAGGCGCTCGGCGAGCTGCGCGCACCGCTCGGCGTGGTCGCGGTGCTCGGCAACCACGACTGGTGGAACGACGGCGATCGCATCACGCGGGCGTTCCGCGACCACGGCCTCATCGTGCTCGACAACGAGGCGTATCGCGTCGAGCACGCCGGCGCCCCGCTCTGGATCGTCGGTCTCGCCGACAAGCTCACCCGCCCGCAGCGCGTCCGCGAGACGATCGCGCTGGTGCCCGCCGGGGAGGCGACGATCGCGGTGACGCACGAGCCGGACGTCTTTCCGTTCGTCGACGATCGCCCGTCGCTCACCGTGGCCGGCCACACGCACGGCGGGCAGGTGTGCCTGCCGCTCGTGGGCTGCCCGGTCGTGCCTTCGGCGTACGGACAACGGTTCGTCGCGGGGCACGTGATCGAGGAGGGCCGCCATCTCTTCGTGACGACCGGCGTCGGCACGAGCATCTGGCCCGTTCGCTTCGGCGTGCCCCCGGAGGTCGACATCCTCACCCTGCGCTGATCGACGCCTCCCCGGGCCTCCGTTCTGCGAGCATGGGCGCTCGATGTCCCACGTCGTCGCTTTCACCAAGGAGTGGATCGGGCTCGTGGCGCTCGTCCTCCTGGGCGAGATCCTCCGCGTGGCCGTGTCGGCGGGCTACGCGATCGTGAAGCGCCGGCTCGACGACCAGCACCCCGACGACCTCCCGATGGAGGCGGGAGAATGGCTCATGGCCGAGGTCGAGCATCGGTCGCTCGACATCGAGGTCCTCGTCTCGCCGACCAAGACCGCCGACGTCGACGCCTTCCTCCCGAGCGCGAAGACGATCGTCCTCTCGCAGGAGACGTACTGCAAGAACGATCCCTCCTTCTGGGCCGTGGCCGCGCACGAGCTGGGGCACGCGCTCGTCTACAGGCGCCTCGGGATCGGGCGCGTCGTCTTCTCGGCGGCGCGGATCGTCGGCAAGGCGTGCGTCTCGGTCGCGACGTCGCTGATCTTCGCGAACATCCTGTTCGCCTCGCACGACATCAACCGGATGGCGTTCGCGCTCCTGAGCGCCGGCGTGGCGATGTGGGCGCTGGTGCTGGTCGATGAGGCGGCCGCGAGCGCCGTCGCGTTGCGCATCCTGGCTCGCGACCGCCGCCTCGCCGCGCGGGGTCTGCGGGGTGCGCGGCTCGCCCTCGCCGCGGCGTTCATGACGTACGTCGGCGCCCTCGCGGGTCAGGCGCTGCTCGTGCTGGAGCGGGACTTCGTCGCCGAGAGGATCGAGCGCCAGCGGCACTTCGTCCCGGGGCACTCGCTCGGAGCTGGGTCGTTGGCCCTGGCCGCCGTGCTGTCGTTGTTGCTCGCGTTCATGGGGCTGCACGCGATCGCCAGGACGCTCCGGCCGCGGCGCGCCACGACCGCGGCGGAGGCAAAGGCCCTCGGTGCTCGAACGACGCTGGGCCAGCTCGTCCGCGGCGTCCTCGCGCTGGCGCTCCTCGGGATCGTCTGGGATCAGCCGTTCGGCGACGGGTTCGCCGTGGCGTGCGCGCTCGCGATCCTGGCGAGTCGGTCGACCCTGGAGATCGTCTTCTACCCCGTGGCTCGAGTGCTCCGATTCCTCCTCGGCATCGCGATGATCGTGGTGCTCGTCGTGGTGGCGATCCCGGTGGGGCTCGCGCTGGCTTCGATCCGCGCGCTGAGGCCCGCGAGACCGGAGGTGCCGCTCGAGCTCCAGCCGGTCCAGGCGACGGAGGGGGGCGCGGCGCCCTATCCGTTCGGCGCCGTGCCCCTCGACGCCGACGTGAAGCGGAGCGAGGCCGCGATGGAGCGGATCGCGATCCGGCTCCACAACGAGCCGCCGTGGTACGAGCGGGCGCCCCGGCTCGCGCTCGCCGGCTGTCACCTGGTGTTCGTGATCGCGATCTGGGCCGGCGTCCTGCGCGGCTGAGGGTGCGACGCCGACGCCCGTCGCCCGGCTTCAGCCCTCCGGCAGGAAGAACCGCCGTCGCGTCACCCCGGCGTGCACACGGTCGCCGGGCTCGCCGAGCAGCACGTCGGCGCGCTCCTCTGGCACATCCCCGCCGGCAGCGCCTTGCCCGCGATCCGATCGCGCAGCCAGTCGGCCTGCTCGCGGAGCGACCACGCACCCTCACGGGCAGGCCCCCTCCGCCGCCACCCGGATCCCATTGTGCGCCGCGCATCCCGCGTTGAGGTACGTCGCACCATCGCAGCCGCACACGTAGGCAACCTGGCCCGTGCACGCGTCGGCGCCCGGCTTGTTCACACACCCGCCCGGTGTTCCGCAGCCGACGCCCAGGCAATACTCGTTTTGCACGCACTGGCCGTCATCGACACACGGATACTCGGTCCCCTCCGGCGGCATCACGCAGAGGTCGGGCACGCCAGGGTCGTAGCAGGCGCCCGTGATCGAGCAGCAGCTCGTCGACTGCGGGCACATCGCGTCGTCTCCGCAACCAATCAGTGCCACGGTGTCTCCGCCCCCCGCCCCACCGCCATCAGGATCGCCGCAAACGCCGCCGACGGCGTCGTTGATACCGGCGTGGCAGGCCTCCGCGTGGCTCGCATACGTGATGCCGTTGCATCCGCAAACCCGGCAGACAGGGGCAGGACCGCACGAGCCGCAATTGTCGCGCGAAGCGCAGACCCCGGGCCCCTGGCAGAGCCTGGAGTTGATCAGACTGCACCACTGGTCCGCGGGACAGTCGGTGTTCGCCGAGCACGCGGTCGCTCCTTCGGGCACGCCTTCCGTCGTGGGATCAGGGCAGTCCCCGCTGGCTGGATCGAAGCAGGCGCCGGTGACGAGGCAGCAGTCCTCGGTCGGAGCGCACTCCTTGCCTCCACAGAAGCCCGGGTAGAGGGGACCGGGCGTCCCGGCGCCCGAGGAGGACGACCCATCGGTGCCGACGCTCACGTCACCGGTGCACGCGGCGAAGAGCGCCAGCGCCGCCAGAGTCACGAGAGCAATCGGCCCCAGGACAGATCGGCGCGTCGTCATGATCATGGAGTGTCGATCGCGATGGACTCCGTCACGCGATCAGCGTTCGTCCCCACCCGCAACGGGCTCCGCCGAGCATGCGGCGCGCACCCGGTCGGCGTGGAGCGACTTCGGCCAAGTCGCGAGGAAACTCCGCGCCGCGCCGCGTGCCTCGGCGGGTCGCTCCGCCGCGCAGAGCGCCAGCACTCGTGCCGCGGCTTGCTCCTCGCGCAGCACGCCGTCGGGGTACCGGCCGTGCAGCTCGTCGAGCAGGCCGAGCGAGCGCTCGGCGTCGTTCGAGCGCAGCGCAGCCTGCGCGGCCCGGAGCAAGTCGAGCTCCGCCGTGAGCGTGCTGAGAGGCTGTGCGGAAGACGAAGGCACGGTTCGCACGCTGGCGGCCGGCGCGCGAGAAGCCGCGCTCTCCGACTCCGACGTGTCCCGAGCGCCGCGCGCCGTCGACGCTGCGGTCGTCGAAGCCACGGAAGGCGCCGCCGTGGCGACGGCGGGCGGCGGCTCTGCGCGCACCACGGCGCTGGATTCGACCTGGGTCCGTGTGGCGGGAGGCGCGAGCACGGTGCTCGCGGGCGTCGCGATCGGCGTGGTCGAGGTCAGCGCGCCGCTGCTGCCGGTGAAGTATCCCGCCGCGAACGTGCCCGTGCCGACCAGCGCGACGGCGAAGATGGCCTTGCCGAGCGAGACCACCATCGGCGCCGAGGCGGACGCCGCGCCGGCGGGCGGCGTCGCGGTCGCAGTCGCCGTCGTCGATGGGGCGCCGCCTGCGGTCGATGACGTACGCAGCAACGGCTCGGCGGCGACGCTCGCGAAGGGCAGCCCGAGCTTGACCGCGAGCTGGGCGCGGACGCGCACGCGATCCGCCGCCGTGGGCTCATCGGCTCGCCCCGCCTCCACGAGCGACCGGAGGCCTCGACCGGTGGGTCTCATCGCGTCGCTCCGGGGTCGCGCGCCGCCATGGCCTCGAGCATGCGCCGCGCCGCGTGCAGCCGCGAGTACGCGGTGTTGACGGGGATGCCCAGCGCCTCGGCGATCTCGGGGGCAGTCATCTCCTCGATCTCCGCCATGATGAACACCGCGCGCTTCTCCTCGTCGAGGCGCGCGAGCAGCGCGTCGAGGATCCTCAACCCCTCCCGGCGCTCGAGCACCTCGAGCGGGCCCGGTGCACCGTCGGCGAGCTCGGCGGGCACGGGCTCCGCCTCGCCACGGCGCTGCAGCGCGCGCCGGTGTGCCCCGGCGACGCGAAAGGCGATCCCGAACAGCCAGGTCTTGAGAGACGACCTTTGCTCGAATTCCCCGAGGCGGCGATGGACCACCACGAAGACATCCTGCACGGCGTCGTCGAGGGCCGGCGCCTGGACGCCGAGGCGGCGCAGGCAGCGCCAGACGAAGGCGAAGTACTCGTCGTATACGTCCTCGAAGGCGGGGACCGGCGGAGGGGAGTGGAGTGCCACGGGCGAGTCGTGGCGCCCGACCAGAGGCTCCGGGTCCGCTGCGCCGATCGTCACGGAAATGGAGTGCCCGGCGATGGCCGGACCCGTCATGGAAATCGGAGCTCCAGACCGAGGCCGGCGCGCACGGTGAACGGCGGCGGCGTGAAGACCTCGCTTACACCCGTGAGAACGAAGCGCTTTCGAGCGAGCGGGACGAGCGCGTCGAGTGCCACGGTGAGCCCGAGACGGCGCGTGAGCGTGTAGGCGGCGAAGAGGCCGGCCTCGGGCGCCAGCCACGGCGCGGCACTCGAGTCCGGCGAGCTGACGCCGAAGCCCTCGCCCAGCAAGGCGCCCGCCTCGAAGCCGAGGCAGCCGCCGGCCTCGATGGGGCCCCGCCAAGGGACGGCGCAAAGACGGGCCGCGCCCGCCACGAGGGAGACGTCGGCCCCGGCCTCTCGGCCCGCGACGGTCGCGCGCTGGCGGAAGAAGTAGGCGCCCAGCACTTCGACACGAGCGCTCCCGAGCTCGCCGGCCGCCATCAGGCCGAGCCCCGGAGCCGCATGCGGCAAGGCCCCAGCGTCGACGAGCGCCGACGCCCTCCCAACCCACCGCAGCTCGCTCGGCGCTGGGGCAGCACGAGACGCTCCATCCGAGGCCCGGTCCCGGCCCCCGGTCGTGACCGCGAGATCCGGCGCGCGTGCCGGTGAGTCCGCGCCCGCTCGAGCTGCGTTGGGCGTGTCGTCTCCGGTCTCGGAGCGCAATCCGGCTCGGGTCGCCGCGCCGACCGGATCGACCGCGAGCGCAACGATGAGCGCCGCGGCGCCGGCGAGCTCCTCGCACGTTTGGCCCCCCAGCGAGCGCTCTCGCTCCATCCCGTCGCCGGTCGTCGCGAGCTGAAGCTGCCATCGTCCGGTGGCGTCGCGCACCACCGACGCGCGCGCAGTGAACCGCGGTGGCCCCTCCCCCTCGAGCGGTCCGCCGAGGAGCCGTTCGAGCTCACCGCGCACCCAGACGCCGTCCGGGCAGCCATCCGGTGCCGACCAGTCGATCCGCACCGCGGGAGGATCCGCCTTGGCGATCGCGGGTACGAACGTCGCTACGGCGCAGGCGATCGCCGCGCAGGCGGCGACCCGACTGCGGTACATCGCGCGGTTCATCGGAGCGCCAGCGGAGCACGACGAAGCGGTCGCTTCAATGCACCACCGTCACGTTGCTCACGCACGATCGGGTTGGTCGGCCGGGAACGACGTCACGATTCGCGACCCCGCGCTGGCCCTCGAGACGCCGATCTCGTCATCCCTCGGCGCGTTCTGCTGCCGCCGGCCTCCCTCCGGCGGGAAGAACGGGGACCGTCGCGGTCACCCCGGCGTGCACACGGTCGCCGGGCTCGCCGAGCAGCACACGGGCGCGCTCCGCTGGCACATCCCCGCCGGCAGCGCCTTGCCCGCGATCCGATCGCGCACCCAGTCGGCCTGCTCGCGGAGGGACCACGTCGCGCCCTCGGAGTGCTGGGCGCCCTGGCACTCGAGGAACATCAGCTCGTAGCCCTGGCTGCAGAGCCGGTCGAAGTCCTCGCGCATCGGGGCGGTCACCACCAGCGTGTCGTTCTCGGCGTAGACCATCAGCGTCGGCGTGTGCCGGCGCGGAGCGACCGACGAGGTCGCGAGCGAGCCCTCGTTCAGGTAGCAGCTCCAGGGCTCGAGATCGTCCCAGCGACCGTCGAGGACCGCCTGGCTGAACTCGGGCAAGAAGAGCGTCTCCACCTTCTGGAGCTCGGGCTTGTCCCCGATGTCCTTGAAGCTCGCGCCCGTGTCGCAGGTGGAGCCCGTCAGGAAGAGCTCCCCTTCGAGCTCGTCGGCGAAGAAATACGGATCGGTGTTGGTGAACACCTTCCGGAGATCGGCCGGCGCGCCGTACCACTTGCGCATCGTCGCCAGCACGGCGGAGAACGCGACGGTCGGCTCGGAGAAGCTCTCCATCGCGATCGTCGTGAGCGAGAGCAGCTCGGACGGCGGCACCGACGCGACGACGCCGGGCACCGCGTACTCCGGCGCGTAGTACGGGGCGTAGAGCTCGGTGAACAGCGCGGCGTGCCCGCCCTGCGAGCCGCCCCACAGCGCCGCCGTCTTGCCGGTGTGGATCGGCAAGGCGAGCTCCTTCAGCAGCTGCTCGGCCGCGCGCAGCGCATCCCACGAGCCGAACGCGACCTGCTCGCCGACGAGGTAGCCGTGCGTCGTCGTCGAGGGCTCGCCGCCGTCGCCGACCATGCCGATGTAGTCGGGGGCGACCGTCACGAACCCGAGCGCCGCGAGCAGCGCCGCGGGCGCCTGCCCGTCGAGCGTCCTGCTCGGCGCGCACGGATCCGAGAAGCCGGTGGTGCCGTGGAGGAAGAGCGTGAACGGCAGCTCGACGTCCGGCACCTCGGCGTTGGCGGGAACGCCGAGCGTCGCGGTCGCCTCGACGAGCTTGCCTCGATCCTGGGTCGTGTAGCGGAAGCGGATGACGCGCGACCCGTACGGCAACGGCGAGAGCGCCTCGTAGCCCTTCCCGGCGAGGAGCTCGTCGATCGCCGCGGCGCTCAGGTTGAGGAGCGGGATCTCCTGCCAGTCGACGAGCTTGCCGACCTCGGCCTTCGGGACGAGCGAGTAGGCCGCCATCCCGCAGAGCGCGACGGGAGGCGGATCGTCGTAGCCCGAGCCGCTGGGCGCCGGCGCGCTCTCGTCGCTCGAGCTGCAGGCGGTGGTGAAGAGGATCGAAACGGCGGTGAGCAGGGTGCGCGCGGCGTTGGAGAGCTTCACGGGGCCGGCAGGGTACACGCACTCGGCCGTCGTGCGCATGACCCCGCGCACCCGCGCGGAGACGTACGCGCTCACCTCCTCCGCGGGACGGGCCGCGACGGCCGCGGAGCGGAGCGCCGGCGATCTCTCCACGTCAGACGGCGAAGGCGAGCCCCAGGCCCGCGAACGCCGCCGCGGAGATGGCCAGGTTGCGGACCACGTCGGAGTCCCCGTCGCCGAAGCGCTTGGGTCGTGCGTCGCGCGGCAGCCGATCCAGGAGGTCCTTCACGACGCCCACCGGCACGCCGAAGTTCAGGCTCTGGCCCCGAGGCATCTGGCCCACGGCCACGCCGACGACCTCGCCCTGGCGGTTCATGATGGGCGAGCCGCTCGAGCCGGGCGAGAGCGCCGCCGTGATCTGCAGGCCCCAGCCGTCCAGGCCCTCGGCCGCGCGCTCGTCGTCCGAATCGAACGCCCCCTGCTCGCGGATCGCGGCGACCACACCCGCGGAGAGCGAGCCCGACAACCCGAGCGGGCTCCCGAACACGACGATCTCGTCGCCCACGCGGAGCGAACGACCGTCCCCGAGCGCCAGGCTGGGGAGCTCACGGCCGTCGACCTTCACGACGGCGATGTCCCGGCGCTCGTCCTCGGCGAGGACGCCGACGACCTCGAGCTCTCGGCCGTCGGCGAGCTTGGCCGTCGCCGCGTGCGCGCCGTCGATCACGTGGTGGTTGGTGACCACGCGACCATCGGGGGAGATGACGAAGCCGGTGCCGGTCGAGACCTTCTCCCCCGTGTCGTCCTTGATGGTCAAGAGCACGACGCCGCTCTTCGCTCGCGCGGCGAGCTCGGGGAGCGCCAGCGCGCGCGCGTCGCGCGGGTCCTCCTGCGCCACGGCCGGCGCGGCGCCTGCGACGAGGGCCATGAGGACGAGCACACCGAGCCAGAGAGGCGTTCGCCGCATGATCGGAGCCTCGCGCGTCGAGGCGCTCGGGAGCCTACACCCTCCGCACCCACGGGGTGCGACTCGAGCGGTCACGCACGACGACGGCGGCGGGACCGTGTGGCTCACGAACGACGCGCCGGTCGTGCCCGGCGAGACGATCGAGCTCGAGCTCGCCCTGTGGGACGCCGGCGATCACCACGTCGACTCGCTCTTCTTGCTCGACAAGTTCCGCTGGCGGACCACGACCACGTCGATCGCGCTGCACGAGTGAGACCGCGCTCGGACCGCCGCCCCAAGGCGGTGGCTCCAGTTTACGACTGGAAGTCGCGATTCCGACCGAAGCCGGCCGAGGTTCCCGGCTGGTGCCGGCTGAAGTCGAGGCGTCGCCCGCCTTCCGCGTCGGGCTCGCCCTCCACTCGAAGTCGCCGTCCTGCTGCTCGTGGTCCTGGTGCTCGATGTGAGGCTTGATAACTTCGCCCGTAGCATCGCCGCTGCTACGGCAGGAGTACCCGCGCGCCCAGATGTGGCGCCCCCAAAAACGGGCTTACGCAAGTGCGCGAGCTCCACCATCAGCTTCTGCGACGACCTTCCCTCGAGACGCTGCACGAGCCGGCTGATTCGTCGCCTGCGGCGGGATCGACACAGAAAGGCGAGGGCTCAACCTCCCAGCGTGGGACGGTGAGGAGCGGGCCGATCCCGAGCGCCTGATCCCGCGCGCGACCTCCCTGCGACGGCGCTCCGTCAGGCGCGCTTGCGCCAGGCGGAGAGGACGCCCGCCCCGGCGAGCACCGACGCGGCGACGAAGCCCGCGGCGCCGGCGATCACGTCCTCGAGCACCCGCGAGGCGAGGAAGACGAAGCTCACCCCCATCCCGGCGAGCCCGGCGATCACCGCGAGCACGGCGAGCGGGCTCACGCGCGGGCGCAGCGCCAGGAGCTCGGCGGGATCGAGCGCCACGCTGGGCAGCTCCTGACCGCGGTCCTTGGTGAGCGCCTCGAGCGCGAGGCGCACCTCGGCGGCCGACGCGGGTCGCTGGAGCGGATCGACGGAGAGGAGGCGATCGACGATCGCCGCGAGGCGCGGCGGGCACCCGGGCGCGGCGTCGGCGAGAGGCGGGGCCGGCGCGCGGCCGTCGAGGACCTCACCCTTGAGGCCCGTCACGCCCGCCGCGCGCGCCGCGACGACCGCGGGGAGCGCGCCGGCGGCGGCGCGGAAGAGCGTGGCGCCGAGCGCGTAGAGATCGCTCGCCGGCGTGGCCGGCGCCATCTCGGCGAGGCACTTCGGGTCGACGTAGCCGATCGTGCCGGAGAGGCGATCGGCGCCGGACGGCGCCGGCCCCTCGAGGAGCGCCGCCTTGGTCGCGCTCGTCTCGAGAGGGAGATCGTCGACGACGACGGTGCGCGGCGAAGTCGACGAGGAAGGCGGCGCCCGCCCCGGGCCGGACCCCTCGGAGCCGGGACGCGCTTCGATCGACGCGATCCCGAAGTCGATGAGCTTGTAGACGCCGTCGGCGGCGACGACGTTGGCCGGTTTGACGTCGCGGTGAACGAGCCCCGCGCCGTGGATGGCCTCGAGCGCCGACGCGATCGCGATCCCCAGCGCCACGACCTCGCCCCACGTCAGCCGGTCCACCTCGTCGAGGTGGCGCTCGAGCTCGATACCGCGCACGTGCTCCATCACCAGCCCGAGCACGTCGCCCTCGCGCACGCAGGCGTAGAAGCGGACGACGTTGGGGTGCTCGACGCGCCCGAGCGCCTGGAGCTCGCGCACCACGTCGTCGCCGGCGGCGCCCGCGGCGAGCGCGAACAGCTTGATCGCCACGGTGCGGATCTCCACCTCGCCGAAGCGCTCGCTGGCGAGCCAGACCGGCGCGAACCCGCCGGCGCCGAGCGGCTCGATGAGCCGGTACGGGCCGAGCGCGCGGGCCGCGGGCTCGCGATCGAGCAGGGCACGGATCGCCGGCGCGACGGGGAGCGACACGCCGCCAGTCTACGCGGGTGTCGGGCCGCTCGGCCCGCGATCCCCTCGCGGGAGCGGACGGGCGGCCGGCGCGGGAGTATCCTCGGCGCGCCATTGTCAGGAGGCTTCGATCCATGCGCCCGACCCCATTCGCGCTCTTGTCCGTCGTCGTCGCCGCGACGGCCTGCTCCGCCTCCAAGCCGAGCGAGTTCCCGACGCGCGCCGAGATCGCCGCGGTCGCCGATTCGCCGGCGCCGGTGCGCCTCTTCGCCGAGCCCGAGGGTTTCGCCGAGCCGTGGCAGCTCGTGGACGCGCTTCCGGCGGCGCTCGACGCGAGGGAGCACGTCGGCGCCACGCCGTGGGACCAGCTGGTCTGGCAGTTCACCTCGCAGCGCGCCGGCCTCGCCTTCGCTTCCGAGGCGTACCACTGCGTCGCCGAGCACACGGCGCGTTACGTCGCCTACAGGGGCAGATTTCCGCCGCGCGCGCTCAAGCGCTTCATCGCCGCCCGCTGCGGCGCGCCCAGCGCGAGCTTCGCGTCGCGGAGCGTCACGCTGCCGGCTTCGAGGGATCAGCCGGACCAGGCGGTGATCGGGCGGCTCTACGAGGACGCGCCGAAGATGCTCTCGGATCTCGCCGGCACCGGCGCGCACGACGTCGGCCTGGCGATGGTGCGCGGCGAGACGCAGGCGGTCGTCGTGGCGGTCGCCGAGCGCCGGCAGGTCGTGGTCCGCTCGATGCCTTTCGTCCCCGGCCCGGACGGCAAGATCGTCCTCCGCGGCGAGCTGCTCGAGCCGGTGACGAGGATCCAGGGGTACGTCAACCGCGGCCCCTTCGGCTACGCGCGCTGCGCCCAGAGCCCGGCGGTGCGCCTCCCCGCGTTCGAGCTCACCTGCGAGCCCGCGCTCGAGGACGCGTCGGCGGCGATCTCGGTCGTCGCGCTGCCGCCGGGGCGGGTCCTCGGGCCCGAGGTGATCGACACGCTGATCTTCCCCGCCGGCGCGCCGGCGGCGGCGTTCACCCCACGGCAGCCCGCGGCGAGCTCTGCGGCAGGCGGTGCGCTGACGCCGCCGGCGATCGTGGCCGCGCTCAACGCGAGGCGCGCCGAGGCGGGGCTCGCGCCGGTCGTGCTCGACGCGCCGCAGAGCGCCCTCGTGACCAAGCTGGCCCCCCACTTCTTCGCGGCGACCTACGGAAGAGAGGACGAGCTCGTCGCCGACGTCGTGACGCTCGGGGTCATGGCCGGCTGGGACGTGCAGGGCATGGTGCGCGCCGGCCACAGCACCGCGCTCGTGACGCCGGCCGCGGCGACGCCCGACGATCTGGTGAGCGAGCTGCTCGAGAGCCCGCCGGATCGCGAGGCGCTCTTCGGGCCCGGCGTGCACCGGGTCGCGGTCGGGCTGGTGAGGGACGCCTCCGCGAACGCCGCGGGCGCGCTCTTCGGCGCGTACGAGCTCCTCGACACGACCAGGCACGCGGACGAGGGCCAGCGGCTCTTCGCGCGGATCCAGGCGGCGCGCGCGGCCCGATCGCTGTCGCCCCCGGCGATCGTGCCGGTGCTCGCGCCCGAGGTGGCGCGCGCCGCGCGCGCCTACGAGGTGCCCGGAAATGACGCCGAGGACGTGCTCGAGGCGCTCTCGGCCGCCTCGGTGAGCGTGGTCCGCGTCGGGGTGCGCACCTTCTGCCTCTCGGCGTCGTCGGTCGAGGACTTCGAGTTCCCCGAGGACCTGATCGCGCGGCCGAACCTCACGCTCGCGCTCGCGGTCGGGCACCGAAAGGGCGCCGAGTCGCCGTGGGCGAGCCTGGTCGCCTTCATCGTGGTCGTCGAGGTCGGCAACGCGCCCGTCTACAACGCGAAGGGCCCCCGGCGCGCGCGGCCGCTCTGAGCCCGTCGGCGGATCGACTCACCGCGACCAGACGCGCGTCCGATCGCGGAGGACCTCGGGGATGCCGCCCTCGCGTGTAGGCGAGGTAGACCGATGGGAGCGAGGGGAAGGCCTCGAGCTGAGGCCGCGAACGGTCGAGCGATCACGGCGCCGGTTCGGGCGGCAGCTCGACGTCTGCCCACAGGATCGCGAGCTCCAGCTCGAACGCCTCGAACGGCTCGGCGCGGACGCGCGCGTCGTCCTTGAACACGCCCAGCAGCAGCCACCGCTCCGCCTCCAGCCGCATGACCTCGAGCGTCCGCACGAGCGGGTTCACGAGCCAGGCGTGGCGGACGCCCGCCTCCGGAGGGCGCTCGGGCGGCGCATGCCGTCGGGTCGAGCGCGAGGCCGCGGTCGCAGCTCGCGCCGGTGCCGTGCTCACGAGCGGTCGCGGCTTGCCTTCACGGTCCTGCCCGTGGCCTCATCGACGCATGCGAGGCACGACGACGGCTCGGTTCCCCTCTCCGCGATCGCTCGTTTCGCTGGTGCTGGTCGGTGCGGTCGGCGCGACGGTCCCGCTGGCGTGCGGCGGCGATGACGGCGGCGGTGGCACGACCTCCGGCACGACCGGCTCGACGACGACGAGCACCGGCGGCACCGGCGGCGCCGGAGGAGCGGGGGGCGGAGCAGGCGGCAGCGGCGGCGATGCGTGCTTCGGCGACGCCGCCGTGTGGGCGACCATCCCCAAGATGGGGCCCTTCCCCTGCACGAAGAACTCGGACTGCTGCGTCGTCGTCAACGACTGCCTGGCGGAGGCGCAGGTCGTCGGCGCGGCGGACTACGAGAAGGCGCAGTCGTCGTGGCCGTACTGCCCGGCCGACGGATGCGCCAACTGCATCGCGCCGTACGTCGACGTGCAGTGCAGCGGCGAGGAGTGCGTCGGCTACATCCCGCCGGAGAACCCCGGGATGCCGCCGCCCGCCGGCACCAACCACTGCGGCGAGGACGCCGCGCCCCCCCTGGTGGGCGTCGGCAAGCTGCAGTTCACGTGCGGCGGCTGAAGGAGGTGTCGGACATGCCTCCGAGCAACGCCTCTCGAGACCCGAGGTCCGACGCCTCTTCAGCTCGCGGTGCACGCATGGGTCTCGGCAGAGCGCTCGCGTTCCTGGCCCCGGCGCTGATCGGCTGCGCCGGCGCGGCGGTTCCGCCGGCGGGGCCGGACGGTGCGGAGGCGGCCGTCGCGTCGCCGCGCCCGGACGCGTCGTCGGCCGAGCTCCCGGACGTCTGGATCGTCTCGCCCGAGCAGGGCGACCTGGGCTTCGACTGGCGAACGCGCCTCGACGTGATCGAGCTCCGGTTCGAGCGCGCCGGCGCTCCCGCATCCGGGCTCTCCCCCGCCTCGGTGCGCGTGGTCCTCGACGGGGTCGAGCTCCCCTGGCACGGCGTCGACGGCGAGCCGCTGCACATCGCGCTGCCCGGCGCCGAGCACCAGCTCGAGCTCTGGGTCGCCGACGGCCTCGCGCCGAGCCCGGCCCACGCAGGCGTCGTGCTCGCGACCACCGCACGCTGCCGCACGAGCGTCGAGGCGCTGCTGCCCGACACCAGGGCGGATCGCCGCATCGCCGTGTCGCCGCGTACGCTGTGTGCGGGGGACACGCTCGCGGCGCGCGAGTAACGGCGCGGCGACCGAATCTAGGGAAGGTTCAGCGGCGCATCGACCGACACGGCCACGCCGGGCGGCGCGATCACCAGGCCGATCGGCATCTGCCGCATGCACTGCGCCACGTCGGGTCGCGAAGCGCTCCGGTCTTCGTTGATCCCGCGCGCCAGCTCCTTGCCCGAAGGATCGAAGCTCAGGCTGAAGACGTACTTGGCGGCGGCGGGCTGCGCGTTCGCCTTCATCGCGGGCACCCAGCAGGTCTTCAGGATCTGCGGGCGCAGCGCCTCGAGCGCCTTCGTCGCATCGGCGGTGGCCTTGGCCCGAGCCTCGGCCGACGGACCTTGCGGCGCGCCGGCGGGCACGGCCGGAGGCGGAGGAGCCGCGACGGGCGGAGGGGCCTCGGCGGTCCCGGCGCTGGTCGGCTCGGAGCCGGAGCGCGACGGAGCGCCGCCTTGCGCGCGCAGGCCGAAGTAGACCGCGGCGGCGATCATGGCGCTGCCGACGAGGATGGCGGGCGTGGACGAAGATTGCGGCATCGCGGAGTGACTGACACGCGGGCTCCGGTTGGACCAGGCTCGCGAACGGAAACGGGCGCGGCCCCTCGGACCGCACCCGCTTCTACCTCGGTTCTACCCGTTTCGGGGCCGAACGCTCGTCGCGAGCGGGGCTCTGCCCCCGCCCCCGGACTGACGAGGCGTCGGACCTCGGGCCTCGAGAGGCGTCGCTCGGACGAATGTCCGATACCTCTTCAGTTGGACGTCGCCACGAGGACGGTGGTGACGCCGTACTCGTTGTTGTTCCAGTTCACGTTCTGACCCGCGGCGGCGAAGCCGACGCACATCCCGACGTTGTACGCCTGTCCGACCGTGAGGCCGCCGGCGCCGTTCGGGAAACTCCAGCTCGTCGTGAAGTCGACGCGCGTGTTCACCGGGACCTGGTGGTCGTAGATCCCGCTCCCGAACAACGTCGGCGCGGTCCCGACGGGCGCGCTCACGAGGCGGGCGCAGGGGAAGGTGCGCAGACCCGTTGCCGCCGTCCCGAAGGCGCCCATCGCCTTCGTGGCAACCATCTGTGCCTTCTGCCCGGCTTGGAGCGTGACCTGAACGGTGGGGCCGACGAACTCGTACGTGGCGGCGGCGTTGAACGCCGCGGCGTTGGGGCTGTTGCCCGCCCCGGAGGCCGCGGTCATCGTGACCACGCCGCTCGGACCGGTCGGCCCGGTGGCGCCCGTGGCGCCGGTCGGGCCGATCGCGCCCTGCGGCCCCTGGGGACCGATCGGCCCCTGCGGACCCTGGATGCCCTGCGGACCGACCGCGCCGTCGGCGCCCGTGGGACCCGTCGGGCCGATGGGACCCTGCGCGCCGTCGGCGCCGGCGGGGCCCTGCGGGCCGACGAGGCCGGTGGGATCGCCGACCCACTGCCCGGTCGAGTCGATCACGGTCGTGCCGTTGATCGTGACCGAGCTCGGGTTGATGTCGCCGGTGACGTCGCCCGCGAGGAGCGCGTAGGGCACGCTCCGCGTCGCCGCGCGCGGCGTCATCTCGGCGTCGTTGCCGACGGTGATCCCGAGCCAGCGCACCGAGCCGTCGAACACCGTCGTGTCGAACGGCACCGTGCTGCCGAGCTCGACCGAGAAGTAGCCCTGGTCGAAGGTGACCTGGTGCACCTCGGTCCAGAGCGCCACGCCGCCCGAGGCGACGTCGTACACCGAGAACTGCACGCTCAGCGTCGTGTTGATCGGCGCGTCGTTCGTGTCGTAGAGGCGCCCCTGGTGCGTGATCGTCGCCGGCACCTGCGCCGCCGCGACCCCCGCGACCGACATCACGCCCGCGGCCACCATGGCCGCCAAGCTCCGCATCATCACCGTCTTCCTCATGGCAAGCTCCCGTTCGCGCCGACGAGCCCGCCCTGCATGCGGTAGCTCGACGAAGTCGTCTTCCCCTGGTTTTGCGCCGGCTGTCCGAAGGTGAACACCATCCGGTAGCTCGCGCTCTTGCTCGTCTCCCCTGCGCTCACCGTCTCGGTCGCGGGGGGACCGTGGTTCTCGGCGGCGCCGCCCCCGGCTCCGCCGCCACCACCGCTCGTCCCGGTGGACGTGGTGGTCGTCGTCGTGGTGGTCCCGCCGCCTGCGCCGCCCTGACCGGTGCCGCCTCCGCCGCCCTGTCCCGTCCCGGTGCTGCCGCTGCTGCTGCTGGTGCTGGTCCTCGGCGACGTCGAGTCGTCGCCTCCGCACCCCGGGGAGAACACGGCGACGCCGACGGCTCCAGCCAGCAGCAGCCACGCGTGCTTCGTTTGAAGTCTCATGCCCCTCCTAGGCCAAAGCCGAAGGCGGACAATCGTGCGTGACGGAAATCATTGCAAGGGAGAAATGCACTCGACGGCGTGGGCGTTTTCGGCGTCGTTTCTGGTCGGTGTGCCGGCTCACCCCGGCGCGTGCTAACCCGCGCCGCATGGCCCCTCCCGCGCCCACCCCCTTCGAGCTCGTCGGCGGAGAGCCGGCCGTCCGCGCCCTCGTCGAGCGCTTCTACGACGCGATGGAGCGGCTCGAGCCGGAGCTCACGGCCTTGCACCAGTGCGAGGCGCCGGGGAAGGTGAGCCGCGAGGCGCGCGACCGCTTCGCGCTCTTCCTGGTGGGCTGGCTCGGCGGCCCGCAGGAGTACGTCGAGCGCTTCGGGCATCCGCGGCTCCGGATGCGGCACGCCAACGTGAAGGTCGACACGGCGATGCGCGACGCCTGGCTCCGCGCGATGAGCGTCGCGCTCGACGAGTCGACCGTGACCGGCGCGCTGAGGGCGTTCCTCGACGGGCGGTTCGCCGAGGTGGCGGACTTCATGCGGAACAGTCCTGGTTGACGGTTGCGCGAGCTTCGAGCTGCCGCAGAGCCGAGGCGCGCTCTGCTCAGAAGCGCCACGTCATCGAGGCTGTTCCGGGGCCCACCCGGACCGAAGCCCGGTCGACCGAGGGTACCTTCGAGGTGCCGATGACGATCATCGGGATCCGCCGGGCGAGGTGAGCGCTTCGGCCCGTCGCTGCGGTCGACGCCGCCATGCGCGACGCCTGGCAGCGCGCGATGAAGGCTGCGCTCGACGAGCCGGCGGCGCCCGGCGAGCTCCGGGCGTTCCTGGACCGCGCGCTCGGCCGAGGTCGCTGACTTCACGCGCAACGGTCCGGGGTGACCGAAGAGCTCGCGGTCTCGTTTCTGTTCGAGGACGAGATGCTCCACATCGGTCGCCTGGGTCGTTCGTGTAGCATCGATCGTGGAGGCGGCAGGTGGACGAGGGGGATGGACGTGGCGGTCGCACGCAAGAGATCGAGCTCAGCCGACCTCATTGGTTTGCGTGGGTGTGGTTGATCCTCATGGGCGGGGTGCTCGCCGCGCTGGCCGTGCGCACCCACGTCGATGCGCTGCCGCTGCTCGTGCCGTTCGTCATCTTCGTGGTCCCGCCGTTCTTGATGGTGCTCTATCGGAGCTGGGCCGTGCTCGATCGCGAGGCGGGGACGATCGCGGTGTGGCGGCGCCTCGTCGTGCCGTGGCGTGCGCGCACGATCGCGTTCGAAGGCGAGGTGCGGGTCGACCTGCGCACGGCGCGCGCGCGCGACAGCTCGCGCGTGGTCGGCGACGTCTTCGTGGGCGGCGAGCGGCTCGCGGTCTTGTCCCCGGAGAGGGCACGGCAAGTCGCGGCGGCGATCAAGGACTTCTTCGGCGCGCCTCGGTCGCCGTCGAGCTGACGGAATCCCGAGCCCCGGGGCCGCTGCCCCAGCGCAGACCTCACCGCCCCGCGAGCGTCTCGGTCACGGAGGCGGCGATCCATACGGCGGCGCGATCCCGCCGACGCCGCTGCCCGAGCTCGTGCCGCTGCCCGCGCCGCCCGCTCCTCCGACGCCGCCTGCGCCGCCGGATCCGGTCGCCGTGCCGGTCCCCGACGCCGTGCCGGTCCCGGTCGCCGCGGTGCCCGTCGTCCCGGTCCCGGTCGTCCCGGTCCCGGTCGTCGCGCCGCCGCCCTGACCGCCGCCCGCCCCCGAGCTGCCGCTGCCGGCGCTCGTCGGCGTCTCGACCGAGTCGCCGCCCCCGCGCGCGGCCGAGCCGGCGAGGGCGGCGGCGCGGTGCGCGTGTAGCGCCGCCCGGCCCACGCGCTGGCGGGGCGCGGGGGGCGCGGCCCGCGACGGCAGCGCGTCGCGGCCGCAGAAGGGGCAGGGCTCTCCGGCGCGGACGTGGCGCGAGCAACCGGGGCAAGGCAAGAGCTGGCTCATCGAGCGGCCTCCGACGTCTCGCCAGTATCGGGGCCGGGGCGCTGCTCTGACAAGGCAGACTCGCCGATCATCCAGGAGAGCGTCGCAGCGAGAGGCGCGCCGTCGGCGGCGCCGCGCTCGCGCGAGGCGAAGCTCGCCGCCAGGCTCTCGTGCCGCCGGAGATCGTGGTCGAGCCCGGGGAGCGTCCGCGCCTCCGCCCGCCGTCCGGCCGCCGCGACCCACGCCGCGATCCGGGTGTGGTCGTCCGCGGCGACGATCCAGTCGTGCTCGCCGTGAAGCGTGAGCGCTCCCGTTCCGGCGCGCCGCCAGGCCGCCTCGGGATCGATCGCGTCGAGCGCGCGGAAGTAGCGGAGGGCGCGACCGTGGAGTCGATCGCCGGCGAGATCGCGGGCGGCGAGGCAGCCGGCGACCTCGGGGTGATCCGCCGCGATCGCGGCGGGGCTCAGGCCCTCGCGGAGGAGCAGCGCGTAGAGCCGCGCCGCCGCCAGCGCCTCGCGCTCGAGCTCGTCGCCGGAGAGCCCGAGCTGCCGGCGCGCGCTGTCGGCGAGGCAGTCGGCCCAGCGGCGGCTCGTGGTGCCGTAGACGGCGATGCCGCCGAGCCCGCGACCCGGGGCGACCTGCGGCGCCAGCACGCCGCCCAAACTGAGACCGAAAAGGAAGAGGCGCGCGGAATCCACGAAGGCGAGGCCCGCGAGCGCGTCGAGCGCGGCGCGGTAGCCGTCGATCTCGTGCGCGAGCTCCGCGTCGGCGTAGGCCGGCCCGCCGCTCTCGCCCACGCCCGCCGGATCGACGCGCAGCGTGACCAGCGCGGCGTCCGCCCAGCCGCGGACCAGCGCGGAGAGCGCGTCGGCCGCCGGCGCCTCGGCGAGCGGCTTCGCGAGCGGGCGCGCGCCGAGGCCGGGCAGGACCATCACCGCCGCGTGGCGGCCCTCGGCGCACGGGCGCGTCACGGCGGTGCGGAGGCGGTGCCCGCCGAGGGCCACCCAGCCCAGCTCCTCGTGCCAACCGGCCGCCACCGAACGAGGTTACGCGAGCGGCGGCGCCCGCGCGTTGACCGGCGCGCGCGCATCGGGCATGGCCGAGTGGCATGCGATCCGAGCGCCGCTACGTGATCGTGGGCGCAGGCGCGGTCGGCGGCGCGATCGCGGGCACGCTCGCGCTCGCCGGCGCCGAGGTCGTCGCCATCGCGCGCGGCGCGCAGCTCGACGCGCTCCGGCGCGATTCGCTCGTCCTCGAGACGCCGTCGCGATCCGCGAGCGTGCGGCTCGAGGTCGCCGCGTCGCCCAGCGCCATCCACTTCCGGCCGGAGGACGTGGTCCTCCTCTGCGTGAAGTCGCAGGACACCGCCGCGGCGCTCGACGCGCTGGCCTCGGCGGCGCCGCGCGACCTGCCGCTGCTCTGCGCGCAGAACGGGATCGACAACGAGCCGCTCGCCGCCGCGCGCTTCGATCGCGTCTTCGGGATCGTCGTGTTCGCGCCGCTCGCGTACGTCGAGCCCGGTCGCGTCCGGATCCACGCGGCGCCGGAGCACGGCTGCCTCGATCTCGGACGCCACCTGGGCGCAGACGCCCGGGCGGCACCCGGCGGCGAGGGCGACGAGGATCTCGCGGTAGCGATCGCCGCCGATCTCGCCCGCGCCGGCTGGACGGCCCGCGTCGAGCCGCGCATCGCGCGCCTCAAGCACGGCAAGCTCCTCGGCAACCTCGGCAACGTCCTCCAGGCGCTCTCGGGCCGCGACGCCCTCGACGGGCCGCTCCTCGCGGCGGTCGAGGCCGAGGCGCTGGCCTGCTTCGCGGCGGCCGGCATCGAGCACGCCTCGCGCGACGAGCTCCGCGCGCGCTACGGCTCCGTCCGCGATCTGCCGGTCGGCGGCTCCTCACGCGCCGGCGGCTCCACGTGGCAGAGCCTCGCGCGCGGCACCGGCTCGATCGAGACCGAGCACCTCAACGGCGCGATCGTCCGCCTCGGCGAGAAGCACGGCGTGGCCACGCCCGTGAACCGCGCGCTGGTCGAGCTCGCACGCGAGGCCGTGGCGCGGCGCTGGCCCCCGGGCCGCCTCTCCGCCGCCGAGCTCGCCGACGCGGTTCGCGAGCGTCAGCCCGCGTCGACCGGCGGGGCGCCGTACTTCGCGAAGCCGCCGCCGTCGTCGTCCGGCCCGGCGTCGGGCGGCGCGGGATCGCCGTAGAGCGCGACCGAGCCGCCGTCGTCGTCCGGTCCCGTCCCGGTGCTCATCGCGCTTCCGCCGCCGGTGCCGCCGCCGCCGACGCCCGCGGAGCCCGCGGACACCGGGGTCTCGACCTCGGCGCCGCAGGCGCTCACCGCCAGCGACGCCGTGAACGCGAACGCCGCCGCGCGGCTGAGGCGCTGGCGCGCGCTCGGCACGACGGCGCGGGCGATCGTCGCTGGGACCGGGGCGGCGCAGAACGGGCACGCCTCCTCGACGATCCGGAGATGGCGTCGGCACGAGGGGCAAGGCGCGAGCGGCTGGTACATCGATCCTCCTCCGAAGGAAGCAGTCGCCTCATTCAAGCAGAGGGAGAGCCCTCGAGCCAGCCCTCGCCCGAGGCGGCGAGCTCGCGGGCGCGCGCCAGCTCTCGCTCGGGCCAGGGCTCGATCACGATCTCGAACCGTCCGTGGTCGAACGGTCGTCCTTCGGCGGCGGCGGTCTGGACGAGCCGCTCGCGCTTGCCCTCGCGGAGGAGCTCGAGGGCGCGGTGGTGGCAATACGGATTGTCGCCGGGCTTGCCGAAGAGCACGTGGCTCGTCCACGAGCAGCCGGCGCGGCAGGTGTCGGCGTAGTAGCAGCCGCGGCAGTAGCCATGGAGATCGTCGACGGTGCGGTCGCGCGTGAAGCGGAGCGGCGCGGCGCGCTCCCAGATGTCGCGGAGGCGGTGATCGCGGATGTTGCCGCCGACGTACTCGGCCGTCGGGAGCGAGGGGCAGCCTTTGATGTCCCCGTTCGCCTCGATGCCGAGCGTCGACCTGCCCGCGCCGCAGGAGGCCATGTGCCCGCGCGGGAGCGTGCCGCGCAGCAGCGACTCGTACGGCCCGAAGTAGCCGATGTTGTTCCCCGGCCAGACCATCACGCCCGCCGCGTCGGCGCGCGCCTTGAGGCGCGCGAGCATCGGCATCACCTCGAGCATCTGGTACGGCTCGACCAGCAGCGCGGGCTCGTCGGCGGCGCGCCCCATCGCGACCGTGAGCTGCACCTGCCAGGCCCGCATCCCCGCCGCGACGAGCAGCTCGAAGAGCTCGGGGATCTCGCGCAGGCTCTGCCGGCCGATCTGGGTGTTGACCGAGACGCGCACCCCGGCCTCGCGCAGGCTCGCCAGCGCGTCGAACGCCGAGTCGAAGCTCCCGGCGACGGCGCGGAGCGCGTCGTGCGTCGCCCGGAGGCCGTCGATCGACACCGACGCGCCCTGGAGGCCCGCCTCGCGCGCCTCGCGGGCCCGCTCCGGCCCGAGGCCGCGGCCGCCGGTGGTGATGCTGCACGCCATCCCCGCCTCGCGCACCGCGCGGACGATCGCGGTCCAGTCGTCGCGCAGGTACGCCTCGCCGCCGATGAGGGTCACCTCCTTGACGCCGAGGTCGGCCATCTGGACGACGAGGTCGAGCGCCTCGGCGGTGGTGAGCTCGTCGGGGCGGGCGCGCCCGGCGCGCGAGCCGCAGTGCCGGCAGGCGAGATCGCACTGCAGCGTCGTCTCCCACACCGCGTAGATCGGCTGCCAGCGCCGATCGATCGCGCGCACCTCGGCGGCGAGCGGGAGGCTCCTCTTCGCCGGCTCGGCGGTGGGCGCGATCGGCAGCCCCCGCGGGCGGGCGCCGAGGCCCGGCGGATCGTCGGGAGGGCTCGACATCGCGGGGAGAAGGCTACGAGGGCGGCGGGATCGACGTGAAGCAGCCGATGCTGGTGTCGATGCGGAAGTTCGACTCGCTCGTGTGACGCTCGGCGAAGAAGAAGTCGAGCGTGTACTCGTTGCCGACCGCGATCCCGAGCGAGCCCGCCGCCGCGTCGAGATCGATGGTGGCCGTCTCCGGGCCGTGCACGCCGCCGAGGTTGATGGCGAGCTTGCCGTTGATGAACGTGAACAGATCGTCGTCGCCGGTGAAGGTGAAGACCTCGCCGCCCTGGTAGGTGAAGAGCGTGTGGATCTCGTAGGTGAAGTGGTAGTTGTGCACCCGGCCCTGGTTGCCGAAGAGCTGATCGTCGATCGGGAAGAACTCCGGATCGTCGAAGGTCGAGATCCCGTTCGGGCCCGGCGTAAGCGTGATCGGCAGGTCGAGGAGGAGGTTCACCCCGACGACGTCGCGGTACCACTGGTCGAACGCTTCCTTGCCGTTGGTCGTCGGCGTCGTCGGGTTGCCGGCGTAGACCGGCTTGCCGTCGCCGCCGAGATCCGGCTGCACGATGCCCGGATCGTCGCCGAGCACGCCCTCGAAGTCGGGGTGGTCGTCGTTGAAGTCGCGGATGCGGCCGAGGAGCTGGTTGTCGCAGCCGCTGTTGGTGCCGGTTCCGGTGCTCGTGCCCGACGAACCGCCGCCGAGCCCGAGATCACCTCCCGCCCCGGTACCGGAGCTGCTGCCGGTACCGCCGGTGTAGGCGCCGGTGCTGTCGCCCCCATCCCCACCGCTCCCGCCGCAAGCGGCGGCAGCCAGCGCGCCCACCATCCCCAAGACAAGCCGCGACTTCATGCATGCCATCGTACCCCTCGCCGGCGCCGCTGGGGAGCGGTCGATCAACCGTCGCTCCCGGCGCGGAGGCTCACGTCTGCTCGACCCGATTCTTCCCGTGCGCCTTCGCCCGCAGCAGCGCCCCGTCCGCCGCCCCGAGCAGCGCCTCGGCGTCGGCGCCGTCCGCCGGGAGCGAGGCCACGCCCACCGAGCACGTCACGCGCAGCGGCTCGGCGCCGCCCACGTCGTACGGCTCGGCCGCGACCGCGCGCCGGAGCCGCTCGCCCACGCGCGCCGCCGCCTCGCGGTCCGCGCCCGGCAGCACGAGCGCGAACTCCTCGCCGCCGTACCGGAAGAGCCGCTCGCGCGCGCGCACCACGCCGCGCATCCGATCGGCCACGCCGCGCAGGACGGCGTCGCCGACGAGGTGGCCGAGGGTGTCGTTGACGCGCTTGAAGTCGTCGATGTCGATCATCGCCAGGCCCACCGGCCGGCGCCGCGAGGCGCCCCGCGCCACGGCGCGCGCCAGCTCGCCGCGCAGTGCGCCCCGGTGCCCCAGGCCGGTGAGCGGATCGTGGCTCGCCTCGCGCTTCAGAGCCTCGACCTTGCGCGCGCTCTCGATGGCGCGGCCGGCGTGGTCGGCGACCATGCCGAACACCGTCTGCGCGACGGGATCGACGCGGCGGCCGGTGAAGCGGTTGTCGGCATAGAGCACGCCGATCACGCCGCGCCGCCCGTGCAAAGGCGCGGCGACCGAGGTCGGCAGGTGCAGGAGCCCGTCGAGATCGTCGGTCCCGGCCTCGACCACCGGCGCGGCGCGCCGCAGGGCAATCGCGATCGGGCTGTCGCCGCCGGCGAGCACCTCGGTCGCCCGGACGCGAGCGTCGAGCCCGCCCGGCCGGGCGCGGCGAGCGCCGGCGGCGCGGAGCTTGTCGAGGTCCGGCGCCTCGGCCTCGATGGCGCGCCAGATCCGGTCGGCCTCGGCGGCGTCGGCCGGCCCGACCGCGGCGGCGCCGACGAGGCGCGTGCGATCGTCGGCCAAGAGGAAGATCATCGCCCGGTTCAACCCGAGGGCGACGCCGGCGGTCACGCCGGTGAGCACGGCCGCGCAGGTCGCCTCGACGTCGATGGCCGAGCGGACGAGCGTGTGGATGCGATGCAGGAGCGTGATCGCGGCCCGCAGCGAGGCGACCTCCTGCTCCAGCGCGGCGATCCGATCCGCTCCCGGCTTGCGCGCGTGCACCGCGCCACGATAGCGCGCCTCGCGCCGGCCGCGACTGCCGCTCGCCGCGACTCGCGCTCGCCGTTCGCTTCGGTCCCGCCGCGGCCCGAGGTAGGATGCCGTTCTCTTGAGCGCTTTGCGGCCGGATGGGTGGTTCTTCCTCGACGAGCGCGAGCGGGCGCTGGTCGAGCAGGGCATCCGCTTCGTCGAGGAGGCGAGCCCCGCGCAGGGCGAGCTCCTCGCCGACAACCTCGCCCGCCTCGCACGCGCCGCAGACCTCATCCGCACGAGCCCCTCGATCGCGAGGTCGTGGCAGACGCCGCAGCACCCGACGTTCTCGGGCGAGTCGCTCCTCGATCTCCTGTGCCGCGTCCCGGACTGGGATCTCGATCTCCACCTGCCCACGAAGGCCGTGTTCGGCCAGGCGTACCTCGTGGCCAAGATCAACTTCTTCAAGGCGCTCGGCTACACGCTCCAAGGCGTGGGCGGGCCGGCCGACCTCCAGGACGGCGCGCAGAACGAGGTCGCGCAGTCGATCTACTCCAAGCTCGCCGAGGAGCTGTTCCTCTCGATCGTCACCGATCCCTCGGGCGAGCGTCCGGTGAAGGTGCGCGCCGCCGGAGCGCTGTTCCGGATCTGGGAGGATCGCCTCGAGGCGGAGATCGACGACTTCGCCCCGCTGCTCGAGGCGATCTGGGAGGCGCGCAACCGCGTCCGCCCGGTGCTCGGGACGATGCGCGGCACCCAGGAGTTCTTCCACCTCCTCCGCGAGTCGCGCGACCGGCGCTTCCTCGACTACTTCGTCGAGGGCGACGTGCCGGACGAGCAGGTCCAGGCGTTCGAGGAGTTCCTGTTCGGGATCTCTCACGAGGAGATCACGCGGCTGCGCGAGTACCTCGCCGACGAGACGGTCGCCGCGGTCTCGCCCGAGCAGGCCCGCGGCGTGCTCGGCCGCGCCAAGGAGTCGTGGGCGCCGCCGGCCGGCCCGCAGGCGCTCTACACGAGCTACAAGAAGCGCCGCGTGAAGGCGCACTACCGATCGCTCACCGGCGCGGCAGGCCCCAAGAAGACCGCCGAGGAGTACGTGATGACCGCGTTCCTCCGCAGCGGCGCCGCGACCTGACGTCGCGCAACCGCGTGCGCCCGCCGGCTTGACGGGCCGGGATCCCGGAAGCTAACTCCCGCGTCCGAAGGAGAGCGCGATGGCGAAGACCGAGGTCCTGATCATCGGCGGCGGCGTCATGGGCTGCGCCACGGCGCTCGCCCTCGCGCGGCGCGGCGCGGCCGCGACGGTGCTCGAGAAGAGCGTGCCCGGCGCCGAGGCGTCGAGCGCCGCCGCCGGCATCCTCGGCGCGCAGCTCGAGGCGCACGGCGACGGCCCGATGACGCGCCTCTGCATCGAGAGCCGCGCGCGCTACGCCGCCTGGGTCGCCGGCCTCGAGGAGGCGACGCGCATCGACGTCGGCTACCGCCGCTGCGGCGTCTCCCGCGTCGCCTACGGCGAGGAGGACCTCGCCAAGCTCGTCCACGAGGCTACGTGGCAGCGCGAGGCCGGCTTCACCGTCGAGGTGCTCGGTCGCGAGTCGGCGCACGCCGCCGAGCCGGCGCTCGCCGCCGAGGTCGCCGGAGGCGTGCGCTTCGCCGAAGACGCGCGCGTCGATCCGCCCTCGCTCCTCAAGGCGCTGCGCATCGCCGCCGAGCGCGCAGGCGCGCGCTTCCAGAGCGGCGCGATGGTGAAGAAGGTCGTCGTCGACCACGGGCGCGCCCGCGGCGCCGCCCTCGACGACGGCACCGTCCTCGAGGCCGACGCCACGGTGCTCGCCGCCGGGAGCTGGTCCTCGCTCGTCGAAGGAGCCCCGCTCGCGGCCGACGACGTGCGCCCGGCCCGCGGGCAGATCGTCGAGCTCCTCCTCGCGGCACCGCCGCTCCACGGCGTCGTGTTCGGCCCGGGCTGCTACCTCGTCCCCCGCGACGACGGGCGCGTGCTCGTCGGCTCGACGCTCGAGCTCGTCGGCTTCCGCCGCGGCGTCACCGCGAGCGCGATCCGCGATCTGCTCACCGCCGCGATCCGCCTCGTACCCGCGCTCGCTGCGGCCGACCTCGGGCGGAGCTGGTCGAGCTTCCGCCCCTACACGAAGGACGGCCTCCCGCTCCTCGGCGCGACGCCGGTCGAGCGCCTCGTCCTCGCCACCGGCCACTACCGCAACGGCATCCTCCTCGCGCCGATCACCGCCGAGATCGCCGCGGCCGCCGCCCTCGGCCAGCCGTCGCCGTTCGACGCCGCCCCGTTCAGCGCGACCCGCCTCGGCTGATTCGCCGGGTCGGACCGAGCACCGGGCCGCGAAGCAGCGTTGCTCGGAGTCGCCGTTTGCACCTACCTTGGGGAGACGATGCGATCGCTTCTCTTCGCGGGGTCCGTTGCTGTCGCGGCGCTCGGGCTGGCCTGCACCGGGCCCGACCGGGTGTTCGCCGAGGGCGCCGGCGCTGCGGGCCCTGGGGGGACGGGCGGGAGCCCGACGTCGAGCAGCGGTGGCGGCGACGGCGGAGCCGGTGGGAACGGCGGAGACGGCGGCCAGAGCAGCACGCTCGAGGTCGTCGTTCCCCCCGATCGCGCCGTCCTTCGCGAAGGCTCGAGCGTGGTCGTCGAGGTCGGCGTCGTCCGCACGGGCACCGCCTCGGACCCGACGGTGGTCACGGTCGGCGGCCTTCCGACCGGCGTCACCGCCGACCCGCTCGAGATCGCGCCGCCGGCGACGACGGGCAACCTGACGCTGCACGCCGCGTCGGGTGCGCTCCTCGGCCTGGCGAGCGTGATCGTGACCGGATCGGCCGGCGCGCTCGAGGACACCGCGAGCCTCGATCTGATCGTCGCCGGCGCCGCGGGCACACCGGACGAGACGTTCGTCGACGCCACGGGCACCTACCAGACCCAGATCGGCGGGCTCGGCACGCGCGGGCGCGGGCTCGTCATCCAGCCCGACGGCAAGATCGTCGTCACCGGGTTCACTACCGGCAGCCCGCTCCAGACGGTCACGATTCGCCTCACCGAAGGCGGCGTGAACGACGCCGGCTTCGGCGCGAACGGTATCGTGAGCGTCGGGATCGGCGGCGGCTCCGGCGGCATGACGGTGGCCATCGAGGGCAGCGGCCGCCTGCTGGTCGGCGGCTTCGGCAACGTCGACTTCGACGGCAACAGCGCCCTCGCGATCCTCGCGCTCCAGCCCGACGGGAGCCTCGACGACACCTTCGGGCTCGGAGGATCCGTCACCAGCTCGCCTGGCACCGGATACGCAACGGCCCGCGCGGTCCTCCCGACGCCGGCGGACATCGTCGCGATCGGCGAGCACACCAACGCGGTGAACGTGACCACGGCGATCCTCTACGGCTACGACCTCTTGGGAGCCCAGACGGGCTTCCACGACGACGGCGAAGAGACCCTCCAGGCCGCGGGGCGGCAAGCCGACGGCAAGCTCCTCTTCGCCGGCGGCATCTTCAGCGAGTTCTTCCTGAAGCGCTTCCTCGACGTGTCGACGCCGGACCCCGCGTTTGGCGGCGCGGGCACCGCGTTCGTCAACTTCAACGGCCGGAAGAGCCTCGCCACCGGCCTCGCCCTCCTCGCGGGAGGGCAGATCCTGCTCGGCGGCGTCAGCGAGGACATGGCGAACCTCGATCCACGCGTCGCGTTCGCGAGGCTGAACTCCAACGGCAGCTCCGACGTGTCCTACGGCACCGGCGGCACGGTGCTCTCGAACGTGCCGCTGCGGACGCGCGCGGCCGGCAGCATGGTGCTCGACTCGCAAGGACGCATGCTCTTCGGCGGCTACGTCGGCGACGCGGCCCGCCAACCCGCGATCGCTCGCTTCCTCCCGGACGGCACGCCCGACGCGACGTTCGGGCCCGACGGCAACGGGTACGTGGTGCTGAGCCAGTTCCCTGCCGACGCGAACGGGGCGCTCGGCGTGTGGGGCATCGCGGTCGACGATCTCGACCGCGTCGTCGTCGCGGGCGAAGTCGGACCGGACGCGAGCCCGTCGCTGTTCGCCGCGCGCTACTGGTTCTGATCCGAGATTTCGGCTCAGCTCAGTCGAACACCTTCTTGTACGCCGGGCGCGCCGCGACGCGCGAGTACCACGCGGCGACGCCGGGGAAGCGCGAGAGATCGATGCCGAGCATCGGCGCGGCGGAGAGCGTGGGCGCGATCGAGAGATCCGCGATGGTGACGCGCCCGAGCAGATAGTCCCGCCCCGTGACCGCGGGATCGAGCGCCGCGAGCGATCGATCGACCTCGGCGCGCGCCTCGTCCACGAGCTGCGGGATGCGCTTTTCGGGCGGCAAGCGGATCGTGTGCGCGAAGATCCGCGCGACGTTGGGCGACAGGTGCGCCGCGTTCATGAACATCCACCGCGCGATCTCGCCCGTCTCGCGCGGCGAGGCCGGGCCGAGCTTCGTCTCCGGGTGCTTGGCCGCGAGGTACTCGAGGATCGCGTTCGACTCCCAGAGCACGAAATCACCGTCGACGAGCGTCGGCACGCGCGCCGTGGGGTTGAGTGCGCGGTACGCGTCCGACTTGTGCGCGGCGCTCATCAGGTCGACATGGACGAGCTCGTACGCTTGCCCGCACTCCTCGAGCATGAGGCGCGCGCGGCGGGTGTTGGGCGACATCGCAAAGCCGTGGAGCTTGATCATGGCGGCGCATCCTAGCAGGAGCTCCTCGACCCGACGGGCCATCGCCGCCCGGACATGCGCGTCGGCGTTTAGCCCCGCCCCAGGAAGCCCGCGTGCTCCGCCGCGAGATCGTCGAAGCGGGCCGCGAAGAGCCCGAACCCGCAGGTCTCGGCGAGCTCGCGACCTCGCCGGATGGCGCGGGCCGCGGCTGCGCGATGGCTTTCGGCGAGCTCGATCGCGGCCTCGAGCTCGTGGCAGCGCAAGATCACCTCGACCTCGCCCGTCGCCGCGGTCCAGCGCGCGGCCATCGCGTGATGCTGCCGGGCCTCGGCCGGATCGCGATCCGCTCGGCGCAGCACCGCCAGACCGAGCAGGGTGTGCGCGTGCGCCACGTGACCCTCCCAGCCGAGGCGGCGGAGCGACGCGAGGTTCTTCGTCGTCTCGGCGATCGCGTCCTCGACGCGCCCGACGCCGAGGGCGTGCTCGGCCTCCCAGAGCGATCGCCGCGCCAGCGGCTCGTCGCCGAGCGCGCGGGCGCGGGCGAAGCCCTCCTCGGCGCCGTCGAGATCGCCGAGGTCGTGGAGTATCGCGGCGCGCAGGGCGACCGCGCGCACGACGTCGCCGGGGGAGTCGGCGCGACGCGCGACCTCGGCCGCGGCGTCGGCGAGAGCGAGCGCCTCGTCGAGCGCCCCCGCGAGCCGCTCGGTGTACGCGAGCGTACGCAGCCCCGTGGTCAGCGCATCGAGGCTCGCGATCGCGCGTGCCGTGGCGTTGTGCGCCCGGTAGCAGCGGATCGCCAGAGCCAGATCCCCGAGCGCCCCGGCGTAGAGCCCCCAGTCGTATTGGATGCGCGCTTTGCGCTCCGGGCTGAGCGCCTCGGTCACGTGTGTCGGATCGCCGTCGGCCGCAAACGAGCGCAGCATTCGCGCGCCGCGGCTCATCGCGCCGAGGCGGAGGCCGAGGTGCGAGAAACCGCCGAGGCCACGCAGGTAGACGAGCGCGGCCTCCTCGGCTTGGCCCGCGCCGAGAGTGTGGAAGAACAGGATCTCGTGCCTGTCGAGGAGCTCGTCCGCGACGGGCGGCTCGTCGTGCGCGTCGAGGCGTGCGGCGATGCGGTCGCGCTCGATCTCGTGAATCGCCTCGACGGGGACGCCGAGGATCGACCGGAAGTACTGCGCGACGACCGGATGCGCCGCGTATCGGCGGCCCTCGAGGGGGGCGACGAGGCCGAGCCGCTCGAGGCGCGCGACGATCGGCGCGAGGCTTCGACTGTCGAGCCCGGCGAGCGCGCCGCCGACGGCGCCGCCCGCGCGCGCGATGGCCTGGAGCGCTTCGAGGTCGGCGCCCGCCGGGAACACGGCGAGGCGTGCGAGGAGGTCGCGCTCCTCCGCCGAGAGGGCGCGCGCGTACGCCGAGAGCACCGCGAGGAGCCGGCGCGCCTTGTCGTCGTCCCGCGCAGCCGGCTCGAGGCGGCCCGGCCGAAGGAGCCTCAAGAGCTCGGCCGCGCCCGCGCCGGCTCGATGGCCGCCGAGGAAGGCACCGGCGTACGAGCCGACCATCGCCAGCGACAGCGCGTGCCGCCCCACGCGCTCGAGGAGCTTCTCGAGCTCGTCTCGTCCACCGCAGAGACCCCAGCGCTCGAGCAGCTCGAGGCCCTCGGCCGCGGAGAGCGCCTCGAGCTTCACCGTGGAGAGCCCCGAGCCCTCCCATGCCGCCAGATCCGTCAGCTCGAACCGCGACGTCACGAGGAAGCGTGACCGACCCAACCCGCGCGCGATGCTCGCGAGGAGCCGCCGGAGCGCCCCGTCCTGGACCCGTCCGTACGTCGTCTCGGCTTCTCCGCTCCCCTGGAGGATCTCGAGACCGTCGAGGACCACCAGGTGCGGCTCCGGCGCGTTCGAGAGCGCCGCCTGCAGCGCCTCGAACCGGCCGGCCACGCTCGATGGCGCCGTCGCCGGCGCGAAGTAGGCCAGCGCCCGATCGAAGAACGCCTCGACCCGATCGTCGTCGTAAAAGCTGAAGACGAGCACGCCCGCGGGGTGTGGTCCGTCGCCGATCGAAGCCAGCCAACGCTCGACCAGCGACGTCTTGCCCGCGCCCCCGAGCGCGACGATGGCCATGATCCGCGTCTCGGGGGTGCGCCCCTCCCAGAACGCGTCGAGACGACGGAGAAGATCGGCGCGGCCCACGAAGTGCTGGGCGCGCGGCAGCCCATGCGCGTGCCGCATGGCCCAGCCCGTTGGGGCCTCCGGCGTCGCGGCGGCGGGGGGCGCCGCGCCGTCGACGAGGAGATCGGCCTCGGGGATCCCGAGCTCACGACCGATCCCGGCGAGGATGCGGCGGCGGCTCGCGTGCCGGACCGAGAAGCCGTCGGTCGCGTCATTGACCTCGCCGGACTCGTAGCGCCGGTAGGTGCGGACGTCGACGCCGACCGCGGCGGCGGCCTCTTCCTGGGTGAGGCCGAGGTCGACCCGGACGCGCGCGAGGAGCCGCGAGTTGAAGAGGATCGGCACGGGCTCGACGGGTCATCCTACCGGAGCCGCCCGGTCCTGCCCGGTTCGATCCTCGCCGGGAGCTCGACGGTGCCGCAGCCTGTTCGCATGAGCCACCCCCGAAAGACCGCGATCCTCGACGAGTCGATCTTCACCGTCCACGGCCTGTTTTCACCGGACGAGTGCGGCGACCTCTTGCGCGACGCCGAGGGCTTGGGCTTCGAGGCGGCGCCGATCACGACCGGCCGCGGCTTCCGGATGGTGCCCGAGGTCCGCAACAACACCCGCGTGATGATCGATGACGTCACCCGCGCGCTCGACCTTTGGGATCGGGTCCGCCCGTGGATCCCGGCGCGCCGCCTCCAGTTCCGCGCGGTCGGGCTCAACGAGCGCTTCCGCTTCTACCGCTACGCGCCGGGCCAGTACTTCCGCTGGCACCATGACGGCGCCTTCGTCCGCGACGATGGCGAGCAGAGCTTCCTCACGCTCATGATCTACCTCGACGACGGCTTCGAAGGCGGGAGCACCGACTTCGACACGGTGGCGGGCAGCTTCCGCGTCGTCCCCGAGCAAGGCATGGTGCTCGTGTTCGACCATCGCCTCCTCCACCAAGGCGCGCCGGTGACGCGCGGGGTGAAGCACGTGCTCCGAACCGACGTCATGTACCGGCGGAGCCCGGGCGAAGGCGGCGTGCGTTCGCTTCCGTGAGCGCGCTCTGCTGCTGTAAGGCCGAAGCGCGCGCCGCGTTCAGGGGCCCGATGAGATCCCTCGAACCGCACCACCTCGCCCGCGCCGCGCTCGTCCTCGGACCGGTCCTTCTGATCATCGGAGCGTGCGCGCGGGGCGGCATGGGCCAAGTCGCGACGACGGGCGGGAAAGCGACCGACAGCGGAGGCCTTGCGTCATCGCTCGACGCGCCGCTCGCGGTCGGCGGCGAGGTCCGCCCGGCGTGGCGGTTCGCGCTCCAGGGGAGCGCCGGCCCGTCGGTCGAGCTCCTGTCCCCCCGCGCCGACGTCCTCGACGCGAAGGATGGGCTCCTGATCGGCAAATCGGCGGGGCTCGCGCCCGTGCTCGTCGCCATCGACGGCACGGTGATCGATCTCATCCACGTGACCGTCCGCCCGGTCGAGCGCATCGCGGTGCACGGCATCGACACCTCGGGGGCCGACATGGGCCCCCTCACCGAGCCCATCGAGCTGGTCGCCGGCGATGGCATGCGCCTCGTCCCACAGCCCTATGCCGGCGGCGAGAAGCTCGTGGGAGTCGCCACGTCGACGTGGGTCGTCGACCCGCCGATCGCCGTCATTCTCCGCGAGGGACTCCCGAATCGGGTGAGGCTCGTGGCCCGCCAGCCGGGCAGCGCCACGGTCCAGGTGACCATGTTCGGTGCGACTTCGCTCCTTCGGATCGAGGTGGTGTCGTGACCCGCGCCGCCCTCCTCGTGTCGGCCTTGCTCGTGGCGGCGTGCAGCCCGCGGCTCTCGGTGATCACGCCGGCACCGCCGAACCGCGTCGTCCACCTCGATGAGGACGCCGACCGCATCGACGTCTCGGAGGGAGTCGCCGTCGGCGTCGAGTGCACCCGGCAGGGACTCCCGTGCAAGGAGCTCCACGCGACGATGATCGACCCCAAGATCGCGCGCGTGTACCCGGCCCACATGAGCCGCCTCGACTGGGGCTACCACGAGCAGGGCAACGTGAGCACGATCGCGCTGGTCGGGCTCGCGCCCGGGCGGACCACCGTCCGCGTTTCCTCCGAGGGATGGACGCACGACTACGAAGTGGACGTGCTGCCCACCTCGCCGGCCCGGCCGTAGCTCACGGAGCCGCAGAGGCCGGCACGGCGAGCCGGCGCCGCACCTCGGCGAGCACCGCCACGTCGGCCGGCGGGAACTCCTCGTCGCGGAGCTCGCTCGCCTCGGCCCAGCGCACGTCGGCGACGTCGATGGCCCGCGGCTCCGCCGAGCCCGGCCGCCGCCGCGCCTCGAAGAAGAGGAGGAGCACGGATTTCTCGGGGTACCGATGGAAGGTGACCTCGACGGGCGCGAGCACCTCGGCGTCGATGCCGAGCTCTTCTTCCAGCTCGCGCTCGAGCGCCGCCCGCGGGTCCTCGTCCGGCTCGACCTTGCCGCCCGGAAACTCCCACGCCCCGGCGAGGTGCGTCCCCGCCTTGCGCTGGCTGAGCAGCACGCGGCCGTGCTCGAGCAGGATGGCGGCGGAGACGATGATCACGCGCGAGAGGATCCCAGCAAAGCGGGCGAGAGCGAGAGCGAAAATTGGCGCGACCTGCATCTTCCCGCGCCACCCCGCCCGTGGGATGCCTCGGCCATGGCCATCACCTACCGCCAGGCCGGCGTGGACATCGACGCCGGCGACGCGCTCGTCGACCGCATCGCGCCGCTCGCCAAGGCGACGCGCATCCCGGAGGTCATCTCGGACGTCGGCGGGTTCGCCGGCCTCTGCGCGGTCCCGTCGGGGCTCGCGGATCCGGTGCTGGTCAGCGGCACCGACGGCGTCGGCACCAAGCTCAAGGTCGCCTTCGCGACCGGCGTCCACGACACGGTGGGGATCGATCTCGTCGCCATGTGCGTGAACGACATCGTGACCGTGGGCGCGCGGCCGCTCTTCTTCCTCGACTACTTCGCGACCGGCAAGCTCGACGTCGCGGTGGGCGAGGCCGTCGTCCGCGGCATCGCTGAGGGCTGCAAGCTCGCCGGCTGCGCGCTGCTCGGCGGCGAGACGGCCGAGCTGCCCGGCATGTACGCCGAGGGCGAGTACGATCTGGCCGGCTTCGCCGTCGGCGTGGTCGAGCGCGCGCGCATGATCGACGGCAAGAAGGTCGCCGCGGGCGACCGCGTCATCGGCGTCGCCTCGAGCGGCCTGCACTCGAACGGCTTCTCGCTCGCCCGCCGCGTGGTCGAGGGCGCCATGAAGCTCGGCATGAACGACGTGCTGCCGGGCGGCGCGCGCGTGGGCGCGACGCTGCTCACGCCGACGCGCATCTACGCCCGCGCCGTGCAGAGCCTGCTCGCCGCGTGCGGCGGCGCCGTCCATGCGCTCTCGCACATCACGGGCGGCGGCCTGCCCGGCAACCTCCCGCGCGTCCTGCCGGAAGGGCTCGGCGCGCGCCTTCGCCTCGCGAGCTACACCCGGCCGGCGATCTTCGACGTCATCGCGCGCGGAGGGCCGGTCGAGGAGGCGGAGATGCGGCGTACCTTCAACCTCGGCGTCGGCCTCGTCGCGGTCGTCGAGGCCGCCGCTGTGGGGAAGGCGATCGAGGCGCTCGGCGCCGCCGGGGAGCGCGCCTGGGAGCTCGGCGAGATCGTCCCGGTGGGCGGGGACGTCGCGTTCGAGGATCGGGTCGAGCTCGTGTAGCGCGGCCGGCCCGGAATCTTCCGCGTGTGGGTCAGTGTCCCGGGCGGCAGTCCGTACTTTGGGTCGCCGGGCGTGTGCTCATCGACCCCGAAAGAGACTTGCCCCGCTCGCGCGATATCGCGCCGCGTTCGTCGAGCGCTGCCGCGAGCTCGAAATCAAGTGCACCTCCTCCAGTGAAGCGCGCTTGAGAACTAGTTCACGGACGGTGACGGCCTCCAACATGTGCACCGTGGTGTGACGGCGTCGGAACACACGAGCACCTCGGCGACCGCGCTGCTCGCGAGAGGTGGGGCAAGTCCCAGATCGACGTCGCCTCGCTCCCCCTCGTAGCGGGTTCACGTTCCATCGAGACGCCGCAGCTCTGCGGGGTCGATCCTGTGCTCCTCGACGAGCGCCTGCACAGTCGTCTTCCTCCTCTCCGCAATCTCCTCCAGGTATACCCGCGGCACTTCGTGCGCTTTCTGCTTGACCCCCAGCCGCCAAACCTGGGGCCGACTCGCCTGGTTCTGCCAGCAGATGTGCCTCAAATGGCAGAGCAGCACGCCCACGGCACGCACGGGGTTGTGCCCCTGTCCCTCCGCGACCACCAGTGTCAGTGCCGTTTGCGAGAGGACGGTCATCTCCTTCGGCAGCTTCAGCAGGGCGGCGTCGCAGGTGACGAGCCCGTCCCAGCGCCGCTCGTGGCGGTGGAGCGCGACGAAGAGCTCCCAGTCGTCGAGCTCTGCAAAAGCCGGATCGATCTCGGCGACGGGCGTCAGCTTGACGAACGGCATCATCGTGCCGAAGGGCACCAGGGCCGGCGCAGGGATGTTGTGATCGAGAGCGAACCGCAGCGGCTCCGCGGGCGCCTGGGCCATCAGGCCGCGACGGGGGCGACGAGGTTGGCCTCGAGCTGGTGCTCGAGGTCGAGCGCCTCGGCGAGCTGCCCGGTGGTGACGAACGGGTAGAGCGCCAAGATCTCCGCCGCTCCCAAACCATCGCGCTCGAGCGCACGGAGCGCGCGCGTTTCGAGTCGTGTGTGCACGACGTGCGGCGAGCCCGACAGCTTCCCGGGGGCGATGCGCAGCTCGGGGCGAGGACGCGCGAGATCCGGTCCCTTGAGGCCCTCCCGCGTGGAGAAGGGGGCGATAAGGTTGATCGCATCCGGGTAAACGAGCTGCCCGTCGAGCGTCTCGGGGCCTCCTGGTCCGCGGACGTGCAGCTCCCCCGTCGCGTCGACCCAGATCGATGCCTCGTCCGGATGCCAGAGCGGCTCGCCGATTTCGCGGAACCGGCCGAGGGCGTCGCGGATCGCCTTCATTCCCGTCGCGGGGATCTCGGCCCCGGCCTCGCCGGTCTTCTTCTGCCGGAGCCAGTAGATGATCCGGAGACCCATGAGGTCGGCGTACGACCAGAGCTTCACGCGCTCTACCGAGACGCTCGGCACGAGGACATCGGTCCGCGCCCAGTAGTGAATCGTCGACCGGGGCACGCCCGACAGCGCCGAGGCGCGATCCGCGTTATATGCGCCGGTGGGCTGCATGCGGTCACTCTAGGCGAAGAGCCGGAAGCCAGCCACCCCCAGCGAGCGGCCGAACCTTGCCGCCTCAGTCGAGTTAGCCCCCGCCGCCACCTCCGCCCTGACCACCAACTCCGCCGGCCGCCGCCGCGCTCGACGCGACGGTGCTGCTTGCCGACTGCGTCCCGGTGCTCCACCCGCCATTGCAGGGGCAACAACACCCCTCGGTGATGCAGCACTCCGCGCTCGTTCCATCGGGGCATGGAACGTCGGAGTAGATGGGTCCACACCCACTGTACTCCTGACAGACGAGGTACTTGCCGTGAGAGTCGCCGCCGCATCCGCTGCCCGCGGCCTGCTCGGGTGAATCCGAGTCACACGCACCCGTGCTGCCGAGTGACGCAAAGAAGAAGGTGATCGCCGCCGCGACCAGAGAGCGAACTCGCCAACCGATCGACCCGCGGCAACGTTCCCGCGAAGTGCCCATCGAAGGACACCAGACCGTCGCGTGTCGCCGCAGGATCTCAGGGTCGTCCACGAGCCCGCCTACGATCTCGCCCGCCCCTTCGCCGGCATCGCCTCCAGCATCGCCAGCGCCTTCTCGATCCTCCGCGCCCTCGTCTCCGGCCTCTTCGCCTCCTCGATCGCCGTCACGTGCTCGCGCCGGTGCGAGAGCGACAGCGCGTCCCACGCCGCCCGCGCGCCCCGGCGCTTCGCCAGGGCCGCGCGCAGATCGGCCGGCGCCTCCACCGTCCGCGGCGCGTCGTCCGCCTCGATGACGACGTCGATCGGGTCGCCCGCACGCACGCCCGCGGCCTCGCGGTTGGAGCGCCGCACCGGCACGTACGACTTGCCGCCGTACACCGAGACCGTCGACCGGTAGCGGTGGCCGTTGAGGGTGACCCAGATCGGCGGGCGCGCCCTGCCGTGCACGGCCTTCACGTCGAAGGGCACCTCGAAGAAGAAACCCTCGTCCTCGGTCGAGAGCGTCGTCCGGAACGAGCGCGTCCGCGCGTCCTTCGTGCCCTTCCCTCGCTCCGTCCCCACCATGCCTCTCCTCCCGCGCGGCCTGCCACGCGGTTTGCATCCTACCCGGCCCGCGGCTCCCGCGGCCGGCCGCCCGTCCGACGGCGGTGAACGTGGGCGTATCTCCGCGCCACTGGGAAAGAATTGCCGCGACGCGCCGTATCACACGCGCCTGCCCTTCGAGGGACCATGCACGACCCCGACGCCACCCCCGACTCCGATCCCGAACCGGAGACCCTGCGCTACGCGCCGAAGGAGAGCGGGATCTACCCCGCCTCCGGGACCGCAGACGAAGAGACGGGGCCGTCCACCCTGCGCTTCGGCGCCCTCGAGGTGGCCTGCGCCCGGGCCCTGGCCGCGTCGAGCGCGACGGGCGCGGGCCGCGCGGCGCCGATCCCCGACTGGATGGATCCGCGCGCGGTCGTGACCAGCGCGACCCAGGTCCTCGCCGGCGATCCCCACAACGTCGAGGCCCTGTGGCTGCGCGCCTACGCGCGGATGGAGCTCGGCGATCTCGTGGGCGTCGCGCGCGACTGCGCGCACGCCATCGCCGAGGCGCCGGACCGGGCGGACGCCTACGTGCTCCGCGCCGAGGCGCACCTCGCGCTCGGCGACGCCACCCAGGCCGTCGCCGACTGCTCGCGCGCGATCGCGCTCGCGCCGGCCGCCTCCGAGGCCTTCACCATCCGCGGGAAAGCGCGCGCCACCTTGGGCGACCACGCGGGCGCGGCGGCGGACCTCGGCATCGCGATCGGCATGTCGCCGTCGGACCCCGAGCTCTTCGTCCTCCGAGGCGACGAGCGGGCCGCCGCCGGCGATCTCCAGGGCGCCATCGCCGACTACGGCGTCGCCATCCTCCTCGATCCGACCGATCCCGCGCCGCTCCTCAAGCGCGGCTCGCTCCGCTTCGCCCGCGATCCCGAGGGCGCCCGCGCCGACTGGGAGCGCGCGGCCTCGATCCAGGGACCGCTCGACTCGATGGAGCGCATTCAGGCCATCGCTCGCCGCATCGGGTGATTTTCACAGGGAGACGGGGAGTCGGGGAGATTTTTCTTCGGTCGATCGGCGTGCACGCCGAGCGACCTGTGGGCCTGGATCGACCCCAGAAATCCTCCCTGTCTCCCCGTCTCCCTGTGAGATTTTTCTTCGGGCGTTTGGGGGCGGAACCCCCAACGTGAGCGACGCAGGTCCGCGCCGGACTACAATGCGCCCCGCATGCTCGACCTCGGCGTCCTCATCTCCGGCAGGGGCTCGAATCTCCAGGCGATCCTCGACGCCATCGCCGCCGGCCGGCTCGACGCACGCGTCCGGCTGGTCGTCTCCAACAAGGCCGGCGCGCCCGGTCTCGCCCGCGCCGAGGCGGCCGGCGTCCCCACCCGGGTCATCCCGCACGGCGAGTTCGCCGACCGGCCGAGCTTCGATCGCGCGCTCGCCGGCGCGCTGCGCGAGGCCGGCGCCGAGTGGATCGTGCTCGCCGGCTTCATGCGCCTGCTCACGCCGGCGTTCCTCGACGCCTACCCGCACCGGGTGATCAACATCCACCCCTCGCTCCTGCCGGCGTTCCCCGGGACGGACGGGCAGGCGCAGGCGCTCGCCTACGGCGTGCGCGTCACCGGCTGCACGGTGCACCTCGTCGACACCGGCATGGACACGGGGCCCATCCTCGCGCAGGCCGTCGAGCCGGTGCTCGACGGCGACACCGTCGAGGCGCTCTCGGCGCGCCTGCTCGGGCGCGAGCACGATCTGCTGGTCACGACGCTGGGCTGGATCGCCGAGGGGCGGCTCACCATCGAGCCCGCCGCGGGAGGCGGCCGCGCGCGCGCGCGCCTCGCCGGCGTGCGCCCGGTGCTGGGCGTCGGCGGGGGGACGTGACCCACAAGCACTACGACGTCGTGGTGCTGGGCCGCTCCATCGGCGCCCTCACCGCCGCGGCCCTGCTCGCGCGCCGCGACTTCACCGTCCTCGTGCTCGGCCAGGGCGAGCGCCCGCCCGCGTACCGCCTGGAAGCGCGCACGCTGCGGCGGCGCGCCTTCACCATGCTCGCGGCGACCTCGCCCGCGTGGCGCCGCGTCGTCGTCGAGCTCGCGCAGTCGCAGACCTGGAAGCGCCGCATCCAGCCGATCTCGCCGATGATGCAGGCGCTCGCGCCCGGGCGCCGCCTCGAGATCCCGCCCGACATGGAGCTCTGGGCGCGCGAGATCGATCGCGAGTTCCCCGAGCTGCGCCGCGTCGTCGGCGAGCTCTACGCCGATCTCGCGCGCGTCAACGGCGCGGCCGACGACGCCTTCGTCGAGGACGCGGTCTGGCCGCCCGGCACCTTCTGGGAGCGCCGCGAGACCGGCCGCTACGCCGCGATGCTCCCGTACATCCGCGCCGAGCCGGACGCCGACTTCCTCCTCGAGCTCCCGCGCGGGCACGCGTTCCGGCAGGTCGTGCTCTCGTCGGTGCTCTTCGCGACCGATCTCGCCAGCGTCCCCCCGCCGTTCGCGGCGCTGCGCCTCCACGGCGCCTGGACGCGCGGCGTGATGATGCTCGGGCGCGGCGAGGAGGAGCTCGAGGAGTTCCTCGTCGACCGCATCAGCGCCCACGGCGGACGCTGCCAGCTCTCCGACCGCGCCGCGCGCCTCCAGCTCAAGCGTGGCTCGGCCTCCGGCGTGCTCATCGACGGCGACGAGCACACGACCGGCGCCGAGTTCGTGATCACCGATCTCTCGGGCGAGGACGTCGCCAGCCTCGCCGGCGGCGAGGGCATCCACAAGCGCGCCCAGCGCGAGTGGCCCCGCATCACGTCGTCGGTCGGACGCTTCGTGGTTTCGATCGTGGTCCGCACCGAAGGGCTGCCCGATCCGCTCGGCGCCGAGGCGTTCATCCTCCCGCCGCCCGGCGCCTCGCTCGGCGTGCCGCCGCGGGCGAGCTCGCCCCCGAGCCGCGCGGCCGCCCGCGGCGTCACGCGCCCGGTCGTTCACCTGCAGCGCTCCGAGCCGGCCGAGCCGGGCGAGACGCTCCTCCTCGCCGAGATCCTCCTGCCGGATCGCGGCGGCCTCTCGCCCCTCGACGCGCGCCAGGCGGCGCTCGACGCCATCCGGGCCGAGCTCCCCTTCCTCGAGCGCCACCTCGTCCTGGTCGACTCGGTCCACGACGGCCTGCCGGCGTGGCTCTACCAGGACGGCCAGCGCCTCTCGGTCGATCGCGTCTCGCTCAAGGGCGCCTCGACCAGCGCCGAGCCGATGGTGCGCCAGCTCGAGGTCGATCCCCCCGGCTACCTCGGCCTCGCCGGCGAGCCGATCCGCGGGCCCATCGAGCGCACCCTGCTCGTGGGGCGGAGCGTGTTGCCCGGCCTCGGGCAGGAGGGCCAGCTCCTCGCCGCCTGGGGCGCTGCGCGCCTGGTGACCCGCACCGACCGGCGGAAGGAGCGCATGAGGCGCGAGATGTGGAGCAAGGTCGAGATCGGGTGACCAGGCGGGGGTCGTGGCCCCGACGTTGCGGAGGGTGCTCCGGGGGCGCTAACGTGGACCTTGCGCCGGTTGGCTTGGCGCTCGGAGCGACCGATGACGATGAGCATGAGCTTGCCCCGCCTCCTTCGCGGCCACGGCCTCGCGCTGGCGCTCGCCGCCGCCGCGTGCGGGTACACCTCGCACGCCGTCGCCGACGAGCCCGGCCCCGACACGCTGCCGATCACCATCGTCTCGATGCAGACCAACGACGCCGACGAGCAGGCCGCGGCGCTGAGCAAGGCGCTCCGCACCGCCGTCCGCGCCATGCCGGGCTGGTCGATCGGCGAGGGCGAGTACTCGCTCGAGGTGCTCACCGGCACGCTCAAGTGCACCGATCCGCCCGACTCCACCTGCGAGTCGCGCATCGCCGACCAGATCAAGGCCGATCGCTTCATCTGGGGCATCGTCAACAAGAAGGGGGCCGACGTCGTCGGCGAGCTCCACCTCTGGGTGCGCGGCAAGGGCACGACCAAGATCGACGTCCGCTACAGCGCCAACCTCACCGAGGCGAACGACGAGGCCCTGAAGAAGGTCGCGAGCGACATGCTCACCCAGCTCACCGGCGGTCCGCCGAAGGGCTCGGTGCACATCAAGGCCGGGAGCGTCGCCGGCCAGGTCTTCATCGACGGGACGCCCGTCGGCGCGCTCACCGGGGGCGAGGGCACGTTCCCGCTGCCGGCCGGCCCGCACAAGATCGTGGTCAAGGCGCAGGGCTACTCCGACGTCGAGGCCTCGACGGTGGTGAAGCCGAACGCGACCGCCGACGTCGCGCTCACGCCCATCGCCGCCGAGCCGCCGTCCAGCGTCGACTTCAAGAAGATCGGCGGCTTCATCGGGATCGGCGTCGGCGTCGCCGCAGCCGCCGTCGGCGTCGTCTCGGCCCTCCAGGTGAACTCGATCCAGAACGACGACGGCTTCGACAAGTTCCGCCAGCAGTACCCGGGCAGCGGCGACGTCTGCGAGGCCGCCGCCAACAAGCAGCCCCCGACCAAGACCGTCGCCGGCGCGATGAGCGCCGAGGACGTGATCCAGAGCTGCGACAAGGCCTCGACGTTCGAGGTGCTCCAGATCGTCTTCTTCGGCGTGGGCGCGGTCTCGGCCGGCCTGGGCGTGTTCCTGCTCGCCACGAGCGGCACGAGCGACCAGCCGACGACGGGCATCACGGTGCAGCCGCGCGTCGGCGCGCACTCGGGCTCGCTCGGCGTCACCTACACCTGGTGACGGGCGCGCCCCCGGCGCAGGGCGCATGCGGGTGATCGCCGGCAGGCTCGGCGGCCGCCGCCTCGTCGCGCCGCGCGGGGCGGCGACGCGCCCGACCACCGATCGGGTGCGCGAGGCGCTGTTCTCCATCCTCGGCGATCTCCAGGGCCAGTCCGTGCTCGATCTGTACGCCGGGACCGGCGCGCTCGGCATCGAGGCGCTCTCGCGCGGCGCGGCGCGCGCGGTGTTCGTCGAGAGCGCCCGCCCTGCCCTCGCGGCGCTGCGCCAGAACCTCGCCGCGCTCGGCCTCGACGACGTGGCCGAGGTCGTGGCGGCGCCGGTCGCGCGCGCGCTGCCCGCCCTCGGGGCGCGCCGGCCGCCGTTCGATCTCGTGCTCGTCGATCCGCCCTACGCCGACGCTGCCGAGGCGCTGGCGCTCGTCGCCCGCCATCTCCGTCTGGAAGGTGCGCCGGCTCACGCACGGATCGTGCTCGAGCACGCGAGCCGCGACCGAATCCCCTGCCCGCCTGGGCTGGCGGCGGCGGGCACGCGCACGTACGGCGACACCGCGATCTCTCTTTACGAGCCCGCCCTGGCATGACGCGGGGCCGCAGGTGGGAGCGCGTCCGACCCGGCGCGTCAGTTTCCTCGCAACCTCGCGACGCGGCCTTGTAGACTCGCGCGGTCCGACAGGAGGTCCGCCGAACGTGCCCGCTTCGACTCCCCCGCCGTCCACCGAAATCCCCGGCAAGTCCGGAGGGAGCGGCCCGTACATCGCCGGCGTGGTCGTGCTCGCCGCGCTCCTCGGCGGCCTGATTCTCTGGAAGATGAAGAGCGGGGACCCGCCCCCGACCCCACCGCCCATCGTTTCGGTCCAGAAGACGAACGAGCCACCGGTCCCGCAGTTCTCCCCGCCCCCTCCGCCCAAGATCGAAGAGGTCGACGCCGGCGCCGAGGACGCCGGCCCGAAGACGGCCGGCAAGCCGGGCGGCGGAGGCGGTGGCCCCTGCTCGGGCAAGTGCAACGGCGCGGCCTCGTCCGCGCTCCAGAGCGCGCTCCGCGGCACCGCCCAGTCCGCCCAGGGCTGTTACAACCGTGCGCTCCGGACGTCCGCCGTGTCGGGCAGCTTGACGGTGAGCGTCCAGGTCGGCGCTAATGGAGCGGTGTGCGGCGCATCCATCAGCAACGATTCCGTGGGCTCGCGCGAGATCTCGCAGTGCGTGCTGGGGAGGTTCCAGGGCAAGACGTTCCCGCCGCCCGACGGCGGGTGCATGACCGTGAACATCCCTGTCTCGTTCACCATCAAGCAATAGGGACGACGTCCATGCGAACTTGCTTCCCGCGCTACGCCGCTCTGCTCGTCGCCGTCTCCGCCGTCGCCTTCGGCCTCGCCGGCGCGTGCACGACCGAAGAGGGCTCGACGCCGACCTGCGTCGAGGACCTCACCGACGACGACGGCGGCGCGGTCGCGAACCGCCACCTCGACGGCGGCTGCAACCCGTTCGCCATTTGCCTCGACGATCAGGGCAACGCCCAGGCGCCCGAGGCCTGCTGCGTCGACGCCAACAAGCAACCGCTGACGGGCACCGAGCTGCAGATCTGCCTGTATGGCTACGGCGCCGCCAACCCGCCCACGACGACCAGCACGTCGACGAGCACCAGCACCACCGGCGGCGGCGGGGGCGCGGGAGGCAGCGGCGGCGGCAACGGCGGCAACGGCGGCGGGACCGGCGGCAACGGCGGGACGGGCGGCTGACGCCGGAGGCGCCGGGAGGGCGCCCTCCATGGAGCGCGCCGGCGTCCTCTTGAGCGTCGCGTACGACGGTCGCTCCTTCGCGGGGTTCGCGCCCCAACCGGCGCAGCGGACCATCGCCGGCGAGCTGCTCGGCGCGCTGCGCGCCCTCGATCCGGGCGTGCGCGAGGTGCGCGGCGCGAGCCGCACCGACGCCGGCGTGCACGCGCGCGACCAGCGGGTCGCCTTCGACGGCGCGGCCTCGATCCCGCCGCGCGGCTGGGCCCTCGGCGTCACGCGCCACCTGCCGCCCGAGATCGCCGTCCGCCGCGCGGCGCGCGTCGAGCTCGGCTTCGTCCCCCGGTTCCGGAGCGTGTCGAAGCGCTACCGCTACCTCGTCCTCGACGATCCGACCCGCGATCCGTTCCTCGAAGGCCGCGCCTGGCGCGTCGAGGGGATGGCCTCGCGCGAGGCGCTCGAGCCGGCCCGAGCCGAGGCGGCGCTCGCCGCCGGCACCCACGACTTCGCGGCGTTCCGTTCGAGCGCCGACGAGCGCACCAGCACCGTGCGGACGCTGCGCTCCGTCGAGGTGGAGCTCGATCCCGGCGACCTGCGCGTCGTCCGCATCGACGTCCACGGCGACGCCTTCATGCACAACATGGTGCGCATCCTGGTCGGTGCGATCGTGGACGTCGCCCGCGGCCGCCTGGCGCGCGGGGCGATCGGCCGCGCCCTCGCGTCACGCGACCGGCGCGATCTCGGGATCACCGCACCCCCCGACGGTCTCTACCTCGAGCACGTCGAGCTCGAGGACGAGGGGACCGACGCCTGGCCCTCCGGCCGGGACGGCGGCGTCGGGGCGAGCCTCGCCGGACCGGACGGCGCATAATGGGACCGTCGGAGGAACCATGACCGTCTCAACGCTCACCCGGGGTGCCGCGCGCCTCGCGTCCGTGGCCGCCGCGTCGGCGGCGCTCTTCGTCTCGCCCGCGCTCCGAGCCCAGCCCAAGCTGCCGCCGCCGGCCACGAGCCCCGCGCCCCGGCCGCCGACCACCGCTCCGGGCCGCGCCGCCGAGCTGCGCAAGCTGGGCGACGCCTTCGTCGACGTGGCCGAGAAGGTGAGCCCTTCGGTGGTCCAGATCGACGTCACCGTCGGCAGCGAGGTCGGCTCGACGCTGCGCTGGTTCAAGTCGGACGGCGTGCAGCGCGGGATGGGCTCCGGCGTCGTCTTCTCCTCCGACGGCGCCATCCTCACGAACAACCACGTCATCGACGAGGCGCGCACCATCAACGTCCGCCTCCGCGACGGGCGCATCTTCCCCGGCCGCCTCGTCGGCCGCGATCCCTCGACGGACCTCGCCGTGCTCCGCATCGACGCCAAGGGCCTGCCCGCGGCGAACTTCGCCGACAGCGACGCGGCGCGCGTCGGCGAGTGGGTCCTCGCCATCGGCTCGCCGTTCGGCCTCGGGCACACGGTCACGACCGGCGTGCTCAGCGCCAAGGGCCGCGGCGGCGTCGGCATCAACGCGGTCGAGGACTACCTGCAGACCGACGCCAGCATCAACCCGGGCAACTCGGGCGGCCCGCTCGTCAACCTCGACGGCCAGGTGCTCGGCATCAACACCATGATCGTGAGCCGCGGCCAGGGCATCGGCCTCGCCGTCCCCGCCGCGATGGCCAGGCGCGTCGCCGATCAGATCCTCAAGACCGGGCGCGTCGACCGCGCCTGGATCGGCGTCGGTATCCAGGACCTCACGCCCCAGCTCGCCGCCGAGATCCCTTCCGCGCCCCCGACCGGGGCGCTGGTGAACGCGATCTCGCCGGGCGGCCCCGCGGCGAAGGCGAACCTCGAGCCCGGCGACGTCATCGCCGCGTTCGCAGGCAAGCCGGTGCGCGACGCGCAGGACGTGATCCGCGAGGTCTTCGTCCACGCCGTGGGCGACGTGGTCGCGCTCGAGGTGGTGCGCGCCGGAAAGCGCTACCAGACCAAGATCGCGCTCGAGTCGCGCAAGGAGCCCGCCCCGCCCGCGCTGCCCATCGAGCGGCAGGCGTCGGCGCAGCCGGGGCTCGGTCTCTCGGTGCGCGAGGTCGCGGATTCCGGCAGCGGAGGCGCCGTCGTGCAGGTCTCGGCCGTCGCGCCGAGCTCGGCCGCGGATCGCGCCGGCATCCGGCCCGGCGACGTGATCCTCGAGGTCGACGGCGAGCGCCAGCCGAGCGCCGCCCGCGTGCAGACCGCCGCGCAGGACGGCCACGTGCTCATGCGCCTGCGCCGCCAGTCGGCGACGTTCTACGCGGCGATCCGGCGCTGATCAGAGCGAGAGATCGGTGTACGCGGCCTCGTCCTCGAGCGGCTCGAGGTGGGTGATCACCGTCGTCATCGGCGAGGTCGCGCGGATGTCGGACTCGAGCCGCTCGAGCAGGTCGTGCCCGCGCTTGACGGTCCAGTCGCCGGGGACGAGCACGTGCACCGACACGAACCGGCGCGGCCCCGCGAGGCGGGTGCGCAGCGCATGCCAGCGCGCCCCCTCGGCCTGGTACCGATCGAGGACGGCGACGATCGCGGCGCGATCCTCGGGCGACACCGACGTGTCGAGCAGGCCCATCCCGGATCGGTGCAAGAGCTTCCAGCCGGTGCGCAGGATCTGGAGCGCGACGGCGATCGCCAGCAAGGGATCGAGGATGAGCCACCCGGTGAGGTAGGTGGCGGCGACCCCGACGATGACGCCCGCGCTGGTCCACACGTCCGTGAGGAGGTGGTGGCCGTCGGCCTCGAGCGTGATCGACCGCACTCGGCGCCCGGTGCGCAGCAGCTTGAGACCGACGCCGAGGTTGACGAGCGAGGCGCCCGCCGAGACGCCGAGGCCCAGCGTGACCGCCTCGAGCGGGCGCGGCGTGATCAGGCGCGGAACCGCCGACGCGATGATCGAGAACGCCGCCACCACGATGAGCGCGCCTTCGAGGCCGCTCGAGAAGTACTCCGCCTTGTGGTGGCCGTGCTCGTGCTCCTCGTCCGGGGGAGCCGCCGCGACGCGCAGCACCCAGATCGCCACGATCGCCGCGACGACGTTGACGATCGACTCGACCGCGTCCGACAAGAGCCCGACGGAGCCGGTGAGCCAGAACGCCAGCGCCTTGAGCGTGAGCGTCGTGATCCCGGCGGCGAGCGAGACCCACCCGAACCGCACCAGATCGGGCGGGGGGGTGGGCTCCGTCACGCGAGCCGCAGGGGGGGGAGCGCGATCGCTCAACGGGGGCGCGCCTCGACGAGACGAGCCTCCCGCCCTCCGGCGGGGGCGGAGGTGGCCCACGGCGACGTGAGCGAGCCCATGCGCGGGGATGCTAGCAGCCGGACGGCAGCGGCGGTGCTCGCCGCCTCATGCGCGGAGCGGCTCCAGAGTGATCGGCCGCGAACGCCGCGGCTCAGAGATCGCCGCTGACGGTGCGACCGCCCGGCTTCGTTGCGGGCGTCGCCGAGGGCGTCGTGGGCGGCTTCTTCGCCGTTCCGACCGGCGGCGGGTGGACGCCGCCGGTGTTGGCGACAGGCGGCGTCGTGGCCGCCGCGGTGGGAGCGCCGGTGGGCGCGGCCGTCTCGGCGGGCGCGGCCGTCTCGGCGGGCGCGGCGGTCTCGGCGGGCGCGGCGGTCTCGGTGGGCGTCGCGCTCGGCGTCGGGGGCGGCGGAGGCGGTGCGGTGACCGCGACGCTCGCACCCGGCGTGGCCACGCCGCGCGCTCCCATGATCTTCCACGCGGCGAACCCGCCGCCGGCGACCAGCAGCGTCCCGATCAAACCGATGGCGATCATCGCGCCGTTGCCGCGCGGCTGCGGCGCGGTCATCGCGAGCCCGGCTTGGGAGGCGCCGAGCTGCGGGGAGCTCTGGAGCATCCCGGGCTGGCTCGTACCCATCGCGTTCGGCTGGCTCATGCCCATCGCGTTGGGCTGGCTGGTGCCCATCGCGTTCGGCTGGCTGGTGCCGAGCTGCGGGTTATAGCCCCCTTGCGGGCCCATCCCCGGCTGCATCCCCGGCATGAACCCCGGGCTCATCACCGGGAGCGCCTGCGTGCCGCCGCCGATGGGTGCGCCCATGCCGGGCGCGAAGCCGGCAGGGCCCGCGGCGACGCCGGCGCCCGTCTGGATCCAGTGGCCCAGCGCCGCCTGGAACTCGCGCGCGTTCTGGAAGCGCGCCGCCGCGTCGCGCATCATCGACTTGGCGATGATCGAGGCGAACGCGGGATCGAGGCCGGGGGTGACGAGCTCCGCCGGGTGCGGCGCCTCGAGCGCGATCTTGAAGACGAGCTCGTTGAACGTCTCGGCGTTGAAGGGGACGCGCCCGGTCACGGCCTGGTAGAGGACCACGCCCACCGAGTAGAGATCGCTGCGCGGATCGATCTTCGCGCCGCGCGCCTGCTCGGGCGACATGTAATACGGCGTGCCCATGACCGCGCCGGTGCGGGTCATGCTCATCGAGTCCTGCTCCAGGGCCGAGAACTTGGAGACGCCGAAGTCGAGCACCTTGACGAAGTCGCGCTGCCCGCCCTTCGAGACGAGGAGGTAGACGTTGTCCGGCTTCAAATCACGGTGGATGATCCCGGCGTCGTGCGCCGCGGCCAGGCCCTCGAGGAGCTGGTGGACGATGGGGGCGACCTCGCGCGGCTCGAGGCGCTTGCGCTTCTTGATCCGGTCGCCGAGGCTCTCGCCCTCGAGGAACTCCATGACCATGTAGCGCTCGCCCGAGGCGAGGTTGCCGAGGTCGAGCACTTCGACGATGTGCTCCGACCCGATGCGGCCCGCCGCCTGAGCCTCGCGCTCGAAGCGCTGGACGACGTCGGCCTTGGCCGCGACGCCCGCGTGCAGCACCTTGATGGCGACCTTCCGGTGGATGCGCGCGTTCTCGCCCTCGTACACCGAGCCCATGCCGCCGGATCCGAGCAGCCGGACAATCCGGTACTTGTTGTCGAGGATTTGGCCGGGCTCGAGGGTCATCGCTTCCGCCATGCTGTAGCACGCGAGAGGGCGAGCCCCACCGTGCAGCCGTCTTCGTCGACGGCCCAGCGCATCATACGATCTCGGCCGGCCCGTGGGGCGAGTTTGGCGCGGTCGGTGTGAGCCCGTGTGCGCAGAGAGGCGATGGGGCCGCCCGTGGACAATGACGACGGTGTGGCGGCGTGCCGAGGCGCAGGTGCCGAGGCGGTGCGGCGTGCCCGCGCTCGTGCGCGGCTGGCCAGGTCACGCTCCGGCGCAGTCCTCTGCCGGTCCGCGGCGCGTTCTGCACGCGAGCGCGCCGCTCGCCGCCGCCCGGAGCCTACAGCTCGCCGCTGACCTTGCGGCCCGTCGGGCCGGTCGCGGGCGCCGCCGTGGCCGCGGCCGAAGGCGTCGCCGTGGTCGAAGGCGTGGACGATGCGCGGGGCTGCGCCGTGCCGCCCGCCTTGCCGGCGATCCCCCGCGCCGTCGGCGCGCCGGCGGGGTCGGCGGTCGCCGAGGCCGTGGCGATCGGGGGCTCGACCGGGGTGGGCGTCGCGGACGCCGCTTCGGCCGCGGCGGACGCCGACGCGGCGGCCACCTCGGGCGCCGCGCTCGCGATCGACGCGGCTGGGCCGGCGCTCCCCGAGGTTGAGGCTTCGCTCCCCGCTTGCTTCCAGCGCATCGCCGCGAAGGCGCCGCCCCCGATCACCACACCGGCGGCGATCACCGCCGCGACGAGCAGGCCGTTGCCTTGCTTGGGGAGGACCACGGGATCGACCGCGGGCAGCCCGCGCGAGGGCGTCGGCATCGCGCGCACCGCCGCCGCGCTCTCGGCGAGCGGGCTCGCGGGCACGACGGGCCCATCGGGCGCGACGGGCCGCTCGGCGAGCGCTTGCTGGAGCTCGGCCGCGGTCTGGTAGCGATCCGCCGGCTCGCGGGCCATCGCCTTGCGCACGATCGCCGAGATGCCCGGATCGAGGTCGGGGACGAAGGTCTCGGGCGGGCGCGGCGCCTCGAGCACGATCTTGAACATCAGCTCGTTGAAGGTCTCGGCGTGGTAGGGGACCTGGCCGGTGAGGCACTCGTAGAGGATGACGCCCACGGTGTAGAGATCGCTGCGCGCGTCGATGCTGCGCGCGCCCTTCGCCTGCTCGGGCGACATGTAGAACGGCGTGCCCATCACCGCGCCGGTCTTGGTCATGCTGAACGCGTCGTCGCCGCTGCTGAGCACGTTGAACTTCGAGACGCCGAAGTCGAGGATTTTCACGAACTCGGGCTGCCCCGGGCGCTGGAGCAGGAACACGTTGGCCGGCTTGAGATCGCGGTGGATGATGCCCGCCTGGTGGGCGGCGCCGAGGCCCTCGAGCAGCTGGTGGAGGATGGGCGTCGCCTGCTCGGGGCTGAGCCGGCCGTGCTGGTGGATGCGGTCCGCGAGCGTGAGGCCGTCGAGGAACTCGAGCACCATGTAGCGCGTGCCGTCGTCGAGCTCGCCGAGATCGAGCACCTCGACGATGTGCTTCGAGCCGATGCGGCCGGCGGCCTGGGCCTCGCGCTCGAAGCGCTTCACCACGTCGGCGTTGGAGGCGACGGTGGGGTGGAGCACCTTGATCGCCACCTTCCGGTGGATGCGAGCGTTCTCGCCTTCGTAGACGGCGCCCATGCCGCCTTCGCCGAGGAGCCGGACGATGCGGTACTTGCCACCGAAGACCTGGCCGGGCTCAATGGGCATACACGCGGCGCGAGCGCGCCGGAGGGAACGCTACCATGCAGGTCGGCCTCGATCAGCTCCCGCGCTCGGAGGCGCTCGTCCACAGGCTCCGCGGCGCCCGCGTCGGCGTCCTCGCCCACCCGGCGAGCGTCGATCGGGATCTCCGCCACATCGCCGACGTCCTCGGCGGTGCGGGTGTCCGCGCGGCGCTCTTCTTCGGCCCGGAGCACGGCTACGGCGGCGAGGCGCAGGACATGGTCGGCGTCGAGAGCGCGAAGGACGCGCGCACCGGCGCGCCCATCGTCAGCCTGTACGGCGACGCGTTCGCCGATCTCTCGCCGCGCGCCGAGCACCTCGGGCTCGTCGACGTCCTCGTCTGCGATCTCGCCGACGTCGGCTCGCGCTACTACACCTTCGTCTGGACGGCGCTGCTCGCGCTGCGCGCCGCGGCCGAGGCCGGCGTGCCGGTGGTGCTGCTCGATCGCCCCAACCCCATCTCGGGCTCGCCGGCGTCGGCCGAGGGCGCGACCCAGCGCGAGGGCTTCTTCTCGTTCGTGGGCCTCGAGCCGGTCCCGGTGCGGCACGCGCTCACGGTCGGCGAGATCGTCGCCCTCTTCGCGCACCGTGACGGCCTGCCGCTCGGACCGGGAGGCGCGCTCGAGATCGTCCCGGTCCGCGGCTGGGATCGCGACTCGCTCGCGAGCGCGTGGGACCGGCCCTTCGTCCTCCCCTCGCCCAACATGCCGACGGCGGAGACGGCGCTCGTCTACCCGGGCGGGTGCCTGCTCGAGGGGACCAACCTCTCGGAGGGCCGCGGCTCCACCCGCCCGTTCGAGATCGTCGGCGCGCCCTGGATCGACGGGCAGGAGCTCGCGCGCGGGCTCGCCGCGACGGGGCTCGGCGGCTTCACGGCGCGGCCGCTCACCTTCCGGCCCACGTTCCACAAGCACGCCGGCGCCATCTGCGGCGGCGTTCAGATCCACGTCACCGATCCGCGCGCGTTCCGCCCCGTCGCCACGTACGTCGCGCTCGTCGCGCTCGCGCATCACCAGCGGCCCGACAGCTTCCGGTTCCGCACCGAGCGCTACGAGTACGTCGACACGATCCCGGCCTACGATCTGCTCACCGGCTCGGCCGACGCGCGCCTCGCCACGCTCGCCGGCGAGAGCCCGCGCGCCATCGCCGAGGCGGCGGCGCGCGTCGACCCGACGTGGCCCGAGCAGATGCGCGAGGCGCGGGATCTCGCCGCCCGCGCGGCGCTCTAGCTCGAGGCGCGCTCGGTCGGAGCTCTCGTCCGCGTCGCCGTAGGTCGCCGCCCGCGCAGCTCCAGCTCGAGGCGCTCGGTCAGAGCACCTCGTCCACGTCGCCGTCGCCCCAAGTGTAGAACCAGGCGTCGGGATCGAAGAGCGCGTCGGGCGCCGCGCCCGGCGCCAGCACCTGGAAGGGCTTCTGCTGGCGTCCGAAGAAGCCGGCCCGCGCGAGCGCATCGCCCCCGGGCCCGCGCGGGTTCAGCTGCGTCTCGATCGCCTCGGCGCCGCACGCGCCCGCGACCGCGCGGGCGGCCTCGGCGAAGCGATCGGCGGGCGCCATCAGGTCGACGATCGCCGCGCGGTCGCCGCGCCGCTCGAGCGCGCAGACGGCGATCGTCCGCGGGCCCCGGACCACGGCGAACGCGTGCTGCGCCCGGCTCGGCGAGGCGGCGTAGCGCCAGGCCCAGTGGGCGGCGTCGCGCACCGGCACCACCGCCTTCGACGCGGCGACCTCGTCCCAGACGTCCGCGACGCGCCGATCGTGCTCGCCGATCGCCGACAACGTCGCCTCGGATCGCCCGAGCAGGCGCGTGACCAGACGCGAGAGGCGCTGCGCCGGCCGGGGCCGCACGTACCGGCGCACCTCGGTCACGATCCGCGAGCCCGCCTTGAGCAGCGCCCGGAGGTTGTGCGGCTCGGGCGGACCGAACATGAACTCGACGCCTTCCGCGCGCATCGCCTCGATGCAAGCCCGGTGGAGCGCGGTCGCCAGCCCGCGGCGTCGGAACGCCGGGCGCACGTACCCGTCTCCCCCCATCGAGCCGAGGCGCTCCTCGCCGCGCACCATCACGCGCCTCGGGAACACCGAGGTGATCCCCGCCGGCGTGCCGGTCGGGTCGTAGGCGATCATCGTGAGGGCGCGGCCGTGCGGGTTCTGCTCGTAGAGCCAGCGGTTCCGCGCGGCGACGTCCGACCCGGGCAGGTGCTCGGAGAGCAACTCCAGCACGTGCGCGCGGCTCTCCTCGCCTGCGCGGCGGATCGTGAGCAGGTCGGCGGTCATGCGCGCGCCCAGGGGCAAGCCCCGGGCCGCGCGCGGGCGTCACCAGCCGGCGGCGTACGCTCCGCGGCGGCGCGGCTCGGCGGCGCCGATGAACCCCGCGGGGCCGGCGCCGATCGACGGCGCGTCGGCGAGGTGCTCGCGCTCCTTCAGCTCGTAGCCCATCAGGGCGAGCCCGCGCCGGTCCGCCTCGTCGAGGCCGTCGTGCTCGAAGAAGACGACATCGGGCAGGTGCTGGTGGTGGATGCGCGGCGCGCTCACCGCCTTGGCCGCGTCGAACCCGTAGTCGATCACGTTGGAGACGATTTGGAACGCCGCCGTGATGATCGTCGGACCTCCGGCCGCGCCGGTCACCAGGACGAGCTTGCCGTCCGGCGCCGTCACGATGGTGGGCGTCATCGACGAGAGCATGCGCTTGTTCGGCTCGATGAGGTTCGGCTCGCCCTGGACGAGCCCGAAGCTGTTGGGCACGCCCGCCTTCACCGCGAAGTCGTCCATCTCGTTGTTGAGGACGAAGCCGGCGCCCTGGACCGTGACGCCCGAGCCGAACCAGTGGTTGACGGTCGTGGTCAGGGCGACGGCGTTGGCCTTGTCGTCCACGATCGAGAGGTGCGTCGTGTGGGGGCCGTTGCCGCTCGACGCCGCGGGCGCGACGAGCGCCGACGAGGGCGTGGCCCGCCGCTCGTCGATGCCGGCGCGCTGCTTCGCCGCCCACGCCGGCGAGAGGAGCTCCTCGATCGGGTTCTTCACGAAGTCGGGATCGCCGAGGGCGGCGTTGCGCGCGGCGAAGGCGCGGCGCATCGCCTCGATCACCGGGTGGAGGTGCTCGGGGCTGTGCCAGGTCCGCTGCGAGAGCTCGTAGCCCTCGACGATGCCGAGGATCATCCCCAGCGTCACGCCGCCCGACGAGGGCGGCGGCATGGAGGCGACCTTGTAGCCGCGGTAGGTGAGCTCGATGGGCGGCCGCCACTTGGCGCGGTACGCCCCGAGATCGGCGGCGGTCACCAGGCCTTTGCCTCGCTTCATCTCGTCGGCGACGAGCTTCGCGGTCGGTCCCTCGTAGAAGCCCGCCGGGCCCTTGTCGGCGACGCGGCGGAGCACGGCGGCGAGGTCCGGGTTCTTGAGGATGGCCTTGTCGGCGAGCGGCTTGCCGCCGGGCAGGTAGATCGCCGCCGACGCCGGGGACTTGGCGAGCTTCGGCGCGCTGTCGGCGATCGCCTTCGCGAGGCCCGCGTCGATGGGAAAACCCTCCGCCGCGAGCTTGATCGCCGGCGCGACGAGCTCCTTCCACGGCTTGGTCCCGAGCTTCTTGTGCGCCTCCCAGAGGCCCGCCACGCTCCCGGGCACGCCGGCCGAGCGGTGGCCCTGGCGTGAGTCGGCCGTCGGCGCGCCCTTCTCGTCGAGGTACATGTCGCGCGTCGCCGCCGCGGGCGCGGTCTCGCGGAAGTCGAGCGCGTGCGCCTGGCCGTTCACCCGCGCGACGAGGAAGCCGCCGCCGCCGACGTTGCCGGCCGACGGGAGCACCACCGCGAGCGCGAACGCGGTCGCGACCGCGGCGTCGACCGCGTTGCCCCCCGCGGCGAGGACGCGCTGCCCGCCCTCGGCGGCGAGCGCCGCGTCGGTCGAGACCATGCCGCGCGGGCTCGTGGGCGGCTGGGCCGGCGCCTGGTAGGGCCACGCGGCCGGGAACGTCGGCGGCTTCGGCGCAGGCGCGGGCGCGACCGCCGCGCTCGGGCCGGCGCTCGCCGCGCCCGCGATCGTCGCCGCGGGCCGTGAGCTCGCCGCATCCACCGGGGGCGGCGGGAGCGACCCCGGCTCGGGCGCGCCGGCGCAGGCAACGAGAAACGAGAGAAGCGCGAGCCATCCCGGGCGTCGAGGGAGCATGGCGCCGACGGTAGCGCGTCGGCGCGCCGGCCGCCCCGATCACCGAGCGCCGCGACGCGTGCGCCCACCTGCGGGGAGGAGCCCGCGGAACCCGAGCGGCGGCCCGGCGATTCGGGTAATTTGGTCGTCCCATGCATCACCTCGCGCGTCCTTGGACTTGGGCTTTGGGTGTGGTGGCGACGGCGGCGCTCGTCTCCGCCGCGAGCTGCGGCGGCGACGACGAGACGACCCCCGCAGGCACGACCAGCGGCACCACCGGCGCCGGCGGCGGCACCGGCGGCGGCGGGGGCGGTCTCCCGCCCGCGATCTGCAAGGCGGGCAACGCCTGGACCGACGGGACGCAGGCGTTCCGCGAGGCCACGGACGACTGGGGCCTCCCCGCGCTCGCCGTGACCGGCACGCGCCTCGAGGCCGTCGACTTCGACGGCGACGGCTGGACCGATCTCGCCGTGCGCGCCGCCTCCAACGCGCCCGACGACTTCGCCCCGATGGGCGCGCGGGTGACGTGGCTGCTGCGCAACAACCACCAGCACGGCTTCGAGGACGTCACCCAGAGCTCGAAGATCCGCCAGAACCGCGTCGAAGCGGATCCGAACAAGGGGCGACCGGGGCAGGTCTGGGCGTGGGGAGACGTCGACAACGACGGCGACCTCGACGTCTTCACCGGGCTCATCCGCGACACCGCGAACCCCCAGGTCGAGACGAGCGAGCTGCTCCTCAACAACGGCGACGGCACCTTCTCGCTCGGCCCCGACGGCAGCGCGCTCCGCCGCCCCAAGCCGGCGCTCGACGCGGTCGCGGGCGCGAGCTTCGTCGACTTCGATCGCGACGGCCTGCTCGATCTCTGGGTCGCCGAGGGCGCGGCCAACAGCCAGCCGCAGCAGTCGCGCCTCTACAAGGGCGACGGGACCGGCGGCTTCACCGACGCCACCTCGTCCGCCAAGCTCCTCACCAAGGCGTGGAACCTGATCTCGGATCTGAACGGCGCGCTCGCCCACGCGAACTCGTGGTCCGGGCTCGCCTGCGATCTCAACGGCGACGGCGTGACCGAGCTGATGGCGGCCTCGTACGGCCGCGCGCCGAACCTGCTCTTCCAGGGCGGCGCCGATTTCACCTTCACCAACCGCAGCATCCCCAGCGGCTACGCCTTCGACGACAACCAGGACTGGAGCGACAACGAGTCGGCGCGCTGCTGGTGCACGCTCCACCCGACCGACAACGGCTGCGCCGGCGTCCCGCCGCCGATGTACATCCCCTGCGCGACCGACGCCGACGCCTTCCGCTGGGACAACGCCTACGATCAGGAGCCCTTCCGGCTCGGCGGCAACAGCGGCACCACCGTGTGCGCCGACGTGAACAACGACGGCCACATGGATCTGGTCACCAGCGAGATCGTCCACTGGGACGTGGGGCAGTCGTCCGACGTCGCCGAGCTCCTGGTCAACAGCGGCGAGCCGGACGTGCGCTTCACCCGGCCCGGCAACGCCGAGACCGGGCTCGACCGCCCCCACGGCGCCGCGGGCTGGGACGAGGGCATCATGACCGGCAGCGTCTTCGACTTCGACGCCGACGGCTGGCCGGACATCTACATGGGCGCGAGCGACTACCCGGACAACCACGGGCTGCTCTTCCACCAGGACTCGGCCGGCCACTTCGTGCCCGTCCCGATCGATCAGGGCATCGATCACCACCGCAGCCACGGCAGCGCCGTCGCCGACTTCGATCACGACGGCGATCTCGACCTCGTCGTCGGCCACTCGCTCGCGCGCTGCAACCTCGGCGGCGGGGATCCCTGCTACGCCACCGGGCAGATCCGCTTCTTCGAGAACCTCGCCGAGGCCAACGCGAACTTCGTCAAGCTCACGCTCGTCGGCGCCGCCGGGACGAACCGCGCCGCCATCGGCGCCCGCGTCACCGTGAAGGCGGGCGACGTGACGCAGACGAAGGAGATCGGCGGCGGCCACGGGCACTACGGCATGCAGGACGACCTCACCCAGACGTTCGGGCTGGGCGCGGCCTGCGAGGCCGAGGTCACGGTGCGCTGGCCGAACGCGGCGCTCACCACCGAGACATCCACCCTGCCGTCCGGGTACGCGTTCACGATCGCGCAGGGCCAGGCGCCGGTCGCGCTCGAGCCGGACCACCAGTGATGCGCCGAGAGGGCTTGCGAGCGCCGGCGCGGCGACCGCGGACATGAGGCACCGAACGCTCCGGCAGCGCGCCGAGGGCGCAGCTGCCCGCGCGATCATGCGCCTGCCTCGCGCGGTGCTCTCGCGCCTCGCGGGCCGGCCGGTCACGCGCGACGGCTACGTCCTCGATCCACAGCTGCAGCTCGCGCTCACCTTGCACGCGCGGCTCGGCAAGAAGCTCACGCACCAGCAGACCGTCGCCGAGGCGCGCGACGATCTCGAGGCGAACGCCTCGGTCTTCGCTCCCGCGCCTCCCGAGCTCGATCGCGTCGACGACCTCCGCATCCCGGGCGGCGCCGGCGCGATCGGCGTCCGCGTCTACCGTCCTCGGGGCGCGGCGCGGCCCGCGCCAGCGCTCGTCTACTATCACGGCGGCGGCTTCGTCCTCGGGAGCCTCGACTCGCACGACGCGCTCTGCCGCGTGCTCGCCGACGGCGCGCGCTGCGTGGTGGTGGCCGTCGACTACCGCCTCGCGCCCGAGCACCGCTTCCCGGCCGCGCCCGACGACGCCGCGGCGGCGTTCCGGTGGGTGGCGCGCTCCGCGGCGGAGCTCGGCGTCGATCCCGCGCGCATCGCCGTGGGAGGCGACAGCGCCGGCGGGAACCTCGCGGCCGTGGTCGCGCTCGACGTCCGCGCCGACGAGATCCGCCCCGCGCTCCAGCTCTTGATCTACCCCGCGGTCGACTTCACCCTCTCGTTCCCCTCCATGGTCTCGGTGGGCAAGGGCTTCCTCCTGGAGCGGCCGACGATCGACTGGTTCATCGATCGCTACCTCCCCGAAGGGCACGACCGGCGCGATCCTCGGGCCTCGCCCCTCTTCGCCGCCGATCACGCCGGGCTGCCGCCCGCGTTCGTCCAGACGGCCGGCTTCGATCCGCTCCGCGACGAGGGACGCGCGTACGCGGACAAGCTCCGCGAAGCCGGCGTCGCCGTCGAGCACCGCTGCTTCGGCTCCCTCTTCCACGGTTACTTCAGCACCAGCGGCTCGATTCACGCCGCGGGCGAGGCGGTCGACGCGGCGAACGAGGCGCTCCGGCGCGCCTTCGCGTAGCCGGCGGAGCTGGACGCGCAAGAGGGGACGCTCGGCTCAGCGGGGCGCCGCGATCTCCTCGACCGTGAGCCCTTCGTCGGCGGCGATCTCCTCCTCGGTGAAGCGCACCGGCTGCCAGGCCTTCTCGGAGAACATGACCGTCTGATCGCGGTAGTGCGCCGACGCCGGATCGCTCGACTCGGAGTAGCTGAGGAGCGCCACGGCGCGCGGACCGGCGTCGGTGAACTCGAGCGCCATCACGAAGCTCGAGCCGAAGTTGACGAGGTAGCCCTCCTCGGTCAGGCCCGCCTTGCTGCCGCCGATCGGAGGGGCCTGCTCCAGCTTGGGCAGGAGCGTGCTGTTGCTCTTCGAGAACGAGGTGATGTTGGTCGTGCCTTCGAACGCGTTGCCGCCGTGGATGGGGATGACCTCGTCGCCCTTGCGCGTGAATTGCGCCTCGCCGAGCGTGCTCTCCGCGTCGAGCCCGGCTTGGGCGAGCCTGAGCATCGCGCCGCCGAGCGCCTCGAGGACGGGGTCGGGCTCGACGCCGGGCGCCGGGGCGAGCCCGCTCGGCGTGGCCACCGGATTCTCCGGGTCGAACGGCTGGGAGAAGAGGCGCCCCGCGTCGAGGAGCTCCGCGTAGGTGAAGCCCGAGAGGAGCTCGCGCCAGACGACGGCGCCCTTGCTGTCGACGTCGAGCCGCCCGTCCCACGCGGCGAGCGCGGCGCAGGCGTCGGCGATCGGCACCTGCGTGCCGCCGACGTCGATGCTGGGGATGCCGGTGCACCGCGCCACCACGGCCTCGCGGAGCAGCTCGGCGACGATCGCGCGGTTCGACAGCGCCGCCGCCTGGAGCTCGTCGAGCGAGAACAGGCCGTCGTCGCCCGAGGGGCTGCCTGGGCCGGTCTCGAGCAGCGTCGTCAAGTTCATCCGCGTGCGCGGAGAGGGCGCGGTGCGGTAGGCGCCGTACGTCAGCGGGTAGCCGGTGATCGGCGCGAAGGGGTTGGTGAGCCACGACGGATCGTTGGCGTTCATGACGAAGTCCTGGCGCGACAGCTGCGGCGCGTCGCCGACCGGCACGAGCCCGTCCTCGGAGCCGGCCGTGCTCCAGTCGTCGCGCGACGTGCTTCCGTCGAGCAGGATCACGCCGTTCGTGGCGAGCAGCTTGGCCTCGGGGTCGCCGGCCAGCGCGTCCTCGTAGGCGGCGAGCGTCTCCTCCGAGAGCGCGGGGACCCTGGAGGCGTCGACGAGGAGCGCGGCGCCGGTCTCGTCGGTGGCGATCGTGTAGACCCACGGGATGCCGTGGACCTCACGCTGGGCCTCGAGGAGATCCGCCGCGCTGGTGGCCCGGTTCATCCGCGCCCACTGGGCGAGGAAGCCGGCGTTGTCGGCGTTGGCGTCGCGGAACGTGAACGCCTTCTGGTCGTCCCAGGCGACGCCGGGGCCCTTCAGCATCGGCCCGTAGTGGCTGCGGTAGTAGGTGCGCGTCAGCGGCGTCAGCGTTCCGTCTTCGCCGAGCACCTCGATCGTGTGCTCGGTGGCCGTCATCGCGCGCGGCTCGCCGTCGAAGACGTAGCTCGTGGGGTCGCCGGGCACGAGCTCGAGGCGGTACACCGTGAAGTGCTTCGAGGGCGTCACGGTGTGCGTCCAGGCGACGTGCTCGTTGAACCCGATGTTGATGACGGGCGCGCCCTGGAGCGAGGCGCCGTACACGTCGAGCTCGCCGGGGACGGTGAGGTGGCTCTCGTGGAAGCGGAGCTCGCCCTCCCAGGGGAAGTGCGGGTTGGCGAGGAGCATGCCGCGGCCGGCCTCGGTTCGATCGGCGCCGATCGCCCAGCCGTTGCTGCCGAGCTCGGAGCGGCCGAAGTCGGGCAACGCGATCGCGCTCGCGGGGGCGCTCGTGGCGCCGGCGCCGGGTGGCTCGGCGCCGGCGACGTAGGCGAGGAAGGGCACGCTGCTGCCGCGCTCGTCGAGATCGACGTAGTAGGCGGCGAGGTCCTCGGCGGTGATGGGGCGGACCCAGCTCGCGCCGGTGCACGGGGCCGGCAGGCCGGCGGGCCCGACCGTCTCGAGGTAGCGGTTGTAGCCGGCGGCGTAGCCGGCGACCGTCTCGCGGATCTCCTCCGACTGCCCGGCGAGCGCCTCTTTCCCGCGCGCCATCACCTCGAGGGCGAGGTACGCGAAGTCGCTGTCGATGTTGTCCTTCGCGTCGCCGAACGTCTTGGCGCGCTCGCTCCTCACCTTGACGATCTGGTCGGCGAGGGTGCACACGAAGTCCTGCGCGCCCGCATAGCCCATGCCGAACGCCGCGCTCGCGAGATCCGGGGCGAGCACGTGCGGGATGCCCTCGCTGGTGCGGCGGATGGTGGCGCGGTACTCGCCGGCGCCCCCGCCCGGCGGCGGCACGTCGTCGTCGGCGCACCCGGCGAGGAGCAAGAGCGGGAGGAGAAGGAGCGGGGAGGGGCGGCTGCGCATCGTGGGCCTCGCGGCGGCGGCACCGGGCCAAGGCGGTCCGCCGAACGGCGTGGAGGCTACGCACGGGCTCCTGGGCCGGTCAACGATCGGGCGGGCCGATCCGTGCGGTCGGGCGCTCCTCCCCGCCCGCCGCGGCTATGCTGCCGTGATGGCGCCTGACGACGAGGGCTCGAGCGCGCGCCGCGACCGCGGCCGCGGCGCGCAGGAGCGCGCGGGCGCCGCCCTCGACCGCATCCTCGCCGAGCTCGAGATCGAGCCGGCGTTCCCCGACGAGGTCACCCGCGAGGTGGAGCGCCTCTGCGCCGATCCGGGGCTCGACGACCCCTCGCTCGAGGACCTCACCGCCGTGCCCTTCGTCACCATCGACGGCGCCTCGTCGCGCGACCTCGATCAGGCGATCCACGTCGCGCGAGAGCCCGGTGGGTTCCTGATCCGCTACGCGCTCGCCGACGCCGCCCACTTCGTCGTGCCGGGGACCGCCCTCTTCGCCGAGGCGGTCCGCCGCGGCTCGAGCTACTACCTGCCCGGGCGCAGCGTCCCGATGCTGCCGCGCGCGCTCTCGGAGGACCTCGTCTCGCTCAACCCCGGCGTCGATCGCCGCGCGCTCACCTTCGAGATCCGCCTCTCCGATCGCGGCGTCGTGCTGGGCACGCGCATCGCGCGCAGCCGGGTCCACAGCCGGCGCAAGCTCTCGTTCGGCGACGTGCAGCGCTTCTACGACGCGCCGCGCGAGAGCGCGCTCGCCCGCGAGCCCTTCGCCTCGAGCCTGGAGCTCCTGCGCGCGTCGGGCGAGGTCCTGCTTCGCGAGGCGCTCGCCCGCGACGTCGCCCGCTTCCGGCGCCGCGAGATCGAGGTGCGGGCCGGCGGCGAGGAAGACGCCGGCTCGCCGACCTTCGTCGTCAGCGAGGACCCACGCCTCCCCGTCGAGATCGACAACGAGCAGGTCTCGCTCCTGACCAACCGCGAGGGCGGGCGGCTCTTGCGCGAGAGCCCAGCCCCCCACCTGCAGCCGATCTACCGAGTCCACGCGGCGCCCGCGCCCGAGCGGATCTCCGCGCTCGCCGAGCTCACCCGCGGCGTCGCCGAGGTCCACGGCCTCGGCGTCGACGGCCTCGTCTACCGCGAGGCCGAGCCGCTCGCGCGGTTCCTCGATCACCTGCCCACCGAGCCCGGGCTCGACCGCATCGTCCGCGCGGTCGAGCGTCAGGTCATGCTCGTCAACACCCGCTCGAGCTTCGCGATCGATCCCTCGGAGCACTTCGGCGCCGGCGCCGACGTCTACGCCCGGTTCTCGTCCCCGATGCGCGAGGTGGTGGGCGTCTTCGTGCACAAGGAGCTGATCGAGCTGCTCGACCCGAGCGCCTCGAGCGACGCGCCGATCGACGAGCGCGTCCGCGCCGAGGTGGTCGACGCAGCGAACCGCGCCAAGGGCGTGCAGCGCGCCATCGACGAGCGGGTGCTCCGCGTCGTGCTCGACGACCTCTTCGGCGCCGATCTGCGCTTCGCGGAGGCCGAGCGCCCGCGCCGGCGCGGCACCATCGTGGGCATCACCAGCTCGAAGGTGCACGTGGCGCTCGACGCGCCGGCCCTGGACGTGAAGGTCTACGTCCGCGATCTCGGCCGGCAGCACGGGGGCGCGTGGCTCGCCCTCGCGAACGGCGGCGCCGCCCTCCGCGACGATCGCACCGGCCGCGTCGTCTGCCGCCTCGGCGACGCCGTGACGGTGCGCACGCTCTTCCACGACGAGCGCCAGGACCGGTGGGCGCTGGCGCTCGAGCGGCCGTGAACCGGAGCGCGCTGGCTCGAGCCGGCGCCGTGGCGGCTCACCGCGGGCCGCACCGGCTCTCGAGCCCACGCGAGCGCGCTATGCTCGCACCTCGCGCGATGATTCCCCCCACGATCGCCGCCGCCTTCGACGTCCTCCGCGCCTACGAGGCGCGCGACGTGGCGCGCCTGGCCGCGCTCACCGTGAGCACGAAGCGCGCGGGGCTCGCGCGCCTCACGCCCGACGATCCCGCCTGGGCCGCGCTCTTCGACCCGTCCGGCTGGCGGATGCGCGCCTTGTCCGGCTGGGCCCGGCCGCCGGGCATCCGGTACGGGTCCGGGCCGACGCAGTCGCGCACCTCGGGGACCGTCTCGTATTGTCGCTTCTTCACCGATGCGGCCGACGCGATCGTGCTGATCCTCGTGCTCGAGGGAGGCCGCTGGCTCGTCGACGACATGCGGCGCATGCCCGCCGCCGAGTACGAAGCGTTCGGCGAGCTCTCGAGCTGACCGGAGCGCGAGGGGTTGCACCACCGGCGTCGCCTGCCCCAAGAGCTGGGCGGGAGGTTTCCATGGCCAACGTGATCGAGACGATCAACGACCTCATCCAGCTCGACGTCGACGCCGTCCACGCCTACGACCAGGCGATCGAGGCCTGCGAGGTCAGCGACATCAAGACCAAGCTCGAGGAGTTCCGCGCCGACCACGAGCGGCACATCGCCGACCTCTCGTCGGCCGTGACCTCGGAGGGCGGCGAGCCCCGCGTCAGCAAGGACGTGAAGGGATTCGTGATCGAGGGCTTCACCGCGATCATGAGCCAGGGCGATCACAGCGCGCTGCTCTCGATGCGCGGCAACGAGGAGCTGACCAACAGGTCCTACCGGACCGCCCTCGACGAGGAGATGCCCGACCACATCCGCTCCGTCGTCGAGAGGAACTACGAGGACGAGCAGCGCCACCTCGCCTGGATCAAGGACGCGCTCGACCAGAAGATCTGGGAGCGGGCCGCCTGAGGCGCCGCTCCCCTGCCCCGCGGCCCCGCTCCGCGCTATGAACGCGGTCGATGCCGCCCGCCACCGACCTGCCCGCGCGCCGGGGCGCGCCCGAGACCTCGGCCGCCGCGCGCCCGCCGATCGGCGTGAGCGTGCGCGGGGCCCGCCGCGTCTTCGAGGGTGGGGTCGCGGCGCTCGACGGCGTGGACCTCGCCGTCGCGCCCGGGGAGTTCGTCGCGCTGCTCGGGCCGTCCGGCTGCGGCAAGTCGACGCTGCTCCGGCTCATCGCCGGGCTCGATCGGGCCGACGCCGGCGAGATCGCGCTCGACGATCCGCTCGGCGGCGGCGCAAGAACCTCGTCCAGCGCCGACATCGCGTTCGTCTTCCAGGACGCGCACCTGCTCCCGTGGCGTTCGGTCCTCGAGAACGTGGCCCTTCCCCTCGAGCTCCGCCGCGAGCCGGCGGCGGCGCGGCGCCAGGCCGCGGCGGCCGCGATCGCCGAGGTCGGGCTCTCGGACGCGGCGAGCCGTCACCCCGCCGAGCTCTCGGGCGGGATGCGCATGCGCGTCTCGCTCGCGCGCGCCATCGTGACCCGCCCGCGCCTGCTCCTGCTCGACGAGCCCTTCGCCGCCCTCGACGAGATCACCCGCCAGCGCCTCGACGATCAGCTCCGCGCGCTCTGGCGCGACCTCGGGATGACGGTGCTCTTCGTCACCCACTCGGTCTCCGAGGCCGCCTACCTCGCCGAGCGCGCGGTCGTGCTCTCCAGCCGTCCGGCGCGCGTCCTCGTCGATCATTCGATCGCGCTCGGCGCCGAGCGGGCGGCCTCCCTCCGGACCGACGCCGCGTTCGCGCGCGAGGCGCGGGTGCTCTCCGATGCGCTCGAGCGGAGCGGCGCGTGACGAGGGCGCGCTGGCTCCCGCCCGTCGTGGCGCTCGTCGTCGCCGTCACGGCGTGGGAGGCCACCGTGCGCGCGCTCGCCGTCCCCGCCTTCCTCGTCCCGGCGCCCTCCGCGATCGCCGCGGCGGCGGCGCACGAGGCCGCGGCGCTCGGCGCGGCCACCGTCACCACGGCCCGCGCTGCGCTCATCGGGTTCGTCCTCTCCGGGATCCTCGGCGTGCTGGCGGCGATCGGGCTCGCCTCGTCGCGCGTGCTCGAGCGCGCGCTCTATCCGTACACGGTGTTCCTCCAGACGGTGCCGATCGTCGCCATCGCTCCGCTGCTCGTCCTCTGGTTCGGACCGGGCCTCCGCGCGGTGGCGATCTCGGCGCTCATCGTCTCGGTGTTCCCGGTCATCGCCAACACCCTGAGCGGGCTGCGCTCGGTCGAGCCGCCGCTCGAGGACCTCTTCCGGCTCTACGGCGCGAACCGCCGGCAGACGCTCCTCTCGCTCCAGCTCCCGGCCGCGCTGCCCAGCATCGTCACCGGGCTCCGGATCGCCTCGGGCCTGGCGGTCATCGGGACGATCGTCGGCGAGTTCGTCGCCGGCTTCTCGGAGGGCTCGGCGGGGCTCGGCATCACGGTGCTCTCGGCGTATCGGCAGCTGCGCACCGACCTCCTCTTCGCGGCGGTGATCCTGGCGGCCGCCCTGGGCCTCGCGCTGTTCGCGGCGGTGAACCTCGCCGGCCGCCTGCTCTTGCGGCGCTGGCACCCCGCCGAGAAGGGCTGACGGCGCGCCCGCGCGCGGGTACACCCACCGCATGAAGCTCCGTTCGGCCTGGCTCTCGGCCCTGGTGCTGCTCTCGGCCCTGCTCTGCGCCTGCTCGCGCGGCGGCAGCGGCGCCTCCGCGGGCGCCGGGCCCACCAAGGTGAAGCTCGCCCTCAACTGGGTGCCCGAGCCAGAGTTCGGAGGCTTCTACGCCGCGCGCGAAGGAGGCGCCTACAAAGCCGAGAACCTCGAGGTCGAGATCATGGGCGGGGGCGCCGGCGTTCCCGTGGTCCAGATGGTCGCGACCGGCCAGGTCGAGTTCGGCATCGCCGGCGCCGACGAGGTGATCACCGCGCGCGCGCGCGGCGCCGACGTGATCCCCCTCTTCGCCACGTACCAGACCTCACCGCAGGGGATCATGGCGCACGCGTCGCGCGGCGCGAAGTCGATCGGCGACGTGCTCGCCGGCGGCACCGTCGCGCTCGAGCCCGGCCTCCCCTACGCCGGCTTCCTCAAGAAGAAGTACGGCTTCGAGAAGGCGAAGGTCGTGCCCTACGACGGCGGCGTCGCGCGCTTCCTCGCCGACAAGGACCACGCACAGCAGTGCTACGTCACCTCCGAGCCGCTCGCGGCCAAGAAGCAGGGCGGCGACCCTCAGGTCTTCCTCGTCGCCGACGAAGGCTTCAACCCCTACATCGGCGTGGTGATCGCCCGGGGGGCCCTCCACCGCGAGAAGCCCGAGCTCGTTCGCGCCTTCGTCCGCTCGATCCGGGCCGGCTGGCGGGCCTACCTCGACGACCCCGGGCCGGCCAACGCCGTGATGGCCAAGCTCAACGCCTCGATGGACGGGGCGACGTTCGCGGCGGCCGCCGAGGCGCAGAAGCCCCTGATCGAGACGGACGAGACCAAGAAGCGCGGCCTCGGCGCGATGACGAAGGAGCGCTGGGAGACGCTCACCAAGCAGCTCGCCGACCTCGGCGTCGTCGAGCGCGTCGCGCCGGTCGACTACCTCGTCGACATGCCCTGAGCTCGGACGGCTACGGCGACGAGGCAGGTTCCCGCGGAGGCGTGGACGCCTCGCGCGCCCCGCCCTGGCGCGACGCCGGAAACGCGAGCATCACGCGCCCGCCCGCGCCGGGGCTCTCCCCGATCTCCACGCGACCGGCGCAGGCCTCGACGACGCGCCGGACCACCGCGAGCCCGATGCCGGTGCCGGTCGCGCGGGTGGTGAAGAACGGCTCGAACATCCGGCGCTGCACGTCGTCCGAGAAGCCCGAGCCGAGGTCGTCGATGACGATGGCGGCCTCGTCCGCGAGGTGGCCGACCGCGATCGTCACCCGCGCCCCCGCGGGCGACGCCTGGGCGGCGTTGCGGATCACGTTCAAGAGCGCGAGCTGGAGGAGATCGGGATCGACCACGGCGAGCACCGGCGCGGACGGCCGCCCGATCGCCAGCTCGACGCCTTCGCACTCGGAGCGCCCCTGGAGCACGCCCACGCTCGCCTCGACGAGCGACTCGAGATCGACGGTCCCGAATCTGGGCGCGAGCGGACGCCCGAGATCGAGGAGATCGGTCACGAGGCGCTCGAGGCGTGCGGCCTCCTCCGAGATCACGGAGAGCAGGCTCCCCGTCTCCGCCGGATCGCGCAGGGGCCGCCGCAGCAGCGCGACGGCGTTGAGGAGCGCCGCGATGGGGTTGCGGACCTCGTGCGCCATCACCGCGGCGGCCTCGCCCAGCGCGGCGAGGCGCTCGCGCTCGACCAGCTCGCCCTGGAGGCGCTCGAGCTCGTGGAGCCGCGCCGCCGCGCGCTGGTGCAGGCGCACGTTCTCGATCGCGCGCGCCACGAGCTCGGCGAACATCTCGATCGTACCGGCGAGCGCGGGCGTGAGCTCGTCGCTGGTGACGACCAGGGCGCCGTAGGCGGCGTCGTCGACGAAGATCGGCGCCTGCACCGCGCGGCGACCAGGCAGGACCCGCTTGATGCCGTCGGCCAGCTCGCGCGGGTACGCCTCCGAGACGAGCAGGCCGACGTCCTGGAAGAACGCCGCGCGGCGCTCGTCGAAGTGCGGGTTGAACCGGTTGAGGATGGATCGCGGAGGCCGCAGCGACTCGAAGGCGCGGGGCTGCGTCGCGCCGGCGCGCGGGTCCGGCGATCGCGCGCTCCGCGTCGGCCCGTAGACGAGCAGCGGGTCGCCCTCGCGCACGAGGAGGACCGTCACCGTGAAGCCGCGCGCGTGGAGCGCGTCGACCGTGCGCTCGAGCACCTCGGACTCGTCGCGGCACCGGACCAGGTCGCCTCCTGCGCGCGCCAGCGACTCGGCGTTCGACCGCGTCGCCGCCTCGCCCTCGGCGTCGACGAGGTAGACGATGCTCGTCGCCCCGTCCGGGCCGGGCTCCCAGACGACGCGGACTGCGTGCGGCCGGCCGCGGGCGTCGATGACGCGGCACCAGAGGTGCCCGTCCCCCCGCCCCGAGCGCCGCTCGTCCGTCGCGCGATCGACCACCGGGACGTCGTGCTCGGAGACGAACTGCCGGGTCGATGCGGCGACGGTCGACCCGACGATCTCGGCGGCCGAGAGCCCGATGAAGTCCTCGTAGGCGGCGTTGACCGCGACGATCTTTTCGTCCCGCACCAGGAGCGCGGGCAAGGGCAAGGAGGAGAACGGGACGGCGAGCATCTTCGAACGCGGCTGCGATCCGCGAGCTTACCGCGGCGCGCGCCGGGCGCCACGCGCGCCCCGCCCCGCGCCGGCCGGGCTGGCAACCACCGCCCCGGACCGAGCCCCGGCGCGCCTGGTCTGCAGTTATGCTCCGCACGCCGGGCTCGGCGCCCGGCGTCGAGGAGGCCTCCATGATCGGTCGCGTGCTCGGTGTCGTCATCGCGGTGAGCGTCGTCGGCGCGGGTGCGCTCGGCTGCAAGAAGGAGCTCACGGTCGACGACTGCAAGGACCAGTGCAAGAAGATCGGCGACGAGTCGCGCGCGAAATGCACGGAGGCGAAGGAGATCTGTGACGCCGCCAAGACGAAGGGCGACGAGAGCTGCCACAAGACCTGCGACCTGGCCTTCCAGAAGTAGGACCTCACCCCTTACCCCCTCTCCCTGGCGGGAGAGGGGGAACCGCATGGGAAACAAGGTGCACCCCCTCTCCCGCCAGGGAGAGGGGGCGGGGGGTGAGGTTGGGGGCGGGGAGGTGAGGTTTGGGGCGGGGGGTGAGGTTGGGGGCTGAGGTTCTGAAGGTCGGCTGCCAGAGTCTCGAGGCAAATCAGATCACGTCGAACGGGTACGCCCCGTCGGCGTAGGCGCGGCTCGCCACCGCCTTGCGCAGCTCGTCGTCGTTCTTCACGAAGTCGGAGACGTTCTGGCGGAGGCGCTTGTGGGCCATGCCGGTGAACACCACCGTCATGTCGATCTCGCGGCGCGCGCCCTCCTCGCCGCGCCGCTCGATCGCGCGCGTCGTCCGCGCGATGCACGCCGCCATCCCGAAGAGGTCCATCGCCATGTCGGCGATGCGACGCTGCGTGTACTGCATCTCGGCGATCTCGCGCCCGTGCTTGCGGAGCACGTTCTCGGTGTGGGTCGCGAGCTCGCCGACGTACTCCTCGAAGAGCACCGCCTCGCGCGAGAGCAAGGGATGCGCGCGCGACATCCGCTCGCGCCCGAGCACCGTCTTCGCCTTCCGGATGGCGAAGTCGGAGAGCAGGCCGAAGCCCTTGATGGGCTCGCGCATCGCCTTGACCACCTCGGCGAGCGCCTTGCCGGGGCCCTGCATGCCCGAGAGCGCCACGAAGCACCTCAGGATCTCGTTCGTGCCCTCGAAGATGAGGTTGATGCGCGCGTCGCGCAGCATCCGCTCGTACGGGTACTCCTGCATGTAGCCGATGCCGGCCGCGATCTGCAGCGTCTCGTTGACCACCCACCAGAGCGTCTCCGAGCCGAACACCTTGCAGATGGCGCTCTCGAGCGAGTAGTCGGCGCCCTTGCCGTCGACGAGCCCGGCGGTGAGGTACGTCATCGACTCGAGCGCGTACGTCTGCGCGAGCATCGTCGCGATCTTGTCCTTGATGAGGCCGAACTCGCCGATGTTGCGGCCGAAGGCGCGGCGCTCCTGGACGCGCTCGAGCGCCATCTTGATGAGCGCGCTCGACTGGCCCACGCACCCCGAGGCGAGGCCGAGGCGGCCGCTGTTGAGCACTTCCATCGCGACCTTGAAGCCCTTGCCCACCTCGCCGAGGACGTTCTCGCGCGGAACCTTGACGTCCTCCATGAAGATCTCGGTCGTCGACGAGCCGCGGATGCCGAGCTTGTGCTCGGGCGGGCCGCTCTTCACGCCATGGCCGCGCTCCACGATGAACGCCGTGATCCGCGGCTTGCTCCCCTCCTCGACGGCGCTGGTGCGGGCGAACACCGTGAAGACGTCGGCGAACCCGCCGTTGGTGATCCAGATCTTCGACCCGTTGAGGACGTAGTGCGAGCCGTCGGGCGAGAGCTCGGCGCGCGTCTTGATCGCGGCGGCGTCGGATCCCGCGGACGGCTCGGTGAGCGCGAACGCGGCGGTCCACTCGCCGGTGGCGAGCTTGGGGAGATAGCGGCGCTTCTGCTCGTCGTTGCCGAAGAGGAGGATCGCCTTGAGCCCGATCGACTGGTGCGCGCCCAGCGTCACCGCGACCGAGGCGTCGAGCCCCGCGACCTCCTGCATGACGCGCGCGTACGCCGTGGCCGAGAGGCCGATCCCGTCGTGGTCCGTCGGGATCTGGAGCCCGAAGAGCCCGAGCGCCTTGGCTCCCTCGAGCACCTCGCCGGGGATCTCGTGCTCGCGGTCGATCTTGGCGGGGTCGACGCTCTGCGCGAAGAACTTGCGGACGCTGTCGAGGATCATCGCGGCGTTCTCGCGGTCCTCGGGCGGCATCTCGGGGTAGGGGAAGATCAGGTCCTCGGCGATGACGCCGTGGAACAGCGACTTCATGAAGCTCTGCTCGTTCACGCGGACTCCTCCTTCGCGGGCGCGGGAGCGGCGGGCGCTTCCGGCGCGTCCGGCGCGGCGGCTGCTTCGTTCACGGCCGGCGCTTCCGGCGCGGCGGCGGCCGGCTCTTTCGCGTCTTTGCCGTTCGCCGCGGCGGCCGCCCGCTCGGCCTCGTGCTGCCAGGGGTACTTGATGCGCCCGTGGTACATGTTGACGAGCGTCGAGGCCATGCGCGAGGTGATGATCCGCAGGTCCTCGATCGACAGCCCCGACTCGTCGAGCTGCCCGGCCGAGAGCTTCGAGAAGATCACGCGGTGGATCATCTCCTCGAACTTCTTGTGCTCCGGCGGCCAGATGGTGCGGCTCGCCGCCTCGATCGAGTCGACGAGCATGAGGATGGCCGTCTCCTTCGTCTGCGGCTTCATCCCCGGGTAGCGGAAGTACTCCTGGCTCAGGCCCTTGGGGTTCCCCTGCTGGGTGCACTTGTGCCAGAAGTACTCGACGAGCTGGGTGCCGTGGTGGGTGTAGGCGAACTCGACCACCGGCTCGGGGATGCGGCCGTCACGGAGGATCTTCGTCCCCATCACCACGTGCGCCATGATCGCGTCGGCCGAGACGTCGGGCTCGAGCTCCTCGTGCGGCGACGTCTCGCCGGGCGGCAGGTTCTCGATGAAGTAGCGGGGCTGCACCGTCTTGCCGAGGTCGTGGTAGTAGGCGCCGACGCGGGTGAGGAGCGCGTCGGCGCCGATGGCGGCGGCCGAGCCCTCGGCGAGGTTCGCCATCGCGCGCGCGTGCTCCCAGCTCCCCGGAGCCTCCGCCGACATCTTCTTGAGGAGCGGCTGCTCCAGATCGGTGAGGTCGAGCAGCTGCTCGCGTGAGACGTGGCCCATGAGCCGCTCGGCCGGGTCGTGCAGCCCGCGCGCGAGGATGCCGCCGAGGATGCCGCCCGCGACGCAGGCGAGCGTGTTCGAGCCGAGCCCGCGCGACAGATCGGCGAGCAGGGCGAAGCTGCCCTCGAAGATGATGGTGAGCGACACGAACGCGATCGCCCCGCACAGCCCCGCCCCCGTCCCGGCCACGAGCATCGCCTGCGGCTTGTTGCGCTGGAAGAAGAAGAGCGTGGCGGCGATGCCCCGGACGAGGAGCACGCTGAGCAGGATGAGGTCGAAGCGGAGGAGCGACGCCGCCAGGAACGCGACGCCGACCTCGACGAGGAACGCCGTTCGCCGGTCGAACGCGAGCGCCACCCAGAGCGGCAGCGCCGCCATCGGGATCCAGAACTCCGGGAGCGACGTGAAGAGGAGGAGGACCTTCGCCAGGAAGAGCGCGCCCGTGGTCAGCAGGAACAAGCCCAGCTGCGCGCGGAGGAGCCGCACCCGGTTCTGCCCGAAGCGGCGCAGGTACGCCGTGAGCATGAGGTTGACGATGAAGAAGATGACGAGGCTCGACGCCATCCGCGCCGCCTTCGGCGGCCGCCGGATCGACTCGTACGCGAACGCGGCGCGATGGTCGTCGTCGGACTCGCGCAGCACCGTCCCACGGGGCACGATGACCCGGCGATGCTCGTACGAGAGGCTCTGCCGGCCATCGCGCGCGTCACGGAGGATGCGCGGGCCGTACGGCACGCGGAGCGTGACCGGGGCGGGGGAGCCGAGCTGGGGCTGAAATGCGTCGACGTACAGGTCGGCGAAGCCGATCGCGGTGTAGATCACCGCGAAGAGCAGGCTCAGCACGAGGCCGGCTGCCGCCCCTGCTCGAACTCGCGTGCGCAGCATGGGCTGGCGCGGACGTTAGCTCCGAAGGGCCCGCGCGGCCAAGGGGGCACCGTAGAGCGGGCGAGCGCCCCCGCCGAAGGGAAGGTCCGCCGGAAGCCGGCGGCAATTCAGAATTTCACAGGCAGCCGGGGAGACAGGAAGGATTTCTTGCGGTCGATCGAGGCCCACGCCTCACTGGGCGTGCACGCGGATCGACCGAAGGGCATCCTCCCCGTCTCCCCGACTCCCTGTGCAAATTGCCGGGGTGTTTGGCGGCAAAGCCCCCAAGTTGCGCGCACAATTGCCCGTCGGCGCAAAAGTTGCTACGCAAAATCGATGGATCGGCGCGCCTGGCTCGAGGAACGACGCGGCGCGCTGATCATGGGCATCCTCAATCGCACTCCCGACTCGTTCTCCGACGGCGGGCAGTTCGTGAGCGAAGAGGCCGCCCGCTCGCGGATCGCCGAGCTCGTCGCCGAGGGCGCCGACGTGATCGACGTCGGCGCCGAGTCGACGCGGCCGGGCTCGGTCTCCATCCCCGCTCCCGAGCAGATCGCCCGGATCGGCGGCGCCGTCCGCGAGGCGTGCGCGCGCGGCGCCGTCGTGTCGATCGACACCACCTCGCCCGAGGTCGCCGCCTGGGCGCTCGGCGAGGGCGCCTCGATCATCAACAGCGTCTCGCTCGAGCGCGCCGCCGAGCTCGGCGCGCTGGCCGCGGCCCACGACGCGGCGCTGGTGCTGATGCACTGCCGCGGCTCGATGAGCGACATGCCGGGCTTCTCGGAGTACGCCGACGACGCGTACGGCGACGTCGTTGCCGAGGTCGCGCGCGAGTGGCTCGCCGCCGCGGAGCACGCGCTCGGCGCCGGCCTCCCCGCCGGAGATCTGCTCCTCGATCCCGGGCTCGGCTTCGCCAAGAACGGGCGCCAGTCGCTCGAGCTCGTGGCGCACCTCGACGAGCTCTGCGCGCTCGGTTACCCGGTGCTCTGCGGGCCGAGCCGCAAGTCGTTCGTCGCCGCCGCGGCAGGCCGCCGCACCGCCGAGGGCCGATGGCCGCCGCCCGACCAGCGCCTCGGCGCTTCGCTCGCGATGGCGCTCGCGTGCGTCGAGCGCGGCGCGGCGATGGTCCGGGTCCACGACGTCGGGGTGACCCGTCAGGCGCTCGACGCGGCCGCGGCGGTCCGTGCGGTGCCGCCGCGCGACGCTCCAGCGAGCCGGAAGAGGGCGGCGGGCCATGCTTGAGGGCCTCCTCCGCCTCGTCTCGGCCCGGCCGCTCGGGGAGATCCTCCGCGATCTGCTCGACATCTTCATCGTCGCGTACGTCATCTACCGCGCGCTCCTGGTGCTGCGCGGGACCCGCGCGATGCAGATGGGCATCGGCCTCTTCATCGTCTTCCTCGTCTACCTCGGCGCCAAGCTCTTCGAGCTCGTCACCCTGCTGAACCTGCTCAGCTGGCTGCTCTCCTCGATCATCCTCATCGTCGTCGTCGTCTTCCAGAACGACATCCGCCGCGCGCTCATCCGCATGGGCGGCAAGGCCTGGTTCTCCGGGGGCCGCGAGCAGCAGTCGCGCGTCATCGACGAGGTGGTCGCCGCCGCGACCGAGCTCGCGCGCCACCGCATGGGCGCGATCATCGCCTTCGAGCAGGACGCCAACGTGCTCGAGTTCACCAAGAGCGAAGGGATCACGCTCGACTCGATGGTGACGCGCGAGCTTTTGGTCTCGCTCTTCATCCCGGAATCGGTCAACAAGCTCCACGACGGCGCCGTGCTCATCCGCGATCTCAAGATCGCCAGGGCCGGCATCTTCTTCCCCATGCCCGAGACCAAGATCCTCGACGCCAGCCTGGGGTCGCGCCACCGCGCCGCCCTCGGCATCACCGAGGAGACCGACGCCGTCGTCGTCGTCGTGAGCGAGGAGCGCGGGACCATCAGCTTCTGCTTCAGCGGCAACATCGTCTCGAACCTCGACGGCCAGTCGCTCCGCCACGCGCTGCTCGGGCTGTTCGGCCGCTCATCCCGCAAGAAGCGCTTCGCGCGCAAGGTCGCCGGCGGCGGCGCGCGCCCCACCATCCCGATCGCCACGCCGCGCCCCTCGGTCGCCGCGCCGGCGCCGACGCAGACGCCGCCGCCCTCGACGCCCGCCAAGACGCCGCCTTCGGCCACGGCGACGCCGGCCCCGCCGGCGACCAAGCTCGTCACGTCGACGCCGATGCGATCGTCCAACGAGCCGCCGGAGCGGCCCTCGTCCGAGCGCGGCCGGCCGGCGATCGAGCCGCCCGCGTCGAGCTCGCAGCCGACGCCCACGCCGCGCCCCGCGACCTTCGTCCCGACGCCGCCCGCCGCCGGCGCCGCGGCTCAAGCGTCCGCGCCCGCCGAGAAGCCCGCCGGCCCGGGTGACGACTCATGACGCCGAAGGACGGCTGGCGCGAGGTGGTCCGCGCGGCCCTGCTCGAGAACCTGGGCCTCAAGATCCTGTCGCTGCTGTGCGCGCTGGGCTTCTACGCCTTCATCCACGGCGCCGAGAACGCGCAGCGCACCTTCCGCGTCAGCGTGGTCTCGATCATGCCGGCCGAGACGGCGAACCGGCAGATCATGACCCAGCTCCCCACCGAGGTCGCGGTGACGGTCCGGGGCTCGCGGAGCAAGCTCGACGACCTGCGCGCCGACGATCTCGGCAGCCTCCAGCTCGATCTGCGCAGCGGCCGCGAGACGCGGATCAAGCTGGATCCCTCGATGTTCCACATGCCGCCGAGCCTGTTCATCGAGCAGGTCTACCCGCCGTCGATCGAGCTCCGCTGGGACGACGTCATCGAGCGCCAGATCCCGGTGCAGATCGCCCGCACCGGGGAGCCGGCTCCCGGCTTCGTGGTGAAGGGCGGCACCCTCGTCGACCCGCCGGCCATCACCGCGCGCGGTCCCCGCTCGGTCGTCGACGTCGTGCAGTTCGCGCGCGCGGCGCCGTTCGACGTCAGCGGCCTGACGGAGGGCTCCTACAAGCGGCCGCTCGCGCTCGATCTGGCGCCCAAGCTCGTCTCGTACGACGTCGAGGCCGTGCACGCGACCATCGAGATCGCGCGCGAGCTCCGGCGCAAGCCCATCGGAAAGCGCAAGGTCGAGATCGTGGGCCTCGCGAAGGCGACCGTCAGCCCGCAGATCGTGGAAATCGAGATCATCGGCGCGGCGGAGGACGTCGAGCCGATCATGAGCGAGGCGATCATCCCCCGCGTCGAGCCGAAGGGCGCGCCGGGCGTGGACGTGACCCAGCCCGGCAACGCCTACCTCCCCGTCCTCGTCGACGTCCCCCACCGCGATCCGACGACGCAGCCGCCGAAGGTGGTGATCGTGCCGGACAAGGTGATGGTCAAGTGGTGAGAGGCCTCGATCGAGGCGCCCCCGCGGATCGGCGATCGATCAGAAGGCGCACTGCGCCGGCTGATCGGGCAGCGTCGACTGCACGGTCGAGCCGCCGACGTTCCAGGTGACCGCGAGCGACCAGGTCCCGTTGCAGAAGTCGCACGGTGATCCGGTGCCCTGACCCGAGTCGGGCACCTTGGTGTGCGCGACCATCGAGGCGGCGCCGCCCTGCACGGGCCCGCTCGCGTTCGGCGCGACGTCGAACGACCAGCCCAGCGTCTGCGCGCCGCTCGTCATGGTCAGCACCGCGCCGGTGATGGTGGCGTTCACCGGCACCGCGCCGCCGTTGTCGTAGTTGGCGACGAACGAGCCGTTGACGGGATCCGGCGCCACGATGGGCTGGCAGTTCACGAAGAAGTCCATGCTCTGGATCGTGGCGCTGAACGCGCCCGGCCCGCCGCCCGCGCCACCGACGCCGCCGCCGCCCGTGCCGCCAGTCCCCTGCCCGCCCGCGCCTCCCGCGCCGCCGCCGGCGCCGCCCGTGCCGCCGCCGGCTCCGGTGGTCGTGCTGGTGGTGCCGCCGCCTTGCCCGGTCGTCGTGCCGCTGGTCGTGCCCGATCCCTGCTGCGTGGTGTCGGAGTCGCTGCCGCAGGCCGCGAGACCCACGAGCGCGGGTGCACAGCCCAAGCCCAGAAGCAGAAGTGTTCTGAACGTCATCCGCGGATCATACGACCGCGCGGGTCGGGGCGCCGCGCCCACAGCGCCTCCGGTCCGCGCCCTCCCTCCGCCCCTGTCGGGCCACGAAGGACAGGTGCCGACATTTAAGTACGCGAATTCATTGGGCTGATTCATGGGGCAACGGGGATCCAGGGTGGATCGCCGAACCACCCAGATCGAGCGGCTCGAACGGCCGCGGCGCCTCGAGCTCGCTCCGACGTTCGACCTGACCGGCGTGTTGCACCCGCACGCGATCGTGCGGCGTCGTCGTTGCGCTTGATGCGCGTGGCGCGTCGCTTGCTCGAGCGCGACCGCCAATCACGAAGGGGCTCTGCCCCCAGGCCCCCGGAGAACACGATCCTCCGGGTCGATCGAAAGCCCGACCCGAGGGCACGCGCGAGAGAAGACGCCGACGGGCAGGTGGCCCGCGTGGGCGGCTCGGCGTGGCCCGAAGGTCGACGTGCGCCGAGGCGATGCCTCGACGTGATGAAGGAGATCCGCTCATGGTCCAGAAGCGCACCCTCGCGTCCGCGCTCGCCCTCGTCCTCTCGTCCTCGCTCGTCGCCTGCGTCGCCGCCGTCGACGATCCGACCGAACGCGACGTCTCGAGCGAGACCGCCCGCCCCATCAAGGGCGGCACCACCGCGAGCGCCTATCCGGAGGCCGTGCTCGTCGACATGAAGCAGGGCGGCTACGTCACCTCGATCTGCTCCGGCTCGCTCATCGCGCCGCGCGTCGTCCTCACCGCGGGGCACTGCGTCTACGGCTTCGACGGCTGGAACGTGACCGCACCGTTCGCCAGCGGGCAGAAGGCGTCGAGCACCAGCGGCGTCACCTACGACTGGGCGAACGACGGCGAGTACGTCGACCCGAACATGCACGACATCGGGCTCGTGTTCCTGAGCAAGGACATCAAGCTCGCCCAGTACCCCAAGATCGCGAAGCAGGGGCTCGCCTCGGGGAGCAAGATCGTCAACATCGGCCGCATCCAGAACGGCCAGGCCTCGTACACGAAGCTCTTCGTGAGCGCGCCCATCTCGGTCAAGAGCGGCTCGTCGTACGGCTTCCCCTTCGACTACGTCTCGACCGAGATCATCGAGTCCGGCGACTCGGGCGGCCCCGACATGCTCCCCGGCCCCGCGCCCCACACGATCGTCTCCGTCAACTCGGGCGCCGGCGGCGGGACCGAGGTCCTCGCGCGCGTCGACCTCCTCGCCTCGTGGATCGAGGGCCAGATCGCGGCGCACGGCGGCTCGGGCAGCGGCGGCGCGGCGACGCCGGCCACGTGCACGCACGCCCTCTGCTCGACCGGCGGCGTGCTCGAGGGCGGCTGCGACCCGTGCGTCTCGACGATCTGCGCGCAGGACTCGTACTGCTGCACGACGGCGTGGGACGCCCAGTGCGTCTCCGAGGTCGCGAGCATGTGCAAGCAGTCGACCTGCTCGAACTGAACGGAGAGGGGCGCTCGTTCGGGGGGTCGGCAGAGCCCCTCGTGAGCCGCAGGATCAGATCCGGAAGATCGCCGCGCCCCAGGTGAAGCCGGCGCCGAAGACGCTCGAGAGCACGAGGTCGCCCTTCTTCACCTTGCCCGCCTTGCGGTGGTGGTCGATGGTGAGCGGCACCGTGGCGGCGGTGGTGTTGCCGTAGACCTGGATGGTGTTGAGCACCTTCTCCGGCGGGATCTCGGCGTAGGTCACGACCGCCTCGTTGATCCTGAGGTTCGCCTGGTGCGGCACGAACCAGTCGACGTCCTTCCAGGTGAGCCCCGTCTTCGCGAGCGCCTCGCGCGTCGAGAGGTTCATGGCCCGCACCGCGTTGAGGAAGACCTTCTTCCCGTTCATCTGCGGGTACATCATCTCGTTCTCCTCCCGGCTGCGCGCGTCGTAGAACACGTAGGGGAGGTGCTTGATCTCGAAGACCTTGAGGTAGAGGTCCATCGCGCCGGAGCCGTCGGCCTGGACCTTGGTGTAGATCACGCCCTCGCGGTCGTCGTCGGTCTCGACCGGGCCCACCACGACGGCGCCCGCCCCGTCGCCGAAGAGCACCATCACGTCGCGGCCGCGCGTCGAGTAGTCGAGCGAGTGGCTGTGGATCTCGGCCCCGACCACGAGGACGCGCTTGTACACGCCCGTCTTCACGAAGGCGTCGGCCATCTGCAGGCCGTAGATGAAGGCCGAGCACTGCTGCCGGATGTCGAAGCAGGCGCAGCCGTTCTCGCCGTCGATGCCGAGCTTCGACTGGAGGAACACGGCGGTGCCCGGGAAGTGGATGTCCGGCGAGAGCGTGCCCAGGATGATGCAGTCGATGTCCTTGGGCTCGCAGCCGGCGTCGGCGATGGCGCGCCTCGCCGCCTGGAGCGCGACGTCGCTGCACGCCCAGGTGCCGTCGTTGGGCACGTAGCGGCGCTCCTCGATCCCGGTGCGCGTCTTGATCCACTCGTGGTTGGTCTCGGTCCGCGGCTCGGCGTGCCGGACGTGCTGGTCGTCGAGGTAGCGGAGCTCGTCGTTGGTGACCACGCGGTCGGGGACGTAGGATCCGATGCCCAGGATCTTCGAGCGAATCATGCCCTCGTGCGTACCCCGGTTGCGCCGCGGCACCAAGGGAGAGCCTCGCCGGAAGCGGCGGTGTGACGCCGCCCTGACGAGCGACGCCCCCGCCGGCTGCACCCGACGCTGGCGCGTAGCCCGCGGTGTGGGGAAAATTTCACAGGGAGACGGGGAGACGGGGAGTATTTCAATCGGTCGATCGATGTCCACGCAGCCGCAAGCGTGACCGCAGATCGCCCGAATGAAATTCTGTGCTCCCCGTCTCCCCGTCTCCCTGTGAAATTCTGGATTCTTCAGCGGTCGGGGACCTTGATCTCGCCGCGGACCACCTTGCCGCGGAGCACGGCGACCCGGGCCTTCACGCCGGCGGGGATGCCCTCGGCGTGGGGGCCCTCGTCGACGTAGCCGACGCCGTCGTCGGCGAGCCCGAACGAAGCGAGGCCGCCCTGGAAGCGACCCTCGCAGACGGCGACGATGGTGTCGAACACGGCGACGTCGCCGCGCTTGATCATGCTGGTGAGCACGGTGCCCGGCATCTCGTCGTGCTGATCGGCGTCGACGCCGATCGCCTTCACGCCCATGTCGCGCGACGCCTCGAAGACGCCGTGCCCGGTGGTGCCGGACGCGTGGTAGACGACGTCGGCGCCGGCGGTGATCTGGCTCGTCGCGAGCGCCTTGCCCTTGACCGGGTCGCGGAACGCCTCGGGGGTCGTGCCCGCGTAGGCCGCGTGCACCACGCACTCGGGGCAGACCTCGGCCACGCCGGCGCGGTACCCCGCCTCGAACTTGTGGATGAGCGGGATGTCCATCCCGCCCACGAAGCCGACGTGCTTGCTCCGGCTGACCTGCCCGGCGACGGCGCCGACCAGGAACGAGCCCTCCTCCTCGCGGAACCGGAGGCCGGCGACGTTCGGCGGGACGGCGCCGTCGGCGGGGGGCGCGTAGTCGATGCAGGCGAACTTGGTGCGCGGGAAGGCGCGCGCGACCACGTTCACGTCGGTGGAGAAGATGAAGCCCACGCCGATGACCAGGTCGAAGCCGCGCGCCCCGAAGAGGCGCATCGCCGCCTCGCGGTCCTCGGCGCCGCTCGGCTCGAGCAGCTCGGTCTCGACCCCGAGCTCGCGGGCCGCGCGCGAGATGCCCTCGTAGGCGGCGTCGTTGAAGCTCTTGTCGCCACGGCCGCCGACGTCGAAGACGAGCCCCACCCGAACGCCCCGGTGCGGCCCGGCCGGCAGGCGGTCCTCGTGGCGCGCGGGCAGGAGCGCCGGCGCGACCGCGAGCGCCGCCGCCGCGGCCGCGCCGGCGAAGAGGCTCGACCGGAGGCGGGACGCTCCGCTCACGGGCTCGCCGCGCCCTGCGCCTCGCGGGCGGCCTTCCGGACGACGCCGCGGAGATCGCCGTCCGAGTCCGGCTCGATGAAGATCTTCTTCATCTCGGGGACGCCCTCGCGCACCTGCCTCTCGATCTCGTCGGTCACGCGCTCGACCTCCTCGAGGCTCGAGCCCGGCCGGAACGCGACCTTCATGGCGAGCACGACGAACTCGGGGCCGAGGTGCATCGTCAGGATCTGGGTCACCCCCACGACCCCCTCGGTGCCCTCGGTGATGCGCTGCACCTCGCCCTCCATCTCGGGCGTGGCGCGCTCGCCGATCAAGAGGTCGTGCGCGTCGCGCGCGATGAGGGTGGCGACGTACATGAGCAGCACCCCGATGAGGATCGAGCCGACCGCGTCCCAGATCCCGTTGCCGGTGAGCGCCGAGAGGCCGACCGCCGCGAACGCGACGGTGAGACCGGTGAGCGCGGCGATGTCCTCCATGAGGACGAGCGGGATCGTCGGATCCTTGCCCTCGAACAGCGCCTCGCGGAGCGGCTTGTCCTTCGACTTGTTGCCGGCGCGGAACTCCTTGAGCGCGACCGAGCAGGAGTACGACTCGAACGCGGCGGACACGCCGAGGACCACGAGCGGCGTCAGCGGGCCGCGGCGCAGGCTCCAGAAGTCGGTGAGGTCCGGCGGCGTGGGGTGGATGGCCTTGTGGACGCCCTCGTACACGGCGAAGGCGCCGCCGACCGAGAAGAGGAGCAGCGCCACGATGAACGGCCAGAAGTAGCGCTCCATGGCACGGCCGAACGGGTAGCGGGCGTCGTCGCGCTTGGCGGCCAGGCGGATGCCCACGAGGAGGAGCGCCTGGTTGCCGGTGTCCGCGACCGAGTGCACGGCCTCGGCGAGCGTCGCGGTGCTGTCCGACAGGTAGGCGGCGACGAACTTCACCACCGCGATCGCGAAGTTCGCGTAGAGCGCCGCCTTGATCACCTTCAGCGGATCGCCGCCGCCGTGGCCCGACATCGGCCCGAGGCTAGTCGATCCGCCGGGCGGCGTGTACGTTCGAGAGCCGAGATGCCGCGCTCGAGCCTCGCCGCCTTTTCGCTCGCGGTCGCGTCCGCGCTGGCTTGCCCGCTCGCGTCGGCGCAGGAGGCGCGGCCGGCGCCGCCGGGGGTGCTGCTCGATCGCGTCGCGGTGCGCTGGCACGCGCCGGAGACGGGCGGCGTCCTCAAGCCGCAGTTCGTCTTCGAGCGCGAGCTCGCCTTCGAGGCGCGGCTCGAGGCGCTCGCCGATCGCGACGCCGAGTCGGGCGCGTACCAGGACCGGCACGTGCGGGCGGCGCTCGATCGCCACATCGCCGAGACGCTGCTCGCCGCGCTGCCGATCCTGCCGGCGCCGGCGCCCGCCGAGATCGGCAAGCGGGCCGAGGCGGCGCGCTCCGTGCTCGAGCAGCGCGTCCGCGGGCGCCCGCGCCTGCTCGCCGCCGCCGCGGCCGAGGGCATCGGGTCGGACGAGCTCGACGCGCTGCTACGGCGCCAGGCGCGCGCGAGCCTCTACGTCGATCGCATGGTGGCGCCGATGCTCGAGCCGAGCGATCTCGAGCTCCGCGATCTCTGGAAGAGCGGGGCGACGCCGTTCGACGGCGACGACTTCGACCAGGCGCTGCCGGTGCTGCGGCGTTGGTACGTCGGCCAGAGGCTCGGGCAGGCGCTCGAGCAGTATTACCAGAGCGCCCGCCCGCGGGTTTCGATCGTGATCGTCAAGAAGCGCTAGCCGCCGGCGCTGCGCTATCCGGTCTCGCGCGCCTCGCCCGGGATCTCCTGCGAGGCGGGGGCCTCCTCCTCGCCGGTGTGCGTCTGCTCGTGCGGGTAGTGATGCGCGAACGAACGGGCGGCGCGGCGCGCCTTGAGGAACTCGGCGAAGGCGGTGAGGGTGTCGAGGTCGCGGGGGCCGAGGGCGTCGGCGATCTCGCGGAGCGCCTTGCGGAGCGACTCGGCGCTCTTGCCTCGCCGCGCCTCGCGCGTCTCGTCGCGGAGGACCGGCTGCTCGGCCGGCGCGGCCGCCTCGCCGCTGCGCGAGGGCGGCGCCTCGGCCACCCAGAGGGGCCGCGCGACCGGGTTGAGGGCGTGCGCGCTCAGCCACGCTTCCATGAAGATGCGGAGCCGCTCGCTCCGGAAGGTGAACCACCGCTCGCGCTCGGGGCCGTAGGCCATGAGCACGTCCTTGAAGCGGCGGAACGCGCCCTTGCCGTCGATCGCCTGCGTCAGCTTGCCGGCGAGCTCCGGGTCCTCGACCATGGGGATGTACCGCTCCATCCACCGGTACTGCTCGCGCGAGCTCACGGGATCGATGCGGAGGTAGTTGGAGTCGGCCGCGATCCGGGCGTGCATCTGCGGATCGGCGACCCCGTCGACGACGCGGAGGACGTCGCCGGTGACCATGTGGAGGTAAGAGTGGACCTCGGGGGCGTTGTTCTCGAAGGCGTCCTCCAGCGCCTCCCAGTCGATCGGGATGTCGCGCATCGGCGCGCCGGTGCCTCCCGCGTGTTCGGTGTTCACCATAGGTTCCTCATCCAAGATCTGGACACGCCTGGGGGCTGGCCGGGCGCTCCGGTTCACGACAATCAAGTGGGGCCGAGAGTGGGACGTCGACATGGAACGATACGCCGAACGGCGCCTCCACGGCTCAACTCTCGCACTCTAGGGATGATTCCCGGATGCGAAAGAGCCTGGAGCCTCGGTCGGTGGGCTGCGGGGCTTTCGATCCCGAGCGGCCGGAGCGCGCCTCCGCCGCTCGCCGCATCGCGACGCGGCGGAGCCCGACCGCCGGGCGTCAGGGGCGGGTGCGCGCGCGAGCGATCGCGTCCGCCCACCGGCGCCGGTGAGCGTCGCGGTCGATCGCCGGCATTTCGACCCCGAAGCTCCGCGCGACCTTGGACATCCGCGCAGCCTCCGACGTCTGCTGGAAAATTCCCACGCCCACGCCGGCGAGCATCGCGGCCCCGCGCGCGGTGGATTCGAGCTCGGCGGGCCGCTCGATCGCGATCTCGGCCACGTCCGCCTGGTACTGCATGAGGAGATCGTTGGCCGCGGCGCCGCCGTCCACCCGCATGCGCGCGAGCGGCTTGCCCAGGTCGTCCGACATCGCCCGGAGCAGATCCATCACCTCGAGCGCGATGCCCTCGAGGGTGGCGCGGGCGAGGTGCGCCGCCGTCGTGCCTCGGGTGAGCCCCGCGATCAGCCCGCGCGCCTCCGGATCCCAGTAGGGCGCGCCCAGACCGGCGAGCGCCGGGACGAAGGTCACCCCCTCGCTCGAGGGCACCGTGCGGGCGAGGGCCTCGATCTCGGACGCGCTCTTCACGAGGCCGAGGCCGTCGCGGAGCCACTGCACGGCGGCGCCGGCGATGAACGCGCTCCCCTCGAGCGCGAACGCGACCTTGCCGCCCACCTTCCACGCGACGGTCGTGAGCAGCCCGAAGCGGCTCGCGATCGGCTTCTCGCCGATGTTGACGAGCACGAACGCGCCCGTGCCGTAGGTGCACTTGGCGTCGCCGACGCCGAAGCAGGCCTGGCCGAAGAGCGCCGCCTGCTGGTCGCCGGCGATCCCGGCGATGGGGACGCCGTCGGGCAGCGGAGCAAAGCCCTTGGTGACGGCGACGCGCTCGGCCGAGCCGACGATGCGAGGCAAGAGCGGGCGCGGCACGCGGAACAGGTCGAGCATGCCGGCGTCCCAGTCGAGCGTGGCGAGGCTCATGAGCAGCGTCCGCGAGGCGTTGGTCACGTCGGTCGCGTGGACCGCGTCGGCGCCGCCGCCCGAGAGCCGCCACACGAGGAAGCTGTCGATGGTGCCGAAGGCGAGCTCGCCGGCATCGGCCCGCGCGCGCGCGCCGGGGACGTGATCGAGCAGCCAGGCCACCTTGGTGCCGCTGAAGTACGGATCGAGCACGAGGCCGGTGGTCGAGCGGACGCGCGGCTCGTGACCTGCCGCCTCGAGCTCGGCGCAGCGATCGGTCGTGCGGCGGTCCTGCCAGACGACGGCGCGGTGGATGGGGCGGCCGGTCGCGCGCTCCCAGACGAGCGTCGTCTCGCGCTGGTTGGTGATGCCGACGGCGGCGATGCGCGAGCCGTCCACGCCCGCCGCGGCGAGGGCGCCCCGCACGGCATCGAGCACGCTCTGCCAGATCTCGTCGGCGTCGTGCTCGACCTGCCCCGGCGCGGGGAAGTGCTGCCGGAACTCGAACGTCGCGCGCCCGAGCGTGGCGCCCGACGTGTCCATGACGAGGGAGGTGGTGCCGGTCGTGCCCTGATCGATCGCGAGGAGCAGGTCCTTGGCCATGCACGAGTCGTAGTGCGGGTGGGGTGCGGTCGTCTACCGGGCCTCGGGTCGGCGCAGCCAAGCCAAAGTGAGGAGGCCGACCGCTGCGCTTCCATGTCGCGGGCAATTGACCCGACCGAAGCGAAGCGGAGGGCGGGTGTCCGGGCGGCGAAGCCGACCGGCAATTGCCCGGGGGGTTTGGGGGCGGAGCCCCCAAGCTCCGAAGCCCGCCGGGAATAAGCTCCGGCCGCCCCGCTTTCCCTACCTCGTGCGGGGAGGGGCTCGGGACGATTGTCGGGCCGGCCCGGCCTGGGTAAGCTCGGAGGTCCGATGGCGCGCTTGATCCTCTCGACGGCCGAGGGCCAGCAGGCCATCGAGCTGCGCGCCGTCAACTCGCTGGGCCGCCACCCCAACAACACCATCCAGCTCCTCGACAAGATCGTCTCGAAGGAGCACTGCATCATCGAGCTCCGCGGCGATCACTACGTTCTGCGCGATCTCGGCAGCCTGAACGGCACCTTCATCAACAACGAGCGCGTCCGGGGCGAGGCCCCGCTCAAGCACGGCGACGAAATCGCCCTGGGCGCCACGCGCGGCCGCTTCGACGACGGGGGTGCGCCGCTCAGCGCCGCGGGGCAGGTGGGCCCGCCGGCCGTGGCCCCGGCGCCCTGGAGCAACCCGCAGCCGCCGGGGCCCGGTCCCTCGCCGCTCGCGCAGTCGGCCCACCAGATGGCCGCCTACCAGAAGCAGCAGCAGGGCCAGTACCCGCCCCAGCCGCCGCCTCCTTATGCGCAACAGCGCCCGCCGAACGCGCCTCCGCAGGCGCAGCCACAGGGGCAGCAACCGCCGCAGCAGCGCCAGCAGTACCTGCACACGCCCCTCGCCCAGCCTTACCAGCCGCCGCAGCCGCCCGGGCCGCCGGGCCCGCCGCCGATGGCGCACCTCCAGGGCCAGCCGGCGGGTCCGCTCGGGACCGCGCCGATGCCCGGCGTCTCGCGCGCCGCGACCACCGGCCCGCAGAACACGTCGTTCCTCGCCCACGGCACCCGGGTCAACCTCAACGATCAGGCCCGCCAGATCGGCACGCAGATCGCCGCCGTCGGCAAGGGCTTCCTCGCCTTCGAGCGCGTGGCCAACGACATGGGGCAGCTCCGCGCCGACTACGAGCGGCTGCGCCTCTCGCACGAGCTCTCGCGCGAGATCGGTCTCGAGCGCGACACGACCAAGCTCCTCGAGAAGATCCTCACCAGCGTCTTCAAGTTCATCCAGGCGGACCGCGGGGTCATCTTCCTCCGCGACGAGAGCGGCGAGCTCACCCCGCGCGCCCTCCAGCGCCGCGACGGCACCACGGCGCCGATCACCGTCTCGTCCACGATCCTGAACCACGTCGTGAAGGAGCGCGCGGCGGTGCTCACCCACGACGCCGCGATGGACTTCGCCGCGGCCAAGGGCAAGAGCATGATCCTGAACCGGATCAGCTCGGCGATCGTGGCGCCGCTCCTCGACAGCCACAACAGCGAGGTGCTCGGCGTCCTCTGGCTCGACTCCGAGACGCTCGCGCAGTTCCAGCCGAAGGATCTCGATCTCGTGACGTCGGTCGCGAACCACGCCGCGATGTTCATCGAGATCAACATCCTCGGTAAGAAGATCGAGAACGAGATCGTGACGCGCGAGCGCTTCAGCCGGCTGCTCTCGCCGAACATCGCCGAGCGCGTCATCAGCGGTCAGCTCGAGGTGAAGCAGGGCGGCGCGCTCGTGCCCGAGTGCACCGTGTTCAACAGCGACATCCGCGGCTTCACCCGGATGAGCGAGGGCACGGGCCCCGAGGTCATCGTCGAGATGCTCAACGAGTATTTCGAGCTGATGGTGGACACGATCTTCAAGTACGAGGGCACCCTCGACAAGTTCATGGGCGACGGGATCATGGCCCTGTGGGGCGCGCCGGTGGTCCACCCGGACGACGCGCTCCGCTCGGTGCAGTGCGCGCTGGAGATGAGCGAGGTGCTCGGCAAGTACAACCGCAAGCGCCTCGAGAAGGAGCAGGCGCCGCTCGCGGTCGGCGTCGGCATCCACACCGGCCCGCTCGTCGCCGGCTACATCGGCAGCTCGAAGGCGCTCTCGTACACCGTCATCGGCGACGTCGCGAACACCTCGGCGCGCCTCTGCTCGGTCGCGCTCGCCGGGCAGATCATCGTCAGCGAGACGACGCACGCGAGGCTCGGCGGCAAGTTCGAGTGCGAGGAGCTGCACCCGGCCAAGGTGAAGGGCAAGGAGAAGCCGCTGCGGATCTTCAACGTCCTCCGCGCCAAGGCGTCGGCGCAGGTCCCGGCGCAGATCTTCGCGAACGAGATGACGACCGTCGCCAGCGAGAGCTGAGAGCCGGCATCTCTGGAGGTCCTCGCCCCCCCGACGGCACTCACCGGATCGGCCGCGTTTCCCGGCGGCCCGCGAGTTGCCTCGAGCATCGCGGTGCCGCGTCGAGCGGCTCATCGCGGCTCGGTGGCGGCGCGGCGCCCGGGGGGGCGCCCCGCCCCCCCCCCCCCCCCACGCCCAACGCAAGTGT
>CAYJPW010000003.1:0-127392 GCA_964372055.1 uncultured Polyangiaceae bacterium
CGGACCTCGGGCGTCGAGAGGCGTCGGTCGGACGATTGCCCGACACCTCTTCAGTCGCGAGCGGGGCTCTGCCCCCGCGCCCCCGGACTGAAGAGGCGTCGGACCTCGGGCGTCGAGAGGCGTCGGTCGGACGATTGCCCGACACCTCTTCAGTGCGCCGCGGCGAGCACGAGCTTCGTGCTCTCGTCGTCGTCGAGATCCGACGCGAGCGCGTAGCCCACCCCGGCCTGCTCGGCGGCCGCGACCGAGTAGCCGCGCAGCCTGCCGACGTAGACCGGCTGCTCGCGCACCACGCGCGCTCGCAGCGAGGAGCCGCGGACCGGCACGACGCGCGGATCGAACACGTAGACGGTGACGCGGTGCCCGCCCTCGACCGTGTACTGCAGCAGCGCGGCGCGGCGGTCGCGCATCGCGTGGACGCGCGCCCCCTTGAAGCTCGCGTTGAACGGCTGGAACGCGGGGCGCCGCACCGGCACGCCCACGAGCCCGTCGAAGCGCTCCAGCTGCTCGGGGTCCGTCATCTCGGGCGGGAGCGGGTGCGCGTGGAGCGCGACCAGATCCTCGAGCAGCGTGTCGACGCCCATGTTCACCGAGGCAGGCGGGGCCACCTGATCCTGCATCGCCAGGGGCGCGCTCGCCGGCTGGTAGCGGAGCCGCGCCGCGCCCATCGCGAACACCACGCCGGCTGCAGCGGCGAGCCCCACCGCGTAGCGGAGGCGGATGAGCCTGGGGCCGAGCTCGACCTCGCGCGCCTCGGCGGCGCGCGCCTCGTGCCTGGCCTTCTCCTGGAGGATGGAGCCGCAGACGCGCGCGCGGAGCGCGTTGCTCGCGGCGCTCGCGTGGGTCGAGACGCAGCGCTTGAGGCTCTGGCGGGTGGCGCGCGCGAGCGCCACGCGCTCGCTGCACGGCGCGCAGGCGCGCACGTGGCCCTCGACGTCCATCACGTGGTCGGGGTCGAGCTCGCCGTCGATGTACGGCTCCATCGCGTGCGCGTAACGCGCGCACTCGTCGAGCGTCTTGCGCGCGGCGGTCACGCCACACCTCGCCGGCGGCGGCGGTACGCAGCCAGGTCGGCGGCCGGGGCGGGGCCGTTCGCCGCGAGGGCCATGGGCGCGCTCTCGGCGGCGGCCTCCTCGGCCACGATGCCCATCGAGACGGCGTGCTCGCGCAGCGTCTTCTGGAGCAGGCGGCGGCCGCGGTGGAGGCGGGACATCACCGTGCCGATGGGGCAGCCCATGGCCTCGGCGATCTCCTTGTACGAGAGCTCCTCGATGTCGGAGAGGACGACGGCGATGCGGAAGTCGTCCGGGAGCGCGTCGAGCGCGCGCTGCACCTCGGCCTCGACGAGCGGCTTGAGCGCCTGCGTCTCGGGGTCGCGCATCGCGCGCATCGTGTTGGCGCCGATCCAGCCGTCGGTGAGCGAGTCGGCGTCGGGGCCCTCGAGGATGTCGCGCTCGAGTCCGCCGCGGCGGTAGCGGTTGATGAACGTGTTGGTCAGGATCCGGAGGAGCCACGCCTTGAGGTTCGTCCCCGGCTCGAACTGCGAGCGCGCACGCATCGCCTTGACGATCGTGTCCTGGACGAGATCCTCGGCCTCGGTCGTGCTCTTGGTCATGCGGCAGCTGACCGCATAGAGCGCGTCGAGGTGCGCGAGGAGCTCGACCTCGAAGGCGTCGAACGACCCGCCCTGCTTCGCGTCGCCATCGGCGACCAGCGCCAGGTCCTGGGCGACCGACGCCTTCCGCTTGCTGAAGAAGAACGGCATGTTGATCCGGTCAACCTGGGCCTTGGGGAGACTATTCCTTCTTAGTGCGGCTCTCGGCCGCCGCAAGCTTGCGCTCGAGCTCGTCGACGCGCTGCGTCAGCCGTTTCACCTCGGCCTGGAGCTCCCGGAACGAGCCGACGCCGGGCAGGATCGCGCGGACCCGTTCGTCCACCGCGTGCTGCCACTGATCGAGCGTTTGCTTCGAAGTTTCGACGATCTCGCTGAGACGGCCCTTCGGTTTCTCGGCCTCCGACATCGGGGCGGCGGGGGCCTTGTCGGCGGGCTTCTTGGCCAGATCCACGGCCGGTGGATCCACCGCCACCGGAACGGCGACGCCGCCCTCCACGCCCGGCCCGCCGGGGATGAGCCGCCCGATCGGGCCCTCGCGCAGCTGGGTCAGCAGCCGCTCGCCGCGCTCCTGGATGAGATCGCGCAGCGTGCCGAGCGGCACGCTCCGGGGCTGGGATTTCAGGTCCTCCGAGATGATCAGCGCCAACGTGACCTCGGTCTTGTCCTCCTTGGTCGCGTTGTCGATGATCTGGACCTCTTCGCCGGCCCGGACCATCTCTCCGATCTGCTGCAGCGTGACGTACCGGCTGTCCTTGGTGTCGTAGAGCTTCCGGTTCGAGTACCGCTTGATAACGCGCCGCGGCTTCTCGCTCGCTCCCGCGCTCTCCTTCACCGTGTCCATGTCCTTGCGCCCCTTCGACCGATTGGAACACAGATTCTGCCATGCCCGCCATCGCCTTTCGTGACGTCCGCGCAGGGTATCGCGGGCTTGGAGCGGGCGGACCCACCGGCGGGCCGGCGAGCCGTACCACGGCCGCCGCCTCGGCCGCGGGTCCCGTCGACGCGCTGCGCGGCGTGTCCCTGGAGGTCCGAGCGGGCGAGCTCTGCGCGGTCTTGGGGCCCAACGGGGCCGGCAAGACGACGCTGGTCCGGGTGCTCTCCGGCCTGCTCGCCCCGCGCGCCGGAGCGGTCTCGGTGCTCGGCGAGGACATCGCGCGGCTCGATCGCAGGGCCATCGCCCGCAAGATCGCGGTCGTCCCCCAGACGGTCGAGGTGGCGATGGGGTTCACCGTCCGCGAGGTCGTCATGATGGGCCGCGCCCCACACCAGGGGGCCTGGATGCGGGCCTCGGAGGCCGACGATGCGGCGGTCGAGCGCGCCCTCGCGGCCTGCGAGCTCGCGGACCTCGCGGCCCGCCCCGTGGCCCAGCTCTCGGGGGGCGAGCAAAAGCGCGTCGCGGTGGCGCGGGCGCTCGCGCAGGAGGCCAAGGTCCTGGTCCTCGACGAGGCGGGCGCACACCTGGACGTCCGTCACGCGGTCGCCGTCCACGAGCTCATCCAGCGCGAGGTCGCCGAGCGCGGCCTCGCGTGCCTCGCCGTCCTCCACGACCTCAACGCCGCCGCCCAGTACGCCGACCGCGTCGCCCTCCTCAAGGACGGCGAGCTCGTCGCCCACGGGACGATCGAGGAGGTGATGACCTACCGGCGGCTGAAGGAGGTCTTCGAGACCGAGCTCTACGTCGGGGTCAACGAGCTCGACGGGGCCCGCTACTTCCTCCCCGTACGCCCCCGATCTCGACCTTCCGGGCCCCGCGATCTATAAGCGGGGCCGACATGCCCCCCCGGCTCCTCTGCGCCTTCCCGGGGCCCCTGCTCGGGGGCCTCCGGGGGGGCGCGGGGGCGCCCCCCCCGGATCTGCTCTCGGTCATCGACGTCGCCCCCCGCGAAGTGGACGTGGGCGATCGCATCGAGGTCCTGGGTACGAACCTCCCCGCGGCCGACGCCAAGGAGGCGGTGGTGACCTTCCGCGGCGTGCTGCGCCGCCCCGGGCAGGCCCCGCTCGCCGACCAGATCATCGAGGTCGAGAGCGCGCAGGTGCACACCGACAAGGTCTCGATGGTGTTCACCGAGGGGCTGCAGTCGCGCTTCTGTGGTCGCGGCGACGACGCGGTCCACACGAGCTTCCACGGCGACGTGGTGGTGACGCTGCCGCCGTTCGGGCAGGGCGGCACGCCGGTGACCGGCACCGTCAAGAACGTGGTGATGGACTTCCGCCCGCCCACCGCGCGCCGCGCCGTGCTCGAGGCGCGCGAGAAGGAGGCCAAGCGCTTCCTCGACTTCCTCGGCGTCGAGGTCTCGCCCGACTCGCCCGCGGCCGGCGGCCTCCTCGTCACGTCGGTGCGCGCCTCGAGCCCCGCCGACAAGGCGCAGATCCTCGCGGGCGACCTCATCACCAGCTTCGAGGGCGTGAAGGTCAACTCGGTGGGCGATCTGACGCCGAGCGGCCACGACCGCCTCCCGGGCCTCGGGATCAAGCGCGGCGCCGAGGCGCCCGTCGTCCGTCAGCTGAACCTCGACGGCTTCTCGCCGAGCGCCCCGGCCGATCTCCTCGGCGCCGGGATCATCCTCGGCGTCGCCGCCTTCATCCTCCTCATCTTCATGGCGCCGACGGCCGGGATCATCACCTGGGTCGAGCGGCGCGTCTCGGCGCGCATGCAGTCGCGCGTGGGCCCGAACCGGGCGGGGCCGCAGGGCTTTCTCGTGTGGCTCGCCGACGGCATCAAGTCGATCATGAAGGAGGACATCGTCCCGACCGAGAGCGATCACCTGCTCTTCCGGCTGGCGCCGTACCTCGTCTTCGTCGGCGTCTCGGCGACGTTCGTGGTCATGCCCTTCGGGCAGAAGCTCATCGCCGCCGATCTCGACATCGGCATCCTCTTCGTCATCGCGGTCACCTCGCTCGTGACCATCGGGCTGATGACGGGCGGCTGGGCCTCGAACAACAAGTGGTCGCTCCTCGGCGGCATCCGCTCGGCCGCGCAGATCATCAGCTACGAGATCCCCGGCGCGGTCGCGATCGTCTGCCTGGTGATGATGACCGGCTCGCTCCGCCTCCAGGACATCATCGCGGCCCAGGGCGGCACCGGCGCCAGCTTCATCGCGGTCGGCGGGTGGCCCTGGTACTGGTACGTGTTCCGGAGCCCGATCACCTTCGCGCTCTTCTTCCTCTACTTCACGACGGCGCTCGCCGAGGGCAACCGCGCTCCCTTCGACCTGCCCGAGGCCGAGAGCGAGCTCGTCGCCGGCTACTCCACCGAGTACTCGGGGATGCGCTACCTGTTCTTCTTCTTCGCCGAGTGGGCGAACGTGTTCGTGATGTGCGGCATCGCCAGCGCGCTCTTCCTCGGCGGCTGGCAGGTGCCCGGCGTGACGCCCGCGCAGCAGGAGGCGAGCTGGGCGCTGCAGCTCCTCGGCGTCTTCATCTTCCTGCTCAAGAGCTGGATCCTCATCTTCATCGTGGTGTGGATCCGCTGGACGCTGCCGCGCGTGCGCATCGATCAGATGATGAACCTCTGCTGGAAGTGGTTCGTCCCGCTCTCGTTCGCGGCGTTCATGCTGACGGCGATCTGGATGGTGGCCAGCATCGGCAAGACGGCCGAGGTCATCATCAGCGTGGCCACGTTCGCGGTGTGGGTCATGCTGATGGGGCACTTCTTCTCGCGCGTCCGTTACAACACGCGCGCGTCGAAGGTGCCCGTGCACCTCAATCCCTTCCTGTAGTCGCCCCCCTTGACGGCGGGCGCGGTGGGAAGCGAGCCTCGCCTACGGATGCCTCCCGCCCCGTCGCGAACGTTCTGCGCCACGTGCGGCTGGCCCCTCGCGGGGCCGCGCTGCGAGGCGTGCGGCGGCGACGCGGTCCCGCTGCCGCTCCAGGACGCGGCGACGCGCTTCACCCCGCGCGACCCGCACGCGCCGGGCGGCCTCGAGAAGGCCAACGAAGCCTGGCAGAAGCAGGACTACACGCGCGCGTTCAGCCACGTCATCGGCGCGCTCGGGATCGCGTCACGCTCGGCCGCGGTGCCCGACGGCCCCGCGTGGGTCCTCGTCGAGGGGCGGACCGCGCTCTTCGTCTGCCTGCGCCCGCCGCAGATCACCATCGACTCGCCGCTCTGCCGGCTGCCGCAGCGGCAGCGCGCCGCGGCGCTCCGCTTCGCGCTCGAGGTGTCGGGCGCCGAGCTCGCGACCTCGCGCGTGTGCCTGCGCGGCGATCTGCTCGTGCTCCGGCACGTGGCGCGCCTCGCCGGGCAGAGCCCCGCGCTCGTGGTCCTCGCCCTGCGCGAGGCGTTCGCGCTCGCCGAGCAGTACACGAACGAGCTCGCGAGCGCGTTCGACGCGCGCACGGCGCTCGGCGCCGAGGAGCTCGCGTCCGCCGGCTGGGAGGCCGTCGGCGCCGGGCGCCCGCTCGCGCCGCTCGCCGCGCCCGAGGCGATCCGCTCGGTGCCGCCTCCGCCCCCGTCCTCGCGCACCCCGCGGCCGGTGTCGATCCCGCGCGCGACGCCCGCCGACGGCATCGGCGCGGCGAAGGCCCCGCTCAAGATCCCGACGCCCGCGCCCGCGGCCGATCAGGGCGGCGACATCCCGGCGATCCTCGCGCCGGCGTTCGCCGCGGGGGGCGCGGCGCTCGCGGCGCCGCCCTTGCCGCAGTTCTCGAAGCGCAAGCCGACGCTGCACGAGATCCAGGTCGAGGCGACGCCCTCGAAGCGCACCGCGTCGATGCCGCCGCCGCCTCCCGCGGCCGAGGGCACCAGCGACACCGACCGGCTCTGCGAGCTGTTGCGCTACGCCCAGGCGCTCGCCACGGCGCTGAGCTTCCAGGAGCGGCCGGCGACGATGATGCTGCTCGTCCGCGCGACGGTGTACCGCGCCGTCTACGACTTCGGCGAGTCGGTGCCCGATGCCGTCGCGTACCTCTTCCGCGCCACCGCGGCGTCGACGAAGGAGATCTGGCAGTCGAGCTCCGACGGGCGGCGGCGCAGCTCGATGTCGCTCCCCATCCCCATCGCCGAGCCGGCGCTCCTGGTGATGGAGCGCATCGTCAGCTCGCGCGCCAACGTCGGGAAGGAGAAGCCGCCCGCGATCGAGCCGCTCACCAGCGCGGCCCAGGCGAAGGAGCACCTCGGGCGCTACGTCGAGGAGATCGAGCGGGCGCCCCAGGATGCGCCGCTCGTGCATTTCCTCGCGCTCGGCGCGCTCAGCGAGCTGCTCGCGCGCACCAAGCTCCCGCCCCAGACGCAGCAGCGGCTGCGCGAGATCGTCGCCCACGCGCAGCGCGACGGAGCCAGGGCTCCCACCAACGAGCTCATGCTGACCGCGCTGAAGAGGATCGTCGCCGGATGACCACGCGCACGCCCAGCGGCAGCATCGACGCCGTCTCGCTCGCCGATCTGGCGGGCGCGTCGCGCAGCTCGGTCGTCGGCGTCTCGGCGGGGCCGTCGTCGGGCTCGGGCTGGGTCGCGCTCGCCAACGGCGTCATCGTCACCACGCACCGGGTGGTCGGCTACCAGGGCGACGTGCTCGTCGAGATCGAGGGCGGGCAGCGGATGGTGGCGCGCGTGATCGCCGCGTCGGTGCGGCGCGATCTCGCGCTGGTGCTGCCCAAGGACGTGCTCGGCCTCCAGGCGCTCGTCCCCTCGTCGGCGCCCCCGCGGCCGGGCGACGAGGTCGTGGCGCTGCGGCGGCTGCCCGGCCACGGCTTCGGCGTCGGCCCCGGGATCGCCATCGCCTGCGATCAGATCGTCGACGGCGTGCCCCACCTCGAGACCGACGCCGCGCGCGATCCGCTGGCGCGCGGGGGCCCGCTCATCGACGCGCGCGGGCGGCTGGTGGGGCTCGTCGGCGTCGCGCCGCCGCGCGGGCGCGGCCGCACCGGGCTGGTGCTGCCGCACAAGGCGCTGCTCAAGGAGCTGGCGCCCTTCAACGTCCCGCTCGGCGAGCTCCGGGACAAGACGCCCGTCTACCGCTGCCCGGCCTGCGACGAGCCGTTCGGCGCCGAGCTCGATCGCTGCCTCGCCTGCGGCGCGCTCCTCCCGCACGCCGAGTCCGGCGGCGGCGCGCTGGCCCCGGCCGAGCGCGTGGTGCGCGACGTGCTCGCCACCATCGGCGTCGTGGCGAACAAGGTCCGGACGGGGCCGCGCGCGTGGCGCCTCTTGCACCGGGCCCCCGGCGTCGCCGAGGCGACCGAGGTCCTGGTGCGCATCGACGAGGCCGGCCAGCAGATCTTCTTCCGGGCGCCGGTGGTGCGCGTGCCCTCGCGCAACATCGAGCCCCTCTACCGGTTGCTCCTCACGCTCAACGACGAGACGACCGGGCCGTACCGGCTCTCGACCGCGGGCGAGGTCGTGTTCCTCTCGTTCGTCGAGGCGGCCTCGCGCGCGCGCGAGCGCGACGCGGCGGCGATGCTCCACGACCTGGTCCGGCTGGCGCAGCACTACCGCGCCGCGATCACCGGGCCGTACGGCGTCGAGCCGCTCTTCGAAGCGCCGGGCTGACGCGGCGGGCGCGCTCGGTGTGGCGCCGGACTTGTCCGTCCCGTCCCCGCGGTGGCAAGCTCGTCCGGGATGCGCAGGATCGTCTTGGTTGCCACGGTGGTCGCCCCGCTCTGGTCGGGCTGCGGTGGCTCGCAGCGCAAGGCCGAGGACATGGACTGGTCGAGCGAGCAGCCCGAGGTCGCGCGCCCGCTGCGCGAGACCGAGGAGCTGAGCCCGCCGCCCGGCGCCGCCCCGGCCGCCGCCGATGTCAAGGCGCCCGAGACCTGGGTCGGCGTCCGCCACGACCTCATGATGGCGCCGTCCGCCCCGCACAAAGAGACCTGCAGCTGCCTCGCCGTCGCCGTGGGCGACCCGGGCGATCCCAGCTTCCAGTGGCGCGACCGGGTGCCCGAGGTCGGCGGCGACGCGATGGTGATCGCGGTGAGCGCGCGCGGCGTCGGCTGCCCCGGCGGCGAAGCCGACGAGACCAAGCGCCGCGCTTCGATCGCCGGCGTGCACGCCGAGGGCAACGACGTCGTCGTCGAGATCGAGGAGCTGCCCGAGGGCCGGCCCATCGCCTCGGGCGCGATCATCGCCAAGCCCGGCCCGGGCGGCTCCGTGTTCGTCCGAGGCAGGAGCGCCAAGGTGCCCTACGCGCGGCCGACGGGCGGGCGCTGCAAGGTGCGCTGATTCGGTGGTTGGGCGAAAGCGATCAAGCAGGCAATTGGACTGACCCACCCGAAGCGAAGCGGAGGGCGGGTGTCGGGGCGGCGAAGCCGACCGGCGATTGCCGCGGGGGTTTGGGGGCGGAGCCCCCAAGTTGAGCGGCAATCGACCCGACCGAAGCGAAGCGGAGGGCGGGTGTCGGGGCGGCGAAGCCGACCGGCGATTGCCGCGGGGGTTTGGGGGCGGAGCCCCCAAGTTGGGGCCTGGCGGCCCTTGGCCCCACCGCTCGATTCTCCTACGGTGCGCCGCATGGCCAAGGCGACCTACTTCTTCGGTAAAGGACAGGCCGACGGGGACGCGACGCAGCGCGAGCTGCTCGGTGGCAAGGGCGCGGGGCTCGCCGAGATGACGCGGCTCGGCATCCCGGTCCCGCCCGGGTTCACGCTGACGACCGAGGTCTGCAACGCGTTCTACGCGTCGGGCGAAGAGCTGCCCGAGGCCGTCCGCACCGAGATGCGCGAGGCGCTCGGTCGCGTCGGCCAGCTCGTCGGCGCGCGCTTCGGCGACCCGGCGGCCCCGCTGCTCGTGTCGGTCCGCTCGGGCGCGCGCGCGTCGATGCCGGGGATGATGGACACCATCCTCAACCTCGGCTTGAACGACGCCATCGTCGACGGGCTGACCAAGCGCACCCAGAACGCGCGCTTCGCCCTCGACGCCTACCGCCGCTTCATCGTCACCTACGCCGACGTGGTGCTCGGCGTGGCGCGCACCCGCTTCGACGCGCCGCTCGAGGCGGCGCGCCGCAAGACGGCGGCGGCCATCGGGGTAGACGCGAGCCGCCTCAACACCGAGGAGCTCCAGCGCAAGGTGCCCGACTCGGCGCTCGACGAGGACGCGCTCCGCGCGCTCGTCGATGGCCAGAAGGCGATCGTCAAGGCCGAGACGGGCGCCGACTTCCCGACCGATCCCATGGAGCAGCTCTGGGGCGCCGTCGCCGCCGTCTTCAAGAGCTGGCACAACCACCGCGCCAAGGTCTACCGCGCCATGCACGACATCCCCGAGAGCTGGGGCACCGCGTGCACCGTGCAGGCGATGGTGTTCGGCAACCTCGGCGAGGACTCGGGCACGGGCGTGGCCTTCACCCGCGATCCCTCGACCGGCGAGCGGCGCTTCTTCGGCGAGTGGCTGCCGAACGCGCAGGGCGAGGACGTGGTCGCCGGCGTGCGCACGCCGCACCCGATCGCCAAGGGCGGCGGCGACGACGCGAGCTCGCTCGAGGTGAAGATGCCGGCCGTCTACGCGGAGCTCGTCCGCACCTACCAGACGCTCGAGAAGCACTTCCGCGACATGCAGGACCTCGAGTTCACGATCCAGACAGGGACGCTCTACCTGCTCCAGTGCCGCACCGGCAAGCGCACCGGCCGCGCCGCGGTGCGCATCGCCGTCGAGATGGTCGCCGAGGGCCTCATCGACGAGAAGGAGGCGGTGCTGCGCGTCGATCCCTCGGCGATCGATCAGCTCCTCCATCCGAGCATCGACCCGAACGCGGACAAGCGCTTGCTCGCGCGCGGCCTGCCGGCCAGCCCCGGCGCCGCCAGCGGGCACGTGGTGTTCAGCGCCGACGACGCCGAGCGCCGCGCCGGGCAGGGCAAGCCGGTGATCCTCGTCCGCGTCGAGACCTCGCCCGAGGACATCCACGGGATGAAGGCGGCGCGCGGCATCCTCACGGCGCGCGGCGGGCTCACCAGCCACGCCGCCGTCGTCGCGCGCGGGATGGGCAAGTGCTGCGTCGCCGGCTGCTCGGCGGTGAGCGTCAGCTACGAGCAGCAGACGATGACCGTCACCGTCTACGACGCGAGCGGCCAGCCCTCCGAGACGGTGGTGGTGAAGGCCGGCGACGTGATCACCCTCGACGGCGCCACCGGCTCCGTCTACCTCGGCGCCATCCCGACGGTGCCGGCCGCGCTCTCCGGCGAGTTCGGAGAGCTGATGCGCTGGGCCGACGAGCTCCGCGTCCTCAAGGTGAGGGCCAACGCCGACACCCCGCTCGACGCGCGCACCGCCAGGAACTTCGGCGCCGAGGGCATCGGCCTCTGCCGCACCGAGCACATGTTCTTCGACGACGAGCGCATCGCGGCCGTCCGCGAGATGATCCTCGCCGGCGATCAGGCCGCGCGCCGCCGCGCGCTCGCCAAGCTCCTGCCGTTCCAGCGCTCGGACTTCGAGGGCGTCTTCCATGAGATGGCCGGGCTGCCGGTCACCATCCGCCTCCTCGATCCGCCCCTCCACGAGTTCCTGCCGAACGAGCCCGAGCAGCTCGAGGCGCTCTCGAAGACCATGGGCGTCTCGGTGAAGGAGCTCGAGCGCAAGACCGAGGAGCTCCACGAGTTCAACCCGATGCTCGGGCACCGCGGCTGCCGCCTCGCCGTCACCTTCCCCGAGATCTACGAGATGCAAGCGCGCGCGATCCTCGAGGCCGCGTGCAACGTCGCCGCCGCCGGAGGCGGCGTGCACCCCGAGATCATGATCCCGCTGGCGATGACGAAGCGCGAGCTCGACCTCATGCGCGAGCTCGTCGACGGCGTCGCCAAGAAGGTGTTCGCCGAGAAGGGCCGCGTCGTCGACTTCACCTTCGGGACGATGATCGAGCTGCCGCGCGCCGCGATCATGGCGGGCGAGCTCGCTCAGGTCGCCGAGTTCTTCAGCTTCGGGACCAACGACCTCACCCAGACGACGCTCGGCCTCTCCCGCGACGACGCGGGCAAGTTCCTCCCCGCGTACGTCGAGGCGGGGATCTTCCCCAAGGATCCGTTCCAGTCGATCGACGTCGCCGGCGTCGGCGGCCTCGTCGAGGTCGCGAAGGAGCGCGGGCGCAAGGTGAAGCCGGCGCTGAAGCTCGGCATCTGCGGCGAGCACGGCGGCGATCCGACCTCGATCCAGTTCTTCGCCAGGGTCGGCCTCGACTACGTCTCCTGCTCGCCGTTCCGCGTGCCCATCGCGCGCCTCGCCGCGGCGCAGGCTGCGCTCCGCGCCGAGTCGCGCGGGCCCCGCGCGACCGACTGAAGAGGTGTCGGACACTCATCCGATCACGCCACTCGAGCGAGGTTCGACGCCTCTTCAGCCCGGGGGCGCGGGGGCAGAGCCCCGCTGACGGAGGAGGGCCGCGGCCACCGGCCTTGGATCTCCAACGATCCATGTGGGTCGTGACCTCACCAGGTTGCCGCTGGAAATTGCCGCCCGTCGTCGAACGTCACGCGGCCTTCACTTTGCGGTTTCGCGGCAACGGGCTTGGCGTGCAACATGCTGATCCCTTCGCTTCTTCGGCTCCGACTGACGAAGCTTCGACCGCGGCTCGCCGCTCCGGCGAACCCGCCGTCCGCCGAAGGGGGACCCTCAGCCGCCGCACTCGACCGACCACGTAGCCACGTTCGCGGTCGCCCCGCCCACGGAGAGAAGCATGAACCGAAGCACCCTCGTCCTGTCCAGCCTGGCCCTCGCGTTCGGCGTCGGCATCGCGGCCTGCTCCGCGTCCAACGACGGCGCCGTGTTCAACGGCGATCCCGGGGGCAGCCAAGGCGCGGGCGCAGGCAACGGCTCGGGCGGCGGCTCGACGGGCACCGGGAGCACCGGGACCGAGATCTTCAACCCGACGACCACCGGCACCGGCACCGGGGGCCCGACCTGCGACCACGCCCCCGGCGAGGACGGCGACGGCGACGGCTGGACGGGCGCCGAGGGTGACTGCAACGACTGCGATCCCAACACCAACCCCGGCGCCATCGAGGTCATCCAGACCGAGCCCGACGCCGACGGCGGCCTCGTCCAGGCGGACGAGGACTGCGACGGGCAGGTCGACGAGAACGACGGCGTCTGCGACGACGCGCTCGCGCTCGACGACACCAACCCGATGAGCGGCGCCAAGGCGATCGACCTCTGCCAGCAGGCGACGGCGGGCGACGGGAAGTGGGGCGTGCTCAACGCCCAGTACGTGCGCGCCAACGGCCAGCCGACGTCGGGCTCGATCCAGGTCGGCCTCCAGCCGAGCTTCGGCAACAACGTCAACGTGCAGCTCGGGACGCGCCTGCTCGCGCTCTCCTCGGGCGCGGCGCGGACCGCGAGCCAGCCGGGCGCCTGCGGCTCGAACAGCTGCTACGAGTCGGGCGCGGGCACGCCGCCGCCCGGGTTCCCGCAGGACAGCGGCGCCTGCCTCGGCGGCACGAACATCAATGACGACGTCGGCCTCGAGCTGACCATCCGCGCGCCGACGAACGCGACCGGGTTCTCGTACCTCTTCGACTTCTACTCGTTCGAGTACCCGGAGTGGGTCTGCACGACCTTCAACGATCAGTACATCGCGCTCGTGACCCCGCCGCCTGCCGGCGCCAACAACGGCAACATCTCGTTCGACAGCCAGAACAACCCGGTCAGCGTCAACATCGCGTTCTTCGACGTCTGCGCCGGCTGCTCGCTGGGCACCGCCGAGCTCGCCGGCACCGGCTTCGACGGCGCCTGGGGCGACGACGCCGGCGCGACCAGCTGGCTGAAGACGACGGCGCCGGTGACCGGCGGGCAGGAGTTCACCATCCGCTTCGCCATCTGGGACACCGGCGATCAGGCCTGGGACTCGACGGTCCTCCTCGACGCGTTCGAGTGGATCGCCAACGGCGGCACCGTCTCGGTCGGCACCGACCCCGTCCCCGATCCGAAGTGAGCGGCGCGCTCGACCCCGAGCAGATCCAGCGCCGCTGCACCCGGTTCCTCTCCCTCCACGCGCGGCGCCGCATGGCGCCGCGGCAGCACTTCCTCGAGCTCGCCGCGGCGGTCGGCGACGAGGTGCTGCCCGACCTGTACGGCGAGGGCGAGGTCATCGCCGGCTTCGAGCGCGAGATCGCGGCGCTCCTCGGCAAGGAGGCCGCCGTCTTCATGCCGAGCGGGACGATGGCGCAGCAGATCGCGCTGCGGATCTGGTCCGATCGGCGCGGGTCGAAGGACGTCGCGTTCCACCCGCGCTGCCACCTCGAGCTCCACGAGCACCGCGCGCACGAGCACCTGCACGGCCTGCACTCGGTGCTCGTCGGCGCGCCTACCGAGCTCGTCACGCTCGCCGATCTGAAGCGCGTCCCCGGCCGCCTCGGCGCCTTGCTCCTCGAGCTCCCGCAGCGCGGCATCGGCGGGCAGCTCCCGTCGTGGTCCGACCTGTGCGCGATCGCGGTGTGGGCCTCCGAGACCGGCGTGCCGCTCCACCTCGACGGGGCGCGCCTCTGGGAGACGGGCCCCTTCTACGGCAAGCCCTACGCCGCGATCGCGAGCCTCTTCGGCTCGGCGTACGTCTCGTTCTACAAGGGGCTCGGGGGCGTCGCGGGTGCGGCGCTCGCTGGGCCCGCCGACTTCGTCGCCGAGGCGCGCATCTGGCAGCGGCGTCACGGGGGCAACCTCGTCCACCTCTTCCCTTTCGTCTGCTCGGCGAAGGCGGGCCTGGCCGAGCGCCTCGAGAAGATGCCGGCCTACCGGGAGAAGGCCGTCGAGATCGCCCGGGCGCTGTCCGAGGTGGACGGGATCGCGATCGTCCCGGAACCGCCGCACACGCCGATGATGCAGGTCTACCTGCGCGGCGACCGCGCGCGCCTCGAGCGCGCCGGCCTCGAGATCGCCGACGAGACCGGGACGTGGCTGTTCGCGAAGCTTTCGCCGAGCGGTGTGCCGGCGCACGCGATGTTCGAGATCGCCGTGGGCGACGCGACGATGGCGCTGACGAGCCAGGAGATCGCCGCGCTGCTCGGGGCCGTGGTGGAGCGAGCTGCCGCGGGGAGTTGATATACGACTATCGATCCCGCGGGCGCCGCAGGATGTGTAGTAATTCTCACAACGCGCGCGTGCTACGGTTAGCCACCCATGACCGATCACGTCGCCCAGCGGATCGCCGCCGTCCTCGACGCGCGGCGGAGGCAGCTCCCCACGGTCGAGCGGCAGATCGAGCTCTGGTCCGAGCTCGACGAGCGGCTCGCGGCGGTCGACGGCGCCGTCGACGAGCTCTCGAGCCACCCGTCGACGGCGGCGCTCCAGGAGAACGTCCGCATCTACAGGCAGGCCGAGCTCCGCAAGGGGGTGGCGCGGTCGCTCGACGCGCTCCGGGTGCTCCTGGCGCGGCTCTCGCGGCCCACCGTCAACGTCGGCGTGAGCGGGCAGGCCCGCGTCGGGAAGAGCACGCTCCTCCAGACGATCGCCGGGCTCTCGGACGAGCAGGTGCCGACGGGCGAGGGGATCCCGGTGACCGCGGTGCGGAGCCGAATCTTCCACTCGACGGTGCACGAGCGAGCGACGCTGAGCCTTCACACGTTCGAGACGTTCCGCGAGGAGGTGCTCGCGCCCTACCACCGCGCGCTCGGCATCGGCCCGGCGCCGCACTCGCTCGAGTCGTTCCGGCGCTTCGCCTACCCGGCGCCGGGCGGGGACGCGAAGACGGACGGCCCCGACAAGCACAGTCTGGTGACGCTGGCGGCGCGCCTCCGCGACATGCAGCGATCCCTGCCGAGCTACGAGAAGGACCTCGCCGGCGGCGAGCGCGTCGTCCCGCTCGCCGAGCTCCGCCAGTACGTGGCGTACCCGAGCAAGGAAGAGGAGGACGCCGCCGACGTCTCGCGGCGCTACCTCGCGGTCCGCGACGTGCGCATCGAGTGCCGTTTCCCGCGCGTCGAGGTCGAGGACCTGGCGCTCATCGATCTCCCCGGCTTGGGCGAGCTCGCCGCGGGCGCCGAGCGCCACCACGTCGACGGCCTCCAGAACGAGGTCGACGTGGTCCTCCTGGTGAAGCGCCCCGTCGAGGGGATGGCCTACTGGACGGACGCCGACGGGCGCGCGGTCGATCTGCTCGACGAGGCGCGCGGCGCCGTGCGGCGCAGGAGCGACTTCGTCTTCATCGCGGTGAACGAGGGGGCCGTGAAAGAGTCGCTCGTCGACGCGCTCCTCGGCGACATCCGGCGGCGCGCCAACGAGGGCGTCGAGGGCCGGCACTACCGCGTCCTCCGCGGCGACGCGCTCGACCGCGCCACCGTCTATGGCTCGATCCTCGCGCCGGTGCTCGAGCACCTGGCGGAGAGGCTCCCGGCGATGGACGCCGAGGTGATCGCCGACGCCGTGGAGCGCTGCCGCGCCACGACCGATCACCTCCGCCTCGCGCTCCGCGATCTGCGCGACGCCATCGCCACCCACGCGCCCGAGTCGTCGGGCGCCGGCGAGCAGCTCATCGAGCGCGCCGCCGAGCTTCGCCTCGATCTCGCCGAGGGGCTCGACGGGCTCACGCGCGACCTCTACCAGAAGGCGCGCGGCGCCGGCGAGGACGAGCGCCTCGTCGCCGCCGTCGAGAGCTCGTACGGCGGAGTGCGCGAGTGGGTCGCCGGCGGCTTCGGGCGCGGCAAGGATGCCTGGGTCGAGCAGGCGCTCCGGGCGATGCGCGCCGAGAACAACAGCTCGCCCTTCGCCGTGCGCGAGCTCAACCGCGTCCGTGTGGTCATCAGCGAGCGCTTCGCGGCCATCGACCAGCACCTCTCGCAGCGCGTCGAGGAGATCCGCGAACGGATCGCCGGCGTGCTCGCGCGCTGCCTCGGCGATCTGCTCCGCGACGTCTCGGGGACGGCGGCGTTGCGCCGGCTGGCCGCGCTCCTCGACGACGCCGCCGAGCCGTGCCCGACGCTGCGCGCCGCGGTCGAGAGCCTGCTCTCGCTCGACATCCGCTACCGCTCGCACCTGCACCCGCGCGTGCGGCGCGCGCTCGACGGGCTCAACTACGAGGTGATGGACCCGCAGACCGGATCGCCGCGGCCGCGCTTCCTGGTCGAGGTCGGCGCGCCCGGGGCGGCGCAGATGTTCCGGATGCTCTCCGAGCTCGCCGAGCAGGCCGCCTACGAGACGAAGAAGTCGCTGCTCGAGGAGATCCGCTTCCCGACGCTCGTCGTCCACGCCGCCGCCGAGCAGTTCCAGGACAGCCTCATCCGCACCGGCGAGTCCGAGCGCGAGTTCCGCCGCCTCGGCCGGTCGTACCGCGACGAGATCTGGCCCGGGGTGTTCCAGGGCATCGAGGCGCAGGGCGCGCGCGTCGGCCGGGTGAAGCGCGCCGTCAGGGACGCGGAGGGGGTCGTGGAGCGCCTCGCGGGCGACGCTCCGCCGGCGCCGCGCGCCGCCGCCAGCGGGGCCCACGCCGGGAGCATGAGCCATGGATGACGGCTTCGATTTCAAGATCGGGATCATCGGGCCGACGCGCGTCGGCAAGACCTCGCTGATCACGGCGGTGCTCGACGACTCGCAGCGCCTCCTCGCCGGCACGCCGGTCTCGATGGAGGCGCTGGGCACCACCAAGGCGCGCATCAAGCAGCACAAGGAGGAGCTCCGCGGCTCGCTCATGGCGGGGGAGTTCGATCCCGGGCACCTCTCGGGGACGCAGGAGCCGTTCGTGTTCGAGCTCGCCCTCGCGGTCGATCGCACGCGCCTGCGCCTCGCGGTGCTCGACTACCCCGGCGCGTGGCTGGTCTCGTCCGAGCGCAGCGCGCGCGAGGAGACGAAGTGGCAGGAGGAGTGCCAGCCCTGGCTCGAGCAGAGCAGCGTGCTCCTCGTCCCCATCGACGCCGCGGTGGCGATGGAGTCGACGCTCCGGGCCGAGCTCACCGCCGCGCACAAGACGCTCCAGGTCGCCGAGGCCGAGGAGGTCGCGCGCCGCTGGGCGAAGGCCCGCAAGGCCGCCGACGAGAAGGGGCTGCTCCTGCTCGCGCCGCTCAAGTGCGAGTCGTACTTCGCCGACAACGGCGGGATCCGGAGCCGGAGCGAGGACCTCGCCAAGCGCGTCACCGAGCTCTACGGCTACCTGCTCGAGGCCGTGCGCCAGGAGGCCGGCGCGCTCGTCGACGTGCAGTACCACCCGGTCGACACGTTCGGCTGCGTCGAGATCAAGCGCGCCGAGTGGCGCGGCCTCGACGCGGCTTCGGCGGCGAAGGACCCAAGCGCGTCGAAGCCGAGCCGCGCGGCGCCGGTCTTCCACGCCGAGTACTTGGTGCGGCCGCCCGGCCGCGTGACGCCGAAGGGCGCCGACGGCATCCTCATCGCGATGTGCAAGCACCTCGCCGGAGCCGAGGCGCAGAAGGATCACGGGTTGCTCGGCAACCTGTGGCGGTGGCTGACCGGCGAGCGCAAGCGCCTGAGCGACGCGGTGGTCGGGCTGTCGCAGAAGGAGCTCGGACCCCGCGTCCGGAGCCTGTAGGAGCGGCCGTGCGCGCGTACGTGATGACGCGCGGGGTGGGCCGGGACTACCGGTTCGTCGGCGCGGCGCCGGCGGAGGAGTGGTGGGGCTCGCTGCGCGGGCTCACCTCGTTCGAGCGGCCGACGCTGATCGTCGAGCGCAAGCGCGACCTCTGGCGGGCGTACCTCTCGGGCATCCCGTCGAGCCGGCGCGATCGCGTGAGCACGCGGATCCGGCACACGCTCGTGCTCGAGGGCGAGGGCGGCGCCGAGGCGCCGATCTCCTCCGTGGTCGGCGCCTGGCTGGAGGAGGTCGCCGCCGCGCCGGCGGAGCAGGGCGCATTGGCGGGCGCGCTCGACGCCGCGCTCCCCGAGGCGATGATCGAGGAGGCGCTCGAGGACGGCGAGGTCGCGACCGACGTCGGCGCGCGCCTGAGCCGCGCGCTCGTGCTCGAGGGCGCGGGGCAGCCTGCGGCTCTCGCCGCGCCGCCCGCTGATCTCGGCGCGGACGATCCCTCGATCGCCTCGTGGATCGCGGCGCTCGAATCGCCTCCGGCCCGCCGGGCGCTGCTCGCCCGAGCCGACGCGCTCCTCGCGGGCCGCCGCGAGGGCGTGGCGCTGGTGCTCAACCTGGCGTCGCCGGCGGAGGCCGAGGAGGCGGTGGCCGGCGCGCCGACCCGCGCGGTGCTCCTCGGAGGTCTGGGAGCGAGCTTCGCGATCCCGCGGCCCCTCGCCAGAAAAAAAGCGGACCGCCCTCCCGCCCGCGTCCCGGACGGGAGGGCGCGGAGGGCCGGGACGTGGCTCTGGCTGGTGGCGGCGATCGTGGCCGCCAACCTGGCGCTCTACGCCTATCTCTCCCGGAGCTGGTGAGGCAGGCCGGCGATCAGACGGCGCAGGTGGCGCGCGACGTGGCGCGCGGCGTGGTGCGCCGCGGGCTCGAGAAGGTCGAGGAGATCGGCGTGCGGCTCATCGGCGCGCCGCCGCTCGTCCACGGCGACGACGAGACCGGCAGCGACGACGCCGGCGGCATCGACGAGCCGAGCGATCGCGAAGAGGGCGCCCCGGTTGGAGAGCTCGGTCCGCGAGCCCCCGATCGACCGCCGCGGAAGTAGCGCGCAGAGCGCAATCTTCCGCTTCGGCGCGATTGCCCCCGACGCTCGGTGCGGATCGGTGACTCGAAGGGGCCTCGCGCGCCGCGATCGAGGTGGGGTGCTCACCTCGAGCCGCATCGCCGAGGTTGAGGTCTCGCGTGCCGATCGGTACGCTCATCGACTCCCGCATGGCGAAGAAGCGAGGAAAGCGCAGCAAGGCGAAGGTCGACACGTCCCGCACCGGCAAGCTGCCGTGGACCGAGCCCGCGGCGGTCATCGAGGACGACGCGACCCCGTCGCCGGTGGCGATGAGCATCGGCGAGGCGCGTGACGACACGGGCGCCGGCGAGAACGGCGCCGGGGCGGTCGCCGAGACGAAGGACGCCGCGGAGCCGGCGAGCGATCCTCCTTCGCCGTCGCCCGAGGCGCCGCCTCCGGGTGCGACCGATTCGAAGGATCCCGCGGTCGAGGCCGCCGAGCCCGGGGACGAGCGGCGTTCGCGGTCGCTCGAGGCGCCGCCCGCGGAGGCGGCTGCCGAGGCGAAAGAGCCGGCGGCGCCCGAGCCGCGTGCGGACGAGGCGGCGCGCGCGGAGGAGCCGGCGGCCGCGGTCGGCGAGGCCGAGCCCGGCGAGGAGCCGGCCGGGTCGCGCGCGGAGAGCCGCCGCCCGGAGGCCCGCCCGGCCGACGCCGGCTCGGCGGGGCCGCGCAAGAAGGCCCGCGGCAAGGGCAAGAAGGAGCGCACGGGCGACGCCCCGTCGGCGCGCGAGCGGACGTCGGGCGACCTCGATCACGCGTTCTTCCGCGCCGAGGACCGCGTCTCGCACACCGGGCTCGACGACGAAGAGCACGATCCGCTGCACGCGCGCGCCGCCGATCCCGGCTTCGCCGCGCGCCGCGCCCAGCTCCGGCGCGTCGTGATGATCGCGGTCGCGGCGGCGGCGCTGCTGTCCATCGTGCCGATCTCGCGGATGTTGACCGCGCCGCCGCCCCCCGCGCCGGCCGCGCAGCCCGAGGCGATGCGGGCGCCCGTCGAGGGCGCCGCGCCCCGAGAGCTCGGGAACGCACGCCAGGCCGCGCCCGCCGCGCCCGACGCCTCGGGACACGCGCCCGCCGCGCCCACGGCGAGCGCCGCCGCGACCCCGGCCGCGCCGGCCCCCGGCCCGTAGAAAGCCACGCCGCACCGGATCCGCGGGCTGGGCGCGCTCTCGAGCAGCACGGGCGCACGCGCCTCCGGTCCGGCGGCCGCCCGGGCCTGGTCCCTTTACAGGAAGGGGCCGGCGAGGCACGTTTAGCGCCATGGGCATCTTCGACCGGATGGGCAAGGTCATCTCGAGCAACGTCAACGCGCTCCTCGACAAGGCCGAGGACCCGAAGAAGTCGCTCGACCTCATCGTCGACGAGATGAAGGACCAGATCCGCGCCGCGAAGAAGGAGCTCGTCGAGGGCGTCGCGGCCGAGAAGGTGCTCCGCAAGAAGGTCGACGAGCTCGATGCCGAAGTGGAGAAGTGGGAGAAGCGCGCGGAGCTGGCGCTCAAGGCCGAGGACGAGAAGCTGGCGCGCGAGGCGTTGGTGCAGAAGAAGCGCGTCATCGGCGAGCGTGACCGCGCCGAGGCGCTCCGCGCCGAGCAGCGCTCCGCGGTGCTCAACATGAAGGCCGAGCTCGAGCGGATGGAGAACAAGCAGCAGGAGCTCGAGTCGCGCAAGGGCACGCTGGCCGCGCAGATGAAGCAGGCCAAGGCCGGCGGCGGCGCCGAGGCGCTCGGGGCCAAGGGCTCGGGCGGCGGCGCCTTCGCCGAGTTCCGTCGCATGGAGGAGAAGATCGACGGCGCCGCGGCCGAGGTGGCTGCTGCCCGCGAGGTCGACGACGCCCTGCGCAGCGGCGGGCTCTCGCAGGCCGAGCTCGAAGCCAAGTTCGCCCAGCTCGAGCACGGCGGCGGGAGCGGCCGCGGCGACGACGACAAGCCAGGTGGTAAGGAAGTCGACGACGAGCTCGCCGCCCTCAAGAAAAAGATCCGCATCGGCACCTGATCGGCCCCGATCGACGAGGTTGGTGGTCCGCGATCGGCGGCTCGACCAGAGAACGGGTATGCTCGCGGTTCCGTGCCCGAGCGCGTGGTCGTCAGTTTCCGGGGGGAGGTGCCGCACAAGACAGCCGGCGGCGGGCCGAGCTATCTCGAGCGCGCGCTCGCGCTGAAGAAGCAGGCCGAGGCGCTGGGGGCGACCCTGTGCGCCTGGAGCGCGCAGACGTTCTCCTTCGACTTCGCCCCGGACGAGATCGAGGAGGCGATCGCGCTCGCGTCGCTCGCCGCCGACGAGCGCGGGGGACCGCCGGGCGAGCGCTTCGGCGCCGGCGTGTCGCAGGGGATGCTCGACACGGTCGGCGAGGGCGGATCGCTCGCGGTCCTGTCGTGGGGGCGCCCGCTCCTCGCGGCGGTGTCGCTGGCGCGCGTGGCGCGTCCGGGCGAGGTGCTGCTCGATCCGGACCTGCCGGCGCTGCGATCCGGAGAGCTCCTCACCGTCGGCTCGCGGCTCACCGTCGATCGCGCCGCGCGGGTCCGGGGCGCGACGCTCGACGTCGCCGAGCCGTGGCGGCGACAGGCGGCGGCGTCGCTGGCGCGGCTGCGCGAGCCGCCGCTCGTCGGCCGGGACGCGGTGCTGGAGGAGCTCGTGGTGCCGCTCGGTTGCCTCGCGGTGCTGCGCGCGGACGCCGGCGTGGGCGGGACGCGGCTCCTCCACGAGATCACGAGCAGGCTCGCTCCGTCGCGGGCGCTCTTCGTCGCCCCGGTGCGCGCCTCGCGCGAGCCGCTCGGGGCCATCCGCCGCGCGCTCGCGCGATCGGCGGCCCGCGACGGCGGCGCGGCGACGCCCGAGCACCTGCGCGGCGCGCTCGACCGGCTCCTCGCGGGCGACGGCACCGATCTCTGGTCCGCCGCCGAGCTGGTGGACGCGTGGCTCGGCCCCGTCGACGGCCGGCACGGCGTGCTCGCGATCGACGACGCCGCCGACGTCGACGCCTCCAGCCTCGAGGCGATCGCCAACGCCATCAACGTGCGCGGCGGTTTCCGCATGATCGCCCGCATCCCGGTGGAGGCGCCGGTGCCGCCGGCGTTCTCGTCGATCCCCACCGCGCAGGCGATCACCGTCGGCCCGCTCGCGCCGCGCGACGCGACGCACCTGTGCGCGAGCTTCGCCGACGCGGCGATCTCGGACGAGGCGGTGGCGCGGTGGTCCCGCCGCGGCGGCGGCTCGCCCCTCGGGCTGCGCGAGGCGCTCGCCGAGGGCCTGACCAGCGGCGAGCTCACGTTCCGCTCGGCCACCGCGGGCTCGGGGGCGGAGCCCTCGAAGGGAATCGCCGTCCCGCGGCGGCGCTCCGCGGGCAAGGGGAAGCCGGCGCCGCCCGCGCACTGGATCGAGCGGCGGATGCGCTTCGTCACCGGCGCCGAGCGGGCGGTGCTCACCGCGATCGCGATCCTCGGCGGCGACGCCTCGGCCGCGACGATCGACGCGATCGCCACCAGCATGGCGGGCCCGGGCGCGCGCGTCGCCGTCGTCGAGGAGTCGCTCCTCACCGGCGGCTGGGTGAAGCGCCCCGAGCCGGGCTGGCTGGCCCTGCGGACGCGCACCGCCACCGAGGCGATCCTGGCCCTGCTCGACGCCGGCGAGCGCGTGCGCTGGAGCCTCGCCGCCGCCGAGACGACCGAGCAGCAGGGCGGCGCGCTGGGGCGCGGGGACGCCGCCTGGTACGCGAGCCAGGCCGGCGATCCTTCGCGGGCGGTGCGTCTCGCCCTCGACGCTGCGCACGCTGCCACGCGCGCCTCGCTCGATCTCGCCGCGGCTTCGCTCCGTGCGTTCGCCCTCTCGGTGCGGGCGGCGGCGCGCGCCGGCGCGCCCGAGCCGGCCCCGATCGCCGTCGACGTCGAGGTCGACGTGAGCGAGCTCGAGGGCGACGCCCCGTCGACCTCGCGCCCGAGCCGGACGAGCATCGCGTCGATCCCGCCGGGGGAGGCGGGCGACGAGCCGCGCGCGCGCTTCGACACCCTGCTCGACGAGTCGATGATGGCGGCGCTCGAGGGCAAGCCCTCGCGCGCGCCTCCGCCGCGCCCGCCCCGCGCGGGCGACGAGCCGCCCGACTCGAACCTGCTCACGACCGAGTCGCCGGCGATGGGCCCGGCGCGGCTCGCCGAGCTGGCCAAAGACGCGCTCGTTCAAGGCGACGTGACCGCGCTCGAGGGGCTCATCGCGCAGCTCCGCGCGACGGGCGAGTACCCCGAGCTCGTCGAGCGCATGAGCGGGTTCGTCGCCCTCGGACGCGGGGCCAAGTCGGAGGCGCTCGGCAAGCTGCGAATGGCGGCCGCGGCCGCGGATCAGTCGCCGGCGCAAAGGGCGCGGGCGCTGCTCGCCTACGGCGTCGCCCTCGCGGCGGCCGGCCGGACCGAGAGCGCCCTCCTCGAGGCGCTCGACGCGCTGGCGCGCGCCCGCGAGGCCTCGGATCGCCACGGCGAGCACGTGTGCGCTCGGTTCCTGGCACGGCTCTGCTCGGCGGCCGGGCACACCGGGGCGGCGTCGGCGTGGGCCCAGGCGGCGAAGACCACGACGCCGCGGGGTTGACAGCGTGGCCGGTCGCTGTTCAAAACGCGGCGCATGGCATCCGACGAGCCGGTGAAGGAGAAGCCGGCCGCAGACGACGAGGACCGCGAGGGCGTCGAAGGCGAGGCCGCGGCGGACGAGCAGGCGGCCGGCGATCCCGGGGCCGCCGAGGCGGCGGACACCTCGCCAGCCGCGCCCGCGCCGCCCTCGCGAAAGGGCACGCCCCGCTGGCAGATCGCGCTCGGGGTCTTCGCCGTCGCCGGCGGCGCCGTGGCCGGTCTCTCCTACAAGAGCTACGCCGACACGTGGCTGCGCCAGGCGAAGGCGCCCCGCTGCGCGCTCGCGGCCCGCGTCTACCTCAAGGTCCCGACGCTCGCGTCGGGCACCGAGCCGCACGACACTCCCGACGGGCAGACGGTGTACCTCTCCGAGGCGGAGGACCGCGCGGTCCGCTGCGCCAAGGGCATCTCGCCCGAGCTGGGGACGCGCTTCGTGGGGGCCTTCGCCGAGGTGGAGCCGGAGCGCCGCGCCCTCGAGCTCCTCAAGATCGTGCGCGACACCCCGAAGGACAAGGAGCACGACCGCGACGCGGCGGTCGCTTTCTTCCTCGCCTCGGCGGCGCTCCAGCCTCTGCCCGATCTGCCCGAGAAGAAGGCCGCGTCGGACGAGATGGATCAGGCCTTCGGCTGCCGCTTCGAGACGCCCCGGATCAAGTGCCCGAGCCGCCCGCCCATCCCGTGGATCGTCTGGGTGCTCGGGGTGCCCTCGGCGCTCGGCGTCGTGACCCTGGCGGGGCTCGGCGCCGTCGAGATCGCGCAGGGCGCGAGCCGGCTCGTCAGGCGCCGCCGCGATCGGCTCGCCGGTGCGGACAAGGGGCGCAAACCCGACAAGGCAGACAAGAACGAAAAGGGCGAGAACGGGAAGGGCGCGAGGTCGGCTGCCGACGCCTCTTCCGAGGCGAAGCCGGCCGCGGCGGACGAGCCCACCGAGCCCGCGCGCGGTGAGAAGCGGGCCGCCTCCAAGCCGAAGAAATCGAAGCCGGCGGCCTGAGCGCGCCGCGCCGGCGCGGGGCTACTCGGCCGGCTCGACGAGCTCGACGAGGACGCCGCCCGTCGCCTTGGGGTGGATGAACGCCACCTTGTGACCGCGGGCGCCGGCGCGCGGCGTCTCGTCGATGAGGGGGACGCCGAGCGCCTTGAGGAAGGCGAGCGCGCCCTCGATGCCCTCGACCTCGACGGCGACGTGATGCAGGCCGGGGCCGCGCTTCTCGAGGAAGCGGGCGAGGCCGTCGTTGCCCTTGGGCTGGATGAGCTCGAGGCTCGATTCGCCGATGGGCAGGAGCGCCGCCTCGGTGCGCTGCGCCGCGACGAGCTCGCGCTCGCGCACGTCGAGCCCGAAGACCTGCTTGAAGCGGGCGAGCGCGGCGTCGATGTCCTCGACCGCGACCGCGACGTGATCGATGCGCTTGATCTTGAGCATCTCAGTGACCTCGGCTGCGCTTGCGCACGAGCAACGTGCGCGTGATCTCGACGACCTTCTCCTTGATCTTGGCTTTCTCGGCCTTGCCGAGCTCGGGCGCGAAGAGATCGACCTCGCGCTCGACGAGCACGCGCGCGGGCACGTTCTTGACGCCGACCACGCGCAGCGTCACCGCGCCGGCGTCCGCGCCGCGCTCCTCCTTCGCCACCACCCGCGTCGCGGCGTAGAGGGTGTCGCCCGCGAGCACCCCGCTCGGGTGGGCGCCCTCGTCGAGGCCGAGGTCCCAGAGCGCGTTGCCGGCGACGTCGCGGCTGCCGAGCGAGAGCACCCAGGAGAGGACGAGCCCGCCGTAGACGACGCGCGTCTTGGCGAACGAGGTCGTGCGGCAGTGGACCTCGTCGAAGTGCAGCGGGTGGGAGTTTCGCACCAGCGTGGTCAGCTGCATGTGCTCCGCCTCGCTCACCGTGCGGCCGACCTCGTGCGCGAAGACGTCGCCCACCTCGAGGTCCTCCCAGCAGGTCGGGAAGCCGCGGCGGCGCGTCGTGAGCGCTCCGACGCCCGAGAGCTCGCCCGGCAAACGCGGGAGATCGCCGGTGCCCGGGCCCACGACCGCGCCGGCGCCCGGATCGAGCGGCGGATCGGGCGGACGCCCGGCGACGCGACCGGCGCGCACCAGCGCCTTGCGCTCGAAGCCGCACACGACGGCGCCGTCCTGGTTGACGAGCTCGGTGCGCACGTGGACGACGCCCTTGTCGCCGGTCGAGACCGGCTTCACGCCGATGACGCGCGAGCTGGCGCTCACCGTGTCGCCCGGGTAGCACGCGGCCGGAAAACGCACGTCGATGTAGGCCAGGTGCGCGATCGCCTGCTCGCTCACGTCGTGAACGCTGAAGGCGAGCCCGAGGTTGAGCAGCAGCAGCGGGTGGACGGGCCGGTCACGGAAGCCCAGGGCCATGGCCGCGGCGCGCGAGGCGTACGTCGGCGTGGCGTCGAGGAAAGAGGCGCTGAAGAGCGCGACCATGCCCTGGTCGACGGTGACCTCCCAGGGGTGGGCGTACACGGCCCCCGGCGAGAAGTCGTCGTAGTGTCTGCCGTAGCGGGGCGAGCGGAGCATCGGCCGGCAGCATGGCACAGCCGCCGGCCGCCGGGTGGCGGCTACTTCGCCGACGATTGCGCGGTCGCGGCCGGCGCGGAGGCGGCGCCGGCGAAGTGCGGGTAGAGCTCGCTCACCTCGATCGACGTGCCCATGGCCGGGTTCGGCGCCGCCCCGCCGGCCTTGCCTTTCCCCATGACGCCGTAGAGCAGCTTGCCGCGGAGCCCGATGACCAGGTTCTTGCCGGCCGGCTTGCCGGTGACCTCCTGCGCGGCCTGCCACGCGATCTCGAACAGGCCCTTGCGGACGTCGCCCTCGTAGGTGTCGAGGTTCGGCGCCTGCACCAGGAAGACGATGTCGTTGCCCTGGGTGTGGCAGTAGGTGAGGAAGTTGCCCTTCGTCATGAAGTCCTTCTCGGCGTCCTTGCCGCCTTCGAAGGTCTCGGCCTCGAGCTTCTTGAGCCGATCGGCCATCTTCTTCGCGAGCGCGGTCGCGGCGGCGTCGCTCCCGAAGCCCACCTCGCTCGAGAAGGTGCTGATCTTGTCGTTGGCGGCCTCGAACTCCTTCTGCCCCGGCTTGGGCGGCTCGGACTTGCAGCCCAGCCCGGAGAAGGCGGTGAGGACGAAGACGAGCAGCACGGCGAAGCTTGCGCGGAGAGTCGAAGTCACGGTGGCCTCTTGGGCTGGAGGAGGGCGGACGATGGCCACGCATCCTAGGACGCCCTCAGGGCGCGGGCGTCGCGTTTCTTCTTGGCCCCGCCGCCGAGGCGACGCCCGTCACCCCTCGAGCAGGCGGCGGGCGACGACCCCGGCGAGGACCTCGTTGGTCCCCTCGAAGATCGAGAGCACGCGCGCGTCGAGCAGGAGGCGCGAGGCCTCGAACTCCTCGGCGTAGCCGTTGCCGCCGTGGATCTGCACGCAGGCGTCGGCGCACTCCCAGGCCGCGCGCGTCGCGAGGAGCTTCGCCATGCCGGCCTCGAGATCCGAGCGGCGGCCCGAGTCCTTGGCGCGGGCGGCGAAGAAGGTGAGCTGGCGCGCCGCGGCGACCCTGGCGATCATCCGGCCGAGCTTGCGCGCGATCCGCGGGAACGAGGCGATGGGCGCGCCGAACTGGACGCGCTCGTGCGCGTAGCGCATCGCGGCCTCGAGCGCGGCCTGGGCCACCCCCACGGCGCGCGCCGCCGTCTGGATGCGCGCGCTCTCCATCGTCGCCATGAGCTGCTTGAAGCCCTTGCCCTCCTCGCCGCCGAGCAGCGCCTCGTCGCCCAGGCGGAAGCCGTCGAACGAGAGCTCGTACTCCTTGAGCCCGCGGTACCCGATGACCGGGATCTCGGTGCCGGCGAGGCCGGCGTCGGGGAAATCGCCTCCGGCGCCCGCCGACGGCTCGGGCGCGCGCCGCTTCTGGGCGAGGAACACGCTGAGCCCGGCGTGGCCCGAGCCGGGAGGCCCGGTCCGCACCAGCAGCGCCATGAGATCGGCGCGGGCGGCGTGCGTGGCCCACGTCTTCTGGCCGTGGATCGCCCAGCCGCCCGCCGGCAGCCGCTCGGCGCGCGTCCGCACCGACGCGAGATCCGAGCCGGCGTCGGGCTCGCTGAAGACCGCGGTCGGCAGCACGCGCCCGGCCGCGATGCCCGGGAGCCAGGCGCGCCGCTGCGCGTCGGTGCCGCCGTGGAGGATGAGCTCGGCGGCGATCTCGGCGCGCGTCCCCAGCGACGCGACCGCGAGCGAGACGCGCGCCAGCTCCTCGGTCACCACGCAGAGGGCGAGCTTGCCGAGGCCCTGGCCGCCGTGCTCGACGGGCGTGGTGAGGCCGAAGACGCCGAGGCCGGAGAGCCGCTCGATCGAGGCGAGCGGGATGAGGGCGTCGCGCCGGTGGATGTCGGCGGCGATGGGGCGCACCTCCGCCTCGGCGAACCGGCGGATCTCGGCGCGCATGGCGGCGAGCGCCGCGTCGCCGGCGTCGCGCTCGCCGAAGCTCCCGGCGGCGCGCGCGGCCGGAGCGAGCGCGGCGATGGCACCCCCCGAGGCGGCCTCTCGCGCCCAGGCGTCGATGGCGCCGCCGAGCGCGCGCTCGACCTCGCCGGCCTCGAGGCCGAGCTCGCCGAGGCGCACCGACTCGCAGGGGCCGAGATCGACGCCGCCCCGGATCGCGCCGACGAGCTCGCCGGCGTACGCGGCGGCGATGCGGCGCTCGAGCTCGCCGCCTGCGCCGGCCGCCCAGACGGCGAGCCTGCGCGCGGCCTCGATCTCGGTGACGAGCCACGCGAGCGCGTGGGTCGCGAGCTGGTGCTCGACGAGCCGCTCCGGAGCGAGGCGACCGGATCCCGGAGGCGCTTGCGACACCCGCTCGCGGAGCCTCGCTCGCGCGACCGCGGCGAGCCCGGCCAGGGCGGCGATCGCCGCGCCGGCGATCGCGAGCTCGCCCGTGCCAGCGGGGAGGACCACCTCGTCGCCGGGCTCCACCTCTGCTTCATACCATCGCGCGCCGTCGCCGCGTGGCCCGGTGCGAAGGGCAGCCGCGCCAGCCCTGTCGGCGGGGCGCCGCGTCAGCCCGAGGCGGTGCGGCGGAAGATCACCGAGTGGTTGTTCGCTGGCATGTCGATGATCCCCTCGCGCTCGAGCCCGGCCCGGTGCGCGAGCACGGCGACCTCGTCGATGTCGCGCACGCCCCAGGCGGAGCTCGTTTCGCGCAGCGTCGCGTCGAACTGCTCGTTGCTCGGGGCGGTGAAGCGTCCGCCGAACAGGAACGGGCCGTAGAGGTAGAGCACGCCGCCGGGGCGAAGGAGCCGCGCCGCGCCGACGACGAGGCCCTCGCAGGCGGCCCACGGCGCGATGTGGATCATGTTGATGCACACGATCGCGTCGGGCGCCGCGGCGAGCCGCGCGTCCCAGGAGGGGACGGTGACGTCGATGGTGAGGGGCGCCAGCACGTTGGGCAGGGCGGCCTCGGCGCGCCACGCCTCGATGCTCGCGAGCGCGACCGGGCCGACGTCGCTGGGCTGCCACGTGATCCCCGGCAGCTGGCCGGCGAAGAACACGGCGTGCTGCCCCGTGCCGCTCGCGATCTCGAGCACGGCGCCGCTCGCCGGCAGGACGCGGCGGAGGACGTCGAGGATCGGCCCGCGGTTGCGGTCGGTCGCCGCGGCGTGCTGCTTCACGGCGCCTCGGGGCGGGCGCCCGCTTCGGGCTCGCGCTGCGACGCGGGATCGACGAGGCGGGACGAGGTGAGGCGGCGGCGCGACTGGATGCGGCGCGCCGCGTCGAGCCGGCGCCCGTGCGCCGCGAGGAGATCGCTCCGGCTCACCATCCCGACCACGCGGCGGGGGGCGCTGCGCTCGACGACCGGGAGCCGCCCGACGCCCTCGCCCACCATGTGATCGGCGGCCTCGCGCAGCGAGCTGTCGTCGAAGATCACGGCGGCAGGGCGCGCGATCACCGCCGTGACCGGATCGGCGTCGGGCAGCGGCGCCAGCAGGTCGCGACGCGTGACCACGCCGACGAGCTCGCCCTTGCCGTCGAGCACCGGGAAGCCCTGGTGCGTCGTCCCGTCGGCGCCGGACGCCAGCCAGCTCCGCACCTCGCCGAGCGTCTGCGCGGCCGCGAGCGTCACCACCTCGGTCGACGCGGCGTCGCGCACCAGCACCTGATCGAGGAAGTCGGCCGCGTACTCCGACGGGATCCTGGCGCCGCGCCTCGCGAGCTTCTCGGTCATGATCGTGTTCGGCATGAGCACCGAGGAGAGGAAGTACCCCGCCGAGCATCCGCCGAGAAGGGGAAGCAGCCCGAGGGGCTGCCGGGTGGTCTCGAACGCGAACACGACCGACGCGAGGAGGGCGCGCGACGCGCCGGCGAACATGGCGGCCATGCCGACCAGCGCCGCGACGCGCGGATCGACGCCCCACCCCGGCGCGAGCAGGGCCGCGCCGCTCCCGAGCAGCGCGCCGAGGCCACCGCCGATCGTGAACAGCGGCGCCAGCGTGCCGCCCGACGTGCCGCTGCCGAGCGAGATGGCCCACGAGGCGAGCTTGAGCAGCACGAGGACCGCGAGGGCGGTGCCGGCCAGCGTCCCCGAGACCGTCTGCTCGATGTTCTCGTAGCCGACCCCCATCGTCCTCGGCGCGAAGAAGCCGATGGCACCGACGGCGAGGCCGCCGATGGCGGGCCACCACATCCAGTGGATCGGGAGGCGCTCGAACGCGTCCTCGATCGCGTAGACCAGCCGCGTCACGCCGACGGACGCGACCCCGACGACCGCGCCGACGAGGACGTAGACGGCGAGCGCCGCGTCCGAGGGCTGGGCCAGATCGACGACCGCGAACGCCGGGGCCGAGCCCACCAGCGCGATCCGCATCCCGTTGGCGACGACGGCGGCGAGCGCGACCGGGACGATGGACCGCGGCCGGAGCTCGAAGAGGAGCAGCTCGATCGCGAGGAGCACCGCGGAGACGGGGCTGCCGAAGGTGGCCGACATCCCGGCCGCCGCGCCGGCCGCGAGGAGCGTCTTGCGCTCGTCGGCGGTCATCCGGATGATCTGCCCCACGTACGAGCCGAGCGCGCCGCCGGTCGCGATGATGGGCCCCTCGGCGCCGAACGGCCCGCCGGTCCCGATCGCGATCGCCGCCGAGAGCGGCTTGAGGAACATGAGCCGGGCCGGGATTCGGCTCTCGTGGTAGAGCACGCGCTCCATGGCCTCGGGGATGCCGTGGCCGCGGATCGCCTTGGAGCCGTAGCGCGCCATGACGCCCACGATCAGCGCGCCGGCGACGGGGACCACGATCACCAACGGCCCGAGGTGGTGATCCACGGGCGACGCGGCGGCGGTCGAGACCCGCCCGTGGAAGGCCAGGTTGGTGATGAGCGCGATGAGCCGCCCGAGCAGCTGGGCGATGAACCCGGCGGCGGCGCCGGTCGCCGCGGCGAGGCCGCTCACCAGGAGCAGCCGGCCGCTCCTGAGATCCTGCTGCGGGGCGCGGATCGACTCGAGCGCCGCCGCCATCGAAGGGGCGACCGGCAGCCCGCCGCGGGGCGCCTCGCCGCCGTCGTCCGCGCGGCTCACGCCCGACCTCCCGAGCGGCGCGCCGGCGCCTCGTCCTCGAAGAAGAGCGGCGCGGCCTCGCCCTCCGCGCCCATCTCGCGGACCAGCCTCTTGAGGCCGCGGTCGAGACGGACGCGCTCCGACGCCGGCATCCTCCCGAGCGCGGCCACGATGCGCGCCTGCGCCGTCTCGGGGGCGCGCCGCCTCAGCGCCCGGCCGCGAGGCGTCAGCGATAGCTCGATGCGGCGCCCGTCCTCGTCCGAAGGCCTCCGCGCCACCAGCCCGCGATCGACCAGGCGGCTCACCACCACCGACACCGAGCTCTGGTGGGTGTGGGTGCGGGCCGCGAGATCGTTGAGCGACGACGCCGGCGCCTCGCCGAGGCGGTGCAGCACGAAGAGCTGCGCGCCGCTCAGCCCGACGCGCTGCTCGGCGCGTGCCCCGCTCTCGCGCAGGGCCCGGACGAGCCGGCGGAGCGACTCCATGACGTCGCGGGTGGCGCGGTCGGTCTGAGGTTGCGCCGCCGCCTGATCGCGCCGGCGCGAGGCCGCTCGAGGTCCGGAGCGCGCGCGGCCGCTCGAGGCGGGCCCCGCCTCGCGATGGAATTGCATGGGGTCCCATACAATGCGAAGCCCGGCGCGACAACCCCGCGGCGGCGCAGCGCCGTCTGGTGCGCCCGCTCGGGAGCGCCAGGTCGAGCCTCGCCCGCCTCGACGTCCCCTCGGCCGATTTTCAGCCGGCGTCTCGCGGCGCCCCTTCGACCACGGCGTCTTCGCGATCGGGGCCGAGCCGTTCGACGCGCCGGGCGGGCGGCGAGGTCCGCCGCGAGCGGCTCACCCGGATCACGCGGAGGCCTCGCCGGCCCTCGCCCTGAGGTACGCTTCGCCCTCGCGGAGGACGGTGAGCATGCGCGTGCGCACGAGGTGGGGCGGGGCGATGGTGGTGGGGCTCGCGGTGCTCGCAGGCTGCGGCGGGGCCGCGCCGGTGGTGGCGAGCGCCGAGCCGGCCGGCGTGCCGGACGTCGACGCCGACGCGATCCCCGACGACGTGGACGAGTGCGTGACCGAGAAGGAGGACCACCTCCCGCCGAAGGCCGAGGACGGCTGCAAGGTCGATCCCAACGACAAGGACGGCGACGGCGTCGGCTCGCTCGACAAGTGCCCGACCGAGCTCGAGACGCAGAACGGCTACCAGGACGACGACGGCTGCCCCGACGAGCTCCCCAAGGAGAACGTCGTCACGGTGACGCGCGAGGAGCTCAAGTGCTGCGCCAAGATCCTCTTCGCCACCGGCAAGGCGACCATCGACAGTGCCAGCGATCCGGTGCTCGAGCACATCGCGCGCGCCCTGAAGGACAACCCCGAGATCGAGGTCCTCGAGGTCTCGGGGCACGCCGATCGCCTCGGCAGCCCGAAGCAGAACGTCGACCTCACCCGTCGCCGCGCCGAGGCGGTCGTCGACGCGCTGGCGCGGCTCGGGATCGCCAAGTCCCGCCTCCGGGCCGAGGGCTACGGCAGCTACTGCCCCCTCGCCGAGGGCGACACCCCCGAGGCGCGCGAGCTCAACCGGCGCGTCGAGTTCAAGATCGTCCGCCAGAAGGGCGCCGAGACGGGCGCCGCGCGCGGCTGCCCGGCCGCCTCGAAGCAGGGGATTGGCGCAGGCGCGACCGGGAGCGAGAAGGCGAGCGGCGGGTCCACCTGAGCGACGCGAGCGACCGGGAACGCGGAACGCGCAGGGGCTCCGCCTTGTCGCGCGCTCGCCGCGATGGGAAAGCACCCTCGATGCCGCGCCCCGCGCGTTCGACGAGCGCTCGCCGACCGACGCGGGTCGACCGCGAGGCCGCCATCGGCCGCGCGCTCGACGCGGTCCGCGCCCGCTGCGACGTGGCGGCCCGGCGCGAGGCCGATCCCGTGGGCATCGTCCACCGCTACGAGCGCCCCGCCGACCGCGAGCTCGTGGCGCTCTGCGCCTCGGCGCTCGCCTTCGGCAACGTCAAGGCGCTGCGCGCCAAGATCGAGGACGCCCTCGCGCGCCTCGGCCCCGATGTCGCCGCCGCCTGCGACGACCCCGCGCTCGTCGCGTCGAGGCTCCGCGGCTGGAAGCACCGCGTCTACCGGGGCGGGGACCTCGCCGGCCTGCTCGTGGGCGCGCGGCGCGTGCAGCGCGAAGCGGGCTCGCTCGGCGCGGCGCTCTCGGCCGAGCTCGAGCGCACCGGCGATCTGCGCCTCGCGCTGTCGGCGTGGGTCCGGCGCATCCGCGAGGCCGGCGGGCTCGACCGCCGCGGCCGGGGCGCGCAGCACCTCCTCGCCGACCCGGGCGCGGGCAGCGCGGTGAAGCGGCTGATGCTGCTCCTGCGCTGGATGGCGCGTCCCGCCGACGGCGTCGACCTCGGCCTCTGGGACGTCCCCACCTCCCGCCTGCTCGTCCCGGTGGACACCCACATCCACAAGCTCGGCAAGAACCTCGGCTTCACGCGGCGGAGCACCATCTCGTGGAAGGTGGCCGAGGAGATCACCGCCGCGCTCGGGCGCTTCGACGCCGACGATCCGGTCAAGTACGACTTCGCCCTCTGCCACCTCGGCATGCTCCAGCGCTGCCCCTCGAGGCGCGATCCGGTGCGCTGCGAGGGCTGCGGGATCGTCGACGTCTGCAGGCACTGGCAGCCGCGCTGACGAGCGCGAGCCCCGCGAGCGCGAGCCCCGACCGCGAGCCGCCGCCTTCTCCGACCAGCGCGCAGCCGCAGCCGCCGCCGATCGCCATGACGCCGTCGAGCTCGGGTGGTGCCGCAGGCTCGGTGCAGCTCTCGACCGTGAGGGGCGCCTTCGCGCGCCGCGCCGGGTCGCCCTGCTCGAGCGGCGTCGCGGCGTTGCCGGTGTTGCGGTTGTCGTGGTGGTAGCTCTCCCAGGCGATGATCGCGTCGGCGGGCGTGTCGAGGTGCCAGAGGTAGAGCCAGCCGTTGCGCGTGCCGGCGGCGAGCTCGAGCGCGCCGTCGCCGTCGAGATCGCCGATCGCCGTCGTCGTGAGGATCCACTGGCCGGTGAACTTGGGGAACCCTGCGGCCTCGCGCCCGCAAGCGTCGTACGCGTGGAGCAGGTAGCCCGAGGTGCCGGTGAGGACCTCCGGGTAATCGTCGCCGTTCACGTCGGCGATCGCCTGCCCGTTGAGGAAGGTGAAGTCCTCGAGCACGATCGGCGACGCCGGCAGCATCGCGCCGCTCTTGCCGCTCCACATCGCGAGGAGGTGCTCGCCCTTGAGCGCCGTCGGGTGCCCCTGCGCGTTGAGGTTGATGGCGAGGTTCAGCGAGCCCCCCGTGGTCACCACGTCGATCACGCCATCCTGATCCATGTCGCCGAGCGAGGGCTGGGCGAAGAGCGGGAACATGGTGTTCGGCTGGTACGCCTTCGAGAGCGGTCCGAAGACGCTCGACGGGTCGACGCCGTCGAGCTTCTGGCCCGGGTGGTACGGATCGTCGCGCTCCGGGATCGCGTTCGGCGGCGTGGACGAGAGCAGGGTCTGCTTCCCCGGATCGGCCGGGAGGATGAGCGGCTGGCTGGCGTTGCCGTGCGCGACCGCGGCGAGCGTCCCGTCGAAGTCGCCGATCACGCCCGAGTTGGGGATCCCCTCCGAGACGAGCGGCAGGATCGAGAGCGAGGTCATCGTCACCGGCCAGTTGGGTAGGTACGGGCGCGGGCCCGCCTGGGTGCCGCGACCGTCGACGAGGTAGATCGCGCCGGAGAAGCCGCCGCTGCCGAGCTTCTCGTTCGAGCCCACGAGCAGATCGGGGACGCCGTCGCCGTTGAAGTCGCCGGCGGCCGGCGTGGTGAGCACGCGGTTCCGCGGCGGCTCGGGGCTGAGGTCGCCCTCGTAGTGCACCTCGACCGGGAAGCCGGCGAGGTCGGCGCCGCCGGCGTCCCAGGCGTAGATCTTCCCGTCGAACGCCGCCTGGACCACGTCGAGCCGGTCGTCCTGATCGAGATCGACGAGCACCGGCGCCGCGAAGGCGCCACGCGCCAGCACCGACGCGGTGCTCATGCACGGCGCCGGCGTCGGGGCCGCGGGATCGAGCGAGCACGAAGGCACGTCGGGCAGCCGCTTCGGCCAGCCTGGCCTCGCCTTGCCGTCGGCGCCGACGACGTGGACCGTCCCGGGGAAGGTCGAAGCCACGATCTCGGGCGAGCCGTCGCCGTCGAGATCCCCGACCGCCGGGGCCTGCACGAAGGCCTCGCGCCCGAGATCGGGATCGATCGCCCCCGACGCGTAGGCGGCCTGCGCCAGGTACACCGGCTTGCCCGGCGCCGGAGGATCGGCGAGCCCGTCGGCGCGCCCGGTCAGGTACGGGAAGCCGGGCAGCTCCTCGGGGCCGTCGGGCCCGAGGCGCCAGACGTGGAGCGCGCCGCCGCTCGTCGGGTAGACGAGGTCGCGCACGCCGTCGCCGTCGATGTCGGCGAGCTTGGGGCTGGCCTCGCCGCTGTCGCCGAGGTCGAGCGGGAAGCCCTTCGCGAGCGCGGGATCGTCGTGCACGTAGTAGGTGCGGTGCATGACGGCGGGCACGTCGCCGATGGTGCCGCCGTAGTGCGCCACGGCGCGGACGCGCACGGTGATGGTGTGCTCGTTCTCGCCGTGCGGGCTGTCGCGGTCGGGCTCGTGCGTCGTGTCGAGGTCGGCCACCTCGAGCGTCGCGAGCGGCGCGCCCTCGCCGAGCACCGTCGCGCCGTCGACGTTCTCCTGATGGAAGAAGGGGACGAACTCGGCGTCGAGCGGCTGCACCCCCGGTCCCCACTCCACCGTCACGTCGTACGAGCCCGCGCGCTTCGCCGCGACGGTGGCCTCGATCGGCACGGGCCCGTGGTCGCGGTAGAGGACCGTGAACCAGCGCGGCGAGGTCATGTCGATCGACGGAGGGATCTTGCCGTCGCGGACCTGCTCGACGGCGCGGTTGGCGTTGACGCGCCCGTAGCCGAAGCGCTGATCGAAGCCCGGCTGCGACCAGTAGTACCCCGAGTCGGGGTCGTGCGACTCGGGCACGTCGATGTCGTCGGCGGTGGTGATGAAGAGCTGGTGCAGCTCGCCCACCGAGAGCGCCGGGTCGACGCTCCACTTCTTCGCGGCCGAGAGCACCAGGCCCGAGATGCCGCCGAGCTCGCCCGTGGCCTCGCTCGAGCAGCCGGTGCCGGCGAGGCTGAGCAGGTTCTGGCCGCCGTAGTTGGTGCAGGTGTTGAAGGCGAGGAAGGTGGCGGCGCTCGTCGACGTGCTCCCGCCGATGGTGATGGCGTGCACGGGGAGCGTGTGGTTCGCGGTCGCCGGGAAGTTGTGGTGGCGCTCGTTCTCGTCGGCCATCGCGGTGATGACCAGCGTCCCCTTGGAGTAGGCGTAGTCGAGCGCCGCCTGCGAGAAGCGCGTCATGTCGATCCCGCCGGTCGCGCTCTGCACGATGGGCACGCCCATGTCGGCCGCGTAGAGGATCGCCTTGGCGTGGGCGGTGACGTCGGCGATGAAGCTGTCGCCGATGCGCGCCGGGACGAAGCGGCAGCGCGGGCAGGCGCCCGCCTCGCCGATGCCGTTGTTTGCCGCGTCGGTCGACTGGTGCGCCTCGAAGGTGCCGTGCCCGTAGCGCGTGTCGTCGTACGGGTCGTTGTCGTCCTTGAAGAAGTCCCACCCGGCGATGTCGTCGACGAAGCCGTTATCGTCGTCGTCCACTCCGTCGGAGAAGGCGAGGATGACGTCACCGCCGTCGAGGTGCCCGTTCTGGTTCCTGTCGCCGAACCCGGGCGTCTCGCCGTAGTCCGAGACGGTGAGCACGCCGTCGCCGTTGCAGTCGAAGCCGGCGAGCGCGCCCTCGCCCCCGCACGCGCTCGCGTCGGCGTGCAGCGGGTGGTGTCCCGCGAGCTCGGCGTCGTTGAGCCAGACCTTGTCGAGCAGATCGACCGCGTCCCACTCGATCCCCGAGTCGGTGACCATGATGCGCACGCTCGGATCGCCGATGGTGTGGCGCCAGGCGAGATCGATCGACATCCCGGCGGCGGTCTCGCCCGGCCGGAGCACGCCAGGCGTCTTCTGCGGCGGGAGGAACGACCAGTAGTTCCACTGACCGCTCTGGTCGTCGGAGTAGCCGTAGTCGGGATCGTTCGGCCAGTTCGCCGGATCGGCGAGATCGGCGCTCGTCATCCCTTCGGTCGGGGGCCAGCCCGCGCGCGCGTCGGTCGCGAGGAGCCCGCCGAGCAGCAGCGCCACGATCGCCCGGGAGGTGAGCCTCATGCCCCGTTGTACCAAAAGCGGGCGGGCGCCCGCGGCGGTGCTGGCGGGTCGCGCCTTGACAGGCGGCCAAGCGCGGCTACTCTCCGCAGAACTGACATGTCAGTTCTCGCCAAGAGGACCTACAAAACCGCGGACCTACGCCGCGAGCAGATCCTCGACTGCGCCCTCGAGGTCTTCACCTCCAAAGGCTTCCACGGCGCCTCGATCGGCGACGTCTGCGCCCGCGCCCGGATCGCCCGCGCCACGCTCTACCAGTACTTCCAGGACAAGCGCGACGTGCTCGTCGCCCTCGCCGACCGCACCGCCCGCCGCGTCACCGACGCGGTCGCCGCGCGCCAGCCGCTCCGCATCCCCGAGGGCTTCGTCCCGACCGAGGAGCAGGCGGTGCGCTTCGTCACGGCGCGGGTGGTCGAGATCCTCCGCATCGTCTTCGAGGACGCGCGCACCACCCGGCTCATCCTCCGCGCCGGCCGCGGGGCCGACGGCGTCGTCGACGAGGTCCTCGCCCGCATCGACGCCAGCGTCCTCGAGGTCATCGAGGCCGATCTCGCCGAGTCGGTCCGCGCCGGAGCCCTCCGGCCCATCGACGTGAAGCTCGTCGCCCGCTTCTTCCTCGGCGGCCTCGAGAAGGTCGTCCTCATGCACCTCGACGAGGACCGCCCCATCGACGTCGAGGCGATCGCGCGCGAGGCCGCGCTGCTCGAGATGTGCGGCGTCCTGGCGAGGCCCGGCGCCCGAACCGACCCCAAGGAGACCCCGTGATGGACCGAGCGAGCTTCCCCCCGTACGAGCTGTGCGACAGCGGCGCCGTCTCTGCCGCGCGCGAGAAGTCGCGCAAGCTCGAGCGGCTCTACCACCTCACCCAGGAGCACGCGTGGGACGGCAAGGCGGTGCTCGGCGCGCTCGTCGACAAGCACGGCCCGCCCGGGCGCGCGATGCCCAAGGAGACGCGCGAGGCGCTCGCGCACGTGCTCTCGGTGCTGCTCTGGGGCGAGCTCGCGGCCTGGACGATCTCGGCCGACCTCGCCCTCGCGATCGACGACATCGACGCCAAGATGGCCGCGACGGCGCAGGTCTTCGACGAGGCGCGCCACTTCTACGTGCTCCGCGATTACGTCGTGCTCCTCTCCGAGACGCCGGGCCCGGACGGCGCGCCGACCGCGGTGCCACGCCTCGGCGGCCTGGCGCGGCGGCTCCTCCTCGAGGTGATGGAGGCGCCGACGCTCGCGAAGAAGCTCGTCGGCATGCAGCTCCTCTTCGAGACGAACGCCGTCGTCATCTTCCGGCGTCTCTCCGAGTCGGGCATCTGCCCGATCCTCACCGAGCTCTTGCCCTACTTCGAGCGCGACGAGTCGCGCCACGTCGGGCTCGGCGTCCTCTACCTGCCCCGCCTCGTGGGGAAGATGTCGCGCGCCGAGGCCGCGAGCACCGCGATGTTCCACGCGCGCTGCATCGGCATGCTCATCGCGGGGGGCTTCACCCTTCGCCCCCATTTCGAGGGTCTCGGCCTCGACCAGCGCCTCATGGCGACGCGCGTCACCGCGATGCAGGACGACGTGATGCGCCAGATGCGTGAGGTGCACGGGAGCTCGATCGCCCGGGCCATCCTCAACCCGAAGCGCTCGCCCATCGGGCCGCGCGTGCTCGATTTCATCCACCCGCCGGAGGGACTGGCCGCCGCGCCCGAGTGGCACCGCGCCGTCCACACGGGCGTCGGCCGTCTCGTGTGCGCCGTCGACCGCGCCCTCGCGTGACGCGGTCTTCGCGCCTGTTGACGTCGGCCCTTGCCCTCGGGCCACGATTGAGGCGCAATGGACTCGCCATGCTCCTCCAGAAGCGAATCCTCGGGTCTCTCCTCGCGGTGCTCGCGGCGATCGGCTGCGGCGGCGCCGGCGAGGGCGGCGGCTCCGGTCAGGGAGGCGCGGGCGCGGGGGCCGGCACCAACACCGGCACCGGGCTGAGCGGGGCGGGCGGCGATCTCTTCACCACCGGCACCTCGCCGACGGGCACGGGCACCGGCAGCGGCGGCGGCAACTGCGACGCCACGCTCACCGGGATCGTCCGCGACTTCCGCGCCTGGAACGACGGCGCGGGCCACCCCGACTTCGAGACGTTCACCGGCGACGGCCTCAAGGGCATCGTCGAGGTCACGCTCGGCGCCGATCACAAGCCCGTCTATGCGCACCCCGGCGGGACCGCGCACACGACCGGGCCGGCCGAGTTCGACCAGTGGTACCGCAACACCGACGGCGTGAACCTGCCGATCGACTTGACCATCACGCCCACGGTCGCGAACGGCATCGCCACCTACGACAACAGCGCCTTCTTCCCCATCGACGATCAGGGCTTCGGCAACGAGGGGCGCCCGCACAACTTCCACTTCACGTTCGAGCTCCACATGACGTTCAAGTACGCCGGGGGCGAGGTGTTCGGCTTCACCGGCGACGACGATCTCTGGGTCTTCGTGAACGACCGGCTCGCCATCGACCTCGGCGGCCTGCACCCGGCGCAGAGCGACTCGCTCGACCTCGACGCCCGCGCGGCCGAGCTCGGGATCGTCGTGGGCCAGGAGTACGCGCTCGACTTCTTCCAAGCCGAGCGTCACACCGACGAGTCGAACTTCAAGATCCAGTCGTCTCTCGACTTCACCAACTGCGCCCCGATCGTTTACTGAAGCGGTTCGGACATTTTGCGACGGATGAGGTGTCGGACAATCGTCCGACCGACGCCTCTCGAGGCCAGAGGTCCGACGCCTCTTCAGTCCGGGGCGCGGGGGAAGAGCCCCCGCTCGCGACCGAGCGGGGCGCACCCCGTGCGCCGGCCGCAGTCGTTGCGCTCGCCGGAGTCACGCGTGGGAGCCCTGCTCCCAAACTCCCGGAGAAGTCCACGCTCGGGAGCGGCGGACTCGCGATCGATTGCGCTGGCCCAATTTGCCCTCGCCGGGAAGGGATAGCTTCCGCGGGATGGAGTTCGGCTGGACGCGGGAGGAGCGCGAGCTGCACCTGCGGATGCGCGAGGTGGGCGCCGAGGCGGACCGCGCCGCCGCCGACCGCCGCATGGGGATCCTGGCGTCGGCCGGCGTGCTCGGCCTGGCGATCCCGAAAGAGCATGGAGGCCAGGGGCTCGACCTGGTCTCGACCGCCTACGCCTACGAAGGGCTCGGCGCCACGCTGCGCGACGCCGGGGTCCTCCTCGCGGCGGGCGCGCACCTCTTCGGCGTCGCGCTGCTGATCGCCCGCGCCGGCACGCCCGAGCAGCGGGCGGCGTGGCTACCCGCGTTCGCGTCGGGCGAAGCGATCGCCACCATCGGCGCCACCGAGAGCGGCTCCGGATCGGACGCGGCCGGGGTGAGCACCGTGGTCGACGCCTCGGGCGCCGGCCTCCAGGTCTCGGGGCAGAAGTGCTTCGTCACGTACGCCGATCGCGCCCACGTCTACCTGGTGACCGCGCGCGACGGGCAGGGCGTGACGGCGCTGCTGGTGCCACGCCGCGCCGCCGGCGTGTCGGTGGGCCCTCCGCTCGCGACCGCGGGCCTCGTTGGTGCGCGGCTCTGCGTGCTCGAGCTCGCGGGCGTCGAGCTCGGCCTGGACGCGGTCGTGGGCCGTCGCGGGGCGGGGCGCGCCGTCTTCCAGATCGCGATGACGTTCGAGCGCGCCATGATCCTGGCGTTTCGTCTCGGCGCCATGGAGACCGCGCTCGCCGAGGCGATCCAGTTCGCCCGGACGCGCGCGGTCGGCGGCGCGCCGATCGCCCGCCATCAGGCCGTGTCCCACCGCATCGCGCGCATGAAGCTGCGCCTCGAGGCGGCGCGCCTGCTCCTTTACCGCGCGGCGTGGGCGCTCGACCAGGGCGAGCGCGCGCAGGCGGAGGGTGCGCTCGCCAAGTGGCACGTCGCCGAGTCGGCGCTCGAGAACGCGGTCGACGCCTTCCGCCTCCGCGGCGGCGCGGGCTTCCTCGAGGAGAGCGGTCTGCCCGGCGCGATCGACGACGCGCTCGGCGCCACCGTGCACTCGGGCACCCAGGACGTGCTCGCGACGATCGTCGCCAAGTGGCTGGGCCTCGGCCCGGCGAGCACCTGATCGACCCCCGGCGATGCGCGTCCTTCTGGTCTCGGCGAACCGCGAGGTCCTGCCCTCGCCCGTGGTGCCGCTCGGGCCGATCACGGTCGCGGCGGGCCTGCGCCCCGCGCACGAAGTCGAGCTCGTCGATCTCTGCTTCGAGGAGGATCCGCTCGCCGCGCTCGAGGCGCGGATCGCGGCGTTCTCGCCCGAGGTCGTCGGGATCGGCCTCCGCAACCTGCACACGAGCACCGAAGCCGGGACCGACGCGCTCCTCGGCTACTACCGCGACGTCGTGGACGCCGTGCGGCGCACGACCGGCGCGCCCGTGGTCCTCGGCGGCGCCGCCTTCTCGCTGCGCCCGCGGGCGATGCTCGACGCGCTCGGTGCCGACCACGGCGTCGTCGGCGAGGGCGAGCGCGCCTTCCCGGCGCTGTGCGCGGCGCTCGAGGCGGGCGACACGCCCCCGCGGATCGTGCAGGGGTCGGTGCACGCGGAGCGGACGCTCCCCTCGCGGCCGCGGGCGGCGCGCGATCTGGTCGACCCGCGGTACTACGAGCTCGAGGGGACCGACAACCTCCAGACGAAGCGCGGCTGCGCGTTCGAGTGCGCGTACTGCGACTACCCCGACGTCGAGGGGCGCCGCGTCCGCCTCCGCGATCCCGCCGACGTCGCCGACGAGGCGGCGGCGCGCGCCCAGGCGCCCGGCGTCAGCCACTTCTTCATCGTCGACAGCGTCTTCAACTCGCCGCGGTCGCACGCGCTCGCGGTCGCCGGCGCGCTCACGGCGCGATCGGTGCGGCTCCCTTGGGTCTGCTACGCGACGCCGCGCGGCTTCGACGGCGAGCTCGCCGAGGCCATGGCGCGGGCCGGGTGCGCCGGGGTCGAGATCGGATCCGACACCGGCACCGCGCGCGGGCTCGCGCTCCTGCGCAAGCCGTTCGACCTCGCCGACATCCGGAGGACGAGCGAGCTCTGCGCCGCGCAGGGGATACGCGACTGCCACACCTTCGTGCTCGGCGCGCTCGACGAGACGGTCGACGACGTGAAGGAGACCCTCGACTTCATCGACGCGCTCTCGCCGCGCGTCGCGGTGTTCTGCGTGTTCATGGAGGATCGCGAGGAGCGGACGGTCGGTCGTGCGCGCCACCGCGAGGCGATCCTCGCGCTCCTCGCGGCGGAGGCGCCCAAGCGGCGCGGCTGGGTGGTCCCCGAGCTGTCGATCCGCTTCGGCCCGAAGCTCACGCGCATCGTCCGCCAGCGCAAGCTGCGCGGGCCCTCGTGGCTGCACCTCGCCGGGTAGCGCGCCGTCCTTCGACGCCCCGAGGCCGAGACCCCCGCGGCGTCAGCCGTCGGTCTCGAGGATCCCGCGGCTGAACGCCTTCAGATAGCGCTTCTTCATCTCGAGCGAGCCGACGTCGCGGTAGAACGCGCGCCAGAGGTCGAGGTACATCGCCGCGAGCTCGTCCGGCTCGAAGTGACGGGGCCTGAAGACGACGTTGGCGCAGTTGTAGCGGCTCCAGTCCTCGTGGAAGAGGCGCCCGTCGCGCTTCATCGCGGCGAACTGCGGCGTCCCCGGGAAGGGCGTCGTGATCGCGAACTCGACGAGGTTCATCCGCGTCTTGGCGCAGAGCTCGAGGATCGCGTCCTTCGACGAGGCGTCGTCGCCGTCGTGCCCGAGCAGGAAGCTGCCCATCACCTCGATCCCCGCCTCGCGGAGCTCGGCGATCTTGGCGACGAGGCGCGCGTCGTCGAGCTCGCGCCGGAGCGGCTGGTCGAGCCCGAAGACGCCGTAGATCTGGCGGCAGCCGGCGCGCCGCAGCCGGCGCATGAACGCCCCGTCGACGCCCTCGAGCATCCACGGGTACGCGGCGATGTAGAACGCCTTGCGGATCCCGGCGAGGGCGATGGCGTCGCAGAGCTCGGTGGCGTAGGCGCGGTCGGCCGGCTCGGCGAAGACGACGTTCTCGTCGGCGATGTAGTACGTCGTGTAAGGCAGAGTCCTGATGTCCTCGATGACCTCGGCGATGGGCCGATAGCGGATGCCGCGGCCATAGCAGCGGGGGATGACGCAGTAGGGGCATCCGTAGCGGCAGCCGCGCGAGACCTGGACCACGCCGGTGCGCAGGTACTTCGAGCGATCGAAGATGCTGCGCCGCGGCTGCTCTTGGACGAGCGTCTCGGCGTGCTCGTCGCGCCGGTAGCGCTTCGCGAGCGCGCCGCGCGCGAAGTCGCCGAGGAGGCGCGGCCACACGCCCTCGACCTCACCCTCGACGATCGCGTCGAAGTGGAGGAGCGTGTCGTCCGGCGCCATCGTCGGGTGGATGCCGCCGGCCAGGGTGGGGATGCCGCGCGCGCGAAAGCCCTCGGCGATGCGGTACGCGCTCGTGGCCTGGGGCGTGAAGAACCCGACCGCGACGAGGTCGGCGTCGACGTCGTAGCTCACCGGCTCGAGGTTCTCGTCGTGGAAGCCGACCTCGACGCCCTCCGGCAGCGCCGCGACCGCCGTCGGGATGCCGAGCGAGGCCATGCGGAAGCTGCCGATGTCGTAGCCGGCGATCTCGGTCTTGAGCTCGGGGTGCGTCTCGAGCAGCTTCTGCCATCGGGGGAAGACGAAATGGATCTTATTGGGCGCCCCCCCGCCGGGCTCCATCGTCGGCGGGCGCGCGCCGCCCCACCCCCTAGACGCCACGGCGGGGGCGCGCGCGACACGCGCAAATCCCGCGGGCCGCGCAGAACGTTCGCCTTTCGGCCGACCGGTGCGCCGGTGTAGAGGCGTGATCTTCGACATGCGCGTGTACCTCGTCTCTCCGACGCACTACCGGCGCGACGGCTCGCTCATCAAGACGACGCGGTACTGGACCAGCGGGCTCACGCTGCCGACGCTGAAGGCGCTCACGCCGCCGGGGATCCGCGTCGACCTCGTCGACGAGATGATCGACGACGTCGATCTCGATCACCCCTGCGACGTCGTCGGGATCACCGCGATGGGGCCGCAGATCGCGCGCGCGTACGATCTGGCCGACGCATTCCGCGCGCGCGGCAAGAAGGTCGTGCTCGGCGGCACCTGGGTCACGCTTGCGCCGCACGAGCGGTCGCTCGCGCACGCGGACGCGGTCGTGGCCGGCGAGGCCGAGGAGGTCTGGGCCGAGGTGCTCGCCGATCTCGCCGCCGGCCGATCGCGCGGCGTCTACACCGCCCCCGGCTTCGCCGATCCGGACGCCGCGCCCCCGGTCGACTACCGCGATCTCCAGCTGGTGCGCTGGGCGCGGTTCAAGATCTCGCCGGTGTACCGGCAGTACTTCCACTGGCCGGTGCTCTTCTCGCGCGGCTGCCCGATGCCGTGCTCGTTCTGCGCGGTGCAGGCCTACTACAAGCGCACCTACCGGACCCGGAGCGTGGAGCGGGTCCTCGACGACGTGCGCCGCATCAAGGCGCTCGGCGGTCGCAAGCTCCTCTTCCTCGACGACAACCCCATCGCCGATCCCGACGCCGCCAAGGAGCTGTTCCGCGCCCTCATCCCCGAGCGCATCATCTGGACGAGCCAGTGCCCGGTCACGATCGCGCGCGATCCCGAGCTGCTCGATCTGGCCGCCCGCTCGGGGTGCGTCTCGCTCTCGATCGGCCTCGAGAGCTTGGACAAGGGCGTCCTCAAGGGCCTCGCCAAGGGCTTCAACCGGCCCGGCCAGTACTCGGACGACCTCGCGCGCATCCGCGACAAGGGGATCCTCATCATCGCGCTGATGATGGTGGGGCTCGACGGCCAGACGCCCGCGGTCTTCGAGAGCACGCTCGAGTTCCTCGAGGAGAACAAGGTCGCGCTGGTGAAGCTCTTCACCCCGGCGCCCTACCCGGGGACGCAGTTCAGCGAGGAGATGGAGCGGGCGGGCCGCATCGTCGACCGTGACTGGGCGCACTACGACTACGCGTCGATCCTGATCTCGCCCCAGGGGATGACGCCCGACGAGCTCCGCGACGGGTTCGACGAGACGTACCGCCGGTTCTACTCGCTGGGATCGATCGCGCGCCGCATGCTCCCGCTGCCGCGCCGCAACGTCGCCGAGCACGCGGCGTACGTGCTCGCGAACGTCAAGTCGCACATGTTCCTGCGCAAGAACCCGAGCGCCTGGGGGACGCTCTCGTAGGGGGCGCGGCGCGAGCGTCAGGCCGGCGGGCCGTCCTCGAGCGCCGCGGCGTAGCGGGCGGCGCGACGCTGGGCGAGCCGGTCGAGCAGGATCATCACCGACGACTGGACCACGAGGCCGATGCCGAGCGCATGGAGCGCCGGCCGCGCCCGGAGACCGAACGTCAGCGCGAGCCCGAGGGCGAGCAGGGCGATCTCGATGGTCTGGTACAGGCGGAAGCCGGCGATGACCCGGCGCATGCGCGGGATCTCGGCGCCGCGGCAGGCCTCTTCGTCGCGGGCGAGCGCGGCCTCGACGGCCGCGAGCTTCCTGCCGGCGCGGACCTGGCCGACGCCGCCGACCGCGAGCTGCACCAGCCCGACGGCGACGAGCGGGTAGCCCATCGCGCGCTCGAGGACGGCGCCGCGCGCGAGGAGGATCGCCACCACGACCGTGAACAGGCCGACCACCAGGAACACGAGCGCCTCGCGCTTCTCGGCCGCGTAGTACTCGAGCATCGCGGCGCGGAGCGCCTCGGCGCCCCGCGCCGCGATCTCCTGGGGCGGAGGGGTGAGGTCGTGCTCCCTCCGCGAGGCCATCGCTCCTCGTAGGTACCACGCCGAGCCCGCCCGGCGGCAGCTGTCGACAGGCGCGCGCCGGCGTGCGACGCTCGAGCTTCCCACCCCGCGATCATGGCCAAGGAACGCGTCTTCTCGCTGGATGCCGTACGCACCGACGGCTGGTTCGAGCGCATCGGCGACGGCATCGGGAGCTTCCAGGCGCTCTGCGACATCGTCGGCGAGGCGTTCTTCGCCTTCTCGATGATCACCGGCGCGCGCATCACCGCGCTCACCGTCGACCGGCGCAACCCGGACAACACCCTCGTCGACTTCGTGATCGGCGCGCCCGGCGACGAGGACGCCGAGGCCGAGGCGCAGCGGCTCACGCTCGTCGACTTCCGCCATCGCCTCGTGGGGGCCCTGCTCACCGAGGACGCCACCCCTCCCGCCCCCGAGCGCGACACCGACGTCGAGGCGCTGCAGCTCCACATCGGCGTCCGCTACCTCCTGCTGGCGCCGCTCTACGGCTACAGCCTCCGCAAGCTCGCCGTCGAGGGGAAGACGTCGCGCCTCGTGCTCCTCCACGACGGCGTCGAGGAGACGCACGAGCTCAACGAGTTCCGCGCGCGCGTCCGCGCCCACATCCGCGAGGAGCTCGAGCGCGCCTCCGCCGGCTCGCGCTCGAGCGCCATCGACCTCACCAAGGTCGCCGAGGCCGAGATCGCGGCCCAGAAGAGCGACTGGACCAAGGTCCTCCAGCTGCTCGGGACCTGGCCGGCGCCGCTCGCCATCTTCCTGCGCACGCCCGAGGGCCAGATGCTGACCTCGGACGCGCGCGCGCTCATCGCCAAGGGCCTCGGCCTGCTCGGCACCGCGTGCGTGAAGCTCGGCGAGGAGCAGCAGGGCGAGGAGGTCCTGCGGCTCGGCGTGCAGTACGCGCAGGACGGCGCCTCGGCGGGCGAGATCTTCCGGCGCCTGGGCGAGGCGCTGCTCGAGGACGGCCGCGAGGGCGAGGCCATCGGCCCGCTCCGGCGCGCCGCCAACCTCGGGGCGCCGCCCGAGGGGATCTGGCCGCTGCTCGCGCGCGCCTTCGTGCGCCGCAACCGCCACGTCGCCGCGCTCGCCTGCATCCGCGAGGCGCGCGACGCCGGCGTGGCCGACTCCGCGATGCTCGACGAGATCCGCGCCGTCGAAGGCAAGCTCGGAACCGCGCTCACCGCGTGGCGCGGCGTCGTCGTGACCGCACCGGCGCGCTGATCACGATGGGGGCTCTGCCCCCAAACCCCCGGAGAAGTCACGATGGGGGCTCTGCCCCCAGACCCCCGGAGAAGTCACGATGGGGGCTCTGCCGCCAAATCCCGGAGAAGCTCGCGATGGGGCGCTGCCTCCAGAGGCCGCAGATGGCCCCGCGGGTCAATGCGTCGCCGCCGCCTCCTCCTTGGTGAGGCGGGCGCGGAGCGACTTGATCGCCTTCTCGATGGCGCGGCTCTTCTTGAAGCAGCCCTTGCCGAGCGTCTCGAGGACGACGAGCGCGCGGGCGTCGCCTTCGGCGACGGCGCGGTCGAGGAGCGCGAGCTTGCCGGCGCACGGGGCGGTGCGGAGCTCGACGGCGACACGGAGCGCGGGGCTCGCCGCCGCCGTCGCCTCGGGCGTCTCCAGGATCGCGGCGGCGCGCTTGGCCGCCGCCGATCCGCCCTTCGCCTCGACGATGTCGTAGAGCACGTCGAGGCCGTCGGGCCCCAGGCGATGCGCCAGCGCGTCGAAGACGCGATCCCCGCCGCCCTCGCGGCCGACGCGCGTCGCGACCTCGCGCGCCGCGACCATGACCGGCCTCTCCTTGAACGCCTTGGGATCGGCGTCGACGAGCGTGAGCAGGGCGGTCTCGGCCGTGCCGTCGTCGCCGGCGGACGCGCTCTTGACGAGGAGCGCGCGCAAGGCGCCGTCGGCGTCGCCTCGCGTGGCAGCCGGCGTGGCCGTGGCGTCGCCGGGTGCGGCGGAGGACGATCCGGCGGCCGTCGCCCCGGACGCGGTGCCGGGGGCGGCGCTCGGAGGAGCGACGGCCGGCGGCGCGGCGCTCGGCGGCGCGGCGCTCGGCGGCGCGGCGCTCGGCGGGGGACCGGCGAACGAGGTCGCGCTCGGCCCCGACGACGAAGGCTCCGTACCGGGCGGCGACAGCGCCACCGCGGCGGCGACCGCGGCGATCGCCGCCGTCGCGAGCACGACGCCGCGCCACTTCGTCCCGCCTCGCCGGCCCGGCGCCGCTTCCTTCGCGCGTGCGGGCGCGGCGCGGTGGGCTTTGCGGTCGCCGAGGGAGGCGCGGGCGCTCGCCGGCGCCGCCGGCGGCGTCACCTCGGCGGGAGGCTCCGGGCTCGGCGGTCGCTGCGACGCGAGCGCCGCCGGCGGCGGCGGCAGCCCGGTGTCGTCGAGCGCGCCGACCACCTCGGTGCCGCTCGCGTACCGGGCCGTCGGATCCTTTGCCATGAGCCGCATCGCGATGGCCTCGAGCTCACGCGGGACCGTGACGCCCTTGGCGAGCTCGGCGATGGGCTTGGGCGCCTGGAAGCGCTGCTGCTTGAAGAGCGCGACCGGATCGGTCGCGTCGAACGGGTGCTGGCCGGCGAGCATCTCGTAGAGGATGACGCCGAGCGCGTAGAGATCGCTGCGGGCGTCGACGGCGCCCATGCCCAGCGCCGCCTCGGGCGCGAGGTAGGCGACGGTGCCGACGATCACGCCCTCGCCGGTGAGCCGGCCGACGGCGCGCTCGCTCTGGGGATCGCTCGCGATCGCCGAGAGGCGCTCGGCGGTGACGGTGGCCAGCCCGAAGTCGATGAGCTTGGCGTGGTCGTCGCTGCCCTCGACGAGCATCACGTTGCGCGGCTTGACGTCGCGGTGAACGACGCCCGCGGCGTGGGCCGCCGCCAGACCCGAGGCGAGCTGCCGCGCGATGTGCGCCGCGCGGCGCGGCGGGAGCGGGCCGTCCCGCCGGATGACGTCGTGGAGCGTCTCGCCGGCGACGTACTCGAGCACCAGGAAGTAGGACCCGTCGTCGAGCTCGCCGAAGTCGGTGGCGGAGGCGACGTTCGGGTGCTGGATGTGCGCTCCGGCGATGGCCTCGCGCTCGAAGCGGGCGACCAGGTCGGGCAGGCCCTCGATCTGCGGGTGCAGGACCTTGAGCGCGACGCGCTTGCGCATCCGGAGGTGCTCGCCCCGGTAGACGGCGCCCATCCCCCCCATCGCGAGCAGCTCCACGACCCGGTACCGTCCCGAGACCACCCGCCCGATCAGCGAGGCAGCCCTCACGCGCGCCGCCAGCTCGGTGTCGGAAGGGGAGGTCACGGCCGGCAGGATACCCTGGCACGGCGCCGGCCGGCCGGCGTCCAGCGCGCCGGGCAGGAGCGCCCGCAGGTGCGAGGGATTACGGGGCCTTGTTGGCCCGGCTCGCTCCGATGGCCCGCCCAGTCAATTGACTCGCCCCGCCCGCGGGGCTAGAAGCGCCGCGAATCGATCGGAGATTGCTCGGATTTTCCGCAGGTTATCAGGGAAATCCAACGGAAGGCTCGAGGTAGCCCATGGCGACTTACGTCCCGCTGTTCCTGCTCTTCCTGGTTGCCGGCCTGATCGCGCTGGGCATGTTCACGGCGACCTCGCTGCTCGGCCCCAAGAACCCGACGCCCGAGAAGATGCAGCCGTACGAGTGCGGCAGCGAGTCGACCGGCGGCAGGCACGTCCGGCTGAGCGTGAAGTTCTACCTGACGGCCATCCTCTTCGTCGTGTTCGACATCGAGGCCGTGCTCATCTACCCCTGGGCGCTCCAGTTCCGCTCCCTCGGCTGGGCAGGTTTCGCGACCATGGGCGTGTTCCTCCTCGAGGTCGTGGTGGCGCTCCTCTACGTATGGAAGAAAGGCGCACTCGAATGGGAGAGCTGAGCTCCACCCGGGTCCTCGAGGGCTCGGAGCAGGGATTCGCGACGACGCGCCTCGACGCCCTCCTCAACTGGGCGAAGAAGTACTCGCTCTTCCAGTATCCCTTCGTCACCGCCTGCTGCGGGATGGAGTTCATGGCGCTGGCCGGGCCGCGCTTCGACCTCGCCCGCTTCGGCGCCGAGGCGCCGCGCTTCTCGCCTCGTCAGGCCGACCTGCTCTGGGTCGTCGGCACCATCAGCCAGCGCCAGGCGCCGGCCCTGCGCCGCATCTACGAGCAGATGACCGACCCCAAGTACGTGCTCGCCTTCGGCACCTGCGCCTCGTGCGGCGGCTTCTACGACAACTACACGACCGTCGCCGGGATCGACAAAATCATCCCCTGCGACATCTACGTGCCCGGCTGCCCGCCGCGCCCCGAGGCGGTGATGGACGGCCTGATGCTGCTCCAGGACAAGATCGCGCGGGGCGACCGCACGCCCGGCATCGTCAAGCCGCGCACCGACCCGCTCCTCTCCGGCGACGAGGCCGCCGCGGAGCTCGTCCAGATCAACAAGAAGCCGGGGAAGCTCGCACGATGAGCAAGAAGCTGCTCGATCTGGTCTCGGAGAGGTTCGGCCCGAAGATCCTGGAGACGTCGTCGCAGTTCGGCGACGAGACGGCCGTGATCGAGCCGTCCGCGTGGCGCGAGGTGGCGCTCTTCCTCCGCGACGACCCGCGCGCGGCGATGGATATGTTCACCGACCTCACCGCGGTCGACTGGTTCCGCCGGCGTGGCCCGGACGAGCCGCGCTTCGACGTGGTCTGCCACCTCCGCTCGCTCGACCGCGGCCATCGCCTCCGCATCAAGGCGCGGATCGGCGACGAGGAGGGCGAGGGGGTCGAGATCGACTCGCTCGTGCCCGTGTGGCGCGGCGCCGACTGGTTCGAGCGCGAGACGTTCGACATGTTCGGCATCCGCTTCCGCGGCCACCCCGATCTGCGCCGCATCCTCATGTACCCCGAGTTCGTCGGCCACCCGCTCCGCAAGGACTACCCCGCCGACAAGATCCAGCCGCTCGTCCCCTTCCGCGAGGGCACGCTCGACAAGCTGCCGCCGTTCGGCCTCGACGAGGGCATGAGCTTCGGCCGGCAGACGCACGACTACGGCATGAAGGACGGCACGCTCCGGCCGAACGAGCGCGAGCTCGCCGCCGACGCGTCCGGCGAGGAGAGCTAGGATGGAGCCGCTCGACCAGGAGCTGGAAGAGGGCGCGCTCGAGCTGCCGAGCGAGCCGATGCTGCTCAACATGGGGCCGAGCCACCCGGCGATGCACGGGACGGTCCGCGTCGTGCTCGAGCTCAGCGGCGAGACGATCACCAAGGCCGACGTGCAGATCGGCTACCTGCACCGCGGCTTCGAGAAGATGTGCGAGCGCGGGAATTGGACGCAGGTCTTCCCGTACGTCGACCGCTGCAACTACGTCTCGCCGATGCTCAACAACGTGGGCTTCGCGCTCGCGGTCGAGAAGATGCTCGGCGTGACGGTCCCCGAGCGCTGCCAGTACTACCGCGTGATCCTGGGCGAGCTCGCCCGCATCTGCGACCACATGATCTGCTCGGCCGCGATGTCGATGGAGCTCGGGGCGTTCACGCCCTTCCTCTACTTCGCCCGCGCGCGAGAGATCATCTGGGACCTCTTCGAGGAGGAGACGGGCGCGCGCGTGACCCACAGCTTCGGCCGCGTCGGAGGGATGGCGAAGCCGCCCACGCCCGACTTCAAGGACATGGTCCGCGCCTCGATGCCGCGCGTGCTCGCCCTGGTCGACGATTGCGAGCGGCTCCTCCTCAAGAACCGCATCTTCCTCGACCGCGTCGAGAACGTCGGGGCGATCTCCAAGGCCGATGCGCTCGCGCTCGGGTGGACCGGCGTCTGCCTGCGCTCGACCGGCGCGCCGTACGACGTGCGCAGGGCGCACCCGTACCTCGTCTACGACCGGCTCGAGTTCGACGTCCCCGTCGGCACCAGCGGCGACAACTACGACCGCTTCATGTGCCGGCAGGAGGAGATCCGCCAGTCGGCGCGGATCATCGAGCAGGCGGTGGCACAGATGCCCGACGAGGGGCCGATCGACATCGACGATCCGCGCATCGTCCTCCCGCCCAAGGACGAGGTCTACACGACCATCGAGGGCACCATCCAGCACTTCAAGATCGTCATGGAGGGCATCAAGGTGCCCGCGGGCGAGTGCTACTCGTACACCGAGGCCGGCAACGGCGAGCTCGGCTTCTACCTCGTCTCCGACGGCAGCGGCACGCCCTACCGCGTCCGCATCCGCCCGCCCTGCTTCGCCTCGGTGCAGGGGCTCTCGCAGCTCATCACCGGGACGATGATCCCGGACGTCGTCCCCACCTTCGGCTCGCTGAACATGATCGGCGGCGAGTGCGACCACTAGGCGCTAGGACAGCGATGGCCACCATCAAGATCGACGGACGCGAGATCCCCTTCGAGCAGGGCGACACGATCATCCGCGCCGCGCACCGCGCGGGGATCGACATCCCGCACTACTGCTGGCACCCCGGCCTGTCGGTCGCGGCCAACTGCCGCATGTGCCTGGTCGAGATCCTGCCGCCGCCGGGGCGCCCGGCTCTGTCGCTCGAGATCCTCCGCTGGGACGCCGAAAAGAACGACTACGTCCCCGCGCAGAAGCCGAAGCTCCAGCCCTCGTGCCAGATGGCGTGCGCGCCGGGGATGGAGGTCCTCTCGGACTCGAGCAAGCACGTCCAGGAGGCGCGCTCCGCCGTGCAGGAGCTCTTGCTCCTCAACCACCCGGTCGACTGCCCGATCTGCGACCAGGCCGGCGAGTGCCGCCTCCAGGACTACTGGCTCGAGCACCAGCGCGACAAGAAGCGCATGCGCGAGGAGCCGGTGCACAAGCCCAAGGCGCAGGTCTTCGGCCCGACCATCGTCTACGACGCCGAGCGCTGCATCATGTGCACGCGCTGCATCCGCGTCTGCGAAGAGGTCGCCAAGGACCCGGTCCTCGACATGCGCCAGCGCGGCAACCTCAACGAGATCATGGTCGCGCCGGGCCGGCAGCTCGACAACGACTACACGCTGATGACCGAGCACGTCTGCCCCGTCGGCGCGCTCACGTCGGTCGACTTCCGCTTCAAGGCGCGCGTCTGGTTCCTGCGGAGCGCGCGCACGGTGTGCCAGGGCTGCGCGACCGGCTGCAACGCGTACCTCGACTACGATCCGCGCAACAACACCCCGTACCGCCACCGGCCGCGCGACAACATGGCCGTGAACAAGTACTGGATGTGCGACGAGGGGATGCTCTCGTACAAGCGCGCGGTCGAGGGGCGCCTCCACTCCGCCCTCGTCGGCGGCGAGGACGCGACCATCGACGAGGCGCTCGTCGCCGCCAAGGACCAGCTCAAGGGCCACGACGACGATCCCTCGCGCATCGCCATCGTCCTCTCGGCCCAGCACTCGAGCGAGGACAACTTCGCCCTGGTGACGCTGGCGAAGACGTACCTCGGCGTCGGCGACTTCTTCGTCTCGGGCCGTCCGCTCGGGCGCGGCGACGCGATCCTGATGAGCGAGGACAAGAACCCGAACACGCGCGGCGTCGTCGACGTGGCCTCGACGACGCCCCCGCGCCCCTTCCACGAGCTCGTCGACGCCATCCGCGCCGGCAAGTACGCCTACGTCATCGCCCTCGGCGCCGAGCTCGAGGTCGACGCCGGCGAGGCGCGCGCCGCCCTCTCCAAGCTCAAGGGCCTGGTGAGCATCGCGGCCCACGACGGCCCGCTGCCGAGGGCGGCGCACATCGCGCTCCCGGCGTGCGCCTGGGCCGAGGCCGACGGGACCTACGTGAACAGGCATGGGATCGCCCAGCGCAGCGAGAAGGCGCTCCTGCCCCGCGGCGACGCCCGTCCCGGATGGGAGCTGGTGGCGCGCCTCGCGCGCACGCTCGGCTACGCGCTCGACTGGCGCAAGCTCTCGGACGTGCGCAAGGCGATGGAGCCCGAGGCGTCGGCGGCGGTGGCTCCGGTGACCGCTACGGAGGTGCAGCCGTGACCGGCGTCGATGTCGTCCTCGCGATCGTCAAGATCCTGGTGATGCTCCTGTTCCTCTTGAACATGGCGGCCATCGCCACCTGGGCCGATCGGCGCCAGAGCGCGATGGTGCAGGACCGCGTCGGCCCCAACCGCGCCGTCGTGAACCTGCCGAACATGGCGGCGAGGCTGCTCGCGTTCCTGCCCGCGCTCGTCCTCGGCGGCATCGCCATCGTCACCTTCATGCAGGAGGCGCGGGGCCGCGCCGCCCTCGAGCGGCTCACGCTCGCGGTCCAGCTCTCCATCTTCGTCGGCTGGTTTACGCTCCTCTTGCTCGCCGGGTCCGTCCGGCGCGGCGGCGCGCTCAACGGCGTCGAGGAGCGCCTCGACTCGGTCGAGCCGCGGTCGATCTTCTACGCGGGGCTCGGGCTGCACGCGCTCGGGTTCGTCGTCGTCCGCCTCGTGCCCGAGGGCGCGCTCTCGCTCGGCGCCAACGTCGCCGGCATCGTCCTCGGGGTCCTCATCCTCTCGACGGGCTTCTACGCGGCCTCGCGCCTGCCGGACGGGCCGGTCCCCCTGCGCCTCGCCGGCATGCTCCACGCCGCCGCCGACGCGGTGAAGCTCATCTGGAAAGAGGACTTCGTCCCCAAGAACGCCGACCGGCTGCTCCACTCGCTGGCGCCGCTGCTGGCGATGTTCCCGGCGCTGGTGACGTGCGCGGTGATCCCGTTCGGCGACACCATCTGCTTCACCGACGCCAACCGCAACAACGTCCTCGACTGGGGCGAGCTCGCGCGCGTCGCGCCCGCGGTGACGCGCACCGGCGTCTGCCCCGCGGGCACGAACGCGGTGACGCTCCAGATCGCCAACCTCAACGTCGGCATCCTCTACCTGTTCGCGATGGCGGGCACCGGCGTCATCGGCGCGGCGATCGCCGGCTGGGCCAGCGACAACAAGTTCTCGCTGCTCGGCGGCCTCCGCGCCGCGAGCCAGATGGTCAGCTACGAGGTCGCGATGGGCCTGAGCCTCGTCGGCCTCTTCGCCATCTACGGCAGCGTCCGCCTTCAGCCGATGGTCGACTGGCAGGGCGCCTGGGCGTGGGGCATCTTCGTCCAGCCGTTCGCGTTCATCCTCTTCCTCGCGGCGCTCGGCGCCGAGACCAAGCGCGTCCCCTTCGACCAGCCCGAGGGCGAGAGCGAGATCGTCGCCGGCTACTTCGTCGAGTACTCGGGGATGAAGTTCGGGATGTTCTACACGGGCGAGTACGTCGAGCTCATCACCTCGAGCGCCCTCTTGTGCACGCTCTTCTTCGGCGGCTACCACCTGCCGTTCTTGCACCGCGACGGGCTGTCCATCGCCTTCGGCGACTCGGTGCTCTACGAGTTCAAGATGACGCACCTCGCGGTGACGGTCATCTCGGTCCTGGCGTTCTTCGGGAAGACGATCTTCGTCGCGTTCGTGCAGATCTTCTTCCGCTGGACGCTGCCGCGGTTCCGGTACGACCAGCTGATGAAGCTCGGCTGGACGCGTCTGCTGCCCCTGTCGATCGCCAACATCCTGGTCACCGGCATCGTCGTGCTCGCGGCGGACTCCGGCGGCCCGGGGCTCCAGAAGGGCCTGCGCCTCGCGGCGGACGTGACGCAGGGGATCGTCGGGCTCGGCATGATCGTGGGCTTCGTGGCGCTCGTCGCCGGGCTGCTCGAGCCGGTCGAGCGGCAGCGGTTCCTCCGCTCCACGGCGGCGCGCTTCGCCGCGGCCGCGGGCGGGACCAAGCCGGCGCCGCAGCAGGCGTGAGGGAGGCGGCATGAAGACGACGAACCAGACCCCCTGGACCAAGCCCGCCGGCAAGGCCGCGAGCATCAAGAAGGTGCCGCGACCGAACCGCACCGTCGAGGTGCAGAGCTACATCCCCGAGGTGCTCAAGGGGATGCGCCTCACGATGAAGCACTTCTTCAAGAACACGAAGGAGCTGGTCCTCGGGCAGAAGGCCGATCCCGTGCTCGAGGGGCTGGAGGCGGGCGTCACCACCATCAGCTACCCCGAGGAGAAGCGCCCCTACCCGCAGCGGTTCCGGGGCCTGCACCGCCTCACCATCCGCGATGACGGCTCGCCCCGCTGCGTCGCGTGCCTGTGCTGCTCGACGGCGTGCCCGGCGCAGTGCATCTCGATCGAGCCCGGCGAGTACCCCGAGGGCGATCCGCGCCGGGGATACGAGCGCTTCCCCGAGACGTTCGTGATCGACGAGCTGCGCTGCATCTTCTGCGGCTACTGCGTCGAGGCCTGCCCCTGCGACGCCATCCGCATGGACACGGGGATGCACGCGGTCCCGTACGACTCGCGTGATCAGTTCATCTACGGCAAGGACCTCCTCATCCAGTTCACCGGCCGCGACGGCTCGCGCAAGACGCAGAACCCCCGCCACGAGCCCGGCGACCCCACGCACCCCGGTATCACGCGCGACCACATGCACTGACGTGCTCAAGGTCGGCGACATCGCGCCCGAGATCAGGGCCGTCACCACCGACGGGTCGACCTTCGTCCTCTCGAAGCAGGACGGCCTCTGCACGGTGGTCTACTTCTACCCGAAGGCGTTCACGCCCAACTGCACCGTCGAGACCCGCCGCTTCCGCGACAACTACGCCGAGATCGCGCTGGCCGGCGCGAGCATCGTCGGCGTCAGCACCGACGACGGCAAGACGCAGTGCCGCTTCGCCGAGGAGATGAGGACGCCGTTCCCGCTCATCGCCGATCACGACAGGACGATCTCGCGCGCGTACGACGTGCTCTGGCCTCTGCTCGGGATGGCGCGGCGGGCCACGTACGTGATCGCGCCGGACCGGACGATCCTCGCCGTGTTCAGGCACGAGCTCCAGGTGATCAAGCACCGCGACGAGGTCCTCCGCTTCGTCCACGCTCGCCTCGAAGCGCTCCGCGCGAGGTAAGCCGCTCGCGGGTGGCGGGCCCGCGCGCGACGCGGCGTCGCGGGCGCTTCGTCGCGAGTTGGCCAGAGGGGCGCCCACCACCCCAAGGAGGGCCGGGAGCCCGAGATTCTTGGGGGGCTTTGGGGATTCTCCCGCTCGTCGGCGACGGGTCCGGAATGGGAGATCACGGAACGCCGCTCGCGGGACGCCGCGCTCTCTCTCGCACGGATCGTGCGTCGTAGCAGACGGACGCGCGCCGGCGCGCGGGTCTCGGGCGCGCGCTGCGCGGAGGGGGGACGATGATGCTCAGGGGGTTGGCGCCGTGGCTCGCTTGCATGTCGGGGATGGTCGCCTGCGTGCCGGGCTCGACGGAGAAGGTGGAACTGCCGGAGCGCGAGGGCCTGCCGGGCGGCGGCGGCGTCGTCGCGGCGCCCGGCGACCAAGGCGAGGAGCCCGCGGGTGCCGCGGACGCCGATCGCGGCGGAGGCGAGCGCGGGCGGCTCGAACGCGCGTCGGGCGAGCGCTGCGGGCCCAACGTGTGCGGCGCCGGCGAGGTCTGCTGCAACGAGAGCTGCGGCTACTGCACGCCGCCCGGCGGGGTGTGCACGAAAGAGCTCTGCTTGTCGGGACGTCCGCTGGATGGCAGCGGCGGCGCCGGCGGCGAGACGATCGATCCGCCCCCCGAAGCCGGAGACTGCGCGAGCGACGCCGACTGCCGTCTCTCGTCGCGGTACTGCGGCGGGTGCGAGTGCCTCGCGCTCGCGGCGGGCCAGCCGGATCCGCCCTGCCTCGGGCCGTCGACCCAGTGCTTCGCCGATCCGTGCCGGGATCAGCGCGCGGTGTGCGCCGCGGGACGGTGCACGACGGTCATCGAGTAGGGTCGCGCGAGTCGGTGCGCTCGGCCGCCGCGCCGGTGCTCGACGCGGCGACCGCGTGCATGCGATCGAGGCGGGCTGCGGCCTCGCGCATCCGGGAAGGCTCGCCCACCCGCCGCGCGCGGAAGAGCAGGTGGTACGGCGTCACCGAGGCGGGGGCGACCGGGACCACCTCGGTCTCGTAGCCGGCGCGCTCGAGCCGCAGCGTGCGCTCGGCGGCGATCCACGACTCGACGAAGGCCCGCCGCACGCCGGCCTGCCGCGGCACGCCCACGGCCTCGGCGGCGGCGCGGGCGCGCGCGGCGCCGGCGGCGCCCTCGCCGGTGCAGCAGGGGACGAGGAGGAGGTGACGGGCGCGGGCGCCCACCGCCGCGTCGATGACGTCGTCCGAGGCGCCGCCGCAGGCGTGCAGCGCGACGACGATCGAGGGCTCCTCGGGCCAGAGCGACCGGTCGGCGACGAGGCCGGCGGCGCAGGCCACCTCGACGTTCGGCGCCTCGAGGCGCGCGGCTGCGGCGCGGCACGCGGCCACGCGGTCGCGCTCGCGCTCGATCGCGAGGACGCGCGCGCGCCGCCCGGCCGGAGCGATCACGAGCTGCGCCGCGAGCAGGCCGGCGTACGCCTTGCCTGCGGCGGCGTCGACCAGCACGAGATCGCGCGATCGCGCGACGCGGGCACAGGCCTGCGCGACCTCGTCCAACAGCCCGCGGAGCAGCTCGGCCTTGCGCCGCTCCTCGCGCCGGAGCGAGGCGCCCTCGGCGGCGATCCAGAGCCGCTCGAGCCACGCCTCGACGTCCGCCGTCCTGATCGGCGCACGAGCCCCCTCGCGTAGGCGTGCCATCCCGAGGTGCTAGCACAACGCCCGCGACGCCCGGGAGCGTGCCTCAGGATCGCCCGGCCGGGCGAGGCCGAAGCGCACCGACGCTTCGCCTCGGCGGTGTGCTCCATCGGTGCCCGCCCTCGACCTCCGCGCGCACGCCACGACGTGTTCGCCACGCGCGACGGCGGCTCGTCGGCGGCACGCGGGCGCCGGCCCAACGCAAGACCTGCGCCCGCGGAGCAGCCGAATCGCAGGGCGGCCACGCGTGCGCGCCAATATTGCGTGGCGATCCGCGTGCGAATGACGCGGCTCGATCCGCGTGCGTTGACGCGCCGCCCGGCCCTGGCGACGCTATCATTACCATGCACGCCCCTCGTGATTGCTCCGCCCGCGTCGCCCTGATCATAGCCTCGTCGTTCGCGTTGCCCACGATAGCGTGCGGTGGTGGCGAAACCGACATCTTCGGGAATACGTCGCCACCCGCGTCCACCGACGCGTCGACGGGCGGCTGCAAGACCGACGTGGACTGCGCGTCCTCGCTCGCGGGGGGACGCTGCGACCAGGCCTCGGGTAGCTGCGGCGGCTGCTCGACCACGAACGACGACTGCCCGCCATCCCAGGTCTGCAAGGCGGGAGACCTGGTGTGCGTCGTGGGCTGCAAGAGCGACGCCGATTGCGAGAGCGCCGGAGGCAACGTCACCTGCGATACGACCACGCACCAGTGCGTCGGCTGCCAGGCGGACGCCGAGTGCCCCCCCGGCGCCGTGTGCGACTCGAGCCAGCACTGCGTCCCGGGCTGCACCGAAACCCATGCTTGCCAGGACGGGAGCGAATGCTGCTCGGGTAGCTGCGCCGGCACCTCGAGCGATCCCGCGAACTGCGGCGGCTGCGCCCATGCGTGCGCCGTCGAGCACGGACAGGCGGGCTGCTCGGGCGGAGAGTGCGTCATTGCCGCGTGCGACTCCGGATTCGCCGACTGCGACGGCCTGGCCGCCGACGGGTGCGAGATCGACGTCGAGACGGATGCCAGCCACTGTGGCGCCTGCGCGCAGGGCTGCTCGCCGGACAACGTGGTCGCCGCGACCTGCTCGGCGGGCACGTGCGACGGCGTGTGCGAGGCCGGGTGGGTCGACTGCGACAGCGACAAGCTCGAGAACGGCTGCGAGGTGTACATCGGATACGATCCCGACAACTGCGGCGCCTGCGGGGTGACGTGCTCGACGGACCACGTGGTCGCCCCGACCTGCGTCATCGGGATCTGCGCGGGGACATGCGTCGCAGGATGGTCCGACTGCGACGCCGACAAGCAATCCAACGGTTGCGAGACCGGGACGGCGGACGACGCGGCGAACTGCGGCGGCTGCGGGGTCGCCTGCTCCAACGTTCACCTGCCCGCGCCCACGTGCGCCGCGGGCACCTGCGGGGGCGCGTGCGAGCAAGGCTTCGCCGACTGCGACGGCAGCAAGGGCACCACCGGCTGCGAGACCGACATCGCCGCGAACCCGATCCACTGCGGCGGATGCTTCCAGCCCTGCTCGAGCGAGCACGTCACCCCCTCGTGCTCGGCCGGCACCTGCGACGGCCCGTGCGTGGCGGGCTACGCGGACTGCAACTCCGACAAGAAGAGCGATGGCTGCGAGGTCGCGCTCGACAGCTCCATCGCTCACTGCGGCGCGTGCGGTGTCGCCTGCTCGTCGAACCACGTCACGCCATGGTGCATGGATGGCACGTGTTCGGGTCCATGCGCTTTCGGCTACGCCGACTGCGACGGCGACAAGCAGGCCAACGGCTGCGAGGTGGGCTACCTCGGCACCGACCCCGTGAACTGCGGCACCTGTGGCGCGGTCTGCTCCGCCAACCACATCCCGAACCCGACGTGCGCCGGGGGGGCGTGCACCGGCGCGTGCGAGCCGGGCTACACCGACTGCAACACCGCCAAGCTCTGGGACGGTTGCGAGGTCTGGACCGCGGGTGACGTCGCGAACTGCGGCGGCTGCGGCGTGGCGTGCTCGCCCAACCACGTGCTGCTGACGAGCTGCGGCTCGGGCGTCTGCGACGGCGCGTGCGAGGTCGGCTACGGCGACTGCGACGGCAACAAGCAGACGAACGGGTGCGAGGTGGACACGGAGACCGATCCGAACCACTGCGGCGGCTGCGGCGTCTCGTGCTCCAACGCCCACGTCGCCGTGCGCACCTGCGCCGGATCGGTCTGCACCGGGGCCTGCGCGTCCGGCTGGGCCGACTGCGACGGCGACAAGCTCTCGAACGGGTGCGAAACCGATGTCGGCGTCGACGCCAACTGCGGCGCTTGCGGCAACGTGTGTCCGAGCGGGGAGAACTGCTCGGGCGGTTCTTGCGTGCCCTGCAACCCGAGCGTGCTGCTCCTCAGCGACGGCGCGGCGTCGTTCAACGTGAGCATCAAGGCCGCGCTCGACGCCGCGGGGCTGCCCACGACGCTGATCACCAACGGCGTGGAGACGTACGCCGGCTCTCCGGCCGCTTCGGGCTTCGGTACCGTGATTCTGCTGGTCGGCAGCAGCTACGGTCCAATGAACGACATGGCGGCGGTCGGGCAGCAGTCGATCAAGTCGGCGAACGCCGCCGGTACGGGCGTCGTCCTCACCGAGTTCGCCGGCTACAACTACAACTACGCCATGTGGACGACGCTCAAACCGCTCGTCCTCCTGAAGCACGCGAGCGACGGGACGGGCCTCGCGACGTTGACGCTCACGTCGCCGGGCCATCCGATCTGGGACGGCCTCCCGGCCACGTTCGCCTCGACGCAGAACCTTTCCTGGACCACGGGGACGATCGTCAACGGCGGCTCCGCCATCGCGACCTGGAAGATCGGCGCGTGGAACGCGAGCCCGGCGGTGGTCGTGAGGGACGGTCCCGGTCGTGTCGCTCACCTCGCGTGGGCACCGAACTACTACGGCAACTGGTTGAACGACGCGAACCTCGTCGCGTTGTTCACGAACGCCGCGTCGTGGACGGTCAGGTGCGAATGACGGCGTGACGCCGCGACCCGGGCCTGAAGAATCCCGCCACCTGGTGAGCTGGACCCGCGCTCCCGTCGGGCGGCCGGCGCTCGAAAGCGCTGCCCACCAAGGCCGCGAGGCGGCTAGGATCCGGACCCATCGCGATGGTGAGCGCCGCCGGTCCCGCCCAGGGTCCCCTCCTGCTCCACGCCGCCCTCGTCGGGGTGACGCCGCTCGTCCCGGTGCCGCTCCTCGACGACGCCGCGAAGGAGTACCTGATGCGGCGCATGGTCCGGGCCCTCGCCGCCTCGCGGGGCCTCGCGCTCGCCGAGGACGAGATCGCCGTGCTCGCCGACGATCCTGGCGGCAAGTGGGTCGGCGAGGCCGCGAAGACCGTGCTCCTCCTCCCGCTCAAGATCGTCTTTCGCACGACGTTCATGGTGTTGTCGGGAAAGAAGATGGTCGACCTCGCCAGCGAGGCGTACCACCGCGGCTTCCTCTACGACCACGTCTTCGAGTCCGGCTGGTGCGCGCCGCGCGGGCTGCGCACCGGCGCCGAGGTCCGCGCCGCCGTCGACGCGGTCTGCCTCGAGGTGAACACCTCCCCGGTCGAGCGCGCGCTCTCGGCCGGGTTCCAGCGCTCGCGAGGCCTCGTCGACGACGCAGCGCGCCTCTACCGGCAGGCGCTCGGAGGCGCGCCCACGTCCGCGCCCGAGGGCGCCGGCGCCGCCGTCGAGACGGTCGCCGACAAGGACGCCGCCGGCCTCGCCGACATCGTCGCCCAGCTCCGCCGCGCCATGTCGGAGGTGCCCGACGAGCACTTCGACGAGCTGCGGCGCAGGGTCCGTCAGAAGCTCGGCTGAAGAGCTGCCGGACCCACGTCGCGGCGATTCCTCCCGCCGCTCAGGTGCACTGACCGTTCTGGCAGCTCTGGCTGCAGCAAGCGCCGTCCCAGAAGCAGCCCTTGCCCGCGGGGAGGCATCCGCACACGCCGTTATTGCACTGCTGCGAGCAGCACTGGCCGGAGAAGAAGCACTGCTGACCGTCGGGCACGCACGCGTTCGAAGCGCAGCTGGCGTTCTGGCAGTGCTGCGAGCAGCACTGGTTGTCGGTGAGGCAGAAGGTGCCGTCGGCGCCGCAGCCGCCGGCCGAGCAGGTGCCGTTGGTGCATTGGCCGCCGCAGCACTGGCCGTCGAGGAAGCAACCCTGACCGTCGGCCAAGCAGCCGCACGCACCGTTCTCGCACTGCTGCGAGCAGCACTCGCCGGCGCCGAAGCATTGCTGGCCGTCCGGCTTGCAGCCGCCGCCGGTGGTGGTGCTCGAAGACGAGGACGACGAGGCCGCGCCGCCCCCCGCTCCGGCGCCGCTCGAGGAGCTCGAGGCGGCGCCTCCCGCGCCGCTGCCGCTCGTGGTCGTGCCGCTCGAAGTGCTGGTGCCCGTGACGCCACCCCCCGCTCCCGTGGTCGCGCCGCCGCCGGCGCCCGACGAAACGCCGGTGCCGGGGGCCGTGCCGAACTCGACGTCGCTGGATCCCCCGCACGCAGCCGCGACCAAGCCCGCCGCGGCCGCCGCACCCCACCGATGCCAAGCCTTCATGGTCGAATCGTAGCTTCGGGCGTCGGTGCAGATCAATGCAGCGAGGCGCCGGGCTCTCGCGCCGGTCCACCTCGACCGCAAACGCGCGACGCAGCGCGCGTGGGGCTCGCGTCGCGCGCGGCGCTCGCGTTACGCTGCCGCGATTCGGAGCCCATCATGCGCCGTTTTGCCAGCCTCGTCCCGCTCGCCGCCGCCCTCCTGACCGCCTGCGCCTCCGGCCCGGGCGGAGGCTCGACCGCCCCGCCGCCGCCGGAGCCGTCGCCGCCCCCGCCGGCGGCGAGCCCAGCGCCGGTCGCGGCGCTCCCGACCGCCCCCAAGCTCGACCGCGTGCCGCGCACCGAGTGGAACCGCCTCGCGGCCGAGCTCGACCTGCCGCTCTTCTGGATCGCCGACACGAACCGGTCCGGCGCCATCGATCCCGACGAGCTGGCGGCGCTGTGGAGCACGCACAAGGACGCGACCGTGTGGGTGAAGGACGGCCGCTTCACCTCCGAGTTCCTCGCCGCCTACGACGCCGTCGCCGGAGCCGCGCGGGGCGCCGGCGCGACGCCGCCTCCCGACGAGGCCGAGAAGCGCCGGCGCGCCGCCGTCCTCGCCGAGCTCCGGCAGGGGCGCCCGTCGCTCGTCCGCACCGATCTGCGCGCCGCGCCCGCCGAGGACCGGGCGCTCGTCGGGCACATCCTCGCCGCGGCCGCGATCGTCGAGCGCATCTACGCCAAGCAGCGCGGCAGCTTCGGCATGGACGGCGAGATCCCGGCCGGCGACACCGCCAGCCGCAAGCTGTTCGAGCGCAACCAGGGCCCCTGGTGCGAGGCGCCCAAGACGGAGAAGGATCCCGACTGCAATGCGCTCGCGCGGCGCCCGCCCAAGATCTCGGGCTTGTACCCCGCGAGCCTGCAGAAGGATCCGAAGTTTTGCCAGACGCTCGAGGCGCGCAAGGACTCGAAGGCGCTGCTCACGCCGTTCACGGTCGTCGTCGAGAAGGGCGGCGCGCTCGAGGCGGTGCCCTACCACGTCGCCTACAAAGCCGACATGGAGGCGGTGAGCCGCGAGCTCGTGGCGGCGGCGGAGGCGCTCGGCCCCTCGGAGGCGGCGCTCGAGGCGTACCTCCTCGCCGACGCGCAGGCCTTCAAGGACGGCAGCTGGGAGGCCGCCGACGAGGCCTGGGCGAAGATGAGCTCGCAGAACTCGAAGTGGTACCTGCGCCTCGGCCCGGACGAGGTCTACTTCGAGCCCTGCAGCCAGAAGGCCGGGATGCACGTGAGCTTCGCGCGCATCAACCAGGGCTCGGTCGCGTGGCAGAAGAAGCTCGAGCCGGTGAAGGCCGACATGGAAGGTGCGCTCGCGAAGCTCGCCGGCGCTCCGTACAAGGCGCGCGCCGTCACCTTCCACCTGCCCGATTTCATCGACATCGTCCTCAACGCCGGCGACGCGCGGCAGCCCATCGGCGCGACCATCGGCCAGAGCCTGCCGAACTGGGGCCCGGTCGCGAACGAGAGCCGGGGCCGCACCGTGGCGATGACCAACCTCTACACCGATCCGGACAGCGAGGCGGCGTTCCGCGAGCAGACCGAGTCGGCGTTCTGCAAGGCCTCGATGGCGTACGTCACCTTCGATCCGTCGATCATGACCATGACGACGGTGCTCCACGAGGCGACGCACAACCTCGGCCCCTCGGCCGAGTACAAGGTCGCCGGGAAGAAGGATTCGCAGATCTTCGGAGGGGCGCTGGCGAGCACGCTCGAGGAGCTCAAGGCCCAGACGGGCGCCTTCTTCTTCACCGACTGGCTCGCCGACAAAGGCGTCGTCGACAAGGCGACCGCCGCGCGCGCGCACGGCGGCGACGTGGCGTGGGCCTTCGGCCACATCGCGCAGGGCGTCTACGACGCCGACGGCAAGCCCAAGCCGTACAGCCAGCTCGCCTCGATCCAGATCGGTTGGCTGCGCAAGGCCGGCGCGATCACCTTCAAGCCCGAGGAGCTCGCGGCGAACGGCAAGGACAAGGGCTGCTTCGAGCTCGATCTCGCCAAGTTCCAGCCCGCCATCGTGGAGCTCGGCAAGGTGGTGCTCGGCATCAAGGCACGAGGCGACAAGGCGGCTGCGATCAAGCTGCGCGAGGAGCTCGTCGACAAGGAGGACGACTGGAAGAAGCTCCGCGCCGTCATCCAGGAGCGCTGGCTCCGGGCCCCCAAGGCGAGCTTCGTCTATGCCATCGAGCGGTGATCGTCCACCGGCCGCGCCGTGAGCTGACGTCGCCCGGCGGACGCGCTACACCGCCGCCATGCAACGACCCGAGCTCAGCCCCGAGAAGGTCTCCCCCACCGTCCACGAGCGCGTCGCGGGCTTCCACCGCGGCATCGTCGACGAGGTCATCGCCGCCGTTCAGAAGGACCACGTCGTCGTGGTCGGCATGGCGCAGAACCCGTACGTGAGGAAGGCGCGCAAGCGCCTCCAGGCCAAGGGCATCCCCTTCACGTACCTCGAGTACGGGAGCTACCTCTCGAAGTGGAAGGAGCGCCTCGCGATCAAGCTCTGGGCCGGCTTCCCGACCTTCCCGATGGTGTTCGTCGACGGCACGCTCGAGGGTGGCTTCTCCGAGCTCGAGAAGCTCCTGGCCGACGGCAAGCTCGAGCGCTGAGGAGCGCGCGAGGCGGGCCTCCGCTCGCGACGGAGCCTCGGCGCGCGTCCCGATCCGCGCCGCGTGCGCCCTCCGGCGGGGCCGCCGCCCGTGCTATGTAGCCCGCCATGGCGACCCCGAACGTGCGCGGGTACGAGCCGGTGATCGGGCTCGAGGTCCACGCCCAGCTTCTCACCCGGACGAAGGCGTTCTGCGGGTGCGCCACGAGCTTCGGCGATCCCCCGAACGTCCACACCTGCCCCGTGTGCCTGGGTCTGCCCGGCGCGCTCCCGGTGCTCAACGCCGAGGCCGTGCGCATGGCGGCCCGCGCCGCGCTCGCGCTCGGCTGCACCGTCCAGCCGCACAGCGTCTTCGCGAGGAAGAACTACTTCTATCCGGACCTGCCCAAGGGCTATCAGATCAGCCAATACGATCTCCCGCTCGCCACCCGCGGCGCCCTCGAGATCGACCTCGCGGGCCAGAAGAAGCGCGTCGGCATCCTCCGCGTCCACATGGAAGAGGATGCGGGCAAGAACCTGCACGGCCTCGGCGACGAGTCGGTCGTCGATCTGAACCGCGCCGGCACGCCCCTCATCGAGATCGTCGGCGATCCCGACCTGCGCTCCGCCGCCGAGGCCGCCGAGTACCTGCGGCGCCTGCGCGAGCTGCTCATGTTCCTCGGCGTCAACGACGGCAACCTCGAGCAGGGCAGCTTCCGGGCCGACGCCAACGTCTCGGTGCGCAAGGTGGGCGAGGAGCGCCTCGGCACCCGCACCGAGCTCAAGAACATCAACTCCTTCCGCTTCGTCGAGGAGGCGATCGACATCGAGATCCGCCGCCAGGTGGCGCTCCTCGAGGCCGGCGACCGCGTGCGCCAGCAGACCCGCGGCTACAACTCCGACAAGAAGGAGACGTACCTCCTCCGCGACAAGGAGAACGAGGCCGGCTACCGCTACTTCCCCGAGCCGGACCTGCGCCCGCTCGTCCTCGACGAGGCGTTCGTCGCCGGCGTGCTCGGCGCCCTCCCCGAGACGCCGTCCGCGAAGCGCCGGCGCTACGTCGACGAGCTCGGGCTGACGCCCTACGCCGCCGGCGTGCTCACCGGGCACCCGGCGATCGCGGCGTTCTTCGACGAGGGGCGCGCGAGCTACGCCGACGCCGTGAAGCTCTCGAACTTCATCCAGAGCGAGGTGCTCCGCGACGCCAAGACCGCCGGGCTCGCCGCGAGCTTCCCGGTGACGCCGGCGCAGCTCGTCGGCCTCCTCCGCCTGGTGGACGAGGGCGCGATCAGCGGCAAGCAGGCCAAGGAGGTCTACTCCGCGATGGCGGGGACCGACCGCGCCGCGGCCGACATCGTGAAAGAGCGAGGGATGCTGGTCATGAGCGACGAGGACGAGATCGAGCGCGTCGCGCGCGAGGTGATCGAGAAGAACGCGAAGCAGGCGGAGGCCTACCGCGCGGGCAAGACGGCCGTGCTCGGGTTCTTCGTCGGCCAGATCATGAAGCAGACCGGCGGCAGCGCGAGCCCCGCGGTCGTCAACCGCGTGCTCGGCCGGCTCCTCGGCGGCGCCCCGGGCGCGCCCCCGGCCGATCCTCCCGCCGGCGCGGCGGCGAAGAGCGAGGTCCGCGAGAGGCCCGCGCCGGTCGCGAAGACGCCGGTGTCGCCCACGCTCGAGAGCGCCCTCGAGCCCTCGCCGCCGACGGACTCGCCCTCGACGGCCTCGCCCTCGGGGGCCGCGCCGCTGCCCGAGACGATCCCCTACGAGACCTTCGGCCGCGTCGATCTGCGCGTCGGCCTCATCGTGCAGGCGGCGCGCGTTCCCCGGAAGGACAAGCTCCTCGATCTGCAGATCGACACCGGCGATCCCGAGGGCCCGCGTCGCGTCATCGCCGGCCTCGGGCTGACGTTCCAGCCGGCGGAGCTCGTCGGCCAGCGGGTCATCGTCGTGTGCAACCTCGAGGCGCGCGCCTTCTCCAAGGACCTGCTCTCGCGGGGCATGATCCTCGCCGCCGGCCCGAGCGATGCGCTGGCGCTGGCGACCGTGTCGCGCGACGTGCCGCCCGGCACGCGGATCAAGTGACGTGACGATGCTCGACGGTCTCCGCTTCCCCCTCCGCACCGCCGGCTTCGTCGGTCTCACCTTCGGGATGTACGGCCTGCTCGAGGTCGAGACCGTCGTCTCGCCGCGCGAGGATCGCGAAGCCGTCCTCTACAAGTGGATCGAGCGCTACGGCCGGAGCCTGCTCGAGCTCTACGGCGCCGAGGTCGATGCGCGCGGGCCCCACGTCGGGGAGGGCAGGCGCTACCCCGGCGCCGACGCCCGCGGCCGCGGCCGCGTGTTCGTGATGAACCACCGCTCCGGGCTCGACATCCCGGTGTGCCTCGCGTTCGTGGAGGCCACCATCGTCAGCCGCGCGGACCTCGCCCGCTGGCCGGTGATCGGCATGGCGGCGCGTCGCGTCGGCACCCTCTTCGTCGATCGCTCGGACAAGCAGAGCGGCGCCGCGGTGATCGCGGCGATGCGCGGCGCCATCGAGCGCGGCCGCGGCGTCCTCGTCTACCCCGAGGGCACCACCTTCGCCGGCGACGAGGTCCGGCCCTTCCGCAACGGCGCCTTCCTCGCGGCCGAGAGCACCGGGGCCGAGATCGTGCCCATGGGCATCGTCTACGGCGGCAGCGGGGCGTCGTACGTCGACGAGCCGTTCGCCGCGCACATGAAGCGGGTGGCCTCGACGCGTCGGACGCGCGTCGCGCTCGAGGTCGGCGAGCCCATCCCGAGCTCCGGCTCGATGGACGCGATCCGCGAGCGCGCCCACGCGGCCGTCCAAGAGCTCGTCCACCGCGCCCGGGCGCGGCTCGGCAGCGACTAGTCCCAGTCGTGATGGCTCGGCGGCGCCGTCCAGTGGACGCCCGGCGTGTGCACCGAGCTCAGCTCGAGCGACTCGAGCCGCCACTCCTTCACCGCGCCGTCGTCGCCCTTCATCGCGTGCACGCTGTAGAGGAGCACCGCGACGCAGAGGAGCGGCGCGCCGGCGTCGGAGCGCTGCCCTTCGGCGGGCGTCCCCTCGACGCGGACGTGGCCGACGCCCGGGAGCTTCACGAGCGAGTCGTCTTTGATCGTGACGACGTTCAGCCCGGAAGAGGGCACCCCGCACATCGTCGAGGCGATCTCTTTGGCGTTGCGCAGGCGCTCCCGGATCTTCTGGTGGACCACCTCCGGCGGGGGGTCCTTCAAGTCGAGCTCGGCAGCGAGCTTGCCGGTGCAGGCGTCGCACCCGGCCGCCGTCGCGACCAGGGCGAGCCCGAGCAGACAACGGACGGCCGCCATCGACTACTGGACCACGACCTCGGACATCGCGCGCGGGTAGATCTCTTTGTACTTGATGGCCGGCCCCGCGTCGGGACCGGCCGGGAAGAAGACGCCGAAGACGCCCGTCACCGAGGTGAAGCTCGTCGTCTGCCCCTGGACGAGGCCGCTGAAGGCGCCGCCGCTCAGGAAGTAGGGGCTGAGGCTCACGATCGACTCGGGCCCGGCGTCGATGAACACGCCGGTCGTCCAGAGGCCGAAGGTCTCGTCCGGGAGCGCCGGCTTGCCGGAGACGTCGTTCACCTTCACGAGGAGCGGCCCGACGGTGTCCTCGTACGCCGTCAGCGTGAGATCCGAGAGGAGCACGGTCACCGGCTGCGGATCGCCGGCGCCGACCTTCTTCGCGCAGCCCGGCAGCTGCTGGTTCACCTGGAGCAGGAGCTCGTTCTGCCCGTCGACGTCGTAGCGCCACGCGTTCGCGTACACGTCCACCTGATCGCCCACGGCGATGGACGTGAAGTGCTGGGCGGTGCTCCCGGAGACGAAGATCTTGAGCGCCTGCTGCGAGCCCGCGGCGAGATCGGCGTACTGCTCGCCCTGCTGGACGAAGATCTGGCAAGCGCTCCCGGCGACGCATCCGCCCTGCGAGACGCCCGTCACGTACACGCCGGGGACCCAGACCGGCGTCGGCGCCGCGGGGTCGTCCTGCCAGATCTCGTGCAGCGTCTTCTGCGCGGCGCCGACGGGCGGGCTGTCGCAGGTCGGCCAGCCGCCGCCCCCACCCCCGTTGCCGCCGGCTCCCGTCGTGGTGCTGGTCGTCGTCCCCGACGTGGTGCTCGTGGTCGTCCCGCCGCCGGCGCCGCCGGCGCCGCCCGTGCCGGTCGTCGAGCCCGTGGTCGTGGTGGTGGTCGTGCTCGAGGTCGTCCCGGAGCCGGTTCCGTTGGTGACCGCCTCGTCGCCCGAGCAGCCGCCGCCCACCGCGCCTGCGCCGCCGGCGATCCCGAGCCCGAGGAATGCGGCCAGGCGCGCGCGCGATCCGAAAAGAGAAGGCCTCTGCATGGTCGCGAGGATAATCCGACGGACGCCCGAAAGGAAACCGACGCGGCTCGGGTGCTGGTACGATCACGCGATGAGAAGGATCGTGCTTGGCTTGGGTTTGGCGGCGTGGCTCGGCTGCTCGGGGAGCGCCGACTCCGACGCGTTCCGCGGGAGCACGACCAGCGGCACCGGCGCGACGACCAGCTCCTCGAGCGGCGGCGGCGCGGGCGGCGCCGGGTCGACCTCGACCAGCAGCTCGGGCTCGACCGCGACGAGCAGCGGCACCGGCGCCGGCGGCAGCGGACAAGGCGGATCGAGCACCAGCACCAGCAGCGGCGCGGGCGGGGCGAGCAGCAGCAGCAGCGGCTCAGGCGGGGGCGCGGGCGGCGGCCCGGCGCTCGTGGCCGAGGTCTACGCCCACAGCTCGGCCACGCTCTTCAAGCTGGACCCGATCACGAAGGCCGTCACCACCATCGGCAACTTCGTCAACTGCAATGGCTCGGTCATCGACATCGCCATCGACAAGGTCGGCAATATGTACGGCACGATGTTCACCGGCCTGGCGATCATCGACAAATCGAACGCCGTCTGCACCGTCGTGCAGGCCGGCAGCTACCCGAACTCGCTCTCGTTCGTGCCCGAGGGCACGGTGGATCCGAACGAGGAGGCGCTCGTCGGATACAACGGCTCGACGTACGTCCGGATCGACAAGGTGACCGGCGCGATCTCCAACATCGGCAACCTCGGCGGCGGCTACGTCTCGAGCGGCGACATGGTCAGCCTCATCGGCGGCGGGTCGTACCTGACCGTCAATGGCAATGGCTGCGGCGACTGCATCGTCGAGGTGAACCCCACGACGGGCGCGCTCGTGCAGATGATCGGGCCGCTCGGGTACGGAAGCGTCTTCGGCCTCGCGTACTGGGGCGGTGTCGCGTACGGGTTCAACAACTCCGGTCAGCTGTTCCAGATCGACGTCGGCAACGGGAGCACCACGCCGATCCCCATCCCGAACGCGCCGCCCGGTCTGAGCTTCTGGGGCGCCGGATCGACGACCGCCGCCCCGCACATGTAGCCGCTTCGATCCGCGCGCTTGGGCGGTGACCGCTCGCGGGCGCCGGGGCTACGATGGCCGGCATGCGCGCTCCCTACCTTGGTCTGGTCGCGATCGTCGTCCTCGGTGTCCTCGCCTGCGGTTCGAGCGACGACGGCGAGACCTCGTCGGGCGCCGGAACGAGCGGATCGGGCGCGGGGGCGACCGGATCGGGCGGCGGTGCGACCGGATCGGGCGGCGGCGCGACCGGCTCCACCTCGACGTCGACCGGCGCGGGCGGCGATTGCATGGTCGACGGGCTGCTCCAAGGCGTGGGCAAGGATCACGTCCTCGCCGGGGCGAGCATGGACGACGCGACCGCGGCCTCCGCCCCGTTCGACCTGCGCTACCTCTACATCTCGGGCGGGCTCTTCGACGGCGCGGCGCCGTGCGCCTCGTGCGCCGCCGGCTGCACCGCCTTCGGCCAATCCTGCGACAACGCCAACGGCTGCGCGTGGTGGGGCTGCTGGCAGTACGACCAGGACCCGCCCGGCGCGTACATCCGCAATTTCGTCGCGACCGCGCTCGGCGACGGTCAGATCCCGATGATCACCTACTACGAGGCGCTCCAGGCGAGCGGCGCCGCCGAGGGCGCGCCCGAGGTCGGCGCCATGAACGACGCCGCCTTCCTCGGCCGCTACCTCGCCGACTGGCGTTTCTTGCTCCAGCAGGTGGGCCAGAGCGTGGCCTTCCTCCACATCGAGCCCGACTTCTGGGGCTACGCCGAGCAGATGAGCCAGGATCCGCACAGCATCGCGGCGGCCGTGGCCGCGGCCAATCCGACCGACTGCGCCGGCGAGGAGAGCTCGATCGCCGGCCTCGCCCGCTGCATGATCGCGATGGCGCGGACCTACGCGCCGAACGCGCGCGTCGGCCTCCACGGCTCCGGCTGGGGCACGAACTTCGACGTGCTCCAGAACTCCGACCCCGGCTTCGACGTCGCCGGCGAGGCGCAGAAGCTCGGCGCCTTCCTGGTCGCGTGCGGCGGCGATCAAGGAGACTTCGTGGTGGTCGACGCCAGCGATCGCGACGCGGGCTACTACCAGTCGATCGGTCAGGACAGCTGGTGGGACGACACCGACGCCACGCTCCCGAATTTCGCGCAGGCGTTCTCGTGGTCGAAGACGCTCGCCGAGAGCGTGGGCCGTCCCATCGTCTGGTGGCAGCTCCCGGTCGGCAACATGTCGCTCCCGGACCAGAACAACGCCTGGAAGGACAACCGGGTCGACTACTTCTTCGCGCACACGGCCGAGCTCGCCGCGTCGCACGGCGCCGCGATGGCGTTCGGCGCCGGCGACGGCAACCAGACGACGCCCGAGTCCGACGGGGGCAACCTGGTCTCGAAGACGCAGGCGTACGCCGCTTCGGGCTTCCAGCCGCCCTGCCCGTGACGGCGCGCGCGGCGGGCTGCTAACCTCGGGCCGATGTCCGAGCGGCGCGTCGACTTCCTCTACGACCTCGTCTGTCCCTACGCGTACCTCGCGCACACGCAGATCGAGGACCTCGCCGCGCGCGAGGGCGCGGTCCTCACGTGGCGGCCCTTCCTGCTCGGCGGCGTCTTCCGCGCCCTGGGCACGCCCGACGTCCCCGCCGCGGCGATGTCGGCCGCCAAGGCGCGCCTCAACGCGCTCGACATGCACCGCTGGGCCGACTTCTTCGGCGTGCCCCTGCGAATGCCCGAGGGCCACCCGCGCAGCACCGTGCTCGCGCTCCGCGCCGCGATCGCCGCTCCGGATCTGCCGCGCGCGAGCAAGGCGCTGTTCGACGCCTACTGGGCTCGCGGCCGCGATCTCTCGCTCCCCGAGGTGGTGCGCGACGCGCTCGACGGCGCCGGGCTCGACGGCGCCGCGCTCGTCGCCCGCGCCGAGGCGCCCGAGATCAAGCAGGAGCTCCGCGCGCGCACCGACGCCGCGGTGGAGGCCGGGGTGTTCGGCGCGCCGACGTTCCTGGTCACGGGTCCCGCAGGCGGCCCGCACCTCTTCTGGGGACAGGACCGGCTCCACTTCGTCGAGCGGGTCCTTCGGGGCTGGGCTCCGCCGCAGCTCGAGGGGCTCGGTCTGGTGGGAGGCGGCGCGTGAAGCGGGTCGATTTCTTCTTCGATTTCTCGAGCCCCTTCGCCTACCTCGGCGCGACGCAGATCGACGCGATCGCGGCGCGGCACGCGGCCGAGGTGCGGTACCGCCCGTTCCTCCTCGGCGCGCTCTTCAAGAGCATCGGCACCGCGAACATCCCGCTCTTCACGATGTCGGAGGCGAAGCGGCGTCACGCCGCCGCCGACCTGCTTCGCTGGGCCGACTTCCACGGCGTTCCGTTCCGTTTCCCGAGCCGGTTCCCGATGAACACCGTCAAGCCGCTCCGCATGGCGATCGCCGCGCCCGAGGCGCTGCGCGTCCCGCTGGTGCAAGCCATCTTCCGCGCTTATTGGGCCGACGATCGCGACATCGCCGACGACGCGACGCTCGGCGCGATCGCGTCCTCCGTGGGCGCCGACGCGGCGACGCTCCTCGCCGCCACGAGCGATCCCGCAGTGAAGGAGCGCCTCCGCCTCGCCACCGAAGAGGCCGTGACCGCCGGCGTGTGTGGGGCACCGTCGTTCCTGGTCGGAGATCCTCCGATGCTCTTCTGGGGCCAGGACCGTCTCGTGCTCGTCGAGAAGGTCCTGGACGGCTGGCGTCCCAGCGGCGAGTGATTTTGCTGGTCGAGCTCGGCGAAAAGCGGGCTAGCATGGTCCAGATGCCCCGAGCCAAGGTCCTCGCCCTGCTCCTCGGACTCACCGCCGGCGCCGCCGCGCTCCCCGCCGTGCTCGTCGCAGGCGAGAGCGTCGCCCTCGCCCACGAGGAAGGCGATCTCGACGTGGGGACGCAGCTCGTCGCCGTCACCGACGTGACGCTTCACCGCGCCGAGATCATGAAGGGCTCGAAGGTTCGCGTCACCAAGGTCGCGATCCAGGGCGGCCGGGTCGCCAGCGTCGACGTCGAGCTCGCCGACGGGCACGTCGTCCAGAAGGTGGCGGTCACCAAGATCCGGACGGCGTTCCGGATCGACTCGGACGACTGACCGAGGACCGGCCCAGCCGGCTCACCTGACCAGGTCGTCGAGCTGGCAGCCCAGCATCCCGCAGAGATCGGTGAGCGCGGCGAAGGGCGGGATCGAGTCGCCCTTCTCCCAGGCGAAGACGTCCTCTTCTTGCACGCCGAGCACCTCGGCGATGCCGTCCGCCGGAAGACCCCGAGCCTCGCGCGCGGCGCGGAGGCGCTGCCCGACGATCACCGCGGAGATCGTGTCCTTCTCCATGCCCCCGTCGTGCCCCGGAAGAAAGAAAGACCCAAGGACGGTCCGCCGTCAACCGTCGCGGGCGCGCTCGGTGGGGATCTGTCGTCCGGGGCGAAGAGGTCGAGCCGTGACGTCACTGCCGCCCGCGCAACGTCAGCCCTCGGGCGAGGGACGCAACGCCGGCACCTGCGATCAAGACGAACCAGACATAGACGTCCCCGGTCAGGAGGAAAGTCGCCCCGCCCAGCCCGATGCCCACCGCCAACAGCACCACGCCAGCGGCGATCGCGCGCTTGGGGGAGCTCGGCCCGCTCGAATAGCGCACGCCCTCGACCCCCGTCTGCGCGAGGGAGGCCTGCGCGCGTTCGTTGGCGCCCCGCTGCTGGTCCGCCGCAAAGCAAGGCCGGCACAGGGAGTCTCCTTGGCCGCTGAAGAAGTCGGCCGGTGTCGCGCTGCATCGTGCACATGAAGCCATGGCACACCATCCCTTCGCCGAAGAGCCGCGGGCTCCGCCGGCAGTCGTCGAGCCGCGAGCCAGCCGGGACCACTGCAATCAATGCCCATATGCGTCGGCCGGCAGCTCGAACTCCGTAATCGCGCCGGGCCGGACCTCGGGTCGTGAGCGCTCGAGAAGAACGACGCCGAGGATCGTGAGCCCCGCACCACCCACCAGAAAGGCAACCGCCGATCCAGCCATCAGACTCGTTCCCGAGCCTTCGGCACGCGAGGCCGTCATGCCAACGAGCGCACCGCCAGCGATGAGCGCTCCGATCCCGACGGCGGTGGCGCCCCAGCCCACGGCTCGAAGCGCGCCGTGCCTCGTCTCCGACATCATGAGCAAGCGAACGACCCTCGGCTTGGCGAGCACCGGCAAGTCGATCGTGTTGGTTCGGCCGTCATCCGTCGTGAGGACGATCGGGTGAACGCCGTAGGGTAAGTCCAATGCGCAGGGTGACTGGCACAGCAACGCCCTCGTCTCTTCGTCGTACCTGGCGTTTCCGAAAGGGACGACCGGTGCGATGCCGCTCGGCGTCCAGGCCAGCTCTGCGCCGCGGGCGCCTCGTCCTGCCGTTCGCCCGGTCACCCGCTCGACCGCCGCCGGTCCATCGACCACGTCGAGCACCACCCGCCCCATGCCCGCACCGAGCGGAGGCGGAGGGCCGAGCAGCACCGGGAGCGCTCGATCGGGTGGCTGCGGTGCGGGGAGCTGCCTCGGGCTGCAACCCGAAGAGACGAGCCCCATGCAAATGCCGAGCAGCAGGTGGAGGCGCATCGAGAAGGCCCGTCCCGGTGACATGGCGTCAGCTTACCCCGGCGCGGTGCCGCTACGGGTCGCCGCCTCGATTGCCGGAAGGACGCGGGCGGGATCGCAGCCGTTCAGGCCCGCGCCCCAAGTCGCGTTGAGCTCGATGACTACCCACCCTCCGCCGCGAAGGGCGCCCACGTCGATGACGACCGTGCGCGGCAGGTCGGCGTGGGCCGTGACCTCTTCAGCGAACGTACGGGCGGCGGCGATATCCGCGATGCCCTCGTACAGGGCGCAGTCGAGCACCCTGCCGTCCAGCACGAAGCACCGCGCCTCTGCGACGAAGGCAACCACGTCCGACACGAGAAGACCGGTGGACGGATCGAGCCCTGAGCATTCGGCCTCGAGCTCCGAACCCGAGGAATAGACGCGCGACCGAATCACCTTCGGCACGAGCGACTTGACGAACGCCGGCAGCGAGACGGCCGAGATCGCCGCAACGGTGGTCTTGACGACGTGGCGTCCGAGAAATCTGGGCTCGAGCGTGAGCAGCAGGTTGTCTTCAGGTGAGCACAGCTCGAGCGCGAGCTTCTGCTCCAGCACCAAGCAGAACGACTCGCCACCGTACAGTCGCACCGTGGCTCTGTCGATCGCGGGAGGGTCCCAGAAGCGGGCTAGCCGGATGACCGCCCCGCCTGCTTGTTCCCACGCTGCAGCCACCGCGTCGCGTTCCGGGTCCGGCTTGTCGGGAACGAGCAGCGTGAGTCCGACAGTGCTCAAGGACGCCCTCGCCTCTCTTTGCCGAGATGATTGGGGTACCCTCTACGCCGTCGTACGCAGCGCCCGCCTCCTCGCGCCCCGCTCGAGCGCGAGGTCGACGAGACGCGAGACGAGCTGCCGCGGCGGGATGCCGCTCGCCTCCCAGAGCTTCGGGTACATCGAGATCGCGGTGAAGCCGGGGATGGTGTTGATCTCGTTCACGTAGAGCTCGCGCCGCTCCGAGAGGAAGAAGTCGACCCGCGCCATCCCGGCGCACTCGAGCGCGACGAAGGTCCGGATGGCCAGGAGCTGCACCGCCGAGGCCTCGCTCGGCGAGAGCTCGGCCGGGATGCGGATCGTCGCGCCCGTCTCGTCGATGTACTTGGCGGCGTACGAGTAGAAGCCGTCCGGGTGATCGACGCTGATCTCGCCGGGGACCGAGGCGATGGGGTCGTCGTTGCCGAGCACGGCGCACTCGATCTCGCGCGCGCGGGGCACGGCCTCCTCGACGAGGATCTTGGTGTCGAACTCGAACGCGTGCCCGATCGCCGCCTCGAGCTCGGCGACGGTCTTCGCGCGCCCGACGCCGACCGACGACCCCAGGTTCGCCGGCTTGACGAACGCGGGCAGGCCGAGCGTCGCGCAGCGCCGGAGGACGTCGGCCGGCGCGGCGTCCCAGTGGTGGCGCCGCACCGTCTCGTGGCGCACGATCGGGATCTCGGCGTCGCGGAGCAGGCGCTTCATCACGTCCTTGTCCATGCCGACCGACGAGCCGAGCACGCCGGCGCCGACGTAGGGCACGCCCGCGAGCTCGAGCAGGCCCTGGACGCTGCCGTCCTCGCCCATCGGGCCGTGCAGCACCGGGAAGACGACGTCGATCGAGGCGGGCGCGCGGCCGGCGACGGCGAGGGGCGTCTCCCCCGCGGTGGGGTGCGGGGCGAGCGCGACGTCCGGCATCGCCTCGTTGAGGCGGACGAGCCGTGGATCGCGCGAGGCCCCGAGGAGCAGCGCCTCGTCCTGGAGCAGCCAGCGCCCCTCCTTGTCGATGCCGACGAGGACGGGCTCGAAGCGCTCGCGATCGAGCGCCTCGACCACGTTGCGGGCCGAGAGGAGCGAGATCTCGTGCTCCGCCGATCGCCCCCCGAACAGCACCGCGACCCGGATCTTCTGCATGCGCCGAGCGTAGTGCGTCGACCGGACGCCGCCAAAGATGTGGTATCCGGCGTCGATGCGCGCCGTGGTGCTCCGCGAGACCGGTGGCCCCGAGAAGCTCTCGCTCGAAGAGGCGCCGGATCCGGCGGCGGCCGGGCCCGACGTGCTCGTCCGCGTCCGCGCCGCCTCGGTGTGCGGCCGCGATCTCATCGATCGGCGCGGCGGCTTCCCGATGATGAAGCTGCCGACCATCCTCGGCCACGAGCTCGCGGGCGAGGTGGTGAGCCTCGGCGCCGCCGCCGAGGCCGAGAGCGACCTCCGGCCGGGCGACCGCGTCGTCAACCTGCACCGGCCCAGCTGCAACGCCTGCCGCGCGTGCCGGAGCGGTCAGACGATCCTCTGCGAGCGCGCCTGGCAGAGCTTCGGGCACACCATCGACGGCGCGTACGCCGAGCTCGTGGTCGCGCACCACCGCACCCTCGTGAAGATCCTCGACGCGCTCCCGTTCGAGGCGGCGTCGACGTTGATGTGCACCGCCGGCGTCGCGCTGCACGCGCTCCGCGCCCGCGGGCGGCTGGCCCTCGGCGAGACGGTGCTCATCACCGGCCCGAGCGGCGGCGTCGGCTCGGCGGCGATCCAGGTCGCCCGCCGCATGGGCGCGCGCGTCGTCGCGGCGACGACCAGCCCCGCCAAGGCCGCCCGCCTCGCCGAGCTCGGCGCGCACGAGGTGATCGTCGCGCCCGACGGGCGCTTCCAGCCCGAGGTGATGCGCAGGACCGACGGAGGCGTCGACCTCTGTCTCGAGCTCACCGGCAGCGCCACGTTCCGCGACGCCCTGCGCAGCCTGCGGCGCGGCGGCCGCATCGTCGTGCTCGGCAACATCGAGCAGGCGAAGATCGACGTGAACCCCGGCGCGCTGGTGCTCTACGGCTACGAGATCCTCGGCTCGGCCTCGTGCACCCACCGCGATCTCCAGGACGTGCTCGATCTCGTGGCGCGGGGCGATCTCGCGCCCCAGATCGACCGCGTGCTGCCGCTCGCCGAGGCGCCCCTCGCGCACCGGCTTCTCCAAGAGCGCGCCGTCGTCGGCCGGGTGGTGCTCGTGCCGTGAGCCTCGAGGGCGAGGCGCGAGCGCGCTCGCCCGATCTACGCGAGCTCGAGCCGCGCGCCCGGCGCATCGAGCACCGGGTGCCGCACCACCGAGGGCGACACCGCGGCCGTGATGGCGGCGTGCCGCTCGGGCGGCGCCCAGACCAGGACGTGGCCCCCCGCGCCCGCGCCGCAGGCGCGCACCACCTCGGCGCCGAGGCCCTCGATGGCGTGGGCGAGATCGAGGGCGAAGGCGTTGCCCGCCGGGTCGCGCCGGAGCTTGGCGGCGGCGCTTCGCCGCATCCCGGACAGCGTGCGCGCCAGCGATCCCTCGGCGAGCCCGCGCGCCACATCGCCGGCTGCGGCGACGAGCTCGGGATCGCTGACCGCCCGAGTCGCCGCGTCGATGCGCCCCAGCACGTCGCCCGAGACGCGCCGTGTCCGGGTATCGACGAGGAGCAGCCCGGCGCCGAGCTCGCGCATCAGCGCGGGCGGCACGGCGACGCGCCAGCAGGCGCTCCGGCCGCGGTCGTCGTAGCGCAGGTCGAGCGTGCCGCCGAGCGCTGCGAACGCCTGGTCCTGCGATCCGCACGCGAGCCCGAGCCCCTCGCGCTCGATCGAGACGGCTTCGCGCGCGAGCTCCGCGGGGGCCGCCGCGCGGCCGGTCGACGCGTAGAGGGCGTAGAGCGCCGCGACCGCCGCCGAGGCGCTGCCCCCCAGACCCGCGCCCGGCAAGACCACCGTGTCGACCTCGAGGCGCACGCCGTCGTCGACGCCGGTCCTGGCGATCGCGGCCTCCATGAGCCGGAACGCGACCTGCCGCGACGCCGGCTCGTCGCGCCGGCGGGTGACGCTCTGTTCGAGCGACGGCGCGTCGATGCGCACCCAGCCGCGATCGAACGGCTCGACGCGCACGCGCACGCGCAGGTCGAGGGCGGTGCCCACGACGCGGCCCCCGATGCCCGCGGCGAACGGCGGCACGTCGGTCCCGCCCCCCGCGAACGAGACCCGCATCGGCGCGCTCGCCTGTGCGCGCTGGACCGGCACGGTGCCGGCGCGGCGGCGCGGCTCGGCGCGCGCGCTGCGCGGGGCAGGAGAGTCGGTGGGGGACGGCCAGCCCCCCGGGGCCGACGTCGGCGCGGATGCGTGATCCACCATGCCAGCGGCACGGCATCGAGCAGGACTCACGCCACGCCGAGTGCGCGGCGCGGTGACGGGGTGGGCCGCGACCCGACCGCGGTCGACGTCCGTCGAGGGCGGCGTGCGCAGGATTTCGTGGTCAGTTCAACGCGCCGCGCGTTCCGTCCGACGCCCGCGTCGCCGTGGCCGTCTCCAGGATGCGCTCGATGAGCTTGAGGCCGGCGACGAGCGTCGCGCCCTCTTCGCGCTTGCCGTGGGTGCTCGCGGCCAGGGCGCGCGTCTCGAGCGTCACCGCGTCGGCGCGCACGGCGCCGAGACGCGCCGCCGCCGCGGCGCCCTCGATCTGACGCGCGAGCTCGCGGACGAGATCGAGATCGCCGGGCCGGAAGCCGTGGGCGGCCATGCGGTTCAGGGTCCGCGTCAGCTCGACGCGGTAGGTCGCGAGCGCGAGCTCGCACAGGGCCCTCCTGTCGGCGAACGAGAAGAGGATCCGATCGACGAGGCGGCTGTCGGTGAGCTCGAGCGGTCGCACCATGGCGGCGACCTCTACTACTACGACCTCGCGCGGCGACGGGCGACGAGAAAGCGGCGAAGGTGAAGGCGCTGTCACACCGCCGGAAATGTCCGCCCCGCGTCAATCCAGCGAGAGCTTGCGCGGTCGCGGCAGCGCGTACGTCTCGAGCCGCGTCACCAGCGTCCGTCGCGAGATGCCGAGGAGCTTCGCCGCCTTGGTCTGGTTGCCTGCGCACCGCTCGAGCGCGTCGAGGATGCGCGCGCGCTCGGCCGGGCCCACCTTGCTCCGCAGCGGGGCGGGCTCGAGCGACCCCGAAAGCGGATCGCGCCTGGGCTCGAGCGACCGCGAAAGCGGATCGCGCTGGGGCTCGAGCGGCCGCGAAAGCGGATCGCGCCGGGGCTCCACCGATCCTGAATCCGGATCCGGGCTCGGCTCCCGCAGGGTCGCCCCGACCGCGCCGAGGCTCGTAGGGATCATGGTCCCGAAGCGCCCGTCCGCGGGGCGCGGCGGCGGCGTGGTTCCCTCCCGACCGCCGAGGGCGAGCCGGTGCTCGCGGCGCCACACCCCGCTCGGCGGCGGGACCGACGCCGTCGCCAGCCGGGCGGTCACCGTCGAGCCCATCTTCTCGACGGGGAGGTGCTCGAGCGTGATCGGTCCGCCGCCGCAGAGGAGGACGGCGCGCTCGATGACGTTGCGGAGCTCGCGCAGGTTGCCGGGCCAACAGTACCGCCCGAGGAGCGAGAACGCCTCGTTCGCGATGGGAGGTACGGGCGAGCCGGTCGCGCGGCAGGCCTCGGCCGCGAACACGCGCGCAAGGGCTTCGATCTCGGAGGTGCGCTCCCGCAGGGGCGGGACCACGAGCGAGACGCCGTCGAGCTTGGCGTAAAGGTCCTGCCGGAACGATCCGCTCGCGACCTTCGCCTCGAGATCGCGGTGGGTCGCGGCGACGAACCGGATGTCCACCGGACGCGGCGCCAGGCCGCCGGCGCGGAATACCCGGTGCTCCTCGAGCACGCGCAGGAGCTCGAGCTGAAGCCTCGTCGGCAGCTCGCCCACGTGGTCCAGGAACACGGTGCCCCCCTGCGCCTTCTCGAGGAGGCCGGGCTTGGTCTGGACGGCGCCGGGGAACGAGCCGCGCTCGTGGCCGAAGAGCTCGCTCTCGAGCTGCGACTCCGAGAGCGTCGCGCAGTCGATCCGGCAGAACGGCTTGTCGGCGCGGGGAGACGCGCGGTGGAGCCGCTCGGCCAAGAGGGCCTTGCCGACACCGGTCTCGCCCAAGAAGAGCACCGTGATGGGGCGGCGGGCGATGCGCCCGACGAGATCGTGCAGCCGCTGCATCGCCCCGTCCTCGACCACGATCGCGGGCGAGCGGGGCTCGCCGGCGGCGGCGACGCCTCGCACGGCGGCGCAGGCGCGCGCGACCAGCTCCTCGGGCGCGCGCCCGTCGCGCGGGTGGCACGCGATCCCGACGCGGGCGCGCGTCCCCTCGGCGGCGAGGCGCTCGGCCACGCGGCGCATGATCTCCTCGGCGCGCTCGCGCGGGCTGTCGACGAGCAGCACCTCGTACTCGTCGGGACCGTACGCGGCCACGACGTCGACCGAGCGGAGCTCGAAACCGAGCCGCTCTTCCACGACGTCGGCGGCGAGCGAGCCCTCGGTGTGGACGCGCACCACCGCGAAGCTCGATCCGCTCCGCTCGGCCCGGGCGCACTCGTCCTCGAGCCGCGCCTCGAAAGCGCCGTGGGTCCAGAGCCGCCGCGGGCGCAGCGTGATCGCGGTCCGCTGCACGACCAGCGTGGTCGCCCCCAGATCGATGGCGTCGCCCGGGAAGATCTCGACCGTCTGGTGCGCATCGAGCTGGACGTCACGCACGCGCACCCCGTTGGAGCTGCCGAGGTCCTGGATCGCCAGGCGCTCGCCGACGTGCAAGACGGCGTGCTTGCGGGAGACGGCAGGATCGTCGACGCGGACGTCGGCCTTGTCCGAGCGGCCGATGGTGAGCGTGCCGGACGCGGGCAGCGCGAGCGTCGCGCAGAAGCTCTCGCCGATCGCGAGCAGCCGGAGCTTGCCGGGCCGCGGGGCCACGTCCGAACGGGGGCCGGCGGCCGGCGTCTCGCCCTCGGCGACCGCCTCGAGACGGCTGGTCATGGCGTCGACCATGATCGCCCGTGTTGCGCATTCCGTGCCCGCGTCCGCTCGCCCCGCGTGCTCGGCCCCGCGCTCGTCGACGCGTGCCCGATCGGTCGCCGAATGCCCTGCGAGGCCGCGGATCTAAGGCACGGCGTCCACGCGCCGAGCGCGGACCGTCCTGCGCGACTCGCGCAACTCGACCGCCCTCGTCGTCCGGGTGGGGCCGTCGCCGCCCTGGATCGACGACGGTCCATCGATGCTCGTCGCAGCGCGAATGACGTGCCCGCGCGGTGATTTGCGCACCATGTGCGCAGGCCGCAGCGGGTGCGTCCTCGGCCCCACCCCGCCAGGCGGTTTCGAGCGGTCGTGGGCTGGAACACGGATTGCTGCGAGCGGGGCCATGCCCGCCTCGGGTCCTGCGCTTTCGGCCCGCGCCATCGAGGACGCGCTCGAACGGGCGCTGGGAGCTCCCGCGCAGCTCGTCTCCGCCGAGCCGCTCACGGCCGATCGCGCGGAGACCGAGCTCAAGCACATCGGGTACGGCGAGCCGGTGCTGCTCCGCTATCGCGCCGGCGGCGAGGAGGGCCGCCTCGTCCTGCGGACGATGGCGCCCAACTGGTTCGGGCACGACCGGCGCGCCGACCGCGCGTCGCTCGCGCTGCTCGCGGCCGACACCTACGCCGGCATCCCCGATCACGTGCGCGCGCTCGACGTCGGCGCGATCGGCGAGGACGGTCGCCTGGTCTCGCTGGCGGGCGCCGGCGAGTTCTACCTCCTCACGACCTACGTGGACGGCGATCTCTACGCCCACGATCTGCGCGACGTCGAGGCGCGAGGCTCGGCCAGCCAGACCGATCGCCATCGCGCCCGCGCGCTCGCGACCTGGCTCGCCGCGCTCCACGCCCGACCGCTCCAGGGGCCGCGCGAGCTCTACGTGCGCGCCATCCGCGATCTGCTCGGCAGCGGCGAGGGGATCTTCGGCATCTGCGACGGCTACCCCGAGGGAGGGCCGATCCCCGCGGCGCGCCTCGAAGGCATCGAGCGGCGGTGCCTCGCCTGGCGTTGGCGGCTGCGGGGCCGCGCCCATCGCCTCCGGCGGACGCACGGCGACTTCCACCCGTACAACGTGCTCTTCCGCAAGGGCGACGACTTCTCGGTCGTCGACGCGAGCCGAGGCTGCGCCGGCGACCCCGCCGACGACATCGCGGCGATGTCGATCAACTACGTCCTCGGCGGCGTCCTCGCGCCCAAGTCGTGGCCGCGCGGGACGAAGGTCCTCTGGGACACGTTCTGGTCGACGTACCTCGCGGCCACCGGCGACGACGAGCTGCTCGACGTCGTCGCTCCTTTCCTCGCCTGGCGCGCGCTCGTGGTCGCGAGCCCGGTCTGGTACCCCGACGTCCCCCTCCTCGCGCGCGACGCCATCCTCTCGTTCGCCGAGTCCGCCCTCGATGCGCGGCGCTTCGATCCGGCGGCCGCGTCGGAGTTCGTCGCATGAGCGCCGCCGGAGCGCCGCCCGCGGGCGCCCTCGCCCCGCCGGGCTCGGCCGGCGCCGTCGTGTGGCTCACCGGCGTGCCCTCGTCCGGCAAGAGCACGATCGCGCGCGAGCTCTGGGCCGAGCTCCGCCGCCGCGGCCTGGCCGCGTGCCTCCTCGACGGTGACGAGGTCCGGGCGCGCCTCCACCCGCCGCCCGGCTACGACGACGCCTCGCGCGAGCGCTTCTACGCCACGCTCGCCGATCTCGCCGCGCTGCTCGCCTCGCAGGCCCTCGTCGTCGTCGTCGCCGCGACGGCGCACCGGCGCGAGTACCGCGATCGCGCGCGGCGCGCGGCCGGCCGCTTCCTCGAGGTGCACGTGCGCTGCGATCCCGCCCTCGCGGCCGCCCGCGACGACAAGGGGCTCTACCGCCGCGCCTCGCGCGGCGAGGTCTCCCAGGTCCCGGGCGCGGACCTGCCCTACGAGGAGCCGGAGAGCCCGGAGGTCGTCGTCGACGGAGCGCTGCCCGCGCCCGAGAGCGCCCGGCTGCTGGTGGACGTGGTCATGAGCCTCGGCGCGGAGGGTGAGCCATGAGCGACGCGAGCGCGATCTTCCGGTGTCCCCGCTGCGGCAGGCTGAACCGCGTCCGGGCGGAGCGGCGCGGCGATCACCCCATCTGCGGCGGCTGCAAAGAGCGTCTCGACACCTCGGGCGCGCCGCAGCCGGTCACGTCCGCGGAGCTCACGCGCGCGGTCGAGTCCTCGCCCGTGCCGGTGCTCGTCGACTGCTGGGCCGCGTGGTGCGGGCCCTGCCGGATGGCGGCGCCGATCTTCGCCGAGATCGGGCGCGGCAACGCCGGCCGGCTGCTCGTCCTCAAGCTCGACACCGACGCCGAGCAGGAGGCCGCGCGCCGGCTCGGGATCTCGGGTATCCCTACGTTCATCCTGTTCAAGGGCGGCCGCGAGGTCGCCCGGCGGAGCGGGGTCGCGCAGCGCGCCGATCTCGAGCGGTGGATCTCGCAGCACTGAGCTACAAGGAGCGACCATGCAACGGATCCTCGTCGGGCTCGACACCTCGCCTCGCGCACGCATCGTCCTCGGCGAGGCCGCGCGCCTCGCCCGCGCCACGGGCGGCAAGCTCCTCCTGTTCCGGGGCGTCGGCATCCCGCTCGACATCCCCAAGGAGGCGCTCAACGTCTCGCCCGACAAGACCGAGGAGCTGCTCGAGCGACACGCGCGCAAGGGGCTCGACGATCTCGCGCGCGACGTGGCGCCCGACCTGCTCGAGGGCGTCTACGTCCACCCCGGCACGCCCTGGCAGGCGATCTGCCAGGCCGCCCGCGACCTCCGCGCCGATCTGGTCGTCATCGGGTCCCACGGATACCAGGGGCTCGACAAGCTGCTCGGCACGACCGCAGCGAAGGTCGTGAACCACGCCGACTGCTCGGTGCTCGTGATCCGTACGCCGGAGCGGCTCGAGGCTGGCGCCGCGGGCTGAAGACAATTGACCCGACCGGAGCGAAGCGGAGGGCGGGTGTCCGGGCGGCAAAGCCGACCGGCAATTGTCGCGGGGGTTTGGGGGCGGAGCCCCCATGTTGAAGCCCGGCCGCTCCCACGCGAAACCGCTCAGGCGCGGAGCGCGCCCGCGGCCGCGAAGGCGGATCGCGCGCGGGCTCGAGCCGCCGCGAACGCGGTCGGCGCCTGGGCTCGAGCCGCCGCGAACGCGGTCGGCGCCTGGCTCGAGCCGCCGCGAACGCGGTCGGCGCCTGGGCTCGACCGGCGCGGTCCGAGCGCCGCCGTTCAGTTGCTGATCTGCAGGGTGAACGGCTGGCAGCTCAGGGGCTGGCCGGCCTTCCGGAACACGTGGATGAGGATGGTTCCGTTGTTTCCCACCGGCGGGATGGGGTTGTAGTACCCCGGCAACGGGCCGGTGTTGAACACCTCCCAGTCGACCATCGCATTCGAGATGCCGCCCTCGATGCCGCAGCCCAGCGTCGCGCCTGCGCAGTTGGTGCGGATGTCGAACTGGTAGGCGTTGCCCGGGTTGACCGTGAACCGCACGCGCGGGTGGTAGCTCGAGCTCCCGTTCCCGGTGAACGTCACCGTGTACCAGGCCTCGACGCCGAGGGGCACGAGGTTCGCGCTCGTGGTGATGGCGGGACCCCCGACGTTGATCGTGCCGAGGCTGGTCGGCGTGTTGCAGCTCTGGGCGACGTTGGATGCCTGGCATTCGCACCCACCCGAGCAGAGCCCGTCGACGTTGTAGTAGCCCGGCTGGCACGCCTGGATCGCGCACGCGCCGCTCGTGCATTGGGTCAGCGTGGTGTTCCCGGCGCAGCTCACCGCGCAGTTGTTCCCGCAGGTGCCGCAGTTCTGGACGTCGGCCTGCAGGTTGATCTCGCAGCCGTCGCCCTGCTGACCGTTGCAGTTCTGGAAGCCCGGGTTGCACGAGCCGACCACGCAGGTCCCGTTGGAGCACTGCCCGGTGGAGTTCGCGGGGGCGCAGATCTGGCCGCAGCCGCCGCAGTTGCCCACGCTCGTGTTCGTGTTGACCTCGCAGCCGTCGACCGGGAGGTTGTTGCAGTTCGAGAAGCCCCCGTTGCACGAGCCGACCTGGCAGGTGCCGCCGACGCACGCGGCCGTGCCGTTCGCCACGCTGCAGGTCGTGCCGCACCCGCCGCAGTTCCCCACGCTGTTCGAGATGTTGACCTCGCAGCCGTTCGCCGGGTTGCCGTCGCAGTCCGCCCAGCCGGGGAGGCACGCCCCCACGGCGCAGAGGCCGCCGGCGCACGCGGGCACGGCGTTCGGCAGGTTGCAGACGTTGCCGCAGCCGCCGCAGTTCTGCGCGTCGGCGGCGAGGTTGGTCTCGCAGCCGTTCGCAGGCTGGCCGTCGCAGTTCGAGAACGGCAGGTTGCAGCTCGCCACGCCGCAGGAGCCGTTCGTGCACGAGGCCGACGCGTTGGGCAGGTTGCAGGCGTTCCCGCAGCCGCCGCAGTTGCCGACGCTCGAGTTGAGGTTCGTCTCGCAGCCGTTCGCCGGCTGGTTGTCGCAGTTGCCGAAGCCCCCGTTGCAGCTCCCCATCGCGCAGGATCCGTTGCTGCAGCTCGCGCCCGCGTTGGCGAAGCTGCAGGCGTTGCCGCAGGAGCCGCAGTTCCCGACGCTCGAGTTGAGGTTGGTCTCGCAGCCGTTCGCCGTCTGGTTGTCGCAGTTGCCGAAGCCGGCGTTGCAGCTCGCGATCGCGCAGGAGCCGGCGCTGCAGGCGTTCACCGCGTTCGCCAGGTTGCAGGCGTTGCCGCAGCCGCCGCAGTTGCCGACGCTCGTGTTGGTGTTGACCTCGCAGCCGTTCGGCGTCTGGTTGTCGCAGTTCGCGAAGCCGGCGTTGCAGCTCGCGATCGCGCAGGAGCTGTTGGTGCAGGCGTTCGCGGCGTTCGCCAGGTTGCAGGCGTTCCCGCAGCCGCCGCAGTTGCCGATGCTGGTGTTGGTGTCGACCTCGCAGCCGTTCGGCGTCTGGTTGTCGCAGTTCGCGAAGCCGGCGTCGCACACGGCGATCGCACACGACCCGTTGTTGCAGACCTCCGAGGCGTTGGCGAGGTTGCACGCGTTGCCGCAGGTGCCGCAGTTCCCGACGCTCGAGTTCGTGTTCGTCTCGCAGCCGTTGGGCGTGAGGCCGTCGCAGTTGCCGAACCCGGCGTTGCAGCTCGAGATCAGGCAGGAGCCGCCGACGCAGGCGTCCGCCGCGTTGGCCAGGTCGCACACGTCGCCGCACGCGCCGCAGTTGGCGAGGCTCGTGGCCGTGTCGATCTCGCAGCCGTTCGCGGTCACGTTGTCGCAGTTGGCGAACGTGCCGTTGCAGCTCCCGATCGCGCACGATCCGCCGACGCAGGCCTGCGACGCGTTGGGGAGGTTGCAGACGCTGCCGCAGGCGCCGCAGTTGGCGACGCTCGTGTTCGTGTTGATCTCGCAGCCGTCCGAGACGAGGTTGTTGCAGTTGGCGAAGCCTGCGCTGCAGCCGGCGACCAGGCACTGCCCCCCGGCGCAGGCCGGCGTGCCGTTGGCGACGTCGCACGGCTGGTTGCACGCGCCGCAGTTGGGAATGCTCGAGTCGGTGTTGGTCTCGCACCCGTTCGGGGTGAGGCCGTCGCAGTTCGCGAAGGGCGCGTTGCAGGCGCCGATCTGGCACGTCCCGCCGCTGCAGAGCTGCGTCGCGTTCGCGAGGTTGCACACCGTGGGGCACGCGCCGCAGTGCGTGGGATCGGTCTGGAGGTTCACCTCGCAGCCGTTCGGCACCAGGCCGTCGCAGTCGTCGAAGCCGTTGTCGCACGAGGCGATGGTGCAGCTCCCCGCGGAGCAGCCCTCGACGGCGTTCGCCAGGTTGCAGGCGTTGGCGCAGGAGCCGCAGTGCGTGGGGTCGGTCTGGAGGTCGATCTCGCAGCCGTTCGCCGCGAGGCCGTCGCAGTCGGCGAAGCCGGCGTCGCAGGTGTAACCGCACGCGCCGCCGGCGCACGTGGCGGACGCGTTCGGCGGCGTCGGGCAGGTGTTCCCGCACGAGCCGCAGTGGGCCGGATCGGAGTCGAGGCTGACCTCGCAGCCGTTCGCCACGACGAGGTCGCAGTCGGCGAACCCCGGGTTGCAGGTGGCGATCTTGCAGACGCCCGCCTGGCACGCGGGCGTGGCGTTCGGCGTCACGCACACCAGGTTGCAGCCGCCGCAGTGGCTCGGATCGGTGAGGGTGCCCTGCTCGCATCCGTCGGTCGGGTCGCCGTTGCAGTTCTCGTAGCCGCCGGCGCACACCAGGTCGCAGACGCCGCCGCTGCAGACGGCCGTGGAGTTCGGTCCGAAAGGACAGGCCTGGCCGCAGGCGCCGCAGTCCGAGGCCGAGGTGTCGAGGGGCACCTCGCAGCCGTTGGCGTCGACATTGTCGCAGTCGTCGTATCCGGGGGAGCACGCCACCACGACGCACGCGCCGGCCTGGCAGTCGGAGCTCGCCTGCGAGAGCTGGCACGCGTCGCCGCAGAAGGCGCAGTCGGCGACGGTGCCGAGGTCGACCTCGCAGCCGTTGAGCGCGTCGCCGTCGCAGTTGGCCTTGCCGAGCGGGCAGAACACGCCGCAGATGCCGCCCTGGCACTGCTCGCCGGGAGCGCAGACGTTGTTGCACGACCCGCAGTCGTTCGGGTCGACGTCGGGGTTCGCCTCGCAGCCGTTCGTCACGTCGCCGTCGCAGTCGACCCACGGCGGGTCGCACGCGTCGACCACGCAGAGCCCGCCCTGGCAGCCCGGGGTGCCGTTCGGCACGACGCACGGGGAGCCGCACGCCCCGCAGTTGAGCGGATCGGCGGGGAGGTTCACCTCGCACCCGTTCGCCGCGTCGCCGTCGCAGTTGGCCCAGTCGGCGTCGCACTTGACGATGCTGCAGGCCCCGCCGACGCAGCCTGCTTGGGCGTGGTCCTGGTTGCAGGGATCGCACGCCGGGTCGCCGCAGCCGACGGTCGGATCGCCGGTCGAGACGCAGAACCCGAAGCAGAGCTTCTCGTCCGGGCCGCAGCCGCCCGAGCCACCGCCGCCGCTCGAGCCCGTGCTGATCGTGCTCGTGCCTCCGGTGCCGCCCATCCCGCCCATGCCGCCGCCGGCGGTGCCGCCCGCGCCGCCGTGGCCGGCGGCCCCGCCGAAGCCGGCCTGCCCTCCCGCTCCGCCGCTTCCGGAGGAAGTCGCACCGGAACCGGTGCGGGGGTTGTCGTTGGTGGAGTCGGCGCACGCGGCGCTCGACACCGCGAGCGCGAGCCCGGCGGCGCAATAAATCCAGATGGAGCGGGCGGAGCGACGGTCTCTTCGCACGGGGACTCCTGCTCGGCACATCAGCCGGCGACGACGCGCGGCGGAACGTGCCTGCGAGCATCCTAGGACAAAGACTGCTCCGGGATCCATGAGCCGATGCACGCCGGCCCGCGCCCACATCGGCGCCAGCGCTCGCGCGACGGTCGCTTCCCGGATCCGGCACGCACGCTGCGGCGGGGGACCCCGCGCCGGCGGACCCCGTCGCCGCAGACCCTCAGACCGGCTCGAAGCAATGCCGGCAGCGGAGGGCGTCGACCTTGATCCGTCCTCCGCAGTGCCGACACGTCTTGGTCGCCGGGGGAGGCACGGCGAGCGCGGCCGCCGCCGCCTCGTGGGCGGCCGCCGCCGGCCCGTCCTGCGCGCCGATCCGAGCACCGAGCGCGTCGGGCCCCGAGCCCGCGGCTCGGGCTTGGTGGACCGGTGGCTCGACCGGGCTCGTGGGCTCCGGGGCGGCTTCCGTCGTCCAGGGCGGCGCCGCGCCCTCGGTGGGCGCGGTGAACGCCAGGAGCGCCTGCGCCGCCGGAGGGGCGGCGCCGCTCGCCGCGCGGCTGCTCGAGCGGCCGCGAACGGGATCCGCCCCCGGGCTCGAGCGGGCCTGCGAGCGCAGCGCCTCGAGGTGATCGTTCATCGAGAAGAGGAGCACGAGCGACTCGCCGAACGCTCGGTGGAACACGGCGGTGCTCCAGAAGACGAGCGCGAGCGCCGCGACCGCGATGGAGATGATGCCGAAGCCGACGAAGTCGTCGGTGTGCCGGTCCGCGCGCGAGAAGGCGTACATGAGCAGGCAGAACGCGAGGAAGAGCATGACGATGCAGATCGCGCGCGTCACGGCCCCGAGGCGCGCCAGCGATCGCCCCGTCCGGCTCAGCTTCTCGAGCACCGCATCCTTGTCGCTCGTCGGCGTCATGCGCCCTCCCGCCCGAACGCGCCCGCCGGGCGGAGCCCGACGCGGCCGCCGATCAAGCCGACGCTATCACGGCGCCGGCCGCCGCGAGCGTGGCTCCAGCAGGCCGAGCGCGCGCATCCTGCGCCACAGCGTCACCCGGCTGAGCCCGAGGATCCTGGCCGCCTGGTTGCGGTTGCCGCCGGTGCGGGCGAGGACCTCGCGGATCCGCTTCCCCTCCGCGGCGCCCTCGGACGCCTGCGCGGGCGCCCCCGGCGCGGCGGCGTGGTCGGACGCCATCTCGGGATCGAGCAGCTCCGGCGGGAGATCCGACGGCTGCAGCACCGGGCCCTCGCCGATGGCGTACGCGTAGGAGAGCGCGTTCATCAGCTCGCGCACGTTGCCCGGCCAGTCGTGGCGCTCGAGGACCGCGAGCGCGCCGGGGGCGACGCGCTCGATGCGCCGCCGCTTGGTGCCGTTCATCGACGCGATCAGCTTGTCGCTGAGCAGCGCGACGTCGCCGGCGCGCTCGCGGAGCGGCGGGAGGAAGATGGGGATGACGCGCAGCCGGTACATGAGATCGGCTCGGAAACGCCCCGCCTCGACCTCCTTGCGGAGGGCGCGGTGCGTCGCCGAGACGACGCGGACGTCGACCGGGACCGGATCGCGGGCGCCGACCGCGACCACGGTGCGCGTCTCGAGCACCCGGAGGAGCTTGGCCTGGAGCTCGAGCGGCAGCTCGGCGACCTCGTCGAGGAAGAGCGTCCCCTTGTGCGCGAGCTGGACGTGGCCCGGGGTGTCGCGCAAAGCGCCGGTGAACGCGCCGCGCGCGTGGCCGAAGAGCTCGCTCTCGAGCAGGTTCGGCGGGAGGGCGGCGCAGTTGATGGCGCGGAAGGGCCCGCGGCTCCGCGCCGAAAGCGCGTGGATGGCGTGGGCCACGAGCTCCTTGCCCGATCCCGTCTCCCCGCGCACGAGCACGGTGACGTCGTCGGCCGCGACGCGCTCGACGATCCGGCAGACCTCCTTCATCCGCGGCGCCTGCGTCCACATCCCGTGGAAGAGCACCGGCCCCTCTGCGCCTGCCGCGGTGCCCTCGTCGAGGAGCAGGATCCAGCCGCGCGCCCTGGCGTCCTTCGCTCGCCCGGGCTCTCCCCCGACCCCGCCGATGGGCAGCGAGCTCACGCGGAGCGGCCGCGTGCCCCGGCCCCGCGGCCCCGGCACGAGCGCCTGGATGGGCCGCCCTTCGGCCAGCGCCTCGGCGACCGGGCGCTTGGGGCGGTCGCCGCAGAGGAGCGCGGGCGCGCGCTGGCCCTTGGGGTCCTTCCCGCCGAGGATCGCGCGCGCCGCGGGCGTCGCGAGCACGACGCGGAGATCGGCGTCGAGCACGAGGGCGGCGCCCGCCGTCACGCCGAGCGCGGCCTCGCCGAGATCGCCGGCCTCGTGCTTCGCGGGGACCAAGGCCCCTTCGTACCATGTTTCCGCCGTGATGTTTCGTGTGTTTCAGCGTTTCAGCGGCACCGAGAGGACCGGGCGGCGCGCGGCGTGGAGCACGCGCTCGGTGTGGCTGCCGGCGAGCACGTCGCGCAGGCTGTCGTGCCCCCGCGTCGCCATGACGATGACCGACGCGCGGAGCTCGGCCGCGGCGCCGAGGATGGCGGCCTCGAGCGGTCCGGGCGCGCTCCGCCGCGCCACGCGCACGCCGGGGCGGACGCGCACCTCCGGCCAGGGGCGGCCGTCGTCGACGTGGAGCAGCACGAGCTCGGCGTCGGCGACGCCGGCGAGGCCCACGAGATCGATGGCGGCGTCGACCGCGCGCTGCGCGACCTCGGGATCGCCGAGGGGCACGAGCACCTCGGCGAGCGCGAGCGCGCCCGTCGCCGGATCGGCGAAGCCGCGGCCGCCGATCGGGAGCACCAGCGTCGGCGCGCCGACGTTGGCGGCCACGGCCTCGGCGACGCTCCCGGCGAGGATGCGGCCGAGCCCCGTGCGCGCGTGCGTCGCCGCCACGAGCAGCGCCGGGTCCACCCGGCCGAGCGCGTCGAGCAGAGTCTCGGCGATGTCGTCGCAGCACGAGTGGACGAGCCGATCGTGCACGAAGGCTCCGCGCCGGCCCCAACGCTCGAGCAGCGGCGCCGCGTCGGGCATGGGGCCGCGCGCCGCGCCGCCCTGGAGCGCGTGCACCGTGAGCAGGCGCGCGCCGCACCGCGCGGCGAGGGCGGCCGCGTGCACGAACGCGGCCTCGTCGTCGCCCGAGAGGTCGGTGGCGTGCGCGATGACCGGCGCTCGCGTCGGGGCGTCGGCGGTGGGCGCGATCACGACGACGAGCTCACTTCTTCGGCAGCGGCTGCCCGAGCTCGTCGGCGGGGCGCAGGAAGTTGAGCGGAACCGCGAGGTAGCGGGTGCCGTTGTCGCGCGGGGCGGGCAGCCGGCCGGCGTCGATGTTGATCTGCACGCTGGGGAAGAGCAGCTTCGGCGCGGCGAGCTGGGCGTCGCGCTCGGTGCGGAACCGCACGAACTCCTCGCGCGTGGTGCGCGCCGAGAGCTGAGGGTTGTTCCGCTTCGAGGCGGCGATGCTCGTCTCCCAACGGACGGGCCGGCCGTTCGGCTGGTAGTCGTGGCCGACGAAGACGCGCGTCTCGTCCGGCAGGCGGTAGAGCTTCTGGACCGAGTCGTAGAGGTCCGCGGCGCTCCCGCTCGGGAAGTCGCAGCGGCCGGTGCCGTAGTCGTCCATGAAGAGCGCGTCCCCGGTGAAGAGCGCGTCGCCGATCGCGTAGCTGACGCAGGCCGGGGTGTGGCCCGGCGTCGCGATCACGCCGATCGCGAGGCTCCCCGCGCGGAGGACGTCGCCGTCCTCGAGGAGGACGTCGAACTGGCTGCCGTCGGTGGCGAACTCGGCGGGCAGATCGAAGACGCGCTTGAACGTCTCTTGAACGCGCTGGATCCGCGCGCCGATGGCCACCTTCGCCTCGGTCCGGCGCCGGAGGATCTGGGAGCCGGAGAGGTGATCGGCGTGCGCGTGCGTCTCGAGCACGTAGTGGACCCGGAGCTTCTTCTCGGCGACGAGCGCGGCCAGCTTGTCGACGGACTCGGTGAACGTGTACGAGCCGGCGGGCTCGTAGTCGAGCACGGGATCGATGATCACCGCGTCGCGCGTCGCGGGGTCCGACACCACGTAGGTGACGGTGAACGTGCGCGGATCGAACAGGCCTACGACTTCCGGTTTCATCATCGCTTGCTCCTGAGCGCGCCTCGGCGCGGCCCCTCGGGTGCGAGCCGCGCGGCGGCGAAAGGGTTCAGCCCGCGGTCGGGGACGCCCGCCCGAAGGCGCGCGCGGCGAGCGCGAGCGCGGCCGTGCCCAGCGCGGCGACGGCCAGGGCGACCGCCATCGAGGCGCTCGAGCCGAACGCCGGGGGCAGCTCCTGCGCGAGGATGAACAGCGCCATCACGACGACGAACCAGCCGAAGGCCTTGCGGAGCCGGTCGGGCGGGATCCTGCCGGCCAGGGCGCTGCCGCCGAAGCTCCCCGCGACCGCCGCGGCGCTGACGAGGAGGCCCACGGTCCAGTCGATCTCGGTGTGCCCGAGGTAGCCGGCGAAACCGGCGAGCGACTTCATCGCGATCACGAGGAGCGACGTCCCCACCGCGGCCTCCATCGGCAGGCCGCCGAGCAGGACCAGCGCCGGGACCACGAGGAAGCCGCCGCCTGCGCCGACGAGGCCGGTGACCGCCCCCACGACCAGCCCCTCGCCGAGGACCTTGGCCACCGGCAGCTCGCCCGACGCGACGTTCGCAGCCGAACGCTGTTTTCGCCCGCGGAGCATGGCGATCGCCGTCGCGAACATCATCAGCCCGAAGCCGACGAGGAGCACGGTCGAGGGGATGAGATGGGCGACGCGGCCGGCGAGGTAGGCCCCCGCCATGCCGGCGAGCCCGAACACGACGCCGGTGCGCCACCGCACGCGGCCGCTGCGCGCGTGCGGGATGATCGCGGCGGCGCTGGTCGCGCCGACGACGAGCAGCGAGAGGGCGATGGCGCGGTGCGCCTCCATCCCGAGCACATACCGGAGGATCGGCACGGTCATGATCGAGCCGCCTCCGCCGAGGAGACCCAGCGAGAGGCCGATGAGGACTGCGAGGGCGACGGCGAGGACGAGCACGAGGGATTCCTCCGGGGACGCCTGTCGCGTCCGCCGCCTCGCACTGCACCCGCCGTACCAGCGGAGCCCGGTGGCGTGGCTGCCGCGGCGAAGCCCACCGGCACGGCGTGCGCGGGCGCCTCGGCGTCGGGCGAAACATCCGCTGAAACATTGTCTCCGTCGTTGAAACATGATGAAACATCGGGGCCCGCGTCCGGCGCGTCGCGCGGGCCTGCGGCGAAGGGGTCGCGCCGCGGCATGGGGCGTGCACACCGCCCCGCCGCCGGTCCGGCCGGCGTCGAGACGAAGGAGCAGAGCAGCCGTCATGCATCCATTCACCCCGTGGAGCGCGCTCGCAGGCGGGGCGCTGATCGGGCTCGCAGCGTCGGTCCTCCTGGCCCTGAACGGGCGCGTCGCGGGGATCAGCGGGATCCTCGGCGGGCTGCTGGTCCCCGTTCGGGGCGACGTCGCTTGGCGGGCGCTCTTCCTCGCGGGCCTCGGCGCCGGAGCGCTCCTCGTGCTGATCCTCGCTCCCTCGAGCTTCGGCGCGTCCCCGCGAGGGCTCGGGACGCTCGCGGTCGCCGGAGCGCTGGTGGGCGCCGGCACGCGGCTCGGCAACGGCTGCACGAGCGGGCACGGCGTCTGCGGGCTCAGCCGCCTCTCGGTGCGATCGCTGGTGGCGACCCTGACGTTCATCGCCACCGGGGCGGCGACGGTGACGGCGGCCCGCGTGCTCGGAGGCACGCCGTGAGCGCCGACGCCAAGCGCGGCCTCGGCGCCGTGGTCGCGGGGCTTTTGTTCGGCGCGGGGTTGGCGGTCGCCGGCATGCTCCAACCGGCGAGGGTGATCGGCTTCCTCGACCCGTTCGGCGCGTGGGATCCGACCCTCGCGCTGGTGATGGTCGGGGCGATCGGCGTCCACGCGGCGGTCTACCGCGCGGTGCGCGGGCGCGGGGCGCCCCTCCTCGATCGGCGATGGTGGCTGCCCACCCGCAGCGACGTCGATCTCAAGCTCGTGCTCGGCGCCGCGCTGTTCGGCGTGGGCTGGGGCCTCGGCGGGCTCTGCCCTGGCCCCGGGATCGCGTCGCTCGTGACCGGCGGCCACGGCGCGCTGGTGTTCATCGCCGCGCTCGTGACGGCGAGCCTGGCGACCTCGCGCCTCGAGCGGTCGATCGCCCGCCCGGCGGGCGCCGCGCCCGCGACCCCGTCGCGCGAGCCGGTCGAGCGCGCGCCGTGCCTCGACGCGCCGACCTCGACGCGTTCGTGACCGGCGCGCTTCGCCGCGGGCGGGTCGCGATCAGGGAGCGAACGAGGTGAGCAGGGTGAACGGACCGAGCTGCGCCGCCGTGTACCCGTCGACGAAGATCGTGATGCCCACGCCCTGGGTGACGGGGACGTCGAGGACCTCGTCGGTGCCGCCGATCTGCGAGTCGATGCAGGCGAGCTCGGTCTTGTCGTCGTCGCAGGTGCTGCGCACGTAGAGCCCGAGGTCGGCCGCCGACTGGAGGGTCAGGGTGAGCGTGCCGGTCTGCGCCGGCATGTAGGAGAAGATCGCCTCCTTGGCGAGGCTGCCGCCGGTGCAGCTGCCGGCGAAGTGGCTCGTTCCGTTGGTCGTGTCGCCGTCGTTCGACGCCTGCGCCGCGGTCGCCGCGGCGCACTCCATGGCGAGCGGGCACGCCGCGTCGGCGGAGCAGCCCGGGTCCTCGCAGTCGTAGAGCCCGTCGGCGTCGTTGTCGCTGGTGTCGTCGCAGACCTCGGCGGGGTTCACGGCGAGGGTGAACGCGCTCTCTTCGCCGACGTCGTAGCCGTCGACGATCACGAAGAGCGTCTGGCCCTGGGTGGCGTCGACGACGAGCGTCTCGAGATCGCCGCCGATCGCCGCGTCGACGCACTCGATCTCGGTGGCCGGATCGGTGCAGTCGGTGCGGACATGGAGACCGAGGTCCGCGGTCGACGCGAGCTGGAACGTCATCGGGCCGGTGGCCGCGGCGGTCACGGCGTAGACGACCTCGGGCGCCGCGCCTTGCTGGCACGACCCGATGTACGCGCTGGCCTGCCCGGTCGTGTCGCCGTTGACGACCGAAGGGTCCGCGGCCACGAGGGGATCGGAGCAGGTGCCGGGCGCGCCGCCGCCGCCGGCGCCGCCGCTGCCGCCCGCGCCGCCGGTCCCGCCGCCGGCGCCGCCCTCTCCGCCGCCGCTCGAGCTCGTCGTGGTGCTGGTGCTCGTGCTGGTGGTGGTGGTCGAGGTGCTCGTCGTCGTCGAGGACGTGGTGCCCGCGCCGCTGCCGCCCTCACCCGAGCCTCCCGAGCCTCCGCCGTTCGAATCCCCGCCGGAGCACGCCGCGATCGCGCAGCCTGTCCCCAGCACCACCGCCGCCCAGCCCATCAACGAGCCTCGCCTCATCACGCCACCTCCAAAGGTTGACGTGGTGGTTGGTAAGCACATGTCGCACCAGAGCCCGGGACGCCTCGCGGTCCCGCGAATTCGGCCGAATTTCGCTCTCTCGATCGGGCGCGCCGCCGCTTTGTATGCCCATTGGATACTCGCCGATCCACGCTGAGTGATCCGGACGCCGGTCGCAGAGGGCGGCGTCAGAAGCGGCCGGCGGCGGTGAGACCGAAGCCCTCGGGACCGAAGGCCGGCAGCACGCGCTCGAGCTCCGCCCCCTCCTGTCGTCGCTGCGCGCCCGCGTCGTCTCGGCGGAGGATCTCCTCGCCGGGGAGCGCGACCGCGGCGATGAGCGCGCCCATCCCTGCCGCCTGCATCACCCCGAGAAGCACCGCGCTCGCCTGGACCGCGTCGGGCAGGTAGCTGCGCGTCGCGGCGAAGAAGGAGCCGGCGAGCGGCACCATGAAGAGACCGCGGTCGTCGTCGATGGTGCAGCCCTTGGCCTGCGACTCGACGGGGCACTCGAGGAACGCGCCCGCCGTCGTGCTGGCGAAGTAGGCCGCCGGCAACGCCGAGACCCCGAACGCGAGCAGACCGCGGCGCGTCCGGTGCTCGACGTGGTAGCCGAACGGCACCGGATCGCCCGGCTCGTGGCCGAGCACCTCGGGGCCCGAGTCGTCGCGCACGAGGACGAGCGGGCGGTACACGATCCCCGCCACGAGGAGCGCCATGCCGATGGTCTGTCCGGCGCCGAACGCGACGCTGAAGATCCGGACTCCCTCGTCGGTCTGCTTGTTCGCGATGAGGATGTAGGGCCCGGCGAGCGGCACGAACCCGGCCTTGGGCGCGGTGCCGCCGAAGCCGCCCCGCGAGAAGGCTCCCGCGCCCAACGTGAGCACCACCTGCGCGTGGTAGAAGCTCGACAGCACCATCGCGCCGGTGAAGATCAGCGGGTAGCTCGCGCGCTGCTCGAGGTGGTACGCGAAGGGGACCTCGTCGCCGAGCGTGTAGCTCTTCACCCGCGGGCCGCTGACCTCGATCACCGGCGGGTGGAACGGGTCGGGAGGCGCGGGGGCGCGTCGCGTCGTCGGGGTCTTCCGCTGCGCGCCCGATGCCGCCTCCTGCTCGGGCGTCGCGATGCGGGCCTCGTCGTCCGGCGGGCTCGCGTCGGCTCGCGCCGGCGAAGGAGGGGCTCGGGAGGGATCTCCGGCGTCGGGGGCGACCGTGGCAGCCGGCGCCACCGTGGGAGCCGGCGCCTGCGCGCCGGCCGACGAGGCGCCGGTCACGACCGCGCACACGACGAGGCCTCCCCACGCTCGGCGACGCATCCGCCGCAGAGTAACCGCGCTGCGCGCGCGGTCGCGCCTCCTTTCGCGACGCGAGGCGTGGCCGGCGTGGCGAGCGGCGCGGGCGTCGACGGGTCGTCGGCGCGCCGCCGGTCTCGCTGGTCCATCGGACCGGGTCGGTGCTCGACGACGCCGATGCGATCGCTCCTCTCGCTCGTGCTCCTGCCCGCCGCGCTCGCGTTTGGCGCCTGCGGCCACGACGGGTCGATCTCTCCGGTCGCGGCCGGCGGCGCCGGCGGAGGCGGTACCACGTCGACGGGCGGCACCACGACGGCGCGTGCCTCTTCGACTGCGAGGCGGGCCTGGTCTGCCTCGTCGATGCGGCGCTGTCGACCTGTGTGCCCGACCTCTGCCTCGAGATCTGACGTGCGACCGCGTGGGACACGCTCCTTGACGGTGCGCGGCACGTCGCCTAGCGATTCGTGCGTGAAGACTCTGCAGAACAGCGCCCTCCTCGTGGTCGGGATCACCGTCGCCGCCGCCCTCGGGTGCAAGGGGGGTTCGGAGACCGAAGGTCAGGCCGCCGCCGAGAAGAAAGCCCTCGAGGCCGCCGCCACCGAGGTGAAGCAGCCCGTGGGCGTGATCGCCGCGTACCTGCCGCACCTGCGCCAGGCCGACACCAAGGACAAGTACGCGCCCAAGCGCCGCTCCGACGTGGAGAAGGCGACGCTCTACGCGGCCAACGAGATCCGTTACGCGGCGAACGGCGCGAAGCAGAAGATCGAGCGCAACAGCGCGTCCTCCACCAAGGACCTCATCGGCGCGCTCCAGACGATCGCCGGCTCCTGCGCCGAGGCGTCGGACGACGAGAAGCTCGAGAAGTGCGCCGCCGCCGTGGGCGCGCTCGACGCCGCGCTGCAGAAGACCGAAGCGGCGGCCGCCGCGGCGGGCGTGACCGCCAAGTTTCCGCGCGTCGCGCCGGAGGCGATCACCGAGGAGGCGAAGAAGGCCATCGCGCCGTTCCTCAAGGCGCGCGGCCCCGGCGCGGCCGAGGCGGCGTACCAGGCCAAGCGGTCCGACGCCGCCGTCTCGATGAGCGACATCATCTCGGCCTGCCAGGCCGCCGCCGACGAGACCGACGGCGTCTCCCGGGCGTACGAGAAGGCGGACGAGCCGATCCGGATCATCGCGGTGACGCACAAGATGTCGGTCGACTCGCAGTGCAACGGCCTCAAGGCCGCCGAGGCCATCCACAGGGACGTCAACGACTGCCGCAAGAAGGCGAAGAGCTCGGAGTGCAAGATCGTATGCGCCAAGGCGAAGACGGTCGTCGACGACGGCCTCCCCGCCGCCGCGTTCGCCCCGCTCGAGAAGGACTTCGCCGAGATCTGCGCCGAGAAGTGACCCGTCCGGCCGCGCCGTGAGCGGTCGCGCGGGCGATCTCGACGCTCGCCCGCGCACGGGCGCCCGCGCCGAGCTCGACGCCGGCTCGGTCGCGCCGGTGCGCACGCGCGGCTACCGATGCGCCGGCCGCGCCGACCGGCGCGATGCCCCGTTGCGGCCGCACCGGTTCGCCCTACGAGATCCACTCGGGGCGGGGCGGGGGAGGACAACATGGCAGCACCGCGGCGAAACGTGGCGGAGGACATGAACGTATGGAGCTCGGACGGCGAGAAGCTGGGAAAGGTAGTCCAGTGCGGTAGCGACGGGTTCCTCATCGAGAAGGGCCTGTTCTTCCGCAAGGAGTACTCCGTCGCCTACTCGGACGTGGCCGACGTACGCGGCGACGACGTCATCCTGCGCATCGGCTCGGGTGCGCTGCGCGAGGAGCCGGCCGAGGGAGCGGGCTACAAGGAGGAGGCGGCGCCGATCTCGCGCGAGGAGCCGATCTCACGCGAAGAGGTGCGCGTACCGCTCGCGGAGGAGGAGGCGATCGCCGAGAAGCACGAGCGCGCGGGCGAGGTCGCCGTTCACAAGGACGTCGAGCAGCGGACGGAGCACATCAGCGTGCCGGTCGCGCACGAGGAGGTCCACGTGGAGCGCGTGCCGGTGAGCGAGGGCACCGAGGCCCGCGAGGCGACCTTCGAGGAGGGGACGGTGACGATCCCCGTCCGCGAGGAGGAGGTCGAGATCTCCAAGAAGCCGGTCGTGCGCGAGGAGGTGCGCGTCACCAAGGAGCGCGCCGAGGAGGAGAAGGAGGCGGACGTGACGCTCCGCAAGGAGACCGCCGAGGTCGAGGAAGGCACCAAGACGACCTCGACGCCGAAGAAGAAGGCCAGCGGCTTCTAGCGGCGGGCATCCCACGGCAGCGCCGGGCGGGCAGCGCCCCCCGGCGCGTGCGGGGCGCCGGCGCGCAGGTCAGCGACAAGCCGGCGCGAGCGCCCCGAGCTCGGTCAGGAGCTCGCCGTACGACTCGATCCGACGGCCGCCGTGCGCGTCGTCCTGGCGATAGAAGAAGCGGTGTCCCGGGGGCGCGATGCGCGCCTCGTCGTACGCGCGCGTGTCGCTCTCCATGTTGCCGAAGCCGAACGCGGGGACGAGCCCTTTGGCCGCGACCGCCGCGAGCTCGACGGCCTTGAAGCGGTACGCGCCGGTCCCGACCGCGCCGGTGGCGCTCAAGGTCGTGTGCAGGATCCCGGGTGGGAAGCCGGCTCCGGCGAGGAATCGGCGCGTCCTCGCGACGAGGCGCTCGGGGCGAGCGGTCAGGTACAGGGGCCGGTAGCCCTTCGCGGCGAGCACGCCGAGGACCGTCGCCGCGTCGGGGTGGGCCGGCGACATCGTTCCCTCGAGCATGCGCGCGAAGTCGTCGGTCTCGTCCTCGGTGAGCGTCCCGTCGACGTCCGACACGACGAGGGCGGCGCCGGGCGCGAGCACCTCGAGGTAGACGTCGGTGCTCGTGGCGTCGCCGCGCACCACGAGGTGCGCGCGGTGGCGGCCGACGTCGAGCCTCCGCGAGGGCGGGATCTCGAAGTAGACGCGACCGCCGTCGTCCTCGACGCCTTCGACGACGGCGTGCTCGCCCGCGCGCGTCGTCGTCGCCGCGCCGACCTGCTCCCAGCTCGTGCCGCAACCGCGCAGGAGCCAAACGTCGACGGTCTCGCCCTCGAGGTCCTTGTCGAGCGCGCCGTACGCGAGCTTCGCGAGGATCCACTGCGGATCGCCGGCGCGCAGGAAGAGATCGCGCCCGCGGTGGTTCGGCGATCCGCTCCCGGCCACGAGCCTGGAGGCGCTCCGCGTCCAAGGTGCGGGTGGCGGAGGCGCCGGCGGTGCGGCATCGCACGCCGGCACGGGCGGACAGCTCGCCACCGCCGCGGCGCTCGCCGTCGCGGGTCCGGAGACCACCGGCCCACCTACCGCACCGGCGGACGGCGCGGCGGACACCGCCGCCGTGACGGCGGTCGGCGGGCGTTTGGCCGAGATCGCGCCCGCGCTCGCGCTCGCCGTGGCGGCACCTGCGGTCCCGTCCCGCGCGCCGGAGGTGCAGCCGGCGGCGAGCGCCGCGATCAGCGCGGCGCCGACGACCGCCCAACCGAGCCCGGCCATGTCGCGCTCCATCGCGGGCCGAGGCTACCACGCGGCCCGGAGCCCCCGCGGAAGCACGCCTCGATCGCGCTCAGCGGTCCGAGCGGCGACGTGATCCCTTCGCTCGGTCTGGCCCGAGCCGCGCATTTCCCCTACCGTCCGCGGCGATGGTCGAGCACGGATCGAGCCCCCTCGAGGCCGCCATCGCCGTCTCGCGCTGCGAGCCCCACCGTTTCTCGGGCGTGGTCCCGGACGGCTGGCAGCAGGGGCGCGGCGCGTTCGGCGGGCTGGTCATCGGCATGATGACGCGCGCGGTGTCGGCGCTCGACGTCGCCGCCGGTCGCGAGCTCCGCTCGTTGAACGTCGAGCTCGTCGGTCCCGTCCTCCCGGGCGCCGTGGCCATCACGGTCGAGCCGCTCCGGACGGGCAGCGGCGTGAGCTCGGTGGCCGCGCGCGTCCTCCAGCACGATCAGGTGCAAGCGCACGCCGTCGCCGTCTTCGGCAAGCGGCGGGTCGAGGACGGCGACTGGGTCGATCTCGAGCCGCCCGTCCTCGCGCCCTGGACCGACACGGCGGTCCTGGCGATCGGCCCGCCGTTCGGTCCTGCGTTCGCGTCGCACTTCGAGCTCCGCCCAACCGGCCTGATGCCGTTCTCCGAGGCGGCCCCGCGCGCCTCGGGCTGGGTGCGCCCGCGCGTGCCGCCGGCCCGCTACGACGACGCGCTGCTCGCGGCGCTCGCCGACGCGTGGTGGCCTGCGACGTTCGGCCGCCTCTCCGCTCCGCGCCCCGCCGCGACGCTCACGTACTCGCTCCAGATCCTGGCCGACGCCGCCTCGCTCGCGCCCGACGTCCCGCTCCACCACGCCGGGCACGCCGCCGCGGCCCGCGACGGCTACACGGTCGAGCTCCGCGAGCTCCGCACGCCCGAGGGGCGCCTCGTCGCCTTGAACCAGCAGACGATCGCGCTGATCCGGTAGCGCCGCGCGCTCGCGAGCGCCGACGCTCGGACCTCTCGCCTGGAGCGGCGTCGGTCGGACGCTTCAGTCGTGGAGCTTGGTCAGGTTCGAGCCGCCCGGGTACCAGTAGCTGGTGTACTGGCCGTAGCCGTAGACGCTGATCCCGAAGGCCTGCGAGCCGGTGATGGAGTGGTTGCCGTTGCCGGCGTTGGAGAGGGTGGCGCGTGCGATCGAGTAGCCGGTGCCCCCGATGGGCGTGAAGCCGCCGACGGCGCCGCCGTCGAGCGTGACCGAGGCGCCCGTCGGCGCGACGATGTTGACGTAGCTGTACTGGTAGTTCGTCGGCGCGTGGAAGAGGTAGCTGTCGCGGTACTGGTCCTTCGCGACCGCGAGCGTCATCGCGGGATCGCCCGAGTTGCCGCCGGCGTCCTGGCCCTCCATGTACTGCACGACGAGGATCGGCTCGGTCGAGCTGATCTCGAAATCGGCGCTCGTGCTCGCGATCTCGATCCACGCGCCCGCCTGGGCGATCGACGCCGGCGCGCCGGCCTGCGGCGGATCGTAGGTGAGGTTGGTGTTCGGCTTGGTGGCGATGACGCGCACCATCTCGACCTTGGGCGTGGCGCCGCCGGTGGGGATGAGCGGCGCCGTGACGAGGTAGGTCGTCGACAGCGTCTCGAAGGGGAACATCGTCTCCTCGAGGTGATCGCAGTAGCCCGTGTTGTCCGGGATGTAGATGCACTGGTGGCCGCCGATGACCTGCACCGGCTTGTCGGCCGAGACGAGGGTGCCGGTGACGTCGTTGGGATCGCTCTGCGAGGCGCCGCCGTTGGTCACGACCTCGATGACGTCGCCGGCGTTCAGCACCACGCTGCCGGCGCCCGTCGCGGCGATGCCGGCGATCCCGCTCTTGACGTTGCCGCTGGTCGGCCCGGGCGTCACGGTCACGGTGGTGTTGTCGCCCTTCGCGGTCACCGTGTAGAAGCCCGAGCCGCCGGCGAAGTGGTGGCGCGCGGCGACGCGGTAGGTCCCCGTCCACACGTTGACCGGCAGGAGGATCGAGGCGTCGTTCGAGTACGAGAAGAGCCCGCTCTTCGTGTACTCGAGCGGGTTGAACTGGTAGACGGTGACCGGCTGCGTCGAGCGGAGGCGGTAAGCGCCCTGGTTGACGCGCACCGAGGCGGGGAAGGGCACGACGCTCCCGCTCGCCGGCCCCTTCAGCGTCAGCTCCCAGGGCAGCGTGATCACCTGCACGCTGTTGCCGGCGACGGTCGCCGTCGCGACGGTGTTCGCGCCCTTCGTCACCGTCACCGTCGCGGGCGTCGGGGCGGTGTTGGAGACCGCCACCGCGAAGCTGAACGAGGTCGCGACCAGGTTGGCCGTCACGGTCGGGTAGTAGTCGCAGCCGATGTAGCTCGACCCGAGCTGCGCCAGGCCGCACGCGCCGTCGCACTTGCCCGTCTGCGGGTTGCAGGTGGTGCCCTGGAGCGCGTCGCAGGTCTCGTCGATGTAGCCGAGCCCGTCGGGCTTGCACCACTTGCCCTGCTGGCCGTTGCAGGTGCCGGTGTTCGGCGTGCACTGCTCGCACGGCTGCGGCTCGATGGCGCCGTCGCAGTCGTCGTCGAGCTGGTTGCAGAGCTCGGCGGCGGGGAGCACCTCGCCGGCGCAGGGGCCCCAGCTCACGCCGTCGGTGCACGTCGTCGTGCCGCCCTGGCAGAGCCCGACGCCCTCGGTGCCTGGGGCGCCGTTGTAGCAAGGCAGCGTCGCGCCCGGGCTGCAGAGGCAGGGCCCGTCCTGCAGGCTGTTGTGCTCGCAGCCGTTGCTCTCGTCGAGATCGCAGTCGTCGAAGCCCGGGTTGCACGCGCCCATGTGGCAGGCGCCGCCCTGGCAAATCGGCGCGGCGTTCGGCGGCGGCGGGCACACGGTCTGGCAGTCGCCGCAGTGGGTGACGTCGCCGTCGAGATCGAAGCACTGCTGGCCGCAGCAGCTGAACCCCGCCTGGCAGGGCTGCGCGCCCGAGCACCCCGGCAGGCAGGTGGCGTTCACGCAGATCGAGCCCACGGGGCAGTCGGTGTCGACCACGCAGCCGACGCACTGGTGGCTGGCGGTGTCGCAGACGGTGTCGCCGGGGCAGTCGCTCTCGTCGGTGCAGCCGACCTGACAGACGTGGCTCGGGGTGCAGTACTGTCCAACGGCGCAATCGTCCGCCGCCGGCAGGCACTCGACGCACTCGCCGGTCGTGAGATCGCACTTCGCGCCCGCGGGATCCCCGGCGCAGTCGGCGTCGCTCAGGCACCCGGGATCCGAGCCGCCCTGCCCGCCGCCGCTCGAGGAGCTCGACGAGCTCGCGGTCGTCGCGCCGCCTCCGGTGCCCCCGGTCGTCGATCCTCCGGTGCCGCCCGACGTGGACGTCGCGCCGGTGTCGTTCTCCGAGCTGCACGAGGCGAACGAGGCGATGGCGAGGAGGATCGCGAGCGAGGCGCCGAGCGCGCGAGGAGTTCCCATTCCGGCATGGTAGCGGCGTTCGCCCGCGGGTGGCGCGCGATCCGCGCCTGCGGGTCGAAGAAATGGCGAGCCGGGCGGCCCCGCCCCCGGCACCCGGCCGGAGGCTCGCCGCCCACGCTCACCTCGGGCCGCCGCTACTTACCGCACTGCGCGGCCCGCGCCTTCGACCGGATCACCTGCGCCGTCTTGGCGCGCTGCTCGGGCGTCAGGATCGGCAGGATGCGCTGGGCGAAGTCGACCATGTTCGCCACCAGCGTGCTCGCCTGCGCCGGCGCCTTCTCGGTCGGGCTGAACTGCGCGGCGTCGAACTCCTCGCACTTGAACGCGCCGAGGAGCTTGTCGATGCGCGCTCGGCGCGCCTCGGTGTCGGCCTTGGTGTTGTGCGCCTGCGCGTGCGCCTTCATCGCCGCGCGGATCTGGTCCTTCTGAGCGTTGGTCAGATCGATCTGCTCGCCGAGCTGATCGACGAACGCCCCCGACTCGTGCTGCTTGATGTGCGCATCGAGGCGCTGCGCGAGCGCGTCGGCGAACTGCGCGCGCTGCTGCTGGTCGAGCACGCCGTGGAGCGCGTCGAGCGCCGCCAGGTCGCCGGAGCGGACGCACTGCCACACGTCGCCGACGTCGCGGATCTCGCTCTCGAGCGCCGCGCGGTTCACCGTGCCGCCCTCGACCTGATCGGCGAGCGTCGCCATGAGGTCGGTCGTGGCGTCGACGAGCGGGGCGTGACGGGTCGCACCCTCCTCGAGGAGCGCGTTCACGGCCGCCTGCTGCTCCGGGCGAAGCTGCAGGTCGCCGAGCGCGTCGGTCGCCAGCGCGAACATGCCGCCGGCGCCGGGCGAGGTCGCCTCGCCGGCCTCGCCGGTCGGGCAAGCCTGCTGAGCCGCCGGTCCGCCCTGCGCCTCGACGCCCGGGCCGAGCTGCGGCTGTCCGCCGATCGCCGGCTGTCCGCCGAGGCCCGGCTGCTGCCCGAGGCCGGGCTGCTGCCCGAGGCCGGGCTGCTGCCCGAGGCCCGGCATGCCCTGCTGGGCCCCGAGCTGCCCGCCCAAGAGGCCGCCCATCGGCGCCCGGGCGCCGATGCCGATGCCCGGCTGCACGCCGAACGCCGGCTGCTGGCCGAGGTTGAGCCCCATGCCGGGCTGTGCACCGAACGCCGGCTGACCGCCGAAGCTCGGAACGGCGCCCTGCTGTGCACCGAACGCCGGCTGCCCGATCGGACCGGGGCCGCCGCCGATGCCGGGTGTGAACTGCCCGCCCTCGGGCGCCTGGCCGGTGGGACACTCGGGCGCGCCGACGGGCGCGCCTTCGGGCGGCTGACCGACCGGAGCGCCTTGCGGCTCGCCGATCATCGGAGCGCCCTCGGGCTGTTCGACGGGAGCGCCTTCCGGCTGGCCGATGGGAACGCCTTCAGGCGCGCCCTCGGTCGGACCCATCAGGCCGCCCTGCAAGCCGATCGGCCCGCTGAACGCGTTCGCGCACAGCATCGCGGCCCTCGCGCGCATCCGGGCGATGAGCGCCGCGGGACGCTCACAGATCCCGACGCCGATGGGACCCAGGCCAACCGGACCCTCGGGCCCCAGACCTTCGGGGCCTCCAGGCGTCATCGGGCCCTGGGGTGCCCCAGGCTCGGACTCGGGTCCCGGCGCTCCTTCGGGCGGTTCGGCGGCGGGCGCCCCGGCGGGCGGAGCGTACGGAGCCTCGGCGAGCGCGGTCCCGGAGGCGAAAGCGGTGGCACCGAGTGCGAGCAGGCTGGACATGGCCAGCGACCGACGGAAGAAGCGTGTCATGGGTTGACCTCCTGCCTCGCTGGCAGATGCAGCCGCTGCGCCGAAGCTCGTCGTGAAGCCGAGGCAAGTTCATCCGCGCCGCTCTCCTCTCCATGGAGCTCCATCGTGTGTGCGACAGCGTCTCGCCCGCGCGCATCGAAGCGCGGGCTCGATGCGGCGCGACGCGACGCTCCGCGCCCCGCGCGAGCCGGAGCGCGAGCGTGGGCTCTTCCGGCGATGGGCGAGCGCCGATGGCGCGGGTGCGCCGAATGGACGTCGGGTGAGGACGCGGCCGGTGCGGCGGGTTCGCGAGGCTCGCGCCTCGAGCATGAGGTCCGCCTGGCCGCGGAGGTGAGGTTTCGATGGAGGGACGAGCGCGCGCTACCAGCCCCAGCCCCAACCGCCGCCCCAGCCGAACGGGTACGCCGTGTTGTAGTAGCTCCCGTACGCCGAGTACGTGCTGTAACCGGGGTACCCGTAGCCGTACGCGTAAGGCGCGGCCACGGGGGCCGTGACCGGGTAGCCGTACGAGTACGCGTACGGCGCGGCATAAGGCGCGTACGCGTACGGCGAGCCGAACGCGTACGCGGGGGGCACGCCGAAACGAGCGAAGGGCACGCCGAAAGAAGCGAAGGGCGCGCCGAACCACCCCATCGCGTCCTCGGACGTCCCGACGTTCTCGCCGTCGGTGCTCGCCTGCTGCGCAGCGCCGGTCAGGCCTTGGTCGCCGTCGACGACCGCCGCCTCGTTGCTTCCGTCGGCCGCCATGGCGTCGTCCTGCGCATCGGCTGCGCAACCGGCGGCGCCCAGCGCGGCGATCGACGACGTCACGAGGATGGTTCCGAGCTTCGCCAAACGCATGATCGCTCCTCCTTGATGAGATGCGTGTCCTCGGCGTCGATGCGCGCTCGACGCGGCCCCTCATGAGCCCGCCCCCGCTCGCAGGCCGCCGCACCCACCCGGTGGCCATGCAAGATCCGACGACCACTTCCTGCGGCGGCGCCGGTGACGACCGAACCGAGGCGATCCGTCGCTGCGCGTCAGCCCGCGCGATCGCCGAGCCGCCCGGCGAGCGCCGCCCGAGGGCGCCGGGAGGCGCTTGCCGCTGCGGCGCCGGGGTCCCATGGGTGAGAGGCTCCCTGCTGCGCAGAGCCCGAGACCCGACGTGCGCGAGCCCATCCCACACGCAGAGACGGATTGGCCGACCCCGCCGCCCAGCTCCTTCGAGACGGCGCCGGGCGAGCCGCACGCGACCGCCGAGGCGCTGCTCGCCGGGCAGAACCGCGCCCTCGAGCTCATCGCGCGCGGCCGACCGCTCGTCGAGATCCTCGAGTTTCTCACCGGGCTCATCGAATCGCAGGCGCCCGGCCTCCGCTGCTCGGTGCTCCTGCTCGAAGACGGCAAGCTCTGGCAGGGCGCCGCCCCGAGCCTGCCGGCCCCCTACCGCGAAGCGTGCGAGGGGCTCGCGATCGGGCCGGCGGTCGGCTCGTGCGGCACGGCCGCGTTCACCGGGCGCGGCGTCGTGAGCACCGACATCGCCGCCGATCCCCGCTGGGCCGCGGGGCGCGACGTCGCGCTCCGGTACGGGCTGCGCGCGTGCTGGTCGACGCCGATCCTCTCGCGCGCCGCAGAGGTGCTGGGCACCTTCGCGATCTACTACGGCGAGCCGATCCCGCCCCGCGCCGCCGACGTGCACCTGGTCGAGGTCGCGACCCACCTCGCCGGGATCGCGATCGAGCGCGATCGCGCGGATCGCGCGCTCAAAGACCGCGCCGACGCCCTCGCGCTCGCCGACCGGCGCAAGGACGAGTTCCTGGCGCTGCTCGGGCACGAGATGCGCACGCCGCTCGCGTCCATGGTGATGGCGCTGGAGCTGATGCGAGCCCGCGCCGACGACGCGGCCGCGGTCGCGAGGCACCGCGAGGTGATCGAGCGCCAGCTCCGGCAGCTCATCCGACTCGCCGACGATCTCCTCGACGTCTCGCGGATCGCGCGCGGCAAGATCGAGCTCGCCCGCGAGCGCGTCACCGTGGCCGGCCTGGTCGCTCGCGCGGTCGAGACGGCGCGCCCGTTGATCGAGCAGCGCCGGCACCGGCTCGAGATCTCGTCGCCGGCCGGCGGGCGCGAGATCGAGGTCGATCCCGTGCGCATCGTGCAGGCGCTCTACAACCTGCTCCAGAACGCGGCGAAGTACACGCCCGACGGCGGACGGATCGAGCTCGTCGCCGAAGAGGGCCCCCGCGAAGTCGTCCTCCGCGTCCGGGACTCGGGCGTCGGCATCTCCCCCGACATGCTGCCGCGCATCTTCGACCTCTTCTTCCAGGCCAGCCCCGCGCACGATCGCTCGCAGGGCGGGCTCGGCCTCGGGCTCACGCTCGTTCGCCAGCTCGTCGAGCTGCACGGCGGGCGCGTCGAGGCGTGGAGCGCCGGTCTCGGCCAGGGGAGCGAGTTCGTCGTCCACCTCCCTGCGCCGTAACCGCTCGCCCCGCGCGAGCAGCCGGTCAACGAAGCGTGCGCAGCGTGCCGGAGCCCCCCCCGTCGGCGATGGCCGCTGCGTTGCTCGTTTCGACGCAAGGAGCGCGGAGCTTCGCGCGCCAGGTGTGCCCGACGGCGTGCTGCCGCGGGCGGCCGGCCGAGGCTCCGCACGAACAGGGGGGATCATGGATACGATCATCAAGGTCGGGATGGTGTCGTTGTGCTCGGCCGCGCTCGCGCTCGGCGGCTGCGCGATGCAGACCGGCGATCCGGACGGCGCGTTCGACGACGAGGCCGAGCTCGCCGAGAGCGGCGACGCGCTCGGCGCGTCACCGGATCAGGCGGACGACGCGGCGCTGGCCGACGACGACGCCACGGCGACCGACGACGTGGCCACGGACGACGGCGACGTGACCGGCGACGTCGACGCGACCGGCGACGAGGACGTGGGCGAGAGCGCCGACGAGATCTGGGGCGGGCGCGGCGGCTACGGGTACCGCGGGTACGGCGGCTCCCGCGGCTACGGCTACCCCGGCTATGGCGGCTTCTACGGCCACCGGGGGTACGGGCGTGGCTACGGCTACCCCGGCTACGGCTATCCCTATCACCGAGGCTACCGGCAATATCCGTACTACCGCCCGTACCGCCAGTATCCCTACGGCTACGGCTACGGCCACCCGTACAGGCGCGGCTACGGCCACCCGTACGGGTACGGCGTGCCCGGCGGCTACGGCTACTGACGGCCGAAAGCCCGAGCGACACACCTCCAAACGAGGGGACGACCCGCGCGGATCTGCCTGCTTGCGCGCCCGCGCGGGTCGAGTATGTAACCCCCCCTCCATGCCCGCACGCCCCACGACCGAGGTCCTGCCCGCCCAGGGCGACGAGCACGCCGTCCCGCGCGAAGAGGAGGCGCTGCTCGCCCGCGTCGCGGAGAACCTCGCGGTCGCCCGGCCGTCGCGGCCGCCGCCGACCATCGACTACGAGGAGCAGCTCCTCTCGCTCCGCGACGAGATCGCGGTCGCCCGCCTCGAGGACGTGCCCTCGCTGGTCGAGCAGATGGAGCGCCTCCAGGGCATCGCCGCCCGCCGCGCCGAGAACGTGGTCGAGCCGGTCGATCCCAAGTCGCCCTACTTCGGCCACCTCCGCCTCCGCGAGAAGGGCCGCGCCGATCGCGACGTGCTCATCGGCAAGACGACGCACATCGACGCGTCCGCGGGCGTGCGCATCGTCGACTGGCGCCACGCGCCCGTCAGCCAGCTCTACTACCGCTACGAGGAGGGCGCCGAGTACGAGGAGACGTTCGGCGAGCGCGACGTCGAGGGCAAGCTCCTCGCCCGCCGCACCGTGACCATCGACGACGGCGCGCTCCTGCGCGTCTCGTCCCCGCAGGGCACCTTCGTCCGAGGCAGGGAGGGCGGCTGGCGGCGCATGGACGCGCGCGCCACCGAGCTCGCCGGCGGCCAGGGCAGCGCCCTCCGCCCCTCCGACATGCGCGGCGTCCTCGGCGTCGACGCCCCCGGCGGCGGCCGCGAGGACCGGCACCTGCCCGAGATCGCCGCCCTCCTCGACCCGCGCCAGTTCGAGCTCATCAGCAAGCCCGACGCCGGCATCGTCGTCATCCAGGGCGGCGCCGGCAGCGGCAAGACCACCATCGGCCTGCACCGCATGGCCTACCTCGCCTACCAGAACCGCCAGCGCTTCGCGCCCGACAAGATGCTCGTCATCGTGGGCAGCCCGGGCCTGCGCGCGTACATCAGCGAGGTCCTGCCCGCGCTCGCGATCGGCGGCGTCGTGGTCGAGACGTTCGCCGAGTGGGCGCGCGCCGCCCGCCAGCGCGCCATCCCCTGGCTCGAGGCGCCCATCGAGGAGAACACGCCCTCGGTGGTGACGCGCGTGAAGACGCACCCCGCGCTGCTCCACCTCTTCGAGCAGCGCGCCAAGGAGCTCGAGGGCGACGCGCGCGTCCGCCGCGACTCGCGCGGCGTGGTCCACTTCTGGGCCGACGTGCTCAGCGATCTGCCCCGCCTCACCGCGGCCTTCGCCACGGCGGCCGATCCCGAGATCGGCCCCGAGCAGGTGAAGCGCGCCTGGCGCTGGTGCGCCGATCGCTGCCCCGCCGTCGTCGATCTCGATCCGGGCGACCGCGCCGAGCGCAAGGCCGCCGTCGCCGAGCAGCCCGACGACGACCGCGACGAGCACGGCGCCGACGGCCACGACCACCACGACGAGCGCGCCACCCTCGATCCCGAGGACGACGCGCTCCTCCTCCGCGCCTTCCAGCTCCTGCGCGGCGATCTCCCGGGCCGCTCGGCCAGGAGCTCGAGCGCGCCCGGGGTCAAGGCGCGCGGCGCGCTCGTCTACGAGCACCTCTTCGTCGACGAGGCCCAGGACCTCGCCGCCGTCGATCTCGCCGTGCTCCTCCACGTGGTCAGCCAGCGGCGCAGCATCACCCTCGCCGGCGACACCGCCCAGCGCCTCCACATGGACTCGGGCTTCCGCGACTGGCGCGCGGTCCTCGACGATCTCGGCCTCTCGCGCGTCGACGTCGAGCCGCTCCGCATCGCCTACCGCTCGACGCGCGAGGTTCTCGCCGTGGCGCGCGACATCCTCGGCCACCTCGCCGACCCGACGCCCCCGCTCGCCCCGCGCTCGGGCGCGCCGGTCGAGCACCACCACTTCCCGAGCCCCGGCGCCGCCGTCGCGTTCCTCGCCGATGCGCTCCGCCCTCTCTTCACGCGCGAGCCGCGGGCCACCGTGTGCATCCTCGCCCGCCACGCCGAGCAGGCCGACGTCTACTTCGGCGCCTTGTCCATGGCCGAGATCCCCAACCTCCGGCGTGTGCGCGACTTCGAGTTCGCCTTCAAGCCGGGCGTCGAGGTCACCGAGATCCGCCAGGTGAAGGGCCTCGAGTACGATTACGTGGTGATCGTGGATGTGAACCAGTCCACCTTCCCGGCCGACGACGAGTCGCGCCACCTCCTCCACATCGCCGCCACACGCGCCGCCCACCAGCTCTGGATCCTCTCCACCGGCGAGCCGTCCTCCCTGGTCCCCGCCTGGCTCACTCCGTAAGAGCCCCTGCCAGGGCCCGAAACCGGGGTAGGTTCGGGTGGGTAGCGCTCGGACGGAAACTCGTCTAAGAGGGCTCGCCCCGAAGAATCGGGGGAGGAGGCCTTCTCTATGCGGTCGATCTGGATCTGCGCGGCGCTGCCCCTGTGCATGCTTCTCACCAACGCCGGCTGTGGGAGCGGCGACGTTCAGCTCTCGGCGAAGGTCGAGACGCCGAAGCCTCCGCCTCCGCCTCCTCCGGCCGACGCCGATGGTGACGGCGTCCTCGACGACGGCACCGACAAGTGCGTCGGCGAGAAGGAGGACAACCTCCCGCCCGATCCGAAGGACGGCTGCAAGTCGGCCGACGCGGACGGCGACGGCATCGTCGGCGAGGCCGACAAGTGCCCGACCGAGCCCGAGACGAAGAACGAGTTCCAGGACGACGACGGCTGCCCCGACACGCTCCCCAAGGTCCGCCTCACGGCGACCGAGGTGAAGATCACCGACAAGATCCTCTTCGCCGTCGGCAAGGCGACGATCGAGAAGGCGTCGGACGAGCTCCTCGACAGCATCGCCAAGGTCGTGAAGGAGAACCCGCAGGTCGAGTTCCTCGAGGTCGCCGGCCACGCCGACAAGGACGGCCCCGACGCCTCGAACGTCGTCCTCACGAACAACCGCGCCAAGGCGGTGCTCGAGGCGCTCGCCAAGCGCGGCGTCGACAAGAAGCGGATGCGGGCGGCCGGCTACGGCCCGTACTGCCCGGTCGATCCCGGCGACAGCGCCGAGGCGAAGGAGAAGAACCGCCGCGTCGAGTTCAAGGTCATGAAGCTCGACGGCAAGGAGACGGGCGTCCCCCTCGGCTGCGAGGGCGCGACGGCGAAGGGCATCAAGCCCGCCGGCGTCCCCGCGACCGCTCCGACCAAGGAGCAGAACAAGGCGGCGGCCGGCGGCGACAAGCCGGCGGGCGCGGCCGACAAGGCCGCAGCGGCCGGCGGCGACAAGAAGGGCGAGAAGAAGGACGAGAAGCCCGCAGCCACGGCCTCGACCAAGGAAGGCGCCGACAAGCCCAAGGACGCGCCCGAGCCCGACGGCAAGAAGTAGAGCGCAGCGAGAGGACGCGCACGAAGCTACTTGACTCCACCGGCCGCGCGAGTAGGTTGCGCTCGCGCGGTGGAGCAGCCTGGTAGCTCGTCGGGCTCATAACCCGAAGGTCGCAGGTTCAAATCCTGCCCGCGCAACTGGAAGCATGACGCGGAGTTGGCCTTCATCGGCTGGCTCCGCGTTTCTGCTCTTGGGCCCGCGACTGGTTCCCTCTGCGCGGATCAGGCATCGTTCCATCATGCAGACGCAAGCGAACGAGCAGTCGCCGATCCCGAGCGCTCCGTTCGACGACCTCGACCTCGACCGCCCCGAGGACGAGGAGGAATGGGAGCGCCGCGTGATGGCGCTCGCCGCCGCGCGCATCACCGCGGAGCGCGCGCGCCTCGAACGGCTCGGCATCATCGACGCAAACGGCGACCTCGTCTCGCGCGAGCTACCGCCCGACATGCTCCCCGAGTCGGACACGACGCTCGAAACGGGCTGACCTTCGATGCCGTCCCCGCGCATGATCGTGGTCGCCGGTCCTCCGGGAAGCGGCAAGACGAGGTACTTTCCGGTGACGGCGTTCGGCGTCGACGCGTTCAACATCGACGACCGCTGCGCGCAGATCCTCGGCAGCTACCGCGCGATCCCGCGCGACGTGCGCCGCGCCGTCGCGAAAGAATGCGAGCGCTTCGTGCTCGATCACATCGAGCGGCGCGTGTCCTTCGCGGTCGAGACGACACTCCGAACGACGGCCGCAATCGAGCAAGCCGAGCTTGCGCACAAGGGCGGATTCGCCACCGAGATGCGGTTCGTCGCGACGGACTCGATCGCGGAGAACATCGCCCGCGTGCTCCAGCGCGCCCAAGCCGGTGGGCACGGCGCCTCCGAGCGCGAGATCCGCGCGATCCATCAAGCGAGCGTCGCGAACCTCCGACGGGCCATCGCCGTCTTCGACCGCGTGCGCGCCTACGACTCGACGGCGCGCTGGGTGTCGCCGCAGCTCGTCGCTGTCGCGCGCGGCGGCCGTATCGTTCGGCAAGGTACGACGCCGGCGTGGCTCGAAGCCGTGCTCGCCGAACGTCGCGGCTGACGCCTACCAGCCGATCGCGATCGGCCCTTCGAACGGCACCCACACCTCGGCTCGGTCAGCGCCCCACACTCTTGCTCCCCCTCAAGCCCGGCGCGCCACGCCTTCTCGGCGCCGTTGCGCACGCGCGCGTGCGCCCGTTACGGTGGAGAAGCCCTGGCGGACAAAGGCCGCACGCTCCCGTGCGTGGCGGCGCCGCTCCCGATGAATGCTGGGAGGAAGCGCCATGGAGACATACGGACCGAAGGTGCGATTGAGCCGGTTCCGCCGCGACGCGGTGCACCGCGGCGCGATGTGCTCCGCGCTCGGCGAGGACGAGCCGAAGTACCTGCCGCTCGCCGAGGTCGGCAAGCTCATGGCCGACATCGACGAGCTCTTCCTCAGCGCCTACACGCGCCGCGACGCCGTCGAGGACGCCGCGGAGCCCGAGGACGCGGGCAAGATGCCCGAGGCGTAAGGCAGACGATGAAGTTCCATCCCGCCGCGCTTGCAAGGGTCCTCGCGCTCGGCGTCGGCCTGGCCGCCGGGTGCGACGCCACGGTGAGCGCGCCCGCCGCCGCGCCCACCGAGGGCGAGCTCGCCGCGCGCTACGCCGGCGCGCGGTGCGACGGAATCGATCACTGCTGTGCCCTCGCAGGCTACGCGGGCTCCAACCCCGATTGCGCCGCGGCTGTGCAGTCGTCGATCGAGGAGGAGATCGCCGCCGGCAAAGCCGCCGGCGCGACCTACGATCCGGAGGCCGCCGCCGCGTGCATCGCCGATCTCGCGGCGCTGGTCCAGCGCTGCCCGACGAACAAGGAGGTGCTCGCCGCGACGCGGCCGGGGCCATGCGATCGGGTCTTCACCGGCGGCACCACGCCGCCCGGGGCGCCGTGCGTGTCACGCTGGGAGTGCGCCGACGCTCCCGAAGGGCGAGGCGCGTGCGTCACCACCTGGACGGCGAGCGGCACCGAATCGCGTTGCGGCGCGCTGATCGACGCGTCCGCGGGGGATCCCTGCGGCGTGGAGTCTTCGCTCCCCGTCGTCATGGACTGCGAGGGCGACCTGTGGTGCGAGGAAAAGCTCACCCCGCCTGCCTGCGTCGAGCGCATCGCCCTCGGACAGCCGTGCGACGGCAAGCACGGCGATCCCTGCGTGGCGGGCGCGACGTGCGATCGCCTCGGCACCAAGACCTGCGTGCCCGCGAAGAAGACGGGTGAGGCCTGCACCGCGATCGAGGAGTGCGAGGGCTACGAGTGCGAGGGCGGCCTGTGCGTCCCGGCCGCGTGGCTCTTCGACGACGTGTCCTGTTCCCACTGAACGTGAGCCGCGGCTTCCGCCGTTCCGGGGAGGCGCCGCAGGCGCCTGCGACGGCTCTCCGCAAACCTGAAGCGGGGCCGCCAGCGCGTGCGACGGGGTTCCGAAAATGCGGACGGTGGTCCGCCGGCGCGTGCGACGGGCCTCTGCCGTGAAAGGCCGGCGGTTCACGGCCCGGCTCACCGCCGCGGCCGAACCGGACCGTAGGGCCGACGTGTGCCCCTGAGACCGACTTGGCCGCCGCCGCCCGCCCAGCCGCCACCCCGGTACCGACGTTCGTCCGCGTTCGCGAGCCCGGCGGCCGCCTCACTGCTTGATCAGCTCGTACGTGCCGCCGCAGTTGCCCGCGAAGTCGTTCGCTCCCTCGCTGGCGAACCAAAACCCAGTGATCTTGCTCGCCGTGACGGCCTCCTCGTTCTCGGGGGTCAAGTAGAGCTCCTTGCTGTCGAGGTTCTCGTCCGAGTCGCTGGTCCGGAAGTGCGCCGGCACCAGCACCGTCGTCGAGAGCACCTGCACCTGCGAGCCGACGGTCTTGATGGTGACGTCGGTCTCGGCCGTCATGTTGCTGGTCACGGACGGTTGCGGCGCGCAGCCGGGCCCGCCGCTGTTCTCGTGCGCGGTCTCGACGTTGGAGAAGGTCCCGGCAAACTCGGTCGCCGACCCACCGAACAGCGCGATCAGCCCCGGTGCCGGGACGCTCAGCTTCACCGTCCCGAGCTCGTCGTAGAACCCATCGGTCCCGCTGATGCAGACGAAGGGGCCGACCGCCGAGCCCGTCAGCGTCCCCGTCCAGATCTCGCCCACGCCCGCCGTGCCAGTGGCCGCGGTGCTGGAGCCATCGCCGCCTCCGCCGCCCCCGGCGGTCTCGGCGCCGCCGCATCCACCCGCTCCGCCGAGCGCCGCCACCCAGAGCACGATTCCACCCAGTCGAGCACGCATTCGAACCTCCATGTCCCGTGCATCTGAAACGAGAGCGAGGGGCGAAACGTCACGCGCCGGCGAGCCGGGCCGCGAGGCGGGCTCGGCTCGCGCCTCTTGGCCGCGTACGGCGTGCCGGTCGCGGAGTGCGAGGTGGCCGCGGACGGACCGCGAGCTCCTCCTCCGGCCAGCGGGGCCCGCCGCCGCAGACTCCAGGCCTTTTGACGCCTCGACGCGATCGGTCCAGCCTCCGCCCCGAGGAGCTCCCCATGGCCGGTCCCTTCGCGTGCAAGCTCTGCGGTGCGACGGACGCCATCGTGATGCCCGGCGACATCGTCGTGCGCAACGTCCGCTGCTCGGCGTGCGGGCGCGAGCAGCTCGTCAACCACTACGCGAGCGGGGCGCAGCAGCTCTTCGAGGAGATGGCGCGCATCCAGGTCGCGAAGGCGGACCGCGACGCCAAGCTCCAGCAGGGGGTGGTGTGCAGCGGCTGCGGCGGCACCATGCAGCTGCCGGCCGATCCGACGGTCGACTCGTTCGCGTGCCGCTTCTGCCGGAAGGAGCGCCTCGTGACCGAGTTCCTCGACGCGAAGCTCGTCGCCAACCAGCGCCTCCGCGCCGATCTGGGCGCGCGGATCGACGAGGCGCGGACGCAGGGGGCGGCGCGCGACCGGCGCATCGTCATGCTCCTCTTCGGGTTCCTCGCGCTGTTCGGGGCGGCGCTCGCCGTCGTGCACTACGCGAGCCGGTGATCCATGCGCTCCTGGTCCCGCGCTCTCCAAGGGAGCCGACCAGTGCTAAGAAGCGCCGATGCTCAAGCTCGACGTCATCATCGCCAGCACCCGCCCCGGCCGGGCCGGCCTCCCCATCGGCACCTGGTTCCTCGAGCGCGCCAAGGAGCACGCCCGCTTCGACGTCGCGCTCGCCGATCTGAAGGAGGTGAACCTCCCCTTCCTCGACGAGCCGAAGCACCCGCGCCTCAAGCAATACGAGCACGAGCACACCAAGGCGTGGAGCGCCCGCGTCGAGGCGGCCGACGCCTTCGTCATCGTCACGCCCGAGTACAACTTCGGGAGCCCGCCCGCGCTGGTGAACGCGCTCGACTATCTCTACACCGAGTGGAGCTACAAGCCCGCCGCCTTCGTGAGCTACGGCGGCATCTCGGGGGGCACGCGCTCGGTCGTGATGACCAAGCAGCTCCTCTGCGCGCTCAAGATGGTGCCGATCGTCGAGGCGGTCTCGATCCCGTTCTTCTCGAACCACATGAGCAAGGAGGGCGCGTTCGCCGGCACCGAGTCGCTCGAGAAAGCCGCGAACGCGATGCTCGACGAGCTCCACCGCTGGGCCGAGGCGCTCCGGCCGATGCGCGGGTAGCGGGCTCGCCCTGACGCCATGACGACGACCACCGTCCTCTTCGATCTCGACGGCACCCTCACCGATCCCTTCGAGGGGATCACCCGCTGCCACCAGCACGCGCTCGAGAGCCTTGGCGTCCGGCCGGTGCCCACCCAGCGCGAGCTCGGGCGCTTCATCGGCCCGCCGCTCCGGCCGGCGTTCCGCGAGCTGCTCGGCGCCGAGGCGACGAGCGACGACGTCGAGCGCGCCGTCGCCTGCTTCCGCGAGCGCTTCGCGCGCGTGGGCATGTTCGAGAACGTCGTCTATGCGGGCGTCGAGCCGATGCTCGCCGACCTGCGATCGCGGGGCCTCACGCTGTTCGTCGCGACCTCCAAGGTCGGCGTCTACGCGGCGCGCATCCTCGAGCACTTCGGGCTCCAGGGCTTCTTCGCCGGCGTCTACGGCAGCGAGCCGGGCGGCCGCTTCGAGGACAAGGCCGATCTCCTCGCCCACCTGCTCGCCGAGCAGCGGCTCGACGCGGGCGCGACCGTGATGGTCGGCGATCGCGAGCACGACGTGCGCGCGGCGAAGCGCAACGGGCTCCGATCGATCGGCGTCACCTGGGGATACGGCAGCGTCGAGGAGCTCGTCGCCTCCGGCGTGGACGCGATCTGCGCGAGCCCGGAGGGGCTCTTGCCGGCCGTGCTTCGCTGACCTCGCCCGTCCTTCGGGCGGCCTTCCTCCGCGCGATCAGCCGTGCACGAGGCGGCTGCTCGTCTCGGGGAAGCCGAAGCAGATCGGGTCGACCCCGGGCTCGTAGCTGCAATAGGCCAGCCGCCGCCCGGTCGCGACGTCGGCTGCAGTGCCGAAGCAATAGCGGCAGGCGAGGTGATCCTCCGCCGTGCGCGCGCCGTCGATGCGCGGGCAGCTCGTCGGGCTACCCACTGCTCGGATCCCGGTCCCTCGATCCATCGCTCACCTCCGCCCGCGCGCGCCACCGGAGCTCACGCCATTCTCGCTCGATCGAACGCCGTGCCTGCTCGAGATCGACGCCGGCCTTCCGGAACCGACCCTGCAGCACGAAGTACCGCTCGAGATCCGCGCGATCGGGCGCGGGCTCGACGTTGATCCGGAGGCGCCAGCCGTCGAAGACCTCGTAGACGGCGTAGAGACCCGACCGCACCGCCAGGCGCACGAGCTCGATGCCGTCGGAGGGCTCCGACTTCCAGCCCGTCGGGCAGGGCGAGAGCATGTGGAGGAAGCGGAATCCGGTCGCCGCGAGGGCGTGCCGGAGCTTGCGCATCGCGTCCTCGGGGTGGGCGAGCGACAGCGTCGCGGCGTAGGGGATCCGGTGCGCCGCCATGATCGCGACGATGTCCTTCTTGGGGACGTCTTTGCCGAGCGGCGTCGTGCTCGTGGCCGCCCCGATCGGCGTCGCCGACGAGCGCTGGCCCCCGGTGTTGCCGTAGATCTCGTTGTCGTAGCAGACGTAGAGGATGTCCTCGTTCCGCTCGGCGGCGGCCGAGAGCGTCGCCATGCCGATGTCGTAGGTGCCGCCGTCGCCCGCCCAGCAGACCACGCGCGTCCTCTCGCCGTTGAGCCGAGCCGCCTGGGCGAGCCCGGTGGCGACGGCGGCCGCGGAGGCGAACGTCGCCGCCGCGACCGGCGCGCCGTAGGCCGAGTACGGGAAGGCGCCGGCGGTGACGATCCCACAGCAGGCGGGGATGACGAGCTGGATGGGCAGATCGGCGGCGGCGCGCCCCAGCATCAGGTGCCCCAGGGACATCCCGCAGCCGCCGCAGTTGGTGTTGCCGGCGCGGAGCACGGGCTCGCTGCGGTCGCGCGCGGTCTGCACCATCCCGTCGAGCAGCGGCTCGCAGGCGGCCCTCGGCGCACGAGCGGCGATCGAGAGCGTGCGGTCGGTCATCACGCCACCTCGAGGAAGCGGGGCTCGCCGGCCCGGTCGCGCGCACAGAGATCGTCGAGGATGCCGGCGATGTGGGCCGGGCGCACGTCGCCGCCGCCGAGGCCGGCGAGGTAGCCCTGCACGACGGCGCCGTCGGGGGCGAGCGCGCGCGTCTCGGCCCAGAGGATGCCTCCGAGCCCGGGGCAGAGATCGCGATCGAGGATGCCGATCTTCTTCCTTCCGGCGAACCAGCGCACGAGCTCCTCGGAGGGCAGCGGGCGGAAGAGGCGGACGCGCAGCCCTCCGGCGCGGATCCCGCGCTCGCGCGCCGCGTCGACGGCGACGCGCACGGTGCTCGCGGTCGTCCCCATCGAGACGAGCACGACCTCGGCGTCCTCCATGCGGTAGGGCACCACCGCGTCGGCGAGGCGGCGCCCGAAGACGTCGGCGAACGAGGACTGAACCTCGCGGTAGACCGAGGGCACCGCCGCCATCGCCGAGGCGAGCTCGCGGCGGTGGACCTCGGTCTCGTGGGGGAAGTCGAGCCCGCCCACGACGCGCGGTCGCCCGGTGAGCCGGTGGGGCAGGTCGAGCGGCGGCAGGAAGCGGTCGACCGCCTCCTGATCGGGCACGTCCGTCATCATCATCGTGTGCGAGAGGATGAAGGCGTCCTGGCAGACGAGCACCGGCAAGAGGACGCGCCGGTCCTCGGCGAGGCGGTAGGCGGCGAGGATCGAGTCGGCCACCTCCTGGTTGTCCTCGCAGTAGAGCTGGATCCATCCGGCGTCGCGGAGCGCGAGCGTGTCGCCGTGATCGACCCAGATGTTCCAGGGCGGGCCGAGGGTGCGGTTCACCGCCATCATCACGATCGGCAGCCGGTAGAACGCGGCGGCGAACACGTTCTCGGTCATGTACGCGAGGCCGTTCGACGACGAGGCGGTGAACGTGCGCGCGCCGGCGAGCGCGAAGCCCATGCACACCGCCATCGCGCTGTGCTCGCTCTCGACGCGGACGACGCTGCCCCTCTCGATCGTCTGCGCGCAGAGCAGCTCGATGCACTCGGTCTGCGGCGTGATCGGGTAGACGCCGCCCCCGAAGCCTCGCCCGAAGCGGTTGGCGCGCCCGGCGAGCGTGGCGGCGATGCCGGCGGCGTGGTTGGCGCTGATGAGCTCCTGGGTTATGACGCGCTCGTTTCGACGGGCCGCATTTCCATGGCCCCGCGCGGGCACTCGGCGACGCAGATGCCGCAGCCCTTGCAGTAGCCGAAGTCGACCTCGTAGCCGCCCGCGCTGCGCCGGATGATGCCCTCGGGGCAGTAGACGAGGCAGGTGTCGCACTGCGTGCACTGGCCGCAGGAGAAGCAGCGGCCCGCCTCGAGCGCGGAGGAGAGGCCCGCGCTCACCTCGTCGAACCGGCCGGCGCGCGCTCCCCCCTTTGCGGTCCAGGGCGTCAGCCGCTCGTGCGCCGGCGCCGAGCGCGGGAAATGGTCGAAGCGCACGTCGGTCACCGGCACGGCGAGGGCGCGGTCGGGGCGCGCGAACACCTCGACGTCGATCCCCAGCTCGCGCATCGCGCGGGTCGCGGCGCGGCGGCCGTCGCCGATGGCGTGGGTGACCGTGCCGTCGCCGGTCGAGAGGTCGCCCGCCGCGAACACGGGGATCGGCTGGCCGGCGCGGTGGACGCGGCCCTCGCGGAGCTCCCAGCCCGACGGCAGCTTCGACGTGTCCGCCGCCTGGCCGAGCGCGAGCAGCACGGCGTCGCAGGCGAGGACGGTTCGCTTGTCGGTGACCACCGGTCGCCGCCGGCCGCTCTCGTCGGGCGGCCCGAGCTCGACCTCGGCGAGCACGACGCCGCGGACGCGGCCCCCGGCGCCGCCGAAGCCGATGGGAGCTCTGAGGAACACGAGATCGACGCCCTCGCGCTCGGCCTCGACGATCTCCTCGGCGATGGCCGGCATCTCGCCGCGGCTGCGCCGGTAGGCGACCGTGACGCGCGCGGCGCCGGAGCGCAGCGCCGAGCGGGCGCAGTCCATCGCGGTGTTGCCGCCGCCGAGCACCACGACGTGCCCCTCGAGGCGCGCGCCGCCGCCGAGGTTCACGCGGTGGAGGAAGCGGATGCCCTGCTCGACGCCGTCGAGATCGCCGCCGGGGCCGTCGATGCCGCGCAGCCTCTGGAGCCCGGTGGCGAGGATGACCGCGTCGTGCTCGGCGCACAGCGCCGCGATGCGATCGCGGTCGAGCGGCTCGCCGAGGCGCGTCTCCACGCCGAGGCGCAGGATGCCGGCGATCTCGTGGTCGAGCACGTCGCGCGGGAGCCGGTAGCTCGGGATGCCGGTCCGCAGCACCCCGCCGAGCTCGCGCTCGGCGTCGAAGACGGTGACGCGCTGCCCCGCCCGCGCGAGCTGGTAGGCGGCGCTGAGGCCCGCGGGGCCGCCGCCGACGACGGCGAACGATCGCGCGTCGCCGCGTCGCTCGGGCCGCACCGAGTCGGCGAGCGGCGCCTGGTCGGCGATCCAGCGCTCGAGGGCGCGGATGTTGACGGCCCCGTCGAGCTCGCGGCGGTTGCAGCCCTCCATGCACGGGGCGGGGCAGACGCGGCCGCAGACTCCGGGGAACGGCGTGGTGCGCGCGAGCACGGCGGCGGCCTCGGCCTCGCCCGAGCGCGCCAGCGCCTGGACGAAGCCGACCACGTCGTTGCCCGCCGGGCACCAGGCGCTGCAGGGCGCGAGCTTGTCGACGTAGCGCGGCGACTGCGTCCGCCAGCTCCCGGTGTGGAGCCCGGTGGGCGGCCCGTCGACGTGCTCGACGAGCGGGACCACGCGGGCGCCGCGCGCTGCCGCGTCGATCGCGGGCTCGGGCGCGCGATCGCCCGTCGGCGCCCACAGCGGCTCGCGGACGCGCGTCGCCTCGTACGCCTCGCGGGCGGCGGCGAAGTTGCGCTGGAAGCCGAGACGCGCGTACGCCGCCTCGAGGCCCTCGAGCGGCAGCCCCACCGCGCGCGCGAACGCGCCCGCGATCGTCGTGTTGACGATGACCACCGATCGGGTGCCGATGCCGTGGCGGCGCGCGATCGCGGTCGCGTCGACGAGCGCTAGCCGGAAGCGCTCGTAGCGGCCGGCGAACGCCGCGATCGGCTCGGACGTGTTCAGCACCAGGGCGCCGCCCTCCGCGAGCCCGGCCACGACCTCGTCCCCGAGCAGCGTCGGGTCGAGCACCAGGAGGTTATCGGGGCGGTAGACCTTGTTGCGGTTGGTGACGGGGCGATCGCTGATCCGTGTGTAGGCGCGCACGGGCGCGCCCGAGCGCTCGCCGGCGTAGTCGCCGAACGTCTGGACGCTCTTGCCGAGCCCCGCGTAGACGGCCGCGAGGATCTTGGCGCAGGTCACGCCGCCCTGGCCGCCCCGCCCGTGCAGCCTGATCTCGAGGTCGCTGGAGGAGTCGGAGACAGGCGCGGCTGTCATGACGGCCCGATTGTAGGTCCCGCTCTCGGGAGGAAACACGGGGATCCAGGGCTCGGAGGCGGCCGGATGACCTAGATCAGCCGGGCCGGGCCGCGCCTCGTTTTCCTCTGGCGCGGCGGGGCGCGGCGGGGTCGGGCAGCGCAGACGTTGAATCCCGTCGCTGTCAGCAATATGGCAGGTTCTCCCGGCGACCCATGCGGCGGACCCAGCGCCTCTTCGCGATCGCCGAGTACCTGCGCGGGCGCCGCACCGGGGTGACCGCAGAGGCGCTCGCCGAGCGGTTCGGCGTCGCGGTCCGCACCATCTACCGGGACCTCGACGCGCTCCGCGACGCCTCGATGCCGCTCGGCGCCGAGCGGGGGCGCGGCGGCGGCTACGCCCTCGATCGGAGCTACAGCCTGCCGCCGGTCAACTTCACCGCGCGGGAGGCGGCGCTGCTCGTCGCCATCGGCCGCCACGCGATCGACATGCGCCTCATCCCCTTCACCGACACGCTCGAGTCGGGGCTCGACAAGGTGCGCTCGGCGCTCTCCACCTCGGCGCAGCGCGACCTGCTCGCCCGCCTCGAGCAGCTCACCTTCCTCGGCGTGCCCGCGCTCCCCAGCAAGAAGGCGGTGCGCGCCACGATCGAGCGCGCGTTCTTCGAGAAGCAGCCGCTCCGGATCATCTACGTGGGCGGCGATTTCGTGCAGACGACGCGCGAGATCCGGATCGAGTCGGTGGTGATGAGCCGCCACGAGACGCGCCTCGATGCGGTCTCGCTCGACGGAGAAGAGCGGCGCCAGTACCGCCTCGACCGCATCGCGCACGCCGAGGTCCTGACCGAGGCGCGCCCCGCCCCCTGAGTCGCTCCGGGGACCGGGCGCGCTCCGTCCCGACGGGTCGGCTCACGGCCCTCGACGGTTCAGGCCTCGGCGCCGCTCGCCCAGTAGAGGTCGGCGATGATCGGGGCGTGATCGCTGATGTGCTGGCTGAGCCAGTCGGTGCGGTACTCGACGGCCGCCGTGTGGAAGTCGCTCGACGCGAAGAGGTGATCGAAGCGGCGCCTCGCCGTGCCGGCGATGTGCGAGTAGTCGTCGCGGGCGTGGCCGCTCTCGTAGCCGTGGCGGGCGCGGTACACGTCGCGCAGGCCGCGCGCGGGCAGGCCGGTGATGATCGCCTGCTCGGCCTGCTCCCAGAGCGGGCCGCGTTTCTTGTAGCGGCCGCCGAAGCAGAGGACCTTGCCGTGCTCCTCCGACCGCGGGGAGGCGAAGTCGCCGCCGACGAGCCGCGGCGCCGGGGCGGCGCGCTCGAGCACCGAGGCGAGGGCGATGAAGCTCTTCACTTTGTCGTGGCCGTTCTTGGTGGTGCCGGGCATGTGCGCGTCGATCACGTCGATCGCGCCCGAGGGCGCCTGGATCTCGGCGCGCGCCAGGAGCCACGGGCGCGGCGCCGATCCGGCCCAGTCGGGGAAGAGATCGCGGTAGCCGGCGAGCGCGGGGTCCTTGCGCACGGGCGCCGACGCCCAGCCGCTCGGAGAGGCGCGCAGCGGCCAGCGGCTCATGATGGCGTTGGCCGCGTACTTGCCGGCGCGCTCGGCGTCGTCGACCGTCGTCGTCGCGTGCTCGAGGCCGAGGATGCGCACCGGCGGCCCCAGCGTCGCGAGCGACGCCCGCGTGACCGCCTGGAGCAGGAGGAGATCGGGCCGCACCGAGCGGAGGGCGGCGATGACGACGTCGAGGTCCTTCCCGGTCCGCTTCTGGAGGTTCCACGAGACGACGCGCATGGTTGGGAGGGGAGGATGGCGCGGAGGCCGGCGATGCGCGAGGCGACGCCGCGAGCCGCGATCATACGGCAAAGCGGAGCCGCCGATGCCGGCGCGATGCCGGCGCGCGCCGGGCGCGTGAGCCGGCACCCTCGCGGGGGGGGCGCAACCGCGCGCGAGCCCCCTTGTGGCGCGCGCGCGGTTCCTGCAGAAAGGGGCCCGAGCGCGCCGGAGCGCTCGAACAACTCCAGCCAGCGAGGTTCGTCATGACCGTCAAGATCGGCGACCGTATCCCCGACGCGCAGCTCTACGAGTCCGTCGAGTTCGGCGAGGCGTGCCCCGTCGGCCCCAGCAAGGTCTCGGTCGCCGAGGCGGCGAAGGGAAAGAAGATCGTCGTCTTCGGGCTCCCCGGCGCCTACACGCCGACCTGCTCGGCCAAGCACGTGCCGGGCTACGTCGAGCTCCTCGGCCAGCTCAAGGCGAAGGGCGTCGACGAGGTGTGGTGCGTCTCGGTCAACGACGGCTTCGTGATGGCGGCGTGGGGCCGCGATCAGAAGGCGATCGGCAAGGTCCGGATGCTCGGCGACGGCAGCGCCGAGCTCACCAAGAAGCTCGGCCTCGAGCTCGACCTCGACGGGGCCGGCATGGGCCTGCGCATGAAGCGCTTCTCGATGCTGGTCGACGACGGCGTCGTCAAGCAGCTCAACATCGAGGCCCCCGGCAAGTTCGAGGTCAGCGACGCGGCGACGATGCTGAAGCAGCTCGGCTGACCATCGACCTCTCCCCGTCGCTCCTTCGTTCGCCTCGTCGGCGCTCCTCCCGGAGCGCTCGACCGGAACGACGACCCGCGGAAGCCGAAATGAAGAAGTTCATCGGGGATCTGAGCAAAGAAGACGCGGAGCTCCTCGAGCGCTACGCCGGGCGCGCCCGCAACGTGCTCGAGTTCGGCGTCGGCGGCAGCACGCAGATCCTCGCGCAGTCGGTCCGGGAGGGCGCGACGCTGGTCAGCCTCGACACCGATCCCTCCTGGATCGACATCACGCGCGAGCGGCTGCGGAAGCTCGGCGTCGCCGAGCGATGCCGCCTCCTCGAGTACGAGGGCTGGCTGCCGGCGGTCACGGCGTTCGCGCCGCGCTTCGACCTCATCTTCGACGACGGCGTCGATCACCTCCGCCGCCAGTTCGCCCTCGAGAGCTGGGGCCTGCTCGAGCCCGGGGGGTTCCTGCTCTTCCACGACACCAGGCGCTTCGGCGACTTCGTGAACGTCGCGTGGGTGATCCAGACCTACTTCGAGGAGGTCGAGGACGTGTACGTGAACCAGCGCGTCGACGGCGCCGCGAGCAACGTCTCGGTCGTCAAGAAGAAGGTCCGCGAGCCGTACGTCAACTGGATCCACTCCGAAGGGAAGCCGGCGTGGATGTACGGCAGCTCGGGGACCGTGCCCGACGACTTCTGGGGGCGCTGACCGCTCGAGCGACCGCGAACGCGGATCGCGCCTGGGCTCGAGCGACCGCGAACGCGG
>CAYJPW010000004.1:0-45394 GCA_964372055.1 uncultured Polyangiaceae bacterium
GGCGGCGTCGGCGGGGCGACCGGATCGGGCGGCGGGGGCGGAGCCGGGGCGACCGGTGCTGGCGGCGCAGGCGCCGGCGGCGGAGGCGCCGGCGGCGAAGGGGCGACGACCGGCGCCGGCGGGGCGACGTCGGGCGGCTCGAGCACGGGATCGAGCACCGGCTCCACGTCGACGTCGGGCGGTGGAGGCGGCGCCACCGGTGCGGGCGACTCGACCTCTTCAGGTCTGAGCGGCGATCCCGGCGACGAGGGCGGGTGCGGTTGCCGCACGATCGGAGCACGTCCCTCGGGGCGCTCGTCGTGGATCCTCGTCGTCAGCCCGCTCGCCCTGTGGGCGGCGAGGCGCCGCCGAAGCTCGCGTCGGCGCGGCGTGGCTCGCTGAGCGCGCGCCGATCCGGTTCCAAGCGCCGGCAACCGGCTCACCGCGGAGACGAGCCATGGCGCTCGCGCCACTTGATCGACGTCGTGAGCCGTCGGGCGTGCTCACGGCACTCTTCGGAGGAACCGATCAGCGCCGCCGGACCACGAGGGACGACCGCGTCGCTGCAAGTTCCGTGGCCGCCGGCGAAGGAGTGCACCGCTTGGGTGATGTCCGAAGATCTCCAACCGGATTCGGGGCCGCGCCCCCCACCCCCGCGGGATCGCCGACGCCGGCGGCGCGCGCGGCGACCTCCCCGACGCTGCTGGTCGTGGCCTGCGCGCCCGCGTTCGTCGCGCGCTTTCGCGCCGCGGTTCGAGGCCGCCGGCTCCTCGTGACCGAGTGCCGGCGCGACGAGCTCGCTTCGCACGCGGCCCGGCGGCGACCGATCGGCGTCCTCATGACCCACGAGCTCTACGCCCTGGACCCGATCGGCTTCGACGAGCTCGCGCGCGGCGTGGGCGCCGAGCTTCTCCGGATCGAGAGCGAGGCGATCGACGACGTCGACATCGAGTCGCTCGTGGCTTCGCGCGTCGACCCTCCGGAGGCGCGGCGCGAGCCTCGGCCCATCGCGCGCCCAGGTGCCAAGGCGTCGTGACGACGTACACGCCGCCCCCCCGCGCCGGCGCGGCGCGGGGGGGGCCGGCTGCGATCGTCTGCCGGTAGGACAGCAGGAACAGCGGCAGGGTGGGGGCGAGCGAGAGCGGCCCTCGCGTCGCGGCTCCGCGTCCGTCCGCCGTTCGGACATCGGCCGCTCCCTTGACGCACTTCCGTCCTCGCGCAGGTGAACAGCATCGAGCAATGGACGACGATCCGCAGGCGGCCCCTCCCCGCGCATGGATACCGGTCGCGACCAGCGAGCCGAGGGCATCCCCCGTTCTCGTGCGCTCGCTCGCGATGTTCTCGCGCGTGGCGGCGGCGCTCGTCGCCCTGACCGGAGCCGCCGTCCTCGTCGGGTGGGCGGCAGACGTCCGGTGGCTGAAGGACCCGGTCGGCGGCTTCCTGCCGATGGTGCCGAACACCGCGCTCATGCTGGTGGCCAGCGGCATCTCGCTGTGGCTCGTCGCCCCGGCGCCGGCGCCGCGCCGCCGCGTCGCGGTCGCGAGAGCGTTTGCGCTCGGGTCGGGGGCGATCGCGCTGGCGAGCCTGACGGAGCACGTGCTCGACCGGGACCTCGGCGTCGACCGGCTCTTGCTGGACCTCTACCCGGCCGCGCCGGCGCTGGCGACGGCGATCGCGCTCGTGCTCTCGAACGCGGCGCTGCTCCTGCTGGACGCCCAGCCCCGCCGGATCCCCAGGGTCGCCGAGGTGTTCGCGGTGGGCGCCGCGGTCCTGGGAGCGGTCGGCCTGGGCGGGGTCCTCTATGGGGCCCTCCCGCTCTGGACGCACGGGGACGTGCCGCACGTGCGCGGCATGGCGGTGCACACGTCGGCGGCGCTCATCGTGCTCGCGGCCGGCCTCCTGAGCGCGCGCTCCGAGATCGGGGCGATGGCGATCGTCACCAGCCCGCTCGTCGGCGGCCAGGTCGTCCGGAGGATGCTCCCGGTCGTCCTCTGCATCTTCGTCCTCGGCTACCTGGCGGTCCTGGCGCAGCGCGCAGGCTTCTACAGCCCGCCCGGCGCGGCCGTCGTCACCGCGGTCGGGAGCATGCTCGTCGCGAGCCTCATCGCGCTCGGGGTCGGCCACTCGCTCAACGGCGCCGACGCGCGGCGCCGCCGGACGGAGGCGGAGATCCGCGAGTGGAAGCGGTTCTTCGACCGCGCCACGTTCGGGGCCGTGTTCGGCACCCCCGACTCGAGGCTCGGGCGCATCAACGAGGCGTTCGCGAGGATGCACGGCTACACCGTGGCCGAGCTCGAGGGCGCGCCCGTGGTCGATGTGTTCCCCCCCGACCGGCGGGCGGAGCTCGTCGAGAAGATCCGCGTCGCCAACGAGCTCGGGCATTGCCGCTGGGAGTCGGAGCACGTCCGCAAGGACGGGACCACGTTCCCCGTCGTCGTCGATCTGACTGCGGTCCGGGACGAGCACGGCAAGCTCCTCTATCGCGCGGCCTACATCCAGGACATCACCGAGGAGAAGGAGGCGGAAGCGGTGCGCGCGCGCCTCGCCAGCCTCGTCCAATCGGCCGAGGACGCGATCGTCGCCAAGGCGCTCGACGGCACGGTGCTCGACTGGAACCGCGGGGCCGAGCGCCTCTTCGGCTACACCGCGGAGGAGGCGGTCGGTCGCTCCGTGATGATCGTCGTCCCGGAGGACCGCCGCGCGGAGTGGCTGGCGATGCGTGACAGGGCGCTCGGCGGCGAGACCGTCATGGGCTTCGAGACGGTCCGGGTGCGAAAGGACGGCCAACACGTCCCGGTCTCGCTCACGCTCTCGCCCATCTACGGTCCGGTCGAGCGCGTCGTAGGGATCTCCACGATCGAGCGCGACATCCGCCGCGAGAAGCAGATCGAGGCCGAGCTGAGGAGGGCTCGCGAGCGCGAGCTCGCGCACCGCGTGTGGCTCGAGACCGTCATCGAGCACACGCCGGAGGGCATCGTCATCGTCGGCGAGCGCGGCGAGCTCCTCCTCCAGAACGCGGCAGCGGCTGCGCTCGCGTGCGGGGCCGGGCCCTTCGAGCGTGGCCCCGAACCGCCCGAGATCCGTGCGCCGTCGGGCGAGACTCTCGCGGCCGAGGACGTTCCCGCCCAACGCGCGCTCCTCCACGGAGAGACGATCAGCGCCCGCGAGCTGGTCGTGGTCGCGGCGACCGGCGAGCTGATCCCGGTCCTCGTGAGCGCCGCGCCCATCCAGGTGGACGGCGTTCGGCGCGGAGCCGTCGCGATCCTCCGTGACATCCGCGCGATGAAGCAGCTCGAGCGGGAGCGGGAGGAGTGGGCCTCGGTGGTGGCCCACGATCTGCGACAGCCGGCTTCGGCCATCCGCCTCGCGACCGAGATCCTCGCCAGGGCCGACGCACCCGCGAAGGAGAGCGCCGTGGAGCGCCTGCGCCGGGCGAGCGATCGGCTCGAGCGCATGATCGAGGACCTCCTCGCGGTGTCCTGCATCGAGTCGCGCCGTCTCGACGTGAGGCAGGAGCGCGTGAGCCTGACGGCGTTGCTCGCCGAGGTGCTCGATCTCGCGCCCAACGTCTCGAGCCGCTGCCGGACCAAGATCGAGCCCGATGCCGATCGCGCGTGGGCCGACGGAGGGCGCGTGGTCCAGGTGCTCTCGAACCTGCTGTCGAACGCCGACAAGTACGGCGATCCCGGGACGCCCATCGACCTCCGCGCCGAGCGATCGGGCGAGATGGTGAGGATCAGCGTCACCAACGAGGGGCCGGGGATTCCGCCCGACGAGATCGAGGGGCTCTTCTCGAGGTTCGCGAGGACACGGACCGCCCGCGCCGGCCGTGTCCCGGGGCTCGGCCTCGGGCTCTACATCTCCCGCCGCATCATCGAAGCGATGGGCGGCAAGCTCTGGGTGGAGAGCGTGCCGGGCGACAAGACCCACTTCCGGTTCACCTTGCCGCTGGCCTCCGCGACGGCGGAGAAGCTCTCGGCGTAGCGACGGCCGCCGCTCCGGAGAGGCCAAACGTCCCGGGCAGGAGCGACGGCCCATCCGCTCGTCGCGATCGGGCGCGGCATTCCCCTGTGTTGACCCTCGAGAGGCGACGGGAGACGGTGCCGATCGGCGGCTGGTTGCGCGCGCGCGGCGCGCTCTCGAACGCGCCGATGAGGGGAGAGGAGAGGGAAGAAGATGAAGCCGGCAATGCTCGGGATGGTGGTGGCGCTCGCGGCCGTCGGGTGCGAACAGGCGCCGGACCCCTCGGCCGAGCCGCCGCCGTCGGTTGCTCCCAGCGCGCCCGGAACCGGCACGGCCAGCGCGGCGCCGCAGCCTTCCCCCGCCGGTGCGATCGATCCCGCGGCGGTCGCGTCGGCGACGGGCGGCAAGCCCGAGACCGCCGAGGGGGTGGTGAAGGTGTCGTTCCCGCGCGACGACGTGAAGGTCGAGGTCGACGGCTGGGCGATGCCGCCGTTCATGGGGCTGACCTCGTGGGCGGGGTTCGTTCCGGGGGAGAAGCCCGGCGTCGAGGCGATGGTGATGGGCGACCTCGTGCTCTTCGAGGACGAGGTGAGCGACGCGATGAGGGCGGCGCTCGGCGCCGGCCTCCAGGTGACGGCGCTCCACAACCACTTCTTCTTCGACAAGCCGAACGTCTTCTTCATGCACATCGGCGGCGAGGGTACGGTCGACGCGCTCGGCAAGGGCGTTCGCGCCACGCTCGACGCGGCCAAGGCCGTGCGCAAGAAGGCCCCCGAGCCGGCGAATCGCTTCGCGGGGCCGATGATCCCGGCGAAGAGCGCGATCGATCCCGCTGCGGTCGAGGCCGCGATCGGCAGGAAGGGCAGCGCCAAGGACGGGATGGTCAAGATCGTCGTCGGGCGCGCCGCGACGAAGGCGGCGTGTGGCTGCAAGGTCGGCAAGGCGATGGGCATCAACACCTGGGCCGCCTTCGCCGGGACCGATCAGGACGCGGTGGTCGACGGCGACTTCGCCGTGACCGAGGACGAGCTCCAGCCCGTGCTCACGTCGCTGAGCGGCGCCGGCGTCCACGTCGTGGCCATCCACAACCACATGGTCGGCGAGGAGCCGCGCATCCTCTTCCTCCACTACTGGGGGCGAGGCCCGGTCGACGCGCTGGGCAAGAGCCTGAGAGCCGCGATCGCGCTCACCAAGAGCGAGGGCTGACCGCCGCTCCGACGAGCCGCCGACGAGGCGGCCCGGGCAGCTCTGCGTGCGTCAACGCCGGCAGCGCAGCACGGCGATGTCGCGCCAGGCGACCCACGACGGCGACTCGGAGGTCGAGACGCGCACGAAGCGCGTCGTCACGCCCCCGGGGATGGGCAGCTCGACGATCTCGCCGGTGCGCATCGGCGCGCGGAGCTGGCCGAGGCGCTGGAAGCTGCGGCCGTCGTCGGAGACCTCGAGGACGTGCGTGACCGTCGCGCTCGACGGCGTCATCTCCGGGACGAGGAGCACCGTCGACACCAGGGTGGGCGCGCCGAGATCGAGCGTCGCCGCCTGCGGGGCGAAGCCGCCCGAATTCCAGATCGAGCAGGCGTCGCCGTCGAAGGCGCTCACCGCCGCGGGCTCGGCCCCCGTCCCGAACGCGGCCACGCCGCCGATGCGCTGGCAGCCGCGGCCGAGCGCCGCGATCCTGGGCTCGAGATCGCAGGTGTTGCGCGCGACCTGCGGGGATTCCGCGGGCGGATCCACCGCGACCTGCGCCGGTGGGCGATCGTTGCCGCTCGCCGAGGGCTCGGCCGGAGGCAGGAGCGCGGGCTCGGGCTCGGCGGGCGGGCGCTCGACGACGATGGGCGAGGGCCCGCAGGCCGCGATCGAAGTGATCAGCGCGGCGATCGAGCTCGCGCACGCGGCGATCGACGGAGCGGCGCGGCGGCGGAGCGCGTTCGGCATCGGCGGATCGTGCCGCCCGCGCCCTGGTGGGTCAACCGCGGGACGGGAGCGACCCCGCCGCGAACGCCCTCTCTCAGGGCAGGCCGCGGCAGAGGTGGTCGACGCGTCGAAGCAGCGTCGGGATCCGGTGGGGCCCGTGCATCGCGCGTACGTGGTCCGCCGCGACGGCTGCGTCGATGCCGGCCGCGGTGACGAAGAGCGGCTGCTTGCTCGCGCCGCGGCGCACCTCGACGGCGCCGGTCGCCCCGGCGAACGCCGTCTTCGCGACGCCCACGACGGGCACGCGCCTCCCCAGCGACTCGAACAGGTGGGCGCCGAGGCCGGGCCTCTCCTCGCCGAGCCAGACGTAGCCGTCGACGATCACGCACGCCGGCTCGATCGCGGCCTCGCGGAGGACCGCCTCGATGCAAGGCAGCTCGCGGCGGTAGAAGCTCCCGGGCTCGTAGGGCAGGACGGCCTCGACGCGCTGGAGCACCTCGCGCGTGGGAGACGCGTCGTCCCACTGCGCGAACAAGACGGCGGCGGCGAGCGCACCGGGCTCGCGGTAGTCGACGTCCACGCACACCAGCATCCGCTTCGTATAGCCCCGGGCCGGCGCCGTGCGAGCCGCTATACTCGGGAGGTCCTCGAGGTGACCTGTGACCCGCACGCCGCCGCTCTCCTTTCTGACCGTCCTCTTTCTCCTCGCTGCCTGCTCGGGCTCGAAGACCGCGAACGACGTGAAGCCGTGCGTGAAGAGCTCGGCCGACACCGCCAAGGAGGCGGCCAAGACGGGCGGAGCCACGGCGGTCGAGGGCGTGAAGACGTTCGGCCAGTCCGTCGGCGGCCTCTTCGAGGGCGGCGGCGACGAAGCCAAGCGCCGCTGGAAGGCGGGCGCGCAGAAGACGAGCGAGACCGCCAAGGAGGGCGGCGCCGAGACCAAGTCGACGGCGAAGGAGACGGGCGAGGAGTGCGAGTGAGGTGATGCGTGTCCGGGGCGCTAGCGCACGCCGGCGCGTCGCAGGCCCAGCGCGAGCGCGACGCCGGTCGCCACCGAGGGCGTCAGCCAGCCGACGTCACCCCACGCGATCTTGCAGGCCACCGTGGGCACGAGCCCCAGGATCGCGAGCCCGGCCGCGATCCACCACGCCGGCTCGCGCGGGCGGAGGAGCTCGAAGCAGGCGATGGCGGCGAGGATCGTCCCGTGCCCGCTCAGGGGCACGAGGCCCGCGAGGCGGACCGCCCCGAGCGCGGCCGACGCTCCGACGAGCGCGGCGCGTTGCCACGGCAGCCCACGCGTGCGCAGCGCCTCGTGAAGCGTCCCGGCGGTGAACGCGCCGAACGCCGGGAAGAAGGCGACCTGATAGAGGAGCGGCACCCTTTGCTCGAGCGCCGTGGTCCCGACGAGCACGTGCATCGGCGGCCTCCAGGCGAACCAGGCCCACCCGGCGGCCGTGGCCGAGAGCGCGCCGGCGAGACGTGCGGAGCGGGGGGACGCGAGGGCGCGCGCGAGCATCGCCCCCGGGGTAGCGCGCGCTCGTGGCGGCGCGGCGGACCGGCGCGGCAGCCTCGATGGAGATTCGGTGGAGCGCTGCCGCGCAGCGGTGCCGTGTCCACCAGCGTCTCAAGGGAAGTCGTCGGAAGCCAACGATGGCGTTCGCGCATCTGCGCAGGCTGTTCCGGGGGCGCCACATCTGGGCGGGGGTACCTCTGCGGCGGCATGGCAGGGGCGAAGTTATCAAGGCTCACATCGAGCACCAGACGAGCAGCAGGACGGGCGACCCTCGTGTGGAGGGCGGGTCCACGCCGGCGCGGGCGCTGCGAGGCCGGGATTGGAGCTCCGCGGCTCGTTCTGATCGTCTCAGGCGGAGCGCTTCGCCCGCGCCCCGGACCGCAGCGCCCCCGCCGCGAGGATGCACAGCGCCGGCGTCAGCACCATGTGGTAGCGGTCCTCGCCGAAGAACACCGCGTGCGTGGCCGCGACCGACGCCACCAGGAACGCGATGTAGCCGAAGGGCCCGGCGCGCGGCGGCGCCCCCGGCAGCGGCGCGGCGGCGAGCAGCGGGAGCAGCAGCGCCAGCGGCCAGAACGGGTGATCGTCGGCGTCGAAGCCGCGGATCGCGAGCCAGGCCACGATCGCGAGCGCCGCGGCCTGCGCCACGGCGCCCGCGCGCGCGCGGCGATCCCGGAAGCTCCCCAGCGCCGGCAGCGCGATCATCCCGAGCGTCGCCCCGAAGAGCAGCAGCCGGTGCGCGGTCGAGAGCAGGTGGCGCGCGGCGGCGCGGCGCGGCTCCGGCCACGCGCCCGGATCCGCCTCGCCGAGGTAGCCCACCGGGAACGACTCGTGATCGAAGGTGAAGCCGAGCTTCTTGGGGACGAGGCCGAGCCAGCGCTTCGGATCGGCGAGGATCCAGCGCTTGCCGGCGTCCATCCAGCACCGGTCCTGCTGCACCTGGCCCGTCACCTCGCGGCAGCCGTCCGAGGATCGCAGCGTCTCGAACCGGCCCGTCGCGCGTGGGAAGGCGCCGATGGCGAGGTTCCAGCCCCCGTTCGTCGAGACGAAGGCGCAGCCGTCCATCACGCGGCAGTTCCGCGCGGTCCACGGCGCCACCACGACGAGCGCGGCGGCGGTCGCGACCCCCGCGGCCGCGCCGGCGCGGCGGAGGCGCGCGCGCCACGGCGTGCCCGCGCCCTCGGCGGCGAGCGCGAAGAGCGCCAGCGCCGGCGCGCACAGGATCGACTGCGGCCGCACCAGCGTGGTCAGGCCGAGCAGGGCGCCGCCGAGCAGCGCGCCCCGGATCGGGCGCGAGCGCGCGTCGCGCGCGGCGAGGAGCGCGGCCGCGAGCACGCCGGTCGCGGCGAGCGGCTCGGTCATGAGCAGCGCGGTGTAGACGATGAGCCCGGGCGCGAGCGCGGCGAGGAGCGCGGCGACCCTCGCGCGCCACGGCGAGAGCGCGTAGCGCGCGAGGCGATGCACCAGCACCACCGTCACCGCCGCGACCACCGCGTTCGCGACCGTCGCCACGTGCGGCCCGGAGCCGAACACCTTGTAGACGAGGCCGAGGAACGCGCTGTAGCCGACGGGGAAGTGGCACCACGGGTGCCACGTCGTCCCGGCGGCGGTCACGACGTCGTCGGAGTAGCCGAGACCGGCGGCGATGCGCCGCGCGCCGAAGTCGTAGTAGTGCCCGTCCCAGACCGGCTCGCGCGCCCAGGCGATCGCCACGTAGAGGCGCGGCAGGAGCGCCGCGACGAACACGGCCGCCGAGAAGCCGAGGTCCTTCCCCGGCGGCTGCTCTTCAGCCACCGCTCCTCGCGCGCGTGCCGGCGCCGAGCTCGCGGAGGCGCCGGCAGTAGGTCTTGGACACCTGGGCGGGATCGAGCTTGAGGTACTTCGCCATCTCCTGGACGAAGCCCTGCACGTAGACCATCGCCGGCAGATCGCCCGTCGCCTCCGCCTCGATCGCGGTGAGGTGCAGGCTCGAGATCTTGGTGCGGCGCGCGATCTCGCCGATCTCGACGCCCTGCGACTCGCGCACCTTGCGGAGGAGCGCGCCGGTGAACTCGGTCTCGGCGTTGATCTCGCGCGCGAGCTCGGCCTGCATCATCAAGAGCTCGGCTGCGGTGGCGCTCTGGCGGTGCGCCGGCTGGATCGAGATCGGCGCCTCGTCGGGGTACGTCGAGAGATCGTAGGCCCGGCGCCGCACCGGATCGAGCAGCGTGTCGTGCGCCTCCTCGATGCGCGACTGCTCGGCACGGAGCCCGTCCGCCGTGACCACCGAGCTCACCGGCAGGCTCCCCTCGCGGTAGATCTCGCGCTGCCGCTTGTAGGCGCGCCGGATCTCGTCGTCGGCGGCGGTGCGCGAGACGCCGAGGACCTCGTAGAGGGTGAGCGGCGCGCCGGTGCGGGGGCGGACGGGCGGCGGCGCGGCCCCGGGCGCCTCGCGCGCGGCGAGCAGGGCGAGGATGCGCCGGGCGACGCGCTCGAGGTTGCGCGCGCTCTTCGAGGTCGGGCTGTCGATGAGGAGCGGCCGGCGTCGCCGCACCGTGAGCCAGACGGCGTCGTCCTGCTCGATGTGACCGAGGTAGTCGACGTCGATGCCGAGGTAGCGCTCGGCGACCGCCGTCATCGCCGGCCCGAGCTCGAGGTCCGAGCGCAGGCGCGTCTGCCCGACCACGAGGCGCGGGAGGATGTGCACGAGCTCGTTCGCCGCGACGTTCCCGACGCCCTCGTCGTAGCGCTTGATGGCGGCGGCGATCTCGGGCGGGCTCGCGAGCGGCGGCAGCGCCGAGATGGTCCGCTCCACGATGCGCAGCTTGAAGCGCTCCTTCATGAGCGCGCGGCGGAGCGCGCGGGCGTAGAGCGCGCGGAAGAAGCCGTACGTCGTCTCGACCGCCAGCGGCTCGGGCGTGGTGACGCAGATGCTCACGTCCGCCTGGAGGAAGAGATCGAGCGCGGTCGACGCCGTCGACGCGCCCAGGTTGAGGATGACGTAATCGACGTCGAGCTTGGCGACCTCGCCCATCCAGTGCGATCGCCGGCTGCGCCGGAGCGGCGTCGCGGTGAACGGATCGAAGGCCGTGGGCAGGAGGCAGAGCCCCGGCACCGTGGTGGCGACCGGCCGGACGGTGCCTTCGTCGAGCTCCTCGGGCGTCGCCAGCGGCGGCGTGTCGAGCCCGAGCACCGCGTGCATGTTCGAGCCGTAGGGGTCGGCGTCGCAGACCACGACGTCGCGCCCGAGCTGGGCGAAGTAGACGCCGAGGTTCACGGCGAGGAGCGTCTTGCCGACGCCGCCGCGCCCCCCGCCGACCGCGATGACGCGCCGCCCGCGGCTGAGGTGGATGCTCTCGGGGCCCGGCGGCGGGAGCGTCTCCGGCGGGGGCGGCAGCGTCGGCGGGACGCGTCGCGGCGGGAGGTCGTCCTCGGGGGGCGGAGGCGGGGGCACGGCCGCGCGACTATAGTCCGAGACGGCCGCGGCGCGAGCTTTGGTGGTCCGCGGCGCGCGCCCGTCCGGCCCGCCCGTCGCGGCGCAACTCGACGCGCGCCCCGGGACGGGCTAGTCGAACGGCGCCTTGGCCGAGCTACGACCTTTCCGCGCCTACCGCCCGCCCCCCGAGATCGCCACCCGCGTCGCGAGCCCCCCCTACGACGTCGTCTCGACGTCCGAGGCGCGCGCGCTCGCCGCCGGCAATCCGCTGAGCTTCCTCCACGTCTCGCGCCCCGAGATCGATCTCCCCGAGGGCACCGACGAGCACGCCGACGCCGTCTACGCGATGGGCGCGCAGAACCTCCACGCCCTCATCGCCGACCGGACCCTGGTGCAGGACCCCGAGCCGCACCTCTACGTCTACGCGCAGAAGATGGGCGAGCACCGGCAGATCGGCATCGTCGGCTGCGCCTCGGTGGCGGACTACGTCGCCGACCGCATCAAGAAGCACGAGAAGACCCGTGCCGACAAAGAGGACGACCGCACCCGCCACATCGAGGAGCTCGGCGCCCACGACGAGCCGGTGTTCCTCACGTACCGCGCCGATCGGGGGATCGACGCCGTCGTGAGCGAGGCGATGAAGGCGTCGCCCATCTACGACCTCACGACCGCCGACGGCGTCGAGCACCGGCTCTGGGTGCTCGGCCGCGCCGCCGGCGAGGATCTCGTCGCCCGCTTCGCGCGCGTGCCCACCCTCTACGTGGCCGACGGTCACCACCGCAGCGCCGCCGCGGCGCGCGTCCACCAGAAGCTCCGCGGCGACGGCGGCGAGCACGACGTGTTTCTCGCGGTCGTCTTCCCGCACGACCAGATGAACATCCTGCCGTACAACCGCGTCGTCCGCGATCTCGCGGGCCGCGGCGCCGACGCGCTCCTCGCCGCGATCCGCGAGCGGCTCGACCTCGAGCCCACCGACCGGCCGGCCCCGACCGAGCCGAAGACGTTCGGCGTCTACGCCGGCGGCAAGTGGTACCGCGCCCGGGTGCGCCCCGGCACCTTCGACGCCAAGGACCCGGTCGCGTCGCTCGATTGTTCGATTTGCCAGGACCAGATCTTGGGTCCCATCTTCGGCGTGACCGATCCGCGGCGCGACAAGCACGTCGACTTCGTCGGCGGCATCCGCGGCGCCGCCGAGCTCGAGCGCCGGGTCGACGGCGGCGAATTCACCGTGGCCATTCACCTCTATCCGACGCAGATGGTCGAGCTCATCGCCGTGAGCGACGCCGGGCTCTTGATGCCGCCGAAGAGCACCTGGTTCGAGCCGAAGCTCCGGAGCGGCCTGTTCGTCCACGCCTTCTGATCACGAGGCAACGATGTCGAGCATCACCCGTGTCTCCCCGGCCGAGGCCAAGAAGCTCATCGACGAGGGCTACACCTACGTCGACGTGCGCAGCGAGCCCGAGTACGCGGCCGGCCACCCCGCCGGCTCGCAGAACGTGCCCGTCATGAACGCCGGCCCCCGCGGCATGGAGCCGAACCCGGACTTCATGGCCGTCATCACCGCGCTCTACCCGAAGGACGCCAAGCTCGTCGTCGGGTGCATGGCCGGCGGCCGCTCGCTCAAGGCCGCCGAGATGATGGTCGCCGCCGGCTACCAGCACGTCGTCGACCAGCGTGCCGGCTTCAAGGGCGCGCGCAACGCCTTCGGCGCATCGACCGAGCCCGGCTGGGAGGCGGCCGGCCTGCCGGTCGAATCGGTGACGCCGGGCGGCTCGTACGCCGAGCTGAAGACGAAGGCCGGCAAGTAGCCGGCCGGCGCGCGCTCGTTCAGCGCGCGTAGTCGGCGGCGGCGCGCTCGACGACCTCGGCGTCGCGCGCGGCGCGCTCCGCTTCCGCCTCGAGATCGGCGGTGAACGCCGTCAGGCCCCAGATGCCGTTCTCGCGCCGGCGAAACGCATACCGGGTGCCGCGCGCGGTCTCGATCGTCGCCCGCTCGCCGGCGATCTCGACCTTGGCGATCCCCGAGAGATCGCGACGCAGGCGGCTCACCCAGCCGCGGTGGGTCGCGAGGTCGAGCCACACGTCGGCGCCGTCCGGCGCCTCGGCATGCACCTTGTACTCGGCGAGCAACCGGCCGCGCTCGGGCTCGGGGTAGTGGGCGGCGATCTGCGCGCTCGCCTTCGCGCGGTAGTCGCGGATGGTGTACGCGGCGTGCTGCGCGCGATCCTCCAGGTACGCGAAGCACTGGCGCGGCTCGTTGCGGCCGAGGCTGGAGGCGATGCGGAGGTAGGCCCCCTCCGGCGTCGTGTCCGGAGGGAAGCGGGCAAACCGGTAGAAGAGGACGGAGAGCGTCGCGAGGAGAGCCGCCATGGAGACGACGAGGAGCGCTCGGCGGCGGGTCATGTCGCCCGTCTTCCCGGCGGGAGAGGGGGACCTTGCGACACGCAGGGGCCCCGCTTCCCAGAAACGCCGAGGGGCCGGAGCTCGCGCCGCACGATGGCGACGTCGTAGATCACTGCCGGCGAATCTCCAAATGCTCGTCCCGCGGAGCGCCGAGCCGCGGCGCTCCGCCATTTGCTTGAAGCCTTCGCGCCCGGCAGCTACGAGAAGGCGTGCTCGAAGGTGCGCGCGTCGCCGTCGTCGTCCCCGCATGCGACGAGGAGCGCTGGATCGCCGAGGTGATCGCCACCTTGCCCGCCTTCGTCGATCACGCGATCGTCGTCGACGACCGCAGCGGCGACGCCACCGTCGCCTGCGCCCTCCGCGCCGGCGAGAGTCGCAGCGGCGGCCCTCGCGTCGAGGTCGTGCGCCACGGCGAGAACCGCGGCGTCGGCGCCGCGGTCGTCACCGGCTACCGCCGCGCCCGCGCGCTCGGCTGCGACGTCGTCGCGGTCATGGCGGGCGACGGGCAGATGCACCCCGACGATCTCGCCGGCGTCGTCCTCCCGGTCGCCCGCGGCGACGCCGACTACGTGAAGGGCGACCGCACGCGGCACCCCGACGTCTGGCGCCTCATGCCGCTGCCCCGCCTGCTCGCCGGCATCGCGCTGGCGCGCCTCACCCGCCTCGCCGCTGCCCTCGACACGCTCTCGGACAGCCAGTGCGGCTTCACCGCCATCTCCGCCGCCGCGATCGCCGCCCTCGATCTCGACGCCCTCTACCCGCGCTACGGCTACCCCAACGATCTCCTCGGCGCCCTCGCCCGCGCCGGCCTCCGCATCCGCGAGGTCGTGGTCCGCCCCGTCTACCGCGGCGAGGCGAGCGGCATCCGCCCCTGGCACCTCGCCGTCATCGGCGGGCTCATCGGCCGCATCGCCCTCCGCCGCCTCGCCGACGCCGTCACGGTCCATGACGGCGCCGTCGTGGAGCGCGGAGCGCATCGCACGGGCCGCACCGCGCGCTCGCCATCTCGGGTCCCTTCTGCGCGCGCCGCCGCGCCTCTACCGCACCAGGACCACGGCCGCGAGCAGCAGCCCGCGCCGCCTCCGCCCCACGCCGCCGCAGCAGCGTCACGCGCGCCGCGCTCTCCGTCTGGAGCACGGCCCGCTGCGCCCGCCCACCGGGAGCTCGGCGAGTGAAGAGGCGTCGGACAATCGTCCGACCGACGTCACTCGAAGCCGGAGGTCCGACGCCTCTTCCGTCCGAGGGCGCGGGGCAGAGCCCCCGCTCGCGACTGGGCTCGCCGACGTGACCGAGCGCCGGGCCGTGGCCGTCGCGGCCTTGCTCTGCGCACCGGCCGGCGCCCTCCTCTCCACGCTCCTCGGCGGCGTCGCGATGTCGATCGTCTGGGTCCTCCCCAACGTCCGCGCCGCCGCCCCCACCGCCGCCATCGACCGCGCGATCGACTGGGGCCTCCTCCACGGCCTCCTCATGGGCGCCCACGGAATCGCCGTCGGCGCCATCGTCGGCGTCCTCGCCGTCGCCCTCGCGCCCCGCCTCCGCTCCCGCCGCCGCACCGTCGTTCTCGGCCTCGCGGTCGGCCTCCTCGCCGGCCTCGCCTTCGGCCTCGAGTTCCTCGACATGCCCGCCGCCGAGGCCGGCCTCCCCATCTCCGCCGGCACCCAAGCCCTCACCGGCGCCCTCCTCGCCCTGGCCGTCCACCGCCTCCACGACCGCCACCACCGCCGAGCTCCGACCGCTCCCACGACGCCACCCACGTGAGGCAGGCCGTGCTCGCGAGCGGTGACGGCCGCCGTCGTCTTGGGCGAGCGCCGCCTCACGCCGAGGTAGGGCGCTGGAGCCCGCCGCGACGCAGCATGGTGGCCGCAGCGGCCAGCGCGAACACCGCCACGGCGAGCCCCCAGAGCAGGAACAGCTCTTTGCCGATCAGGAACCCGGCCAGCACCGGCCCGGTGATCTGCGCGATGCTCGCCAGCGCCTGGCTGGTCCCGAGCACGCCGCCCTGCTCGTCGCGCCCCACGCTCTTCGTCAGGAGCGTCGTCAGCGCCGGCCGCGTCACCGCGACCCCGAAGTTTCCGATCGTGGCCATGAGCAAGAGGACGGGGATCGAGAACGCCTCCCCGACGAGCGCGAAGCCCACCGCGAGCGAGACCAGCCCCACCAGCGCGAGCCGCTCCTCGCCGTAGCGCTTGGCGAGCCGGCCCAGCATCGGCCCCTGCACCAGCCCGCCGATGAGCCCGCCGTACGCGAAGACGTAGCCCGTCTTCTCGACGTCGAAATGGAAGCGACGCTCGAGGAAGAGCGCCATCCCGCCGATCAGCGTCGAGAACGCGAGCAGGTAGCCGAAGAACTCGAGCAGCCGCCGGCGCGGCTCGGGCCGCGCGAAGTAGCGCGAGAAATCGAGGTTGCGCCGGCCCACCGGCGGCGGATCGGACGCCGCGCCGGCGGCGCCGTCCGCCGGCGCGCTCGCCTCCTCCGCGTCGAAGCGCGGCGGCTTCGCGGGCAAGAGCGCGGCCGTGAACGCGATCGACGTCAGCGAGAGCGCCGCCGCGGCGAACGCGGGAGCCGAGTAGCCGAAGCGGTGCGCGAGCACGCCCGAGATCGCAGGGCCGAGCAGGAAGCCGGCGCCGAAGGAGATGCCGATGATCCCGAACGCCTTCGTCCGCTCCTCCGGCCTGGTGACGTCGCTGATGTACGCCTGGGCGATGCTCAGGTTGCCCGCGGTCAGCCCGTCGATGATGCGCCCGAGGAACAGCATCCAGAGCGTGTTCGCGAAGCCGATCGTCAAGAACCCGACGAACGTCCCCATCTGGCTGACGAGCAGCGTCGGCTTGCGGCCCACGCGGTCCGACGTCCGCCCCAGCACCGGCCCCGAGACCAGCTGGCACGCCGCGTAGCTCGCCGTCAGCGTGCCGACGACGAGCGGCGAGGCGCCGAAGTGCTCGGCGTAGAAGGGCAGGAGCGGCAGCACGATCGTCAGCCCCAGCACGTCCACGAAGACGGTGAGGAAGATCGGCAGGAGCGGCGAGCGCAGGCCGCGCCCGCGGGGCGGGGACTCGATCGTTACCTCTGCCACGGCTCGTCCGTCATCGCTTGGCGAAGAAGTCGGTCATGGCGCGCTGGTGATCGGGCGCCCCCCACATCTCGGCGAAGATCGCCGTCTCGCGCGCGAAGGCGTCGCCGCGGCGGGCCTGCCGCGCCTCGCGCAGCGACCGCTTCAGCGCCGCCACGGTGGTGCGGGGGTTGTCGGCGATGCGGTTCACCTGGGCGATCGCGCGCGCCCGCGCCGCGCCGCGCTCGACCACCTCGCTCACGAGCCCGATCCGCAGCGCCTCCTCGGCCCCGACGCGCTCGGCGGTGAGCAGCAGGCGCGCCGCCTCGATCGAGCCGACGCGCTCGAGCAGGCGGGTGACGCCGCCCCAGGCGGGCACGAGCCCCATCTTGGCGTGCCGGAAGGCGAGCGAGGCGTGGCGCTCGACGATGACCAGATCGCAGAGCAGGAGCAGCTCGCAGCCGCCGCCGAAGACGTTGCCCTGCACCGCGGCGATCACCGGCACGTCGCACCTCTCGAGCGCAGAGAGCTCCTCGATCATGCCGAGCACGGCCTCGTCCCCGCGATCGGCGGCGACGAGCCGGCCGAACTCCTTGAGATCGCCGCCCGACACGAAGGTGTCCTCGCCGGCGCCGGTGAGGACGACGCCGCGCACCGAGGGATCGCGCGAGGCCAGCCGCACCGCCTCGCCGAGGGAGCGGGCGAGCGCGACGTCGATCGCGTTCTTCGACTCGGGGCGATCGATGGTGAGCACGACGGCGTCGCCCACCGTCTCGATGCGCAGGCTCACGAGACCGCTCTCCGCGCGCGCGCGGTCGAGGGCCGCCCGGCGCCGTCGGCGCGCCGCGCCGATCCCGGTGCGCGCCCGCCCGAGCGCTTGGCCGCTCCGGTCACCGCGCCGGCGGCCGAGCGCTTCTTGCCTCGCCCGGCGCCGCGCCGCTCGTCGCTGATCACCTCTTCGATCCGCTGCGAGAGGGCGCGGCGGCCGATCCGCCGGTGCCGGAGCGCGTACGCCTCGGCGTGCTCGATCATCGCCGTGGCGACGTCGATGCCGCTGGCGCGCTCGATCCCCTCGAGGCCCGGCGAGCTGTTGATCTCCAGGATCTTGGGGCCGTTCTTGCCCTCGAGCATGTCCACGCCGGCGATCTCGAGGCCCATGATCTTCGAGGCGCGGATGGCGGCGTTGCGGTACGCCGGCGGGAGGCGGAGCGAGTTGCCCTTGCCGCCGCGGTGGAGGTTCGACCGGAACTCGCCCGGCTTGGCCACGCGCCGCATGGCCGCGACCACCCGCCCGCCGACCACGATGGCGCGGATGTCGCGGCCCTTCGACTCGCGCACGTACTCCTGGAGGACGATGTCCTGCCCCATGGCCCAGAGCGTCTCCAGCAGCGAGTGCACCGCCTGCGAGGTCTCGGCGATCATCGTGCCGATTCCCTGGGTGCCCTGCTGCAGCTTCACGATCGCCGGGCAGCCGCCCACGATGGAGAGGGCGGCGTCGATGCCGGCGGGGCTGCGGGCGCAGACGGTGGTGGGCACGTCGATGTTCTTGCGCGTGAGGAGCTGGAGCGCCCGCAGCTTGTCGCGGCTGCGCGCGATCGCCACCGCGCCGTTGAGCACCGGCACGCCCATGAGGTCGAACTGGCGGACGACCGCGAGGCCGTAGTTGGTGATGCTGGCGCCGATGCGCGGGATGACGATGTCGTAGCGCGGCAGGCTCACCCCGGCCGCCACCAGCGACGGCCGGCCGCGCTCGACGACGATCTGGAAATCGAGCGGGTCGATGACGCTGACCTCGTGCCCGCGCGCGCGCGCCGCGAGCACGATGCGGCTCGTGGAGTAGAGCGACGAGTTGCGGGACAGGATGAGGAGCCTCATCGAGGGGAGAGGAGGCTACCAGAGCGCGGACGGCGGTGTCTTTACGGCGCCCGGCGCGCGGCGGCAGCGCGCGCGCCGCCCCACGACGGTCGCCGCGTATGCGCCGGACGGCGCGGGCGCCGCCGCACGGGCTCTTGCGCCCCGAGATGTTTCGTGTACGAATCATCCCCGCGTCGGCACCGCCGCGCCCGAGGAGACCGCCATGTGGGAGCCCTTCAACGAGGACCATCTGCAGTTCCGGAAGACCGTGCGCTCGTTCGCCGAGAAGGAGCTCGCGCCGCACGTCGAAGAGTGGGAAGAGGCGGAGCTCTTCCCCAACTGGGTGTTCAAGCGCGCGGGTGAGCTCGGCATCCTCGGGGCCCATTTCCCGGAGGAGCACGGCGGCGCCGGCCTCGATTACTGGTTCTCGGCGGCGAAGGCCGAGGAGCTGCCCTTCTGCCGGATGGCGGGCGTCACCATGGGCCTCCTGGTGCAGAGCGACATGGCCACCCCGGTGATCAGCGATCTCGGGACCAAGGAGCAGATCGACGAGTTTCTCAAGCCGGCGCTCTCGGGTGACAAGGTCGCCGCGCTCGGCGTCTCGGAGCCCGCCGCCGGCAGCGACGTGGCCGGCATCCGCACCGTCGCGCGCAAGGACGGCGACGACTACGTGCTCAACGGCCAGAAGACCTTCATCACCAACGGCACCCGCGCCGACTTCGTCACCCTGCTCGCGAAGACGGCGCCCGATCAGGGCGCGCACGGCTGCTCGTTCTTCCTCGTGCCCACCAGCACCAAGGGCTTCGGCGTCGCCAAGAAGCTCAAGAAGATCGGCAACAAGTCGTCGGACACCGCCGAGCTCTTCCTCGAGGACGTGCGCATCCCCAAGCGCTGGCTCCTCGGCGAGGAGAACCACGGCTTCATGTACCTGATGCAGAACTTCCAGACCGAGCGCCTCATCGCCGCCGTCAGCGCCGTCGCCGGCGCGTTCGCGACGCTCGACATGACCATCCAGTACGGCAAGGACCGCGTCGCGTTCGGCAAGCCGATCATCAAGCGCGAGGTGTGGCAGCACAAGTTCGTCGATCTTTACACGAAGCTCGAGGCCGCCAAGGCGTTCAACTACCGCTGCGTCGACGCCTACAACGACGAGAAGTACGTGAAGAAGCAGCCGCTCTCCTTCGAGACGGTCAAGCTCATCTCGATGGCGAAGATCCTCGCCGGCGACGTCACCGGCGAGGTGATGGACACCTGCCTCCAGTTCCACGGCGGCTGGGGCTACATCGAGGACTTCCCCATCGCGAGGGCGTGGCGCGACCAGCGCCTCCTCCGCATCGGCGGCGGCACCACCGAGACGATGAAGTACTATCTCGCCAAGCTCATGGGCTTCTGAGGCCCCCAGAGCTCGCGCCGAGGGGGCGCCCACGGGATGAAGGCGAGGATGCTGGTCGGAGGCATCGTGGAGCCGGGCGCCGGCACCCCGGGCGCGGTGATCGCCTACGTCGCCGTGAGCGGCGGACCGCAGGGATCGCGCTTGTTCAAGGTGGACGGCTCGGCCGCCGCGCCCGAGATCACCGAGCTGCCCCCCGCGACGACGATCGACCTCGGCCGCTTCGACCGCGACGCCCAGAACGAGCTCAACCCGGCGCTCCGGGCCATCGCCGCCAACGGCGGCAAGGCCGCCATCGCCCGCCCGGCGCCGGCGTGGGTCTGCGCAATCGTCCGCCGCCACCTCGAGGCGGCCGAGGGCCTCGACGTCGAGTGACCGAAGCCGCGACGGTGAAGCGAAGCGTCACGACGATCGAGGTCCGACGCGCCGAGCTCCTGGGGGGTGCCCCCGCTCCAGACCGCGAGCCCATGAAGAAAGTGCGAGACAAGCGGGGCGAGAGGAAGTAGAACGTGCGCCCTCGACCGGGGCTGTAGCTCAGCTGGGAGAGCGCCTGACTGGCAGTCAGGAGGTCAGGGGTTCGATCCCCCTCAGCTCCACCGAGTCCTTCCTTCCTCGCCCACGCCCGGGCGAGGCGCCGCAGGCGTCAGCCGGGCTCGGGCCCGGTCGCGGCGGGCAGCGACGGGTCCTTGGCCCAGTCGCTCCACGATCCTTCGTAGAGGATCGCGTCGTCGCGACCGGCGATGGCCAGCGACAAGAGGTCGTGGCACGCGGTCACGCCCGAGCCGCAGTAACAGACGACCTCGGACGCGTCGATCGCGCCCAGCGTCTGGTAGCGGCGGGTGAGGAGCTCGGGCGCGAGCAGCGCGCCGCCCGGCGCGATCAGGTTGTCGGTGAACGGCGCCGAGCGCGCGCCGGGGATGTGCCCGGGCCGCGCGTCGATCGGCTCGCTCTTGCCCTCGTACCGGTCGCGCGCGCGCGCGTCGAGGAGCACGGCCCGCGGATCGCGGCGGAGCCGATCCACCTCGCGCTTGTCGGCGACGCGCGCGCCTCCCGGCGTGAGCACGAGCGGCGGCGCGGGCGCGATCGCCGGCGCCTCCCTCGAGAGCGGGTGGCCCGCGGCGACCCAGGCCCCGATCCCGCCGTCGAGCACGCGGCCGCGGTCGTGGCCGAAGTAGCGGAGCAGCCACCAGAGACGCGCCGCGATCGCGCCGCCGGCGTCGTCGTAGGCGACGATCGTCGTCGCCGGGCCGACCCCGAGGCGCGAGAGCGCGGCGCCGAACGTCGCGGCCGATGGCAGCGGGTGGCGGCCCGGGCCCGCGCCCGGAGCGGAGGCGAGGTCCTTCTCGAGATCCACGAACGCCGCGCCGGGCAGGTGCCCGGCCGCGTACTCGTCCGAGCCCCGCTTGCCTGCGAGGTACCAGCGGACGTCGGCGATCCGAACGTCGGGCGCGCCGAGGTGCTCGGCGAGCCAGGCGACGTCGACGAGCGGGGAGCGCCTTGCCACGGGTGCCTCGGTCACCGCGCGGAGCTCACTTCTTCTGCGGCGGCGAGTCGAGATCCTCGGCGAGGTAGCTGAGGATGACCTCGTCGAGCGACTTCTCGCTGATGAGCTCTTCGCCGAAGATCGACGCGCCCTCGGCGGGGCGGGCGTTGGCGAAGATCGCGGCCGGTCGCGACGGCGCATAGCGGCCGGCGCCCGGAGAGGGCGCCGCCGCGGCCGCGGGCGTCTTGACCACCTCGGCGGGCGGAGCGGGGATTTCGTTGCCGTCGGGGACGTTGTGCGGCGTGCCCTGCAGCGGCGTCACCGACCGGTACGTCCCGCCGGCCACGCCGGGTGACGAGCCGGGGCGCTTGCCGAGCACGGCCGCGGGCGGCGGAGGCAGGTTCTGGATTTGCTGGAAGAAGGGCGTCTGCGCCTCGACGGCCGCGCGCTCGAGGGCGTCGAGATCGAGCTCGATCGCCGGCGACGCACCGGGGCTCGCCCCGTCCTGCGTCGGCATCGCCTGGGTCGCCGCCGTGGCGCTGACGGCCCGCGACGAGGGCGAGAGGAGCACCGCCGGATCGACGGCGAGCTTCGGGCGCGAGGGCACCCGCTTCGGGGCCGCGGGCTCGACCGGCGGGCTCGCGAACGCGGCGACCGGAGCGGGGGCGATCTCGCGCTCGGCGGGGATCGGCGCCGGCGCCTCGGGGGCGGGCTTCGGGGGCGCGGCGGTCTCGGGCCGCGAGGGAGGGGCCGCGGGCGGCCGCGCCTTCGCGGCGTCGTCGAAGAGGTGATCGAACTGGCCGTCGCGCAGGGCGATGAACATCGCCTTGTGCTGCTCCTGCATCATCGCGCGCACCGTCTCGGCCATCGACTCGGCGCCGATGTGCTCGGCGTACGAGGTCTTGGTGGTCTTGAGGATGCGGCCGCCGTCGGCGAAGAGGTGCGTGATGATGTGCGGGTGCTTGATCCCCGAGTCCTCGGTCTGAATATGGAACACGCGCCCCTTGTGCTTGACGTTGTTGTTGAAGCCGAGGAGCGGGGACGGTGCTTTCACGACCGGTGCGGGGCGCTCCGTCGGTAGAGACGGGCCCCGTGAGGCTACCACACGAGGCGGGTTGCGAAACCGGCATCACCGGCGCGCGGCGGCGGGGGCTACTCGAGGCAGCGCTCGAACTCGTCGGCGCCGTGCGCGTTCATGGCGCATTCGGCCTCGGCGCGGCTCAGCGCGGTGGTGCAGCGCGCGAAGTCGGCGCTCTCGCTCGCCCGCGCCCGCGCCGCGGCGATGCGGAGCGCCAGCGTCGGCGAGGGCACATCGGGATCGCCGGCGCGGGCGACGTGCTCGGTGTAGCGGTCGAGCAGCTCGAGGCACTGCTCGCGCGAAGGGTGCGGTCCGAGCCGGTGCGCCGCCCACGGCCCGAGGACCGCGACCGCCGTGGCGGCGACGATCACCGCCGCCGCGGCGATCTCCCGGCGCGCGGGCGGGTCGCGATCGGCGCCCACGAGCCTCACCTCCCCCGGCGTTCGCCCGAGACGGCGAGCTCGAGGATCCCGGGCGATGCGTCCGCCCCTTGCAGCGACGTCAGTTGAAGCACTTGTCGAACTCCTGCGAGCTCGTCGCGCGCTGCATGCAGTCGAGCTCCGCTTGGGTGACGCGGATCCCGATGCATCGGCTGACGATCTCCTCGCCCCGCTGCGCCCGCAGCTCGGCGGTGCGTTTGGCGATGACCGCCGGATCGCTGATGCTCTGGCCGCGCAGCTCGAGCTCGGCGCCGCGGTTGAAGATGGCGTCGCACTCCTCGCGCGAGGCGGGGTGGCCGCAGCCGGCGAGGGCGAGGGTGAACGCGGCGAGGAGGAGCAGACGTCCCATCCGGGCCGACGATGGCTCCCTTGCGGGGCGAGCGCAACCCGGCTCGCCGGCTCGGGGTCGCGGCGGTTCGCCCGCGACGAGCGCCTCGAGAGCGCGTGGGAGCCCGCCCGCACGGCGCTGCGTCGACGAAGGCGGCGCGGTCGCGGTCGGACCCAAACCGAGGCTCGTGGCGCGACGGTTCTCTCCTGCCTCGGCCTGCGGCCTCGGGCGTCGTAGACCTTCGCGCCAACCGCCGGCCCTCCGGGCCGCCGTTTGGCACGGCCGGTTCGGGAGGCCGCGACCGAAGGCCGCGACAGGCGAGAACCCCTGCAAATACCCGCCGAATTCTGGACGCTTGTACAGGTACTGCTAAGATCGCGACGTGCGGAACACGAAGGGCACCGCCGACGGGGGCGCCGAGCGCCGCCGCGCCACGGCCGCGACGAACGGCGGCTCGGCGGCCCAGCCTGGGCTGGCGAAACGCGGGACCGGCACCGGTGCCCGCTCCTCAAGCGGCGGCGCCCGGAAGGCCTCCCGCGTCGGGCCGGGGGTCGCGTCGGCCGCGCGGCGCTCGTCCGTCCCGCCTCGCATCGATCCGCCCGACGAGATGCTCCGCCGCGCGATGGCGGCGAAGACGCCGCGGTCGCGTGGGATTTGGGCGAGGCGCGGTCTCGCGTCGCGGGCGCCGATCGACACCACGATCCACGCGATGCTGCTCCGCCAGCTCTATCTGTCGCACTTCGAGCAGCGCCAGTTCGAGCGAGCCCGCGAGGTCTCGGAGCAGAACCTCGCCCTCGGCGTGCTGCCCGAGTTCGCCCACCAGGACGCCGCCCGCGCCAAGCAGGCGCTCGGCGATGTCGACGGCGCCGCCTCGCACCTCCGCCTCGCCGCGCGGAGTGGCCCGCCCAAGCGCCGCGCGTTCCACTGGTGGACGCTGGGGAGCCTGCTCTTCCTCGCCGGCCGCTACGACGAGGCGGTGACGGCGCTCACGCGCGCGTCGCGCTGGGGCACGACCGACAAGCCGCTCTACCAGGGCCACCGCGCCGTCGTGCGCTGCGCCCGCGGCGAGAAGGTCGAGGATCTGCCCGAGCTCATCGAGCGGCTCTCGAGCGCGCCGGCCGGGCAGGGCTATGGGCGCTTCGTCCTCGGCCAGATGGCCTTCTACGGCGAGCGCTTCGGCGAGGCGCGCCGCCACCTCGAGGCGTTCGTGCGGCGGACGACGAGCGGCCGGCCGGCGCTCGCCATCGCCCTCGACGGCGAGGTGGCCGTGGCCAAGAAGACCCTCGCGCGCATGGCGAAGAACTGAAGCGGCGGGCGGAGCGGACCTCGGCGCGTCCTCGGGCCGGGCGCACGGCGCCGCGAGGGGCTCTCCGCGACGCGGGATCGATCCCGGAGCCCCTCCAGCGTCGAACTCCTCCGCTTTGCCCCGGAGTTCGATTTCCCCAGGCTCGGGCTTTGCTACACTCGGCGGCGTGAGCACCACCCTCCGCCAAACCGGCCGTGCCCCTGCTCGACCCCAAGCGCGATCCGCGTTCGCGGTCGCTCGCGTCGCGCGACTCTGGTGGATCGGCGATCCATCCCCCCGGCTCGCGGTGGCGGCGCTGGCGGCGCTCGCGGTCGTGCTCCTCCCCGCGCTCGCCCTCGCCCAGGAGAAGACGGCGTTCGACCAGGCGCTCGCCCTCGGGCCGATCCTCGGCCCGGTCGTGGCCGGCGGCGTGGCGTTCGGCTTCGGCCTGCTCACCTGCATCACCCCGTGCGTCTTCCCGATGGTCACGATCACGGTCTCGATCTTCGGCGCGCGCGAGGCCAAGTCCCGCCGCCAGGCGATGCTGCTCTCCACGAGCTACGTGCTCGGGATCGTCGCCCTGTTCACGCCGGTGTTCGTGCTCGCGGCGCTCGGCGGCAAGATGTTCGGCGCGGCGCTCGCCAGCAAGTGGGTGGTGAGCATCATCGCCATCGTCTTCGTCGCGCTCGCGGCGTCGATGTTCGGCGCCTTCGACCTGGCGCTCCCCTCGGGGCTGCAGCAGCGGCTCTCGAACGTCGGCGGCATGGGCTACGGCGGCGCGTTCCTGCTCGGCATGGTGATGAGCCTCATCGCCGCGCCCTGCGTCGGCCCGGTCGCCACCTCGATCCTGATCTTCATCGGCAAGTCGCAGAACGTCTGGCTCGGCGCCATCTTCGGCGCGGCCTACGCGCTCGGCCTCGGCATCCCCTTCTGGCTCGTCGGAACCTTCGCCGTGAGCCTGCCCAAGGGCGGCAAGTACATGCTCTGGGTGAAGTCGTTCTTCGGGATCGTGATGGTCGTGATGGCCCTCTACTTCCTCAAGAACCCCTTCAAGGCGCTCGGCGCCGTGGCGCAGCCGGGGACGACGTTCGCCCTGATCTCGCTCGGCGTGATCGGCGTGGGCCTCGCGCTCGGCGCCATCCACCTCGACTGGAGCGACGGCGGATGGGGCGTGAAGGTGCGCAAGGGCCTCGGCGTCGCGGTGTCCGTCGTCGGCGGGTTCCTCCTCGCCGCCAACATGGACATGCCCAAGGCCGACTCGGTGATCCCGGTGGCCGAGGCCGGCGAGCCCAAGAAGCTCCTCACCTGGGAGCACGACGAGGGCGTCGCGCTCGCCAAGGCGAAGTCGGAGCAGCGCCCGCTCATCGTCGACTTCACCGCCGAGTGGTGCGGCGCCTGCAAGAAGATGTCGAAGGAGACCTTCTCGGATCCGCGCGTGATGGCCAAGGCGTCCAAGTTCGTCGCGGTGAAGATCGACGCGACCAGCGACGAGGACCCGCAGGTCGACGCCGTGAAGGAGAAGTACAAGGTGGTCGGCCTCCCGACGGTGGTCATCTACGACTCGAAGGGTGCGGAGCGGAAGCGCTTCAACGACTTCGTCGACGCCGAGCCCTTCCTCGCCGCGATCGAAGGGATCGACTGATCCGACCGGCGCGCGCCGGCGTGCGCGAAGCCTGCAGCCGGTCTAAGATCAGGCTGCTCATGACTTCCAGCTTTGCTTTCACGCTCGGGGCGTGGCTCGCGCTCCTCGCCGGCTGCAGCGACGACACCGAGACGAAGCCCAACGAGGACATCGGCACCGTGGTGGTCGGCGTGACCAGCGATCTGCGCGCCGGCGTCGACGTCGAGACGCTCCACGTCAAGATGACGGCGGGCGGCCAGGTGATCCGCGACGACACCCTCGCCGCGTCGGCGACCCAGGGGCCGCGCCTCGCGTTCCCGGCCGAGTTCGCGTTCAGCGATCGGCCGGCGGGCCAGGAGGTCGAAGTCCTCTTCGAGGCGTTCCCGAACGGCTGGACCGATCCGCTCCTCGTGCGCTCGGCCGGCACCAAGATCGCCGGGGGCAAGCAGCTCCTCTTGCCGGTGCGCTTCGACTCCGACTGCGCCACCGTCGCCTGCCCCTCCGGGCAGACCTGCATCGCCGGCGGCTGCAACGATCCGTTCGTCGATCCGCAGAAGCTGCCCGCCTACAGCCCCGGCTGGAACAGCGGCTCGCCCGACGTCTGCAAGCCGGCGGGCGCCGGCGATCCGGTGGTGATCGTCGGCAAGGGCATGAGCGACTACCTGCCGATGCAGGACCTCGAGGTCGCGCAGGTCGAGGCCGGGCCCCAGGGCGGGCACCACATCTGGGTCGCCATCCGCCTCAAGAACCTCCACCAGTCCGGCTCGATCACCGAGGTGACGGGCAAGGTGCCCGAGCTCGGGCTCGACGTCCCGAAGTTCAGCGTGATCTTCACCTTCGATCAGGACGAGGGCGGCTATTGCAAGCTCTTCGGCCTGCGCTTCCAGCTCGACGGGCAGGACGACATCATGACGATGCTCGGCAAGCGCGTGGACGTCACCGTCACCGTCCGCGATCCCGACGGCACCGTCGGCGTGGGCACGAAGCCGGTCACGCTCTCGACCGGCATCCTCTGATTCGAGCACCCTTGCGCGTCGCCCTCATTTCGGATCTGCACGGCAACCTCGTCGCGCTCGATGCGGTGCTGGACGACGCCCGGCGCCTCGGCGCCGACGTCGTCGTCTGCCTGGGCGACGTCGTCGATCTCGGACCCGAGCCGGCCGAGACGCTGGCGCGCGTGCGCGCGCTCGGCTGCGCCTGCGTGCAGGGCAACCACGATCCGCTCGACGAGCGCCCCGCGCACCCGCTCCTGGCGGCGATGGAGGCGTGGACCCGCGATCGACTCTCGGCGGACGACCACGCGTTCATCGCCGGGATGCCCGCCTCGATCGACGTCGACCTCGGCGGGCCCGTGCTGCGCTGCGTGCACGGCTCGCCTCGATCCTGCCGCGACGACATCCTCGACACGACCCCGCGTGCCCGAGGACGAGGACCGCTATCTCGGCTGGGACGACGTGCTCGCGCGCCTCGCCCGCGCGGTCCGCGCCGTCCGTCGGATCACCGGCGCGCCGCGCGTCGGGCTCGTCGGCTACTGCATCGGCGGGACGCTGTGCGCGATCCACACCGCGCTCGAGCCCGAAGGGGTCGCCGCGCTCGTCAACCTCGCCGGCCCCATCGACTTCGCGCACGCGGGCTTCCTCGGCGAGATGGTCGACCCGCGCTGGTTCGACGTCGACGCCATCGCCGCCGCCGGCAACGTCTCGGCGCTGCAGATGCAGAGCGGCTTCGTGGCGCTCCGGCCCACGGCGCAGCTCGCGAAGTGGGTCTCGTTCATGGACCGCGCCGGCGATCCCAAGGCGCGGACGTCGTTCGAGGCGCTCGAGGCATGGGCGAGCGATAACGTCCCGTTCCCCGCCGCCGCGTACGCGACGTACATCCGCGAGCTCTACCAGGAGAACCTCCTGGTGAAGGGCGAGCACCGGGTCGCCGGCCGTCCCGTCGACCTCTCCCGGATCCGCTGCCCCGTCCTCACCGTCGTCACCGACCGCGACACGATCTGCCCTCCGCCCGCGGCGACCGCGCTCGGGGCGCTCGCGGGGAGCGACGACAACGACGTGCTCACGGTATCGGGCGGGCACGTCGGGGCCGTCGTGGGCGGCAAGGCGCCGCGCGTGCTGTACCCGGCGCTCGCTTCCTGGCTCGCTCGCCGCCTCGCGTCCTGACCATCGCCCGACGGCGCTTCACGCGCCGATTTCGCCGCGGCATTCGCCGGCGTCCGGAGGCGAACGCGCCCTCGAGGCACGCTTGTTCCATTCACCCGCGCCATGCCCGACGCGTGGACGCCTCCCGGCTGCCTCGACCGACGCGCACGGATTCCAGCGCGGCTGCTCCGCTGCCCCGCCTGCCGGGGCGTCCTCGATCACCACGTCGCGGGCGCGCTTCGCTGCGTCTCCTGTGGGGCCGGCGCCGCCCTGCGCGGCGGCCGCATGCTCGACTTCCTCGACGCGACCGAGCCCGAGGACGTGGCGCGCATCTGGGGCTGGCGCGAGGAGCTCGTGCGCCACTTCGCCGCGTGGTCGCGCGAGCGCATCGACACAATGATCCACTCGCCCCGGCCTGATCCGGCGCTCGAGGCCGAGGGCGTCGTCGACGCCGAGGGCCGTCCCACCCGCCTCGGCGCGGCGCTCTGCTACCACCTCGGCGAGCACGAGCGGCAGCTTCACGCGCGCCAGTTCCTCCCCGCGGACGTGCTCGACACCATCGGTCCGACGAGCGACGTGATCGACGTGGGGTGCGGGGCCGGTCAGAGCCTCCGGCACCTCGCCGGGCGCCGTCCTCGGCTCTCGATCGGCGTGGACAGCGACGTCACCTCGCTCGCGCTCGGCTGCCGCCTCGGCGCCGACGATCCGGCGAGCCTCCACCTCGTCCGCGCCTCGGCGTGCGCGCTGCCCTTCGCCGACCGCTCCTTCTCGCACGTCGTTTGCCGCGTCGCGCTCAACTACATGCACCAGCGGGCGGCGCTCGAGGAGATGGTCCGCGTGCTCGCGCCGGGCGGGGTGCTCTACCTGCACGTCGAGGGACCCGGCTTCGACCTTCGGCACGGCCTCGCGGCACGGGGGCCTCGCCAGCTCGCGTGCCGGGCCCGGGACCTCGCGCTCGGCGTCGTCCTCGCCGCCGTCGGACGCCAGGCTCCCCCCGGGGCGCTCGGAGGCGGCGGCCGGCTCTTCGGCAGCGCGCGCCGCATCACGCGCTGGCTCGGCGCCGTGGGGTGGGAGCGGTTGGAGTGGGCGGTCACCGAGCGCGCGCTGGGCTTGCCGGTCGGCTTCCGGCTCGTCGCCCGGCGCGTCGCCGTCGACGGCGCCGAGCCGCGGGTGAGGCCGGAGCGCGAGCCGCGCTCCGGATCGGCCGCGTAGCGCGCGCCCGTCGGGCTCACCTCGGCGAGCGCGCGAGCGACGGCGCCACGCGAGGGACGCTCGCGACATCGGAGGGACCAGCGGCGGCGTGCGCCGGCGCGGGACGCGGAGGCACGTGCAGCGTGGGCAGAGGGTAGCGGTCAACACCGCGCTCATGATCGCCAAGCAGGTGATCATGGCCGTCCTCGGCGTCGTGTTCATCGGGTACATGGCGCGCATGGTGGGGGTCGCCGCGTGGGGCGAGCTCCAGGCGTCGTTCGCCACCGTCGCGGTGGTGGGCCTCGTCGCCGGCGTGGGCGTGCGCGCGTACCTCGCCCGCGAGATCGCGGTCGACCCCGCGCTCGGCCCGCGGCACCTCGGGTCGGCCCTCGCCATACGCGGCTTCACCTGCGCCGTGATGCTCGTCGTGACCGTCGCCGCCGGCGTGTGGCTCTTGCCGAGCCTCGGCGCGGTGTTGCTCGCGCTCGCCGCCGTCTCGCAGCTCGCCGCGATGCTGTACTCGACCATGTGGCTCAGCTTCGAGGCGCACGAGCGGCTCCAGTACATCGTGTACGTCGAGCTCGGCGCGCGCCTGTTCGTCATCGGCCTCGGGATGTCGCTCCTGGCGCTCGGGCTCGGCGTGGTCGCCGCGGCCGCCGTGTTCACGCTGGGCAACGTCCTCGAGCTCGGCCTCACCTACCACTTCGTGCGGACGCGGCTCTACCGGCCGCGCCTGGAGGCGAGCGTCGCCGAGCTCTGGCGCATCGTCGTCCGCAGCCTGCCTTACGGCCTGGTCTCGGCGCAGCTCGCCGCGCTGCAGCAGAGCGACACGGTCCTGTTGCGGTGGCTCGACGGCGAGCGGTCGGTCGGGATCTTCAGCGCCGCGCGCGTCGTCAGCGAGAACTTCCACCTCATCCCCGACGCCTTCATGGCCGCCTGCTTCGCGGCGGGGATGCGCACGTATGCCCTCGACCGGGAGGCGTTCGGGCGCCTCTACCGGACGGCGATGATCGCGGCGCTCGCGCTGGGGCTCCCCATCGCCGTCGGCGGCTTCCTGCTCGCCCCCGAGGTCATCGGGCTCGTCTACGGCGGCGGGCAGTACGCCTCTTCGGCCAGGGTGCTGCGCGTGCTCATCTGCAGCGTCCCCATCGGGTTCGCCCTGCAGGTCGCCGCGCTGCCGCTCGTCGCGGCGAAGCGCGAGCGGGTCGTCGCCTGGATCCTGGCGGCGGCGCTCGCCGCCAACGTGATCTCCAACGTGGTGCTCGTCCCCCGCTACCACGCCGTCGGGGCGGCGTTCTCCACGCTCGCGACCTCGGGGCTCACGTTGCTCGCCGTCGTGGCGGCCACGGCGGGCACGGTGCGGCTCATCCCGGTCGCTCGCGTCGCGCGCCTCGCGGCGGCCACGGCGCTCATGGGCGTGGCCGCGCACGCGGCGAACCGGGCGGCGGGCATGTGGTGCGGCATCGGGGTCGCCGTGCCGCTCTACGCGACGCTCCTCTTCGTCCTCGGCGGCGTGACCCGGGAGGAGATCGTCGCCCTGGTGCGCGGGCGTCTGGCGGAGCGCGACGGCGGCCGGCGCGACGAGCGCGCCGGCGCGGTCGAGCGCGCGACCTGAGCGCTCGCGGCGAGGTGCCACCGTACCGGGCCGCCGGTGGCTCCCTCCCGGTCGGCCTCGGCGCTCACCGCGCTCGCGGGCCGGCCCGCCAGCGGGTGAACCAGCCGTCGGTCGCCACGTCGAGCGCGGCCTCGCACTCGAGCACCTTGAGCGACGCCGCGAGCCGCTCGTCGGGCGCGAGATCGAGCCGGGCCTCGAGCGCGCGCGCGCGCTGCCAGGCGAACAGGAGATCGAGCACGCGGGCGGTGAGGCGGGCCTCGGCCTCGGCGCGGTCCGCGCGGAGGCGCTCGATGGCGATCTCCTCGTCGGCGAAGACGAGGCGGTCGAGCCGCCAGGTGGCCCGCGCCTCGAGCCACAGGCTCGTGCCGCCGCTCGCCGTCGTGCGCCCGGGATCGTACTCGGTGGGCGAGAGGCTCTCGGAGTCGTCGACGAGGCGCGTGACGCGGAGGCGGAGCTCGGGCAGGAGCGCGCCGGCGCGCGCCCGCCCCGCGAGGCCCTCGAGGCGGGCGTCGGCCGCGACCAGGCGCGCCTTCTTCAGCGCGGCGTGCACCGCGGCGCGGGCGAGCTCCGGCGTCACCACGACCGGGATGACGAGCGGCTCGTCGGCCGGCGCCGCCGCCGCCGCGAGCTTCGCGTCGGGATCGGCGGCGTCGTCGTCGCCGGCTTCCCCTTCGGGGCTCGTCTTCGCGCGAGACTCGGTCTTGGGCTGCTCGGCGAACGCGGCGCTCCCGCCGGCGGCTGGGCGGCCCGCACCGAGGGAGCGCTCGCCATCGGCGCGGGCGCCGCTGCCGGCGCGCGCGACGCGCTCGAGGGGGATGTTGAGGAGCAGCATCGCTCCCCAGCTCTGCGACGCCTCGCGCCGCGCCAGCGTGGCCGAGATCCCGATCCAGAGCGGGGCGCGGGGGCCTCCGCCCGCATCGTCGAGATCGTGGAGGAGCGCGACGCGCGGGGCGAGAACGCGGTCACCGTCGTCGTCACCGGGGGCGGGGCCCGCGCGGAGGGAGGGGGCGGCGAACAAGACCGCGGCGGCGGCGAGCAGGGCGAGAGCGGGCCTCATGCTCGGAGGTCGGCGCGGCGCGCCTCCCAGTTGCTATCGCTCGTCGATTTTCTTCGCCGGGCTCGGGTCGGGCGTCGGAGGTGTACCCGACCATCGGCCCAGGTGCGCGGTCTTGGCGGGCCGCGAAGCGCCCCTCGGAGGAGGGCTACCGAGGTGCGCGTCCCAGCTCGCTCGATCTTCCGAGCTCGCTCGCGCCGCCGCGGCCGGGGCGCCCAGGCCCGCCGAGCCGCTCTTCGCGCGTCTCGCGGACGAGCTCGCTCGAGCCGGGCCGGCGCGAGATCGTCTCGTGCACGCGGCGCGAAATCGGCGCGCCGGCGACCCCGGCGGCGTCGCCGGGGCGCGCGAAAGCGCCTCCTCCACCGCTCCCGCCCGCGCCCGCCTGGAGCGCGTCGCCGCCGCCCGGCGTCATGGCTCCCCACGCGACCTGCCCGACCTGACGGCGCATGCGCTGCAGCGCCGTGCCGAACGTGTGCGGGCCGGGGCCGCCGCCGAGGCCGGGCAGCGGGCTCGGCGCCCAGCGCGCCACGGCGCTGCCGAGCGCCGCCGACGCGGCGACGTGGGGCGCGGCGAGCTCGTCGCCGACCGCGAACGGATCGAAGTCGCCGCCGGCGATCCAGCCGACGCTGACGCGCACGTTCGATCCGGGGGCGACGCCGCGGACGAAGAGGTCGCCGTAGAGCTCGTCGATCGGGATCTCGCGCGTCTCGAGCGCGGGCCCGTCCCAGCTCGGCGCGACGCACACCGCGCGGATGACCATCTTGCCCTCGGGCCGCCGGGCGCGCGCGCGGGCCAGCGTCGTCGGGCGCACCTCCCAGTAGAGGTAGACGGTCTCGGGATCGACGGCGATGGCGACGATCTCGTCGACCTCGTAGCGATCCGGCAGCGCGGAGGCGGCGTCGTCGGCCGGCGCCGCGGCGTCCGCGTCGCGCTCCGGCTCGGCCGCGGAGGCCGGCTCCTCGTCGGGGGCGGCGGGCTTCGCCGTGCGCGCGCTCGCGGCGAAGCGCTCGCGCATGCGGCGCGCCTCGTCGTGCTCCGGCTCGCGCGCCAGCACCTCGTCGAGCACGCCGACCGCGCGATCGAGGTGGCCCTGCGCGGCGTAGATCTCGGCGAGCGTGACGGTGGGCAGGGGAGGGGGAGCGCTCGGCCAGCGCGGGGCGGGCCCGCCCCGCAGCGCGCGCGCCGCGTCCGGCAGGTGCAGGCCGCGCTCGACCACGCTGGCGAGCAGGTCGCGCGCGCGCCCGAGCCAGCCGCGCGCCCGCGTCCGGTCGTGCGCGTTCTTGGCGGAGCGCGCGAGGATCTCGTCGATGAGCTCGGCCTGCGTGAGCACCCGCGGGCGCGTGACCCCGAGCCTCTCGGCGCGCGCGATGAGCTCGTCGCGGCTCGACCCTTCCAGATCCCGGCGCTGCATCGGCGCGACCCTAGCAGAAGAAGGCGCGGGCGGGTCGAGGCCCAAAGGCATGCGGTGCCGTTCGCGCCTGGCTGGATCCGCCAATCGCCCAGCGGGCCCGGAGCGACCCCAGCTCGGCGCTCGGTCTCGGCTTGAACCTCCGCTCCGTCGCCCCGGAGCTGAGAGCCGTCGCGACCTCGAGCCTCGAGAGGCGCTGCTCGGACTCCCTTCAGCGCCAGGCGCCGCCGGCCGAAGGATCGGGCTCGAGGGGCGCGAGCCGCGCGCGGGCCTCGGCGGCGTCGGCGGCGATCTGCGCCTTGAGGGCGTCGAGCCCGCCGAACTTCCGCTCGGAACGGAGATGCGCGGCGAGGTGGACCCTGAGCACGGCGCCGTAGAGATCGCGATCGACGTCGAAGAGGTGGACCTCGACCGTCGGGCGATCGCCGCCGCCGACGGTCGGCCGCACGCCGATGTTCGCGACGCCGCGGGCGAGCGCGCGCGCCGGACCGCCTGCGGGCACCTCGTCGACGAGCACGGCGTAGACGCCGAACGGCGGCAGCGCCTCGCGCACTTCGGCGAGGTTCGCGGTCGGGAAGCCGATGGTGCGCCCGCGCCGATCGCCCGCCGACACCACGCCGGAGATCATGTGCGGCCTGCCCAGCATGCGCTCGGCCTCGGCGAGATCGCCGCGGGCGATCGCCTCGCGGATCCGCGTCGACGACCACGCGCCGTGCTCGTCGCCCACGAGCGGGTGCGAGCGCGTCTCGAACCCGAGGGTGCGGCCGAGGCGGCCGAGCTCGTCGAGGTCGCCCGCGCGCGCGTGGCCGAAGCGGAAGTTCTGGCCCACCTCGACGACGCGGGCATGCAGACGCTGCGCGAGCACGCGCTCGGCGAACTCGGCCGGCGACTGCGCCGCGAACGCCGCGTCGAAGCGCTGCACCGAGAAGGCGATCGCCGGATCGACGCGCGCGACGAGCTCGCGCTTGCGCTCGATCTTCGTGAGCACGGGCGGCGTCGGGCGGCCGAGCGCTTCGGCGGGGTGCGGATCGAACGTGAGGACGGTCGGCGTGAGGCCGCCGCGGCGCGCTTCGGCCGCCGCCGCGCCCAGCACCGCCTGGTGCCCGCGGTGCACCCCGTCGAAATTGCCGATCACCACGAGCGCGGGCATCTCGCTTCTCCGTAGCCCTTCTACCATCCGCGCACGAGCACGCGCTCGTCCGTCGCGGCCGTATCACCCTTGACGCTCCAGAGCGCGCTTGTTACATGCCGCGGCGCATCGTTTAGCCGGGAGGATTCGCCGTGTTCAAGAGGGTGAGCATCTTCTCGGGAAACGCGAATCCTGCGCTCACGCAGGAGATCTGCCAGGTCCTCGAGTTCCCGCTCGGCAAGTCGCGGGTCTCGAGGTTCTCCGACGGAGAGACGTTCTGCGTCATCCAGGAGAACGTGCGCGGCGTGGACACCTACGTGGTCCAGCCCACCTGCTCGCCGGTCAACGACAGCGTGATGGAGCTCCTCATCATGGTCGACGCGCTCCGGCGCGCCTCGGCCGGCTCGATCACCGCCGTCATCCCCTACTACGGCTACGCCCGCCAAGACCGGAAGGTCGCGCCGCGTACGCCGATCACCTCGAAGCTCGTCGCCGATCTCATCGTCGCCGCGGGAGTCGATCGCATCGTCTCGGTCGATCTGCACGCCGGCCAGATCCAGGGCTTCTTCAACATCCCCTTCGATCACCTCTTCGCCATGCCGGCGCTCCTCGACAACCACCTCCGCGCCCACTACTCGAAGGACGCGGTCATCGTCTCGCCCGACGCCGGCGGCGTCGAGCGCGCCCGCGCCTACTCCAAGCGCCTCGACGGCACCCTCGCGATCATCGACAAGCGCCGCGAGCGCGCCAACGAGAGCGAGGTGATGAACATCATCGGCGAGGTCGAGGGCAGGCGCTGCCTCATCCTCGACGACATGATCGACACCGCCGGCACCCTGGTGAACGCCGCCCAGGCGCTGATGAAGGCGGGCGCGAAGAGCGTCGCCGCCTGCGCGACCCACGCGGTCCTCTCCGGGCCGGCGGTCGCGCGGATCAAGGAGAGCCCGCTCTCCGAGGTCGTGGTGACCAACACCATCCCGCTCACCGACGAGGCGAAGGCGACCGGCAAGTTCAAGGTCGTCTCGGTCGCCCGCCTGCTCGCCGAGGCGATCCGCCGGATCCACCACTCGGATTCGGTCAGCTCGCTCTTCATTTAGGTCTTCGGGAGAAGCAGACGGGGGGGTCGGGGAGGGCGATTCCGGTGTCGCCGCTCGGCAGGGCGGCAATTCCGTGCCGAAACCGCGAACCCTTCCTTTGGCGGTTTCTTTCTGCTAAAAGCCCCGACCCCAGTCCGAGGAGCAGAGCCATGTCCATGGAGATCATCAAGCTTAGCGCCACGCGCCGTGCCGACGCGGGCAAGGGGCCGTCGAACCGCCTCCGCCGCGCCGGTCAGATCCCGGCGATCGCCTACGGCAAGGACCTCGCGGCCCTGCCGGTCGCCGTCTCGCCCAAGGCGCTGCTCAAGGTGCTCGGCTCGGATCACGGGCAGAACTCGGTCATCGAGCTCGCGATCGACGGCGGCGACAAGCTGACCGTGATGGTGCGCGACTACGCCTACCACCCCATCACCCGTGAGCTCGTCCACGCCGACTTCGTCTCGGTCAAGCTCGACCAGCCCGTCGACGTCGACGTGCCGTTCCACTGCACCGGCAAGTCGAAGGGCGTCGTGCTCGGCGGCATCCTCCAGCAGATCTTCCGCCGCCTGCCCGTCCGCTGCCTCCCCGACAAGATCCCGGCGTCGATCGACATCGACATCACCGAGCTCGACATCGGCGACTCGCTCAAGGCGAACCAGCTCCAGGTGCCCGAGGGCGTGAAGCTCCGCCTCTCCGAGGACCAGACGATCGTCGTCGTGAACGCGCCCGAGAAGGCCGGTGCCGAGGAGGAGGCCGCCGCTGCGACCGCCGCCGCGGGCGCCGCCGCCGCGGGTGCTCCTGCTGCTGCGGGTGCCGCCGCTCCGGCCGCGGGCGCCGCCCCGGCTGCCGCCGCCGCCGCCCCGGCGAAGCCCGAGAAGAAGAAGTAACCCTCTCCCGAGCGAGGGCTGCGTCTGGGTCGCGGCGAGGGCCCCGACCCGAGCCGCTCGCCCGTCGCCCTCGAACGCATGCTGCTCGTGGTCGGCCTGGGCAACCCGGGCAAGGAGTACGCGTCGCACCGGCACAACGTCGGCTTCATGGCCGTCGACGCGCTCGCCGACCGCGTCCGCGCCGACGCCTGGCGCGAGAAATTCTCGGGCGTTTACGCCAAGGCCGAGCTCGCGGGCGAGCCCGCCGTGCTGCTCAAGCCGATGACCTACATGAACGAGTCCGGCCGCTCGGTTCAGCCCGCGGCCGCCTTCTTCAAGGTCGAGCCCAAGGACGTGATCGTGCTCCACGACGAGCTCGACCTGCCGTTCTCGGACGTGCGCCTCAAGGTGGGCGGCGGCCACGCCGGCCACAACGGGCTCCGGTCGATCATGGCCAGCCTGGGCACCGGCGACTTCGGCCGGCTCCGGATCGGCATCGGCCGCCCGCCCCCCGGCTTCCGCGGCGAGGTCGCCGATTACGTGCTCTCGAGCTTCAACGCCTCCGAGCGCGCCGAGCTGCCCGAGACCTTGAAGCTGGCAGCCGAAAGTGTGCTAGAAGTCGCCTCCCGCGGTTTCCAGGCCGCGATGAAGGTTCGCAACACCCGTCCCAAGAAACCCAAGGAAGCAAGCGGCGAAGAGCCCGGCGCAGTCGCCAGCCACCACGAAGGCGGGCGACCGCGACGGACCCCGAGCCAGGAGCCTCCGAAGGAGTAGCCGGCGAGAGTCGGACGCTCCTTTCCTCGCCCCGAGGCAAACGTCCTCGGGGCCCTAGGCCACGAGGAGAATTCATGAGCAGGACCGTCACGGCGCCCGGTCGCGCCAAAGAGTACGAAACCATCTACATCCTCAAGCCCGACGTCGACGCCGAGAGCGCCGACAAGGTCGGGGCGCGCATCGCCGAGGTCGTCGGCCGCGAAGCGGGCCGCCTCACCAAGGTCGAGCTCTGGGGCCGCCGCCGCCTCGCCTTCGACATCAAGAAGCACCGGCGCGGCGTCTACTACTACCTCAAGTACCTCGGGAACGGCCGCGTCGTCTCCGAGGTCGAGCGCAACCTGCGCCTCACCGACGGCGTCCTCAAGTACCAGACGGTGCTGCTCCGCGACGACGTCGAGGTCGAGGGGCTCACGGTCACCGACGACGACGTCAAGTTCGAGCGCCTCGAGCTCCCGCCGCTCGAGGAGGAGCGCGACGACTCGCGCGAGCGCCAGCTCGGCCTGATCGAGAGCGAGCGCCGCGCCGAGCGCGGCCCCGAGTCGATGCCGACCGAGATGCTGGAAGAGCCGGAGGCCCCCGAGGGCGAGGCGACCGAAGAGGAGGAGGGCTGAGCCATGACGCAGCGATTCGACACGGGACCCCGCGGCGGCGGCGGTGGCGGCGGCGGCTACGACGACGACCGCGAGTTCGGCCGCACGCCCGACCTCAACTCGGACGCGCCCGGCCGGCGGCGGATGGGGCGCAAGCGCGTCTGCCGCTACTGCGCCGACAAGGTGCTCACCATCGACTACAAGGACCCGCAGGCCCTGAAGTACTTCATCTCGGAGCGCGGCAAGGTCGTGCCGCGTCGCATCAGCGGCAACTGCGCGCGCCACCAGCGCAAGGTGACCCTGGCCATCAAGCGTTCGCGCAACATCGCCCTGTTGCCGTTCACCGTGACGGCCTGAGAGAGGAGCGCAGGACATGGCCACCCACATCCGCGTGGTCCTCACCGAGGACCTCCACAACGTCGGCAAGAGCGGCGAGCTCGTCCGGGTTCGCCCCGGCTTCGCCCGCAACTACCTCATCCCCCGCGGGCTCGCGGTCGGCGCCACCGAGCGCAACGTGGCCCGCGTCGAGCACGAGAAGCGCGTCGCCGAGACGCGCGCCACGAAGCTCAAGTCCGAGGCGACCGATCTCGCGGGCAAGCTCGCGAACGTGAAGCTCACCATCAGCCGACCCGTCGGCGAGGGCGACAAGCTCTACGGCTCGGTCACCTCGCGCGACATCGAGGAGGCGCTCGCCGCGCAGGGGTTCACCGTCGACCGCCGCCGCATCGCGGTCGAGCCGATCAAGAGCCTGGGCACGTTCCCGATCGCGATCCGCCTCGCCACTTCGGTCACCGCCACCGTCGAGCTCACCGTCGCGGCCAAGTAGGCCGCGACGTCCCGTCGCCCGAGCTCGGCGTCGAGCTCGGGGCGGCGAGACGGCGTCGTCGTGGTTCGATCGCTCCTCCCGGTGCTGGCCATGGCGCTGTCCGCGTGCGAGCGGACGGCGCCGCCGCGGCCGACCCTGGATCCCTCCGGCACGCCCGCGCCGATCGCGTCCGCTCCGCCGGCGCCGGGCTTCTCCTCGTCTTCCCCCGAGCGTCCGCCGAGCACCGCACCGTCCCCGGACGGCGGAGCGCTCGAGGACGCGGCCGCCGACGCCGGGGCGCCGGGTCCGAGCGCGTACGCGGGCTGCGGCGTGCCCATCCCCGAGGCGCGCTACTGGGACGAGCAGAGCGACGAGGAGGTCGCGACCGCGCTGCGCGACGCGAGCGCGTGCGCCGCGCGCGAGAAACGGCGCGTCTTGATCGAGTTCGTCGCGCCGTGGTGCGCCGACTGCCGCGAGATGACGCGCATCGATCAAGCGCCGGAGGTCGCGCGGGTCATCGCCGAGCGCTTCGAGCGCGTCCGCGTCAACGTCGGCAAGTTCGACCGCCACGAGGAGCTCCGCCTCCGCTACGGCGTCAAGGCGATCGCCGCGTACGTGGTGCTCGATCCGCGGTCGGGCGCCGTCCTCGCGCAGACGACGCTCGAGCCGGTCACCGGCAAGAAAGGGCGCGTGACGCCCGAGGCGTGGGCGACCTGGCTGCGCTCGGCGCCGTGAGCGCCGTTCGCAGCGTGTCCCGCGAGTCAGAGGAAGCGCGCACGCTTCGCGCATCGCGCATCGACGGCGTACCGACCTCTGACATTTCGTGACCGCCTCGCGCGGTTCGCCGTCGCCAAGCCGATCGCGTTCTGCTAGGGTCGCTTTCATCCGTCGCCGCCCCGGAGGAGCTCCTCCGGGGCGTCGTGCATTTCGGGGTAGGCGCTGTGGAAAAGCTCGGGGCTCGCGGGGGAAATCCGGTGGGTGAGGCGAACCGATGCAGCTGACGCGCGAGCGCGGTCGGGGTGGGTATCAGAAGGTCGAGCCGCCGATCGTGGCGGGGCGCGTGCCGCCCCACGATCTCGACGCCGAGGCCTCCGTCCTCTCGGCGGTGCTGCTCGAGCGCGACGCGCTCGATCGCGTGCTCGAGATCCTCAAGCCCGAGCACTTCTACAGCGACGCCAACGGCCGGATCTTCGACGCGGCCCAGCAGCTCGCGCTCACCGGCACGCCCGTCGACATCACCATGGTCGCGGCGTACCTGCGCGACCGCGAGCGCCTCGCCCAGGTGGGCGGGGTCGCGTACCTGATCCAGCTCGCCGACGCGACGCCCTCGGTCGCCAACGTCGCCGCGCACGCCCGCGTGGTGAAGGAGAAGTGGCGCGTCCGGCAGCTCATCGCCACCTGCCAGCGCGTCGCCGCCGAGGGCTACGGCGACGTCGGCGTCGTCCAGGAGTTCATCGACGGCGCCGAGCAGTCGGTCTACGAGATCGCGCGCACGCCCGAGTCGACGAGCGCCCAGCCGCTCGCCCAGGTGCTCAAGGCGGCCTTCGAGCAGATCACCGCCGCCGCCGAGCGCGGCGACCGCATCACCGGCATCTCCACCGGCTACGAGAAGCTCGACGGCAAGACCGCCGGCCTCCACGACGGCGACCTGACCATCGTCGCCGCCCGCCCCGGCATGGGGAAGACGTCGTTCGTCCTGAACCTCGCGGTCAACGTGGCCTCGCCGCGCACGGTGAGCTCGCCCGGCCCCGGCGAGGAGGGCCACGGCATCGAGCGGCAGGAGCCGGGCTTCGGCTGCGCCGTGTTCTCGCTCGAGATGCCGCGCGAGCAGCTCGCGACCCGCATGGTCTGCTCCGAGGGCCGGGTCGACCTGGGCAAGCTCCGCCAGGGCTTCCTCCAGCCCGACGACTGGCGCCGCCTCACCGAGGCGGCCTCGTACCTGTCGAGCCTGCCGATCTGGATCGACGACACGCCCGCGCTCGGCATCCTCGAGCTCCGCGCCAAGGTGCGCCGCATCCAGGCCGAGTACAACCGCGCCGCCACGCCCACCTCCGCGGCGCGGCGCGTCGGCCTCGTCGTCGTCGACTACCTCCAGCTCATGAAGGGCCGCGACGGCGTGAACAGCCGCGAGCAGGAGATCAGCGAGATCTCGCGCGGCCTCAAGGGCCTGGCCAAGGAGCTCCGGGTGCCGGTCATCGCGCTCTCGCAGCTCAACCGCGCCGTCGAGACGCGCAACGTCAAGGACAAGCGGCCTCAGCTCGCCGACCTGCGCGAGTCCGGCGCCATCGAGCAGGACGCCGACACCATCGTCTTCATCTACCGCGACGAGTACTACAACGCCGAGACGACCAACGCGAAGGGCATCGCCGAGCTCATCATCGCGAAGCAGCGCAACGGTCCCACCGGCAAGGTGCTGGTGCGCTTCGCCGCCTCGTGCACGCGCTTCGACAACCTCGCCCCGGGCGACTACCCCGACATGGTGGAGGACGAGTAGCCTCCGGGCCCATGCCCGCCTGGTCCAGCTCGGCCCTGTTCGCCTCGGCCTGCATCGCCGCCCACTACCTCACCCTGCGCGCCGCGAGCGGGAAGGTGGGCGACGCCGTCGGGGCCTTCGTCCTCGAGGCCTCGGCGGCGGTCGGCCTGCTCGTGCTCGTGGTCCTCCGCGTCTCGCCCGGCGCGCCGTCGACGCCGCAGGGGATCGGCTGGGCGGCGGCGTCGGGGTTGTGCATCAGCGGGGCGACGACGCTCCTCTTCCGGGCGCTCCGCCTGGGCGGGCCGGTCTCGGCCACGGGGACGCTGGTGCTCGGGGGCGGCGTCGTCATCTCGGCGGCGCTGGCGCCGCTGATCTTCGCCGAGTCGTTCACGGCGCGGCGGGCGCTGGGCGTGGGGCTGGGGGCGGCGGCGATGCTGCTGCTCGCCACGGAGCGGGGGTAGTCGTGCACGACGCGCTCCCCTTCGAGGTGCGCGCCATCATCATCGAGCACGAGCCGCCGTACTTCGCGGCCAGGAGCGACGACGGTCTGGTGGTGCGCTTCACCGCCGCGTTCGCCGACGCCTTCCGGTCGTGGGCATGCGCGTCGTCCTCTCGCGGCTGCGGACAGGCGCCGGTGCGATCGAGGCGCGCTGGGTGGAGGGCGATCCCGCGCACCGCGAGGCGAACGAGGCGCTCCAGCTCGCGGCGCTCGAGGAGGAGAACCTCGCCAAGGCCCGCGCGGAGCGGCGCCCTCCGCAAGCGCCGCTCGTGCCCGGGCAGCACCGCGGCGTCCTCGAGATGGCACCCGAAGGGCGCAGCGGCCACGCGGTGCGCCTCGACGACGGTCGCCTGGCGCGGTCGTACAGCACGTTCAAGTTCCTCGAGGAGCCCGGCGTGCGCGTCGTCGTCCGGCGCACCGAGGAGCGCCGGGGCGAGCTCTGGGCCGCCGAGGTCGAGCTCGATCAGGACCACCGCGAGGACTACGAACGGCGCAGCGCGCGCAGGCGCTTCGAGCGCGTGCGCGACAAGAGCGATGGGCTCCGCGCCCGGCGAGGCGCAGCCGTCGCCGAGCTGCCGGCCTCGGCGCGGGCGACCGTGGTGGTCGCCGACGAGCAACGCTCGGGGGTGGCGCATCTCGACGACGGCACGCGGGTGAGCTTCGACGGGCTCTCGTGCGACGGTTTCGAGCCCGAGGCGGGCCTCTCCGTGATCGCCGGCGGCTTCCGGCGCCTGCCCGAGGGCACCCTGCACGCGGAGGACCTGCGCGTCGACGAGGCGACGCGAGCCGCGCTGCGCGATCGGCGCCGCGCCGCGCGCGCGCGGGTGCGGCCCGCGGGCGCCGACGCGCCGCGCGAGCCTGCGCTCGAGGTCGCGATCCTCGCCGAGCCCGAGCGTCTCGAGCCGGTCCGCGCCTACGAGCGCTGGCTGCGCGAGCGTGGCGACGTGCGGGCCGACCTCATCGCGCTCGATCTCGCCGTCGAGGAGGGCTCGCCGGAGGCAGAGGGAGCGCGGCGGCGCCGCGACGAGCTCCTCGCCGACAACGCCGTGTTCCTGCTCGGCGCGCTCGCCGATCCTGCAGCCCTTCCCGCAGCTCGATCGCGCGGTCCACCGGGTCGCCGAGTCCGAGCGCGCCGCGACCGAGGTCCTCCGATTCGCCAAGCGACCGCTGGCGCGCGCCCAGATCGACGCTCTGCTCCGGCGCGGCTTCATCGCGAGCGCGCCGCACCACCCGGCCGGATCGGCGCTCGGCAAGCCGCTCCCGAGCGGGCGGCGGCTCTGCCTCTGGGTCGAGCCGGCGCTGTTCTCGGCGCGCCCGGTGTTTCAGCTCGAGCGCGTCTGGTTCGAGGCCGCGGTGGACGCCGGCGACAGGCTCGTGCCGATCGGCGCGATGGATCCCATCGAGTACAGCGAGGCGGTGATCGAGCTCGACGAGCTGGTCGCCTGACGAGCAGCACCGGAGGGCGGACGCTACTCGCCTGCGGCGTCGGTCAGCAGCTGTTTGAGCTCGGCGTAGCTCGCCGGATCGGCGAGATCGTGGACGGTGAGGTTGTAGGCGGCGACGGGCCGGTTCTCGGTGTCGAGGATGACCACGTCGCGGAAGGTGACCTGCCACGCCGCCCAGACGTTGGCCTCGGGGGTGTCCTGCAGCCAGGGAAGCGCGCGCCCGGCGGTGATGCTCGGGTTACCCGATTCCAGCCCGGCGGCGTTGATGCCGAGGATCTGGATCGGCACCGCGTGCGCTTCGCCGTCGAGCTCCGTCTGCAGATCGTTCAGGTGGCCGAACTGGCCACTGCAGTAGCCTCACGTGGCGTGGCCGAAGTACCAGGCCGACACGCGCATCAGGTAGTCGCGTGGGGAGACCGGCTGGTTCGCGGTCGGCGACGCGGGGTTCACGTCGAGCAGCGAGAAGTCGGGGGCCAGCGCGACCGCCGCACCGCCGGCGCCGCCGAGCCCTCCGGCACCGGCCGCGCCGTCGCCTGGGGCGCCGCCGGCCGCGAGCATCCCGCCCGTCCCCTGGTCGATGCCCCCGCCGCCACCGGCGCCGCCCGTCACCTCGCTCGCGCCCGGCGTCGCGCTCCGCGGCGAGGAAGCGCCCGGCACCGGAGCGTCGCCGCACCCGAACGGGCCTGCGGCGAGCGCGATCGCGAGGACGACGAGCGACCGCCGGAGCATGCCGCGATCTTCGTGGTGGTCGTCGATCGCGTCAAGCGGGAGCGGCGCGCCCGCCTGCCGGCTCGAGCCCGAGCGCCGACCGCGTTCCTGGCGGCTCGAGCGTCCCTGAAGCGGATCGCGCGGCTCGAGCACCGCGAATGGCCACGCAACCCCGCCGCCATGGCGCAGAGTGGCGGGTTCGTCGCCTGAAGCGTATGCTCGATCCGCCATGCGAAACACGGCGCTCCCTCCCGACCACGCTGCCCTCGCGCCCCTGTGCGCGCGGCGCTGTTGTCGGCGCTGAGCGGTCCACCCTTTCGCATCTCCCAGAGCTCTTCGGTGGAGGGACGCCCATGGCGATCCGGCTTTTCAACACGCTTTCGCGACAGATCGAGGACTTCATCCCCAGCCGCGCGGGTTTCGCGGGCATGTATCTCTGCGGGCCGACCGTGTACGGCGACGCCCACCTCGGCAACGGCAGGACGGCCATCGCCTTCGACGTGGTGCGCAGGTGGCTCGGCTACCGCGGCCTCCGGGTGCGCTTCGTCTCCAACGTGACCGACGTCGGTCACATCACCGAGGGCGATCTCGACGAGGGCTCGGACCGCATCGGCGAGCGCGCCGCGCGCGAGCGCGCCCTGCCGATGGAGATCGCCGACCGGTTCTTCTGGAAGTACTTCGACGCCATGGCGCGGCTCAACGTGCTCCGCCCCGACGTCACGCCCCGCGCCAGCGGCCACATCCTCGAGCAGATCGCGCTCGTCGAGGAGCTCCTCGCGCGCGGCCGCGCCTACGAGGCGGAGGGCTCCGTCTACTTCCGCGTCGCCGACTGGCCCGGGTACGGCGCCCTCTCGCGGCGGCGCATCGACGAGCTCGAGACCGGCACGCGCGCCCTCGTCGCCGGAAAGAAGCGCGATCCGCGCGACTTCGCGCTCTGGAAGCGGGCCGATCCGGGGCACCTGCAGCGCTGGTGGTCGCCGTGGGGCGAGGGCTTCCCGGGCTGGCACCTCGAGTGCTCGGCGATGGCGCTCGAGTACCTCGGCGAAGGTTTCGACATCCACGCCGGCGGGCTCGACCTCGTCTTCCCGCACCACGAGGCCGAGATCGCCCAGGCCGAGGGCGCCGGCAGGCGCTTCGCGCGCTACTGGCTGCACGGGAACATGCTCACGGTGAACGGCGAGAAGATGTCGCGCTCCAAGGGCAATTTCGTCACGCTCCAGGGCTTCTTCGCCGAGCACGACCCCATGGTCCTGCGCTTCCTCTTCGTGCAGACCCACTACCGGTCGCTCGCCGAGGTCTCGCCCGACACGCTCGCCGCGGCCGAGTCCGGCCTCGCCCGATGGAACGCGCTCCGCCGGGAGCTCGCGCGCCGGAGCGGCGACGCGCCCGACGGCGAGGACGCGGCGCTCGACGCGCGCATCGCCGCCGCGCGCGCGGCCTTCGCGGAGGCGATGGATGACGACGTCGACACCCCGCGTGCGTTCGCGGCGCTCTTCGCGTTGGCGCGGGATCTCCACGCGGCGCTCGCCGGACCCGTTCCTCGCGCGACGCTCGAGAGGGCGCGCGCCGTGTTCGAGGATCTCGGCGAGGGGGTGCTCGGCCTCTTCCCCGCCGGCGCGGCCGACGCGCGCGACCGGGAGCGCCTCGACGCGGTGATGGCGCTCCTCCTCGAGCACCGCGCCCGTTGCCGCAGCGCCCGCGACTTCGCCCGCGCCGACGCCCTCCGCGCCGGGCTCGCCGCCGCGGGGATCGAGATCGAGGACGCTCCCGAGGGGACGCGCTGGCGCGTGAGGGTTTGACCGCTGCGCGCTCGGGCTCGGCGGCTCGGTGCGCCTCGGCCGCCGCCGGGGCGCCGAGGCGCCCGCCCCCCGCGTCGCGGTGGGGCAGGCGGTCCGCGGGGTAGTG
>CAYJPW010000004.1:45404-47578 GCA_964372055.1 uncultured Polyangiaceae bacterium
GGGGGGGGGGCCGGGGGGGGGGGGGGGGGGGGGGGGGCGGGCCCCCGCCCCCCCCCCCCGCCCCCCCCCCCCCCACGCCGACCTCGTCGAGGTGGCGCAGGAGGTCCGCGGGATCGTCGTAGACCCGGTACGCGCCGGCGCGCGTGAGCTCCTCTTCTCCGTAGCCTCCCGACAACAGCCCGACGCCGAGCGCCCGCGCCCGCCGCGCGGCGAGCATGTCCCAGACGCTGTCACCGACCACGATCGAGTCGGCGAGGGCGACCCCGAGCCGGTCCGCCGCCGCGAGGAAGAGATCGGGATCGGGCTTGGCGCGGGCCACCTCGTCGCGCGTGACCACCGCGGCGCCTCGGCCGACCCCGAGCGCGTCGAGCGCCCGGCGCGCGTTCGCGAGGCGCCCGCTGGTGGCGATCGCCCACGGGACGCGGACGCGCGAGAGCAACGCGAGGAGCTCCCTCGCCCCCGGCAGTGGGCGCACCTCCGCTGCCCTCCGCGCGTACGCCTCCGCGTGCAGCGCCTGCAAGCGCGCGATCTCGTCGCCGCTCAGCGGTCGGCCCGTCTCGCGCGACAACGCGGCCACGAGCAGGCCACCGCTCATGCCGATGCGCCTGTGGATGCGCCACACCGCGACCTCGATGCCGAGCGCCTCGAGCGCCTCCCGCCAGCCGAGCACGTGCTGGTAGACGGTGTCGACCAGGGTGCCGTCGAGATCGAAGAGCACGGCGGGACCGCGCGCCGCATCGTCGTCGAGCACCGCCACGCTCACACCGGCGGCGCCGCTCCGCCGCCGCGGCGGAGGCGAGGGCCGAAGCGGCGCACCAGCGCCTCCTCGACGCGCCAGACACGCTCGCTCGGCCGCGGCTCGCCGGCGAGCGCCCGCCGCGCGGCCTCGTCGAAAGACATCCGCGGCGGGTGGTGGGTGAGCTCCCAGTAGCGCTCGTCCCTCGGGAGGATGTCGCTCTCGAGACCGACGACGAGCTCGCGCGCGAGATCGTAGTCGGCCCGCGTCATCAGCTTCAGCCAGAGCGCGGAGAGCTTCGGCGTCAGCACCGGCACCGAGACGGCGAGGACGCGCCGGCCGGAGAGCGCGGCGACGCGGCGGAGGATCTCCTCCCCGCTGAGCGTGTCGGGGCCGGGCAGGTCGTACCAGGCGCTCGCCGGAAGCGGCAACGCGAGCGCGTCGACCAGTGCCTGGACGACGTCCTCGAGGGCGACCGGGCGGGTGCGCGAGCGCAGCCACGCGGGCAGCACCATGGCCGGGAGCCGGACCGCGAGATCGCGGACGATCTGCCACGACGCGCTGCCCCTGCCGATGACCATCGACGCGCGCAGCTCGAGCGCGGGCACCGGGCCCGAGCGCAGGATCTCGCCGACCTCGAGGCGGCTGGCGAGGTGCTCGGAGGGGCGCCCGGCGGGGGCGACGCCGCCGAGGTAGACGATGCGCTCGACGCCTGCGCGGGCGGCGGCGTCGACCATCGCCCGCGCCGCCCGGCGGTCGCGCGCGCGGAAATCGTCGAGGCCGGCGCCCATGCTGTGCACGAGGTAGTAGACGCAGCGGACGCCCTCGAGCGCCGGCGGGAGCGTCTCGGGCCGCAGGAGATCGCACGTCACCCACTCGGGCGGCGACAGCGCGCCCCGCGGCACGTGGCGAGCCGCCGCCCGCACGCGGTGGCCGCCCGCCACCAGCGCCGGCACGAGCGCTCGCCCGATGAACCCGGTCGCGCCGGTCACGAGGACGGAGGTCGGCGATGCCACGCGCACCGTGTGGCAAGAGCCGCACCGGGGATCGGCCGTCCGAGCTCGGGCGGCTCACGGCGGGTAGACCGCCTCGACTTCCGCTCCGAGCATCTGGACGGTGCCCGTCCCGCCGCGCCATGCTGCGGGCTCCCATGCGCCGGACCCTCGCGCTTCGCCGTGTCGCGGTCGCCGCCGCGATCGCCGTCGGCGTCGCTTGCGCGGCCGCCGGCTGCAAGCCGCCGGCGCAGAACGGCGTGCCGCCGGTCCACGAGAGGGGCCTCGCCAAGCGCCTGGGCGCCGTCTGTCGCTGGCAGCACGGCGAGGTCGCGGGCGCGTGCGGAAGCCGCGCGGGCGACGAGCCGCCCCCGGCGCGCGGCCGCCGCCGAGCCCCGCGCGCCCAACACCAACCCCCCCCCCTCCCCAAAGGCCGCCACCGCCCC
>CAYJPW010000004.1:47588-123076 GCA_964372055.1 uncultured Polyangiaceae bacterium
GGCGCGGGGTGGCCCCCGCCCCCCGGGGGGGGCGCGGGCGGGGGCGGCGGCGGGGGGGGGGCGCCGCCGCCCCCGGCGCGCGTCCGCCGCATCGCCGGGCGCGACGATCACCTCCGCGGCCCGCTCGCGATCGGCCGCGACGGCGACTACCTCCTCGAGAACGGCGAGATCGCCGTCGTCGTCGATCAGCTCGGACGCGGCAGCGGCTTCGCCGAGTCCGGCGGCAACCTCGTCGACGCCGCCGACGCGCGCACCGGCGTCGACGAGCTCGGGCAGGTGTTCACCTACTTCGGCGTCTTCCCGCGCCAGGCGATCTACGAGCGGCTCACCCAGGGCTCCGAGCCCGACGGCAGCGCCTGGATCGAGGTCCGCGGCCACGAGCTCTACGAGGAGGCGCTCGCCGTCACCACGCGCTACACGCTGCGCCCGCACGAGCGCGCGCTCTCGATCGCGTCGCGCCTCGAGAACCACGGCGAGCGCCCCGTCAGCGGGCTCGAGCTCGGCGACGCCATCCAGTGGGGCGCCACCGTGAAGCAGGCGCCCGGCAAAGAGCCGGGCTTCCGCGGCGACTCGGTCTCCCCCTTTCTTGCGGGCGTCGGGACGAGCGTCGCCTATGCCGTCGTCGCCGCCGACGGCGCCGAGCTCGCGGCGAAGAACGGGACCGCGTGGAGCAACGTCAGCTTCGCCAAGGGCGTGACGCTCGCTCCGGGCGAGGGCCGCTCCTACGAGCGCCTCTTCGTGGTGGCGCCGCGCGGCGACTCGCTCGCGGTCGCCGCCGAGCTCGGCTACCTCGCCGGCGCGGCGCCGGGCGGCGCCTCGATCGCGCTCGTCGACGCCGCCGGCGCGCCGATCGGCGACGTCGGCGGCGGACCGGCGGGCCCCTCGTCGGCAGGGTTCGTCGTCCTCGGCCGCGACGATGCCCCGCGCGACGCAGGCCCGGCGCCGCTGCCCCTGCGGCTGCGCGTCGCCGGCGCCGGCGCGATCACGGCCGAGGTCCCACCCGGCCGCTACACGCTCACGTTCGAGGGTGCGGGCCGGCGCGCGCTCGCGCCGTCGCCGATCGAGGTGAAGGCCGGCGCCGTCACCGAGGCGCGCCTCGCCCTTAGCGGCGCCGGCCGGCTCCGGATCGCGGTGCGCGAGGCGCCGGGCGCGCCGCCGGCCGGCGCCGCGACGCCGTCGCCCGGAGCGGCGACGCCCGCGAAGCTGCAGATCCTCGACGAGCGCTCGGGCAGGCCCGCCGTCGAGCCGATCCTCTCGCGCGACGGCGCCGCCGAGGTCCCGCTCGCCGCCGGTCGCTACCGCGTCGTCGCCTCGCGCGGCCCCGAGTACGCGCTCGCCGAGGCGTCGGTCGACGTCGCCGAGGGCTCGGCGGCGCGCCTCGATCTCCTGCTCTCGCGCGTCGTCGACACCCGCGGTTACATCGGGTGCGATCTCCACCAGCACACCGCGCTCTCGGCCGACGCCGGCGTCTCGGTCGCCGATCGCGTCCTCTCGAACGCCGCCGAGGGCGTGGAGTGCGCCGTCGCGAGCGAGCACAACCTCATCGCCGATCTCGCGCCCGCGGTGCGCGCGCTCGGGCTCGAGGCGCGCTTCCGCTCGGTGATCGGCGAGGAGCTGACCAGCGACGCCAGCCGCGAGCCGTTCGGCCACGCCAACGTCTTTCCTCTGGAGGTCGATCCGTCCGACGCGCGCGGCGGCGCCCTCGCGGTCCGCGACCGCACCGCGCGCGAGATCTTCGACGCGGTGCGCGCGCTGCCGGGCGAGAAGGTCCTCCAGGTGAACCACCCGCGCAGCGGCCGCACGGGCTACTTCGAGCAGCACAAGCTCGACCGCACCACCGGCGTCGGCACCGCGGCAGGCTACGATCCGCGCTTCGACGCGCTCGAGGTGTGGAGCGGGCGCTGGGTCGTCGAGCGCGGCAAGGTCCTCGAGGATCTGTGGGCGCTCCTCCGCACCGGCCACCCGGTGACGCCCACGGCGAGCACCGACACGCATGGGATCGTCGGCCAGGAGGCCGGCTACCCGCGCACCTACATCGCCGTGCCCGACGACGATCCCGCGCGCCTCGACGTCGGCGCGCTCGTCCGCGGGCTGCGCGCGCGGCGCGACGTCGTGCTCACGAACGGGCCCTTCGTCACCCTCGCCGTCGTCGGGGCCAAGCCGCGCGACGAGGTGCGCCAGGGCGGGCTCGTGTGCGGGAGCCGCGGCGGCGGTACGCTCGCGCTCCGGGTCACCGCCGAGTGGGCGCCGTGGATGGACGTGAGCGAGGCGATCCTCTTCGTCGGCGGTGTCGCCGGCGAGCCCATCGCGCTGCCGGCCCCCATCACCACGCCGCCAGGGGCGCGGCGGGCCGAGCTCGTCGTCCCGCTGCGCCTCGGCCGCGCCGCGAAGGCGGGAGCGCGGTCTCGCGGCGTCGACGCCGCCGAGGACACCTTCGTGGCGGTGGCCGTGCGCGGGACGCGCCCGCTCGAGCCGGTGCTGCACGGCGATCCGGCCGAGCTCCTGCCGTTCGCGATCACCGCGCCGCTCTGGCTCGACGCCGACGGGGATGGCCGCTCGCTCGGCCGCGAAGGTACCGGGGCGGCCACGCTCGGCTGCCCGACGCCTCGGCCGGCCGAGCCCTGAGGCCGAGCTCCACCCCGCGCGTGCCGTCCGGCCCGGACGCGCGGGCGCCCGCGGCGGTCGTCTTGGATCGTGCGGCGCCTGACCCCGCGCGATAAGCTCGCGCGGCACGGATCCCGCGGCGTGGCTCGTGCGTAACGAAGGTAGCGCCCCGAGGCGGGCGGCCGAGCGATGGTCGAGCGGATTGGGAAAGAGAACCTCCTGGCGTTGCTCCTTGCGGGCACGCCGGACCGCGTCCTCGACGCCTACGTCGCGGTGTCGCTCCCGGATCGCTCCGACCTGGCCGAGCTGCGCGAGACCCTGGCGAAGTACGCCCTCGCGGCCGAGCCCGCCTCGCCCTCGCCGGCGCTCCGCGAGCGGCTCCTCGCGCGCCGTCCGGCTCCGCTCCGGCCGCGCCGGCCCGCGCTCGTGGTGCTCGACATGATCCGGGACTACCTCACGCCCGGCGGCCCGCTCGAGGTCCCGCGCGCGCGCGAGATCGTGCCCGCCCTGGCCCGCCGCCTCGACGAGGCGCGCGCCGCGTCGATCCCCATCGTCTACGTCTGCGACAGCCACCCCCCGGACGACCCGGACTTCCGCGACTGGCCCGTCCACGCCGTCGAGGGCACCGCGGGCGCCGACGTGTGGCCGCCGATCGCGCCGAGGCCCGGCGATCACGTCGTGCGCAAGCGCACCTACAGCGCGTTCACCGGCTCCGAGCTCGGCCCGCTGCTCGACCGTTTGGGGGCCGACCAGATCCTCCTCACCGGCTGCGCCACCGAGGTCGGCATGGCGGCGACTGCGACCGACGCGCTCCAGCGCGGCTTCGTCGTCGACATCCCCCCCGACTGCCAGGCCGGCACCAGCGCGCTGCTCGAGCAGGCCACGCTGATCACGCTGAGCGCGATGCCGCCGTTCGAGCCGCGCTACCTCCGCCGGTGAGCCTCCGGACCGAGCGTCTCCGAGCACCCCGAGGCGGCGCGCCGCTCGACGCGGAGGCGCGCCGCGCGATCGAGCGCGCCGCCGAGGTGCTGCGCGCCGGCGGGCTCTGCGCCTTCCCGACCGAGACGGTGTACGGCCTCGGCGCGCGCGCCGACGACGAGGAGGCCGTGCGCCGCATCTTCGCGGCGAAGGGCCGCTCGCCCAAGAACCCGCTCATCGTCCACGTCGGCGGTCTCGACGCCGCCCGTGCCGCCGCTTCGGCTTGGCCCGAAGCCGCCGAGCGGCTCGGGCGCGCCTTCTGGCCCGGGCCGCTCACCCTCGTCGTCCCCCGCGGCGCCTCGATCGCAGCCTCGGTCACCGCGGGTGGGCCGACGCTCGCCCTGCGCGTGCCCGCGCACCCGGTCGCGCTCGCCCTGCTCGAGGCGGCCGCGCTTCCGATCGCCGCGCCGAGCGCCAACCGATCCTCGCGCCTCTCGCCGACCACCGCCGACCACGTCCTCAAGATGCTCGAGGGGCGCATCGACGTGTGCCTCGACGCGGGCCCGACGGGCCTCGGGATCGAGTCGACGATCGTCGACGTCACCCGCACGCCGGCGGTCGTCCTCCGCGCCGGCGCGCTGCCCGCGGCGGAGGTCGCGGCCCACGTCGCGCTGGCCGACGCCGCCGCGCCGCGCCTGCCCGAGGGCTCGGCCGCGCCCGCGCCCGGCGCCTACGCCCGCCACTACGCGCCCGAGGCCGAGGTGGTCCTCGCCCCGGCGGCGAGCGCGCTCGCCGCCGCCCGCGCCCGCGCCGGCGCCGGGCGAAAGGCCGCCGTGATGCTGCGCGAAGGCGATGCGCGCGCCCTCCGCCTCGCCGAGGGCGGTGCGGCCGACGCCGCCGCGGCCCTCGCGGGCGAGGGGCTCCTCGCCGAGATCCTGCCCGACGATCCCGCCGGATACGCCGCCGGCCTCTACGCCGCGCTCCACCGCCTCGAGGACGCGCGCTGCTCGGTGATCGCCGTCGGTGAGCCCCCCGACGACGCCGCCTGGGCCGCCGTTCGCGACCGCCTCTTCCGCGCCGCGGCGGCGTGATCGCGCCGGGCAACCCACGCTCGAACCGCCGCAGGCGTCGGGAGAGCCCAAGCCCGGCGCCGTTTGGCGCGTCTGACCCGTGACTCCGGGGTGGTTTGTGTGGCACCGTTCCCGGGTCCGGCGTGTCCATGGCAGGGGAGAGGCGAAAGCACGGGATCGCAGCGCTCGCGGGGCTCACCGCGCTCGCGGCCTCCGTCGCCCCCGCGCCCGCGGCGGCCCACCTCCTCGACGAGCCGCCCAAGGTGCTCACCTTCGAGCTCTGCGAGACGGGCTCGATCACGCTCCTCGACGCCTTCGAGAACGCCGAGATCGAGCGCCCCGGGCCGGTGCGCTCGTACATGGGCGGTCGCTGGGGCCGCTGGCGGACCGAGCCCTGGCTCTCGTTCTCGTGGCTCGGCGCCGCGCCTCCGATCGAGCCGGAGCCGCTCGCCGGCGACGCCGACGCGGTCTCGCTCACGGACCTGTTCGCCCCCCCCGAGACCGACGAGGAGGCGCTCGCGCTCGTGAAGCTCGCCGCCGACGCGCGCGACCTCGCCGGCGAGACGCCGCTCTTCGCCTCGACGGGCCCGAGCCTCGCGTCCGACGGCTTCGACCGCCTCTTCGCCGCGCCTCCCGCGCCGGTCCCCTGGTGGAAGTGCCGTCGCAACAAGGGCATCACCTTCGTGCGCTACGGCGCCGAGCAGGACACCTTCAAGCTGCTCGACTGCGACGGCGCGGTCGCGCCCGAGGCGCTCGATCGCCTCACCCTCGTCGCACGCCCGCCCGGCGTCCCCAGCCCCGGCCGACTTCTCCCCGACGAGCCCGATCCCGACGCCTGGGCCCGCGGCGAGTGGCTGCCGAGCGTGCGCCCCGTGCACCCGCGCCTGCTCTGGCTCCTCCAGCGCATCGCCGATGCGTTCCCGCGCCGAACCATCTACGTCTACAGCGGCTACCGCCCCAAGAAGGAGGGCGCGAAGCGCGGCACGCACAACAGCCTGCACGGCGAGGCCCGCGCCATGGACATCCACGTGATGGGCGTCCCCAACAGCGAGCTCTTCAAGGCCTGCCGCAAGCTCGACGACGTGGGTTGCGGCTATTACCCGAACAGCAAGTTCGTGCACGTCGACGTGCGCCGCCCGGCCACGGGCCGCGCGTTCTGGATCGACGTCTCCGGCCCCGGCGAGCCGTCGCGCTTCGTCGACTCCTGGCCCGGCGTCGTCGACGCCGGCGGTCTCGCCTGGGACGCCCGCGCCCGCGATCGCGACCCGCAACCCGAGCCGCAGCCCGCCCCGCCGTAATCCAATCGCAGCGCCCTCGCACCCGTTCGCAGTCGCGGTCGCAGTCGCAGTCGCGGTCGCGGGCCCGGTCGCGGTCGCTCACCCCCGCCTCTTCCTGTCTGCCCCGCTTCCTGTTCCAATCCCTCCCCCGTGCTCCCGCGGCACCTCCTCGCCCTCGGCAGCGGCCTCCTCGCCGTGATCGCCTCGTTCGCCGCCTGCGACGGCGCCGGCCTCGTCGAGCTGGCCCGCGATCCTCTCCCCGGCGGCGGCGGCACCCCGATCGTCGACGCCGGTCCCGAGGACGCCGCCGACGCCGCCCCCGACGCGCCGCCGGACAGCGGCGACGCGGGGAAGTCCCCCGTCCTCCTCGGGATCACGGCGAACCCGCCCGCCGGCGGCCCGAACGGCCCCACGGCCGAGGACGAGCTCACCGCGCGCCTGACGACCTTCGCGGCCGGCGTCCGCGTCGCGGTCGTCTCGCGCGCCTGGCGCGATCTCGACGACGCCGCGTTCGCGTCGCTCGCGAGCGAGGCCGCGCTCTACGCCGGGAGCGGCAAGCTCGTCGTCCTCAACCTCGCCGTGATCGATCGCCTCGCCGATCAGCGCCCCGACGACCTCGCCGACCTCGCGTGGGACGATCCCCTCGTCGCGGCGCGCCTCGATCAAACGGTCGACGCGCTCCTCGCCGCGTTCTCCGCTTCACCCGGCGCGCTCGCCTACCTGACGTTCGGGCGCGACGTCGACCTCTACCTCGCACAGGCGCCCGGCGAGCGTCAGGGCTTCGCGGCGCTCGCGAGCCACGCCCTCGGTTACGCGGGCGATCACCCGGCGGCGCCGGGCCTCGGCGTCGGCGTCGGCTTCTCGTTCGAGGGCGCCACCGCGCCCGATCCCTCGTTCGTCGACCTGCGCGGCGCGAGCGACGTCGCCGTGCTCTCGTACCTGCCCTCGCTCGAGGGCGGGCCTCCGCCGGCGGGCGGCATCGCCGGCCAGGTCGACGCGCTCGTCGCGGCGGCGGCGGGCAAGCCCATCGTGCTGCAAGCGTTCGGCCGGAGCTCGGTCGGCGACGACGGCTCGGACGAGGGCGAGCGCCTGTTCTACGAGGGCTTCTTCGACGTCCTCGAGCAGCGCCGCGGCGCCTTCACCGTCGTCGACGCGTTCGAGCTCCACGATCTGGGCCAGGACGCCTGCGACGCCTACGTCACCGCGCAGGGCGAGCCTCCTGGCGGCGCGTTCGCCGCGGCCTATTGTTTTCATGGGCTGAAGACGGCGGCGGGCACCGACAAGCCCGCGTGGGCCGAGGTGCTGAGCGGCGCGGCGAGGTTCGCCTCCCCGTAGCCCGTGATGTAAGCTTGGCCCCTCACGGTGGCTTGGTCGTGGCCACGGAAGGATCCCGAGATGGGCGACATGCGTGGAGGAATGGTCGAGACGATCGCGGCGATGCAGGACTTCGCCCTCTACCGCGACCTGGCCTGGGAGGGCTCGTTCGAGGACTACCTCGGCATCGTCCGGCAGAACCCTCAGGTCACGCGCAACGCGTTCCAGCGCGCGTACGACATGATCATCCGGTACGGGATCGAGGAGTACACGGACAACAAGAAGAAGCTCGTCCGCTACAACTTCTTCAAGGACGAGATGGACGGCGGGGCCGACGCCATCTTCGGGCTCGACATCCCGCTGATGCGCCTCGTCCACGTGCTCAAGGCGGCGAGCGAGGGCTACGGCCCCGAGAAGCGCGTCATCCTCCTCCACGGCCCGGTCGGCTCGTCCAAGTCGACGATCGCCCGCCTGATGAAGAAGGGCATCGAGCACTACTCGCGCACGCCCGACGGCGCCCTCTACACCTTCGACTGGGTGAACCTCGAGGACGTGGGCATGGCCGGCGCCGAGAACAGCCGCTTCAAGTGCCCGATGCACGAGGAGCCGCTCCGCCTCATCCCGCCCGCCTGGCGCGAGCGCGCCATCAAGGACCTGGGCCTCTCCTCGAGCCAGTTCACCGTCCGCTGCGACGGCGATCTCGATCCGGCCTGCCGCTTCGTCTTCCAGCGGCTCATGGACAAGTACGGCGGCGACTGGTCGAAGGTCATGCAGCACGTCCGCGTGCGCCGCATGATCCTCTCCGAGAAGGACCGCATCGGCATCGGCACCTTCCAGCCCAAGGACGAGAAGAACCAGGACTCGACCGAGCTCACCGGCGACATCAACTACCGCAAGATCGCCGAGTACGGCTCGGACTCCGATCCGCGCGCCTTCAACTTCGACGGCGAGTTCAACATCGCCAACCGCGGCGTCGTCGAGTTCATCGAGGTGCTCAAGCTCGACGTCGCCTTCCTGTACGATCTGCTCGGCGCGTCGCAGGAGCACAAGATCAAGCCGAAGAAGTTCGCGCAGACCGACATCGACGAGGTCATCATCGGCCACACCAACGAGGCCGAGTACAAGAAGCTCCTGAACAACGAGTTCATGGAGGCGCTGCGCGACCGGACCATCAAGATCGACATCCCGTACATCACCAAGGTGTCCGAGGAGGTGCGCATCTACCAGAAGGACTTCAACGGCGACAAGATCCGCGGCAAGCACATCGCGCCCCACACGCTCGAGGTCGCCGCGATGTGGGCGGTGCTCACCCGCCTCGAGGATCCGAAGAAGCACAACCTCTCGCTCGTCCAGAAGATGAAGCTCTACGACGGCAAGGTCCTGCCCGGCTACACGCAGGACACCGTGAAGGAGCTCCGCAAGGAGGCGCAGCGCGAGGGCATGGAGGGCATCAGCCCCCGCTACGTTCAGGACAAGATCTCGAACGCGCTCGTCAACGACGTGGGCGAGGGGACCATCAACCCGTTCATGGTCATGAGCGAGCTCGAGAAGGGCCTGCGCCACCACTCGCTCATCACCGCCGACGATCAGCGCAAGCGCTACGCCGAGTGCATCGGGATGGTGAAGCGCGAGTACGAGGAGATCGTCAAGAACGAGGTGCAGCGGGCCATCAGCGCCGACGAGGAGGCGATCCAGAAGCTCGCCGCCAACTACATCGACTCGATCAAGGCCTTCACCCTGAAGGAGAAGGTCAAGGACCGCTTCACCCGCGAGGACGTCGAGCCCGACGAGCGCCTGATGCGCTCCATCGAGGAGAAGATCGACATCCCCGAGAACCGCAAGGAGGACTTCCGCCGCGAGATCATGAACTACATCGGCGCCCTCGCGGTCGACGGCAAGAAGTTCGAGTGGCACACGAACGACCGCCTCCGCCGCGCCCTCGAGCTCAAGCTCTTCGAGGACCAGAAGGACGCGATCAAGCTCCAGACCCTGGTCTCCAGCGTCATCGACAAGGAGACGCAGGAGAAGATCGACATCATCAAGACGCGCATGATCAAGTACTTCGGCTACAACGAAGTCTCGGCGCGCGACGTGCTCGACTACGTCGCGTCGATCTACGCGCGGGGCGACACCAAGTAGTCACCCTTCGGAGCACCGGCCGTTCTCACCCCGGCGGCACGTACCCGTCGCGCAGATAGCTCCCGCGCCCGGTGGGCCACGGCATGCAGTTCGCCTCCGAGCCGGGCACGCGGTAGACGAGCACCTGCGGCTCGCCCTGATCCGAGTCCTTGAGGCTCACCACGATGTCGAGGGTGCCGTCGCCGTCGGCGTCGGCGATCGTCGGGACCGGCATCCCGCCGCGGTGGGGCAGGGCGATGCGGTGGGCGAGGTTGCCGCCGGCGTCGAGGATGAAGAGCTCGCCGAAGTCCTCCATCGTCGAGTAGGTCGCGAACACGATCTCGGGCGAGCCGTCGCCCGAGAGATCGGCGACGGCGACGCCGCCGGTCGCGACCACGTCGCTCTGGGTGTACTCGACGCTCCACAGTACGTTCTTCTGCGCGTCGACCGCGTGGATGCGGCCGTCGAAGCCGGCGAAGATCATCTCGGGGCCGGCGCGATCGGGATCGATGTCGGCGACCGCGACCTGGTTCGTGATCGCGACGATGTTGGTGTCGCCGTAGTCCCAGAGGCCGCTCAGGTAGTCGGGGAAGTGGAGCGGCTCGATCCACGTGTCGGGCCGGGTGCCGTCGTTCTTCATCACCCAGAGCGCGACGCCGAGCTCGCGCTGGTCCTGGGCGGCGTTCTGCACCGAGGCGACGTAGACGAGCTCGCCCACGCCGTCGCCGTCGAGATCGGCGATCGCCGGGGCGGTGTTGGTGTGGTGCGCCTGCAGCGCGGTGGCCTCGTCGTCGGCGTAGCCCTGCTGCGCCTCGGCGTAGGCGTGGAGGCCGCGCACGCCCATGAACTTCGTCTTGTTCTCGAAGATCGGCGCGCAATCGAAGGCGCGCCCCGAGCCGTCGTGCAGCGAGTTGTAGGCGTTGTCCTGCGTCGCGAAGACGTCGGCGGCGCCGTCGCCGTCGACGTCGCCGATGGCCACGTTCTGGTCGTAGCCGTTGTAGACGTAGCAGGCGTCGTCGCAGCCCGAGGCGCCGCTCGTGTTCGGCGGGAAGCCGGCCACGGTCGAGCCGTCCGGGTTCACGGCGATGACGATGTCGTGCTGGCCGTTGGCCTCGAGGTTCTGCGTGGTCACGCTGACGAGCTCGATCTCGCCGTCGGCGTCGATGTCGCCGGCGCCCAGGCTGCGGAGCTCGCCGCGCCAGGTGTAGGGGAAGCCGGGGAGAATCGTCCCGTCGGCCTGCCAGGCGTAGATCTTGTCGTCCGAGGCCTGGGCGATCTCGAGGCCTGGGAGATCCGCGCGGAGATCGGCGACGACCGGCGAGGACCAGCAACGCCCGTCGACCTCCTGGCGGAAGACGATGCTCCCGTCGATGTGCCAGCCCAGCACCACGCCGCTCCGCGCGGCGAGGATCTCGATGGTGCCGTCGCCGTCGAGATCGGCCACCGCCGGCGAGGCGAGCCACGCCTCGTGCCACTGATCGCCGAGGCTCGCGACCAGCTCGGGCGCCGCGATGGTCGCCGAGCCGCCCGCCGCGGCGGGCGCGCACGAGGGCGGCGGGGGCGTGATCCCGCCACCGCCGACGCCCGTCGGCCCCGAGCCGGTGCCGGTGCCCGTCGCGCCGGCGCCGCCCTCGCCCGATCGCGTCTGGTCTGGGTCGCCTCCGCAGCCGGGAGCGACGAGGCATGCGACGAGCGGCGCCAGCGCGAGAAGCAAGGGCAACGGTCTCATGGAAGAGAGCGTAGACCACGCGCGCTCGTCAGGGCCAGCCCGACCCAGACACGCTTCTCGCCTCCGCGTGTCCTGTCCGTGTAGTCTTCGATGAAGCTCCCTCTTCTCGCACTCAGGAGAGTCCCATGCGCATCCTCGCCCGCGCCGCGTTCGTTGCCCTCCTCATCAGCCCGCCCGCGGCGGGCCTCGCCGTCGGGTGCGGCGGCGGAAGCGACACGGGGTCGAGCGGCCCCACCGCGTCCACCGGATCGACGAGCGGCACGGCCAGCGGCGGCAACGGCGGCGCCGGCGGAAATGGCGGAGGCAGCACGAGCACCTACACCACGACGGGCTCGGGCAACCCCCCGACGGACATCGCCGAGTGCCAGGGCCACATCTACGAGTGCGGCGATCTCGTCGACAACGACAACGACGGCCTGATGGACTCGCAGGACCCCGATTGCCTGGGGCCCTGCGACAACACCGAGAACAGCTACTACGGCGGCATCCCCGGCAGCGACGGCCAGGCCTGCGTCATCGATTGCTACTTCGACCAGGACTCGGGCGCCGGCAACGACGGCTGCTACTGGAACCACAAGTGCGACGAGCACGAGGCGGCGCCGGGCTATTACCCCGAGTCGGTCAACGGCGCGGCCTGCGCGTACGATCCGAACGCCAACACGCCGGGCACGAGCGCCAGCTGCGACGAGATGTACAACACGCAGGCGGACGTCTGCATGAACTACTGCGGCCCGCTCACCCCGAACGGCTGCGACTGCTTCGGCTGCTGCGAGCTCCCCGCCGGCGGTGGCAACTTCGTCTTCCTCGGCTCGATCGACGCCGACGGCAACGGCAAGTGCACGATGGCCGACGTCGCCGATCCCGACAAGTGCGAGCCGTGCAAGCCGGTCGCCGCCTGCCTCAACGGCTGCGGCCCCTGCGAGCTCTGCATCGGCAAGACCGAGCTGCCGCCCGAGTGCTTCCCCGACGGGGGCGGGACGGGCGGCGCCGGCGGAGGCGGAGCGCAGCAGTGCAGCGACGGCGTGCAGCCCTGCGGGCTCGTGGGGCAGGACCCGTGCCCGCTCAACTACTACTGCATCACCGGCTGCTGCATCAAATCGCCCAACTGACGTCGAGCCGAGCCGCACGGGCGCGTACGGGTCGCCGGTGAGCGACACCCGCGTGACGACCTTCGGCGATGGCGGCAGCGTTGGCGCCGGAGGCACCAGCGGCGCCGGAGGGCTCGGGGGATCGGCGGCTCCGGCGCTGAGCTTCAGCGGACGCCGTCCGCCGTGGGCGTGACGAAGAACGTGCCCGTCCGCTTCCCCGCCACCCACTTCTCGCAGAGCCGCGCAAGCTCCTTGATCGGGCGCACCCGATGGTGCGCGAGAGTGCCGCCGCCCCGCGCACGCGGGTGTAGGCTCCGCCCAAACGGCGGAGGATGGTCATGATGCGGATCAAGTTCGAGCGAGCCGACGGCCAGGTGCGCGCGGTCGTGCCCCATCGCGGGCGCGATCTCTTGAACGAGTGCCTGGTGAACAAGAGCACCGCCTTCAGCGCGGAGGAGCGGCGGGCGTTCGGCCTCGACGGCCTCTTGCCGCACAAGGTCTCGACGATCCACGAGCAGCTCGTCCGCTCGTACGAGAGCATCATCCGGAAGGAGGACGCGCTCGAGCAGTACATCGGGATGGCGGCGCTCCAGGATCGCAACGAGACCCTCTTCTTCCGCGTGCTGCTCGAGCACGTCGAGGAGCTGATGCCGATCGTCTACACGCCGACGGTGGGCCAGGCGTGCCAGGACTACAGCCACATCTTCCGCCGCGGCCGCGGGCTCTGGATCACCCCGGCCGACCGCGGGCGGATCGCCGAGGTGCTCTCGAACGCGCCCTCCGAGGACGTGCGCCTCATCGTGGTGACCGACAACGAGCGCATCCTCGGCCTCGGCGATCAAGGCGCGGGCGGCATCGGCATCCCCATCGGCAAGCTGGCGCTCTACACGATGGCCGCCGGCATCCACCCGGCCGAGACGCTGCCGGTGAGCCTCGACGTCGGAACCGACAACGCCGGGCTGCTCGCCGACGATCTCTACATCGGCTGGCGCCACCCCCGCCTCCGCGGCGACGAGTACCGGACCCTCGTCGAGGAGTTCGTGCAGGCCGTCAAGAAGTGCTTCCCGCGGGCGATCCTCCAGTGGGAGGACTTCAAGAAGGGCAACGCGTTCGCGCTGCTCGATCGCTACCGCGAGGTCTTGCCCTCGTTCAACGACGACATCCAGGGCACCGCCGCGCTGGCGCTCGCCGCCGTGATCGCCGCCTGCCGCGCCAAGGGCGAGCGCCTCAGCGCCCAGCGCGTCGTCATCCTCGGCGCCGGGGCGGCCGGCATCGGCATCGCGCGCCAGCTGCGCGACGCGCTCGCGCGCGACGGCCTCTCCGGGAGCGCTCTCGCGCGCTCGATCGCCTTGATCGACAGCCAGGGTCTGCTCGTCGAGGGCCGCGAGACGCGCGAGACGTACAAGCGCGAGTTCGCCTGGACGGAGGAGATGGCGAACGCGGCCGGCCTCGCGAACACCGCCGATCTCGAGCAGGTCGTGCGCAAGCTCCGGCCGACGGTCCTCGTCGGCACCAGCGGTCAGCCCGGCGTCTTCGACGAGAAGGTCGTCCGCGCGATGGTCGAGCACTGCCCGCGCCCGGTGATCTTCCCGCTCTCGAACCCGACGAGCATGTGCGAGGCGCGGCCCGTCGATCTGCTCGAGTGGACCGACGGCAAGGCGCTGATCGCGACCGGCAGCCCGTTCGACGCCGTCGAGCGCGCCGGCAAGACGCACCGGATCTCGCAGGGCAACAACGTCTACATCTTCCCGGGCGTGGGCCTCGGCGCCATGGTCTCCGAGGCGCGCGTCGTCACCGACGCGATGTTCACCGTCGCGGCGCAGGAGCTCGCCGCGTCGGTCTCGGAGCACGATCTGCAGCAGGGCGCCCTGCTCCCGCCGCTGACGAGGCTGCGCGAGGTCACGGCCCACATCGCCGCTGCCGTGGTCCGCGAGGCGCGGGACAAGGGCGTCGGACGGAAGCTCGGCGACGACGAGATCGCACCGGCGGTGCGCGCCTCGATGTGGGTCCCGGATTATCCCGAGCTCGTGCCGGGCTGACCTCGCGTCGAGCCGGCGTGCCGCATCGATGGCCGCGTCTGCGCCGGCATGAGCCACGCGCGACGACGAGGGCGCCCGCAAATACGCGAGAACAGGTCTATCCGTTCCGGCACGCGCCATGCTTCCTCGCATGGCTTCCTCCCTCCTTCCGCAGGTGCCCATGAAGCTCTGGAATGCGCTTGGTCTGGTTCTCCCCGCGGTCGCCCTCCTCACGGGCGACGTCTCCGAGGCGCAAGCCTGCGGCGGCTGCTTCGTCCCACCCGACGCCAACACGCAGGTGACCGGCCACCGCATGGTCCTCTCGGTCTCGCCGACCGAGACCACGCTCTGGGACCAGATCACCTACTCCGGCGATCCCGCGTCGTTCGCGTGGGTGCTGCCGACGAAGGGCGTCGTCGACGTCGGGCTCTCGTCGGATCTTCTCTTCAACACGCTCGACTTCATGACGACCGTGCAGATCATCCCGCCGTACCTCAGCTGCCCGAACAGCTGCAACTACGGCGGCAGCAGCTCGTCATCGACCAGCGGCGGCGCCGGCGGCGGCTTGCAGGGCGGCGGCGTCGACGTCATCGCCCAGGAGGTCGTGGGCCCTTACGAAACCGTGCAGCTCTCGGCCAGCGATCCGCAGGCGCTCCAGACCTGGCTCGCGGACCACGGCTACTCGATCCCGGCCGACGTGGTCCCGGTGGTCGACGCGTACGTGAACGAGGGGTTCAACTTCCTCGCGCTCAAGCTGGTGCCCGGCCAGGGCATCGACTCGATGAAGCCGGTGCGCGTGACGACGCCCGGCGCCAGCCCGGGGCTGCCGCTGCGCATGGTGGCCGCCGGCACCGGCGTCACCACGCCAATCACGCTCTGGGTGCTCGGCGAGGGCCGGTACAAGCCGGCGAACTTCGGCGAGTTCACCATCGCCCCCGACGACGTCGTCTGGAACTGGGACACCGCCGAGAGCAACTACGCCACGCTCAAGCAGCAAGGCTTCGATGCCAGCAACGGGCTCTCGTGGCTGATCGAGTCGGCCCGGCCCGAGTCGCAGTACAACATCGAGAATGTCATCATGCCCGTCGTCTACGGCCTGCCCGATCAGAGCGGGTACGGTCAGCCCGACGGCACCGGCTCGGAGGAGGAGGCGCTCGCGGATCTCGCGGCGCTCTACGGGTCGATCAACGCGAGCTCGCTCTACCTGACCCGGATGCACGCCGAGCTGCCGCGGCCCGCGCTCGCGAACGATCTCCAGGTCGCCGCCTCGATGAACCAGGGGGACGTCAGCAACACCTTCGTGGTGACGAACACGGTCGGCACTGCGCCGACGTGCCCGCCCGATCCCTGCGGCGGGACGTCGAGCGGGGGCTACACCAGCGGCTCGGGCGGGTCTTATGCCGGCGGCGATCCCTCGTTCTCGGCGGGCGGGGGCGGCTGCGCCGTCGGCGGCTCGGGAAGCGGCGCGGCGATGCTGGCCGGCCTCGGGCTCTTGTTCGCGGCCACGCGCCGCCGCCGTCGCAATCGCTGAATCGTCGCGCGTCGACGCGGCGCTGGAGGTGGTCATGAAGCTGTCGAAGGCGCTCTGTCTCCTCGTGCCCGCCGCCCTGCTTACCGCGGGCGACGTGTCCGACGCCCACGCCTGCGGCGGGTGCTTCGTCCCGCCCGACGCCAACACGCAGGTGACCGGCCACCGCATGGTGCTCTCGGTCTCGCCGGCCGAGACCACCCTCTGGGATCAGATCACCTACACCGGCGATCCCGCGTCGTTCGCGTGGGTGCTGCCGACGAAGGGCGTCGTCACCATCGGGCTCTCGTCCGATCTGCTCTTCAACACGCTCGACTTCATGACGGGCGTGCAGATCGTCCCACCGTCGCTGAACTGTCCGTACTCTTGCCCGCCCGACGATGGGGAATTCAACGGCGGCGGAGGCGCGGGCGGCGGATCCGCGGGCGGCGGCGTCGAGGTGATCGCCCAGGAGGTCGTGGGCCCGTACGAGACCGTCCAGCTCTCGGCCAGCGATCCCCAGGCGCTGCAGACGTGGCTCGCCGATCACGGCTACGCGATCCCGGCCGACGTCGCCCCGGTCGTCGACGCGTACGTCGCCGAGGGGTTCAACTTCCTCGCGCTCAAGCTCGTGCCCGGTCAGGGCATCGACTCGATGAAGCCAGTGCGCGTGACGACGCCGGGAGCGAGCCCGGGGCTGCCGCTGCGGATGGTGGCGGCCGGGACCGGCGCGACCACGCCGATCACGCTGTGGGTCCTCGGTGAAGGTCGCTACGGCCCGGCGAACTTCGGCGAGTTCACGATCCCCCATCACGAGGTGATCTGGAACTGGGACACCTCCGAGAGCAACTACGCCACGCTCAAGCAGGCGGGCTTCGACGCCGCGGGCGGCCTGTCCTGGCTGATCGAGTCGGCGTGGCCCGAGTCGAAGTACGGCATCGAGGACATCGTGATGCCGGTCGTCTCGATGTCGCCCGATCAGAGCGGGTATGGTCAGCCGGACGGAACCGGCGCGGAGGAGGAGGCGCTCGCGGATCTCGCCGCGCTCTACGGCTCGATCGATCCGGTCTCGCTCTTCCTGACGCGGATGCACGCCGAGCTGCCGCGGCCCGCGCTCGCGAACGATCTCCAAATCGCCGCCGCGGCGGACCAGACGACCGTCAGCCACGTGTTCGAGGTGACGAACACGACGGGTACCGCACCGACCTGCCCGCCCGATCCGTGCGCCGGCGGGAGCTCGAGCGGCAACGGCAGCAGCGGCGCCGGCGCCGGAAGCACGAGCGGCGCGGGCGATCCGTCCAGCCCGGGCGATCCGTCGCTCTGGGCCGCTGGAGGCGGCTGCGCGATGGGCGGCCCGGGCGCGGGCGCCGCGGCCACGCTGGCCGGCCTCGGTCTCTTCTTCGCCGCCGCATCCCGCCGCCGCCGCGTTCGTCGCTGAAGAGGTGTCGGACATTCGTCCGACCGACGCCTCTCGAGGCGAGAGCCTCTTCAGCTCGGGGGTGCGGGGGGCAGAGCCCCCGCTCGGGACGGAGCCACCGGGGCTTGCGGGTGCGCGCGCGCGCACTACGTCCGTCTGGTGAAGCTCGAGACGGACGCGCTCGTGGTCGGGGCCGGCCCGACGGGCCTGTTCTTGGCGAGCGAGCTCGCGCGCCACGGGATGAGCTGCCGGCTCGTCGACCAGAGCGAGCGGCCGAGCGAGTGGTCCAAGGCGCTCGGCGTGCACGCGCGCACGCTGGAGATCCTCGACCTCGTCGGCCTCGGGCCGGAGGTGCTCGAGCGCGGCAAGCCCGTCCGGGGCATCAGCTTCTACGGCGCCAACGGCAGCGCGCGGCGCTTCGCCCACGTCGAGCTCGAGGACCTCGACACGCCCTACCCGTTCGTGCTCGGGCTGCCTCAGAGCGAGACCGAGCGCATCCTCGCCGCGCACGCGGCCCGGCTCGGCGTGCCCATCGAGCGAGGCGTCCGCTTCGCGGCGCTGACGCAGCACGAGGACGGGGTCGAGGCGGAGCTCGAGCTGCCGGGCGGCACCACGGCGAAGGCGAGCGCGCGCTGGCTCATCGGCTGCGACGGCGCTCACAGCACGGTGCGCAAGGCGCTCGGCCTGCCCTTCCGCGGCGCCTCGCGCGAGCAGGACTTCGCGCTCGCCGACGTGCGCCTGGCGTGGGATCGCAGCGAGGACGAGGCGCACGTGTTCTTCTCGCCCGACGGCGTGCTCGCGGCGATCCCGATGGCGTGGCTCGGGCGCGGCGAGCCCGGGCAGGGCGGCTGGTGGCGGCTCATCGCCGATCGGCCCGGGCTCGTCCCCGGCGGCGACGCGCCGAGGCCCGGGCGCGAGGCGCTGCTGGCGATCCTGCGCCGCCGCGGCGCGCGCGAGGCCGCGCTGCTCGATGCGGGCTGGACGACGTGCTTCCACGTCCACCGCCGGATCGTGCCCCGCTACCGCGCCGGGCGCGTGTTCCTCGCGGGCGACGCCGCGCACGTCCACAGCCCCGTGGGCGGGCAGGGGATGAACCTCGGCATGCAGGACGCCTATAACCTCGCCTGGAAGCTCGCGCTCGTCGACGCGGGCGCCGGGCGCCCGCAGCTCCTCGACTCGTACGAGCGCGAGCGGCGCCCGATCGCGGCGGCGACCCTGATCGGGACCGACCTGGCGACGCGCGTGATCACGCTGAAGAGCCCGATCACGCGCGAGCTGCGCGACCGGCTCGCCTCGCTGCTCAGCGGGATCGAGCCCGTCGAGCGGCGCCTCACGCGCATGGTCTCGGAGCTCGATCTCGCGTACCGGAGGAGCGCGATCGTGCGCGAGGACCGGACGCCGCTCCGGCGTGTCCACCTGGCGCACCACCCGGAGCGCGAGGCGCCGGACCTCGGCGCCTGGATCGACTTCGGCGCGGCCCCCGCCGCCGGCGAGCGCGCGCCCGACGTCTCGTTCGGACCGCCTGGCCAGCCGCTCCGCCTCTTCGACGTGCTGCGCGGCACGCGTCACGTGCTCCTCCTGTTCGAGGGGATCCACGCGACGGCGGACGGCCTCGCGCACCTCGGCCGCATCGCCGCGGAGGTCGAACACGATCACGGCGAGCACATCGCGGTGCACCTCGTCGCCGGCCGCGAGGACGCGGCCTGGAGCGGGAGCGTGTTGCCCGATCCCGCCCGCACGCTGCACGCCCGCTACGGCGCGGCCGCCGAGTGCCTCTACCTCGTCCGCCCGGACGGCTACGTCGGCTACCGGGCTCAGCCGGCCGACGCCAAGAAGCTCGCGCGCTACCTGGGCCGCGTCTTGGTCTAGGCCGTGGGCGAACGGAGAGCGTTCGCCCGGAAGCCCCTCGCGCGCTTGCTCGAGGAGGCGGCCGGCGAGCGTCGCCTTCGGCGCGTGCTCGGTCCCCTCGAGCTCACGAGCCTCGGCATCGGCGCGGTGATCGGCACCGGCATCTTCGTGCTCACCGGACAGGCGGCGCACGACAAGGCAGGGCCGGCGCTCGCGCTCTCGTTCGCGGTCGCGGGGCTCGCCTGTGCGCTCGCGGCGCTCTGCTACGCCGAGCTCGCGGCCATGGTCCCGGTCGCTGGATCGGCCTACACCTACGCGTACGCCACGCTCGGCGAGCTCATGGCGTGGATCATCGGCTGGGATCTCACGCTCGAGTACGCCGTCGGCTCGGCGACGATCGCGCACGGGTGGTCGCACTACCTCCAGGACTTCCTCGCCGTCTTCGGCGTCGCCCTGCCGCGCGCCATCGCCGCCGCGCCGTTCGACTACGATCCGTCGATCGGGCGGCTGGTCACGACCGGGGCGGTTCTCGACCTGCCTGCGGCGGCGGCGACGCTCGCGGTGACCGTGCTGCTCGTCCGCGGCATCCGCGAGAGCGCAAGGTTCAACAACGCCATGGTCGCGCTCAAGCTGGTCATCGTCCTCTTCGTCATCGTCGTGGGCGCGTTCCACGTCGATCCCAGGAATTGGCGGCCGTTCGCGCCCTACGGCCTCGGCGGCGTGAGCCTCTTCGGCAGGACGATCCTCGGCGAGACCGGCAAGGGGGGCGAGCCGCTCGGGATGCTCGCGGGCGCCGCGACCATCTTCTTCGCCTACATCGGCTTCGACTCGGTCTCGACGCACGCCGAGGAGGCGCGGCGGCCGCAGCGCGACGTGCCCTTCGGCATCATCGTCTCGCTGGTCGTGTGCACGGTCCTCTACGTGGCCATGGCGGTGGTGCTCACCGGGATGGTGCCGTACGGGCGCATCGCCATCGAGGCGCCGGTCTCGGATGCGTTCCGTCAGGCCGGGCTGCCCGGCGCGCAGCTCGTCATCGCGCTCGGCGCGCTGGCCGGGATCACCTCGGTCCTGCTCGTGATGATGCTGAGCCAGTCGCGCGTGCTCCTGGCGATGGCGCGCGACGGCCTCTTGCCCGGCTTCTTCGCCGCGGTGCACGAGCGGTTCCGGACGCCGTACAAGTCGACCGTCCTGACCGGCTTCTTCGTCGCGGCGCTCTCGGCGGTGGTTCCGCTGCGCGTGCTCGCCGAGCTCGTCAACATCGGGACGCTGCTCGCCTTCGTGATCGTCTGCGGCGCGGTGCTGGTGATGCGGCGCAGTCACCCCGAGGCCGAGCGGCCGTTCCGGGTCCCGTTGTTCCCGCTCACGCCGATCGCCGGGATGGCCACCTGCCTCCTGCTCATGCTCTCTCTCCCTACCGAGAACTGGATCCGGCTCGGCGTCTGGCTCGTCCTCGGCCTGGTGGTCTACGCCGCCTATGGACGCCGGCGGAGCGCCCTCGCAGCACGAGGAACACCGCGAGGAACGCCGCCGGCGGGACCAGCACCACCATCCACCCGAGGACCCGCCTGAAGGCGTAGAGCGCGGGCCCGGTGCCGGCGAGGCGCTCGTCGAGCACGCCGCACGAGAGCAGCACCAGGAAGGTGAGGCCCATCACCCCGAACGCGGCGCGCAGCGGTCGATCGCGGGCGCGCTCCTCCTCGTGATGATCGACGCCGCCCCACCCGTACACGGCGGCGTCGAGCCAGGGGACCACGGCCGTGACGGCGAAGATCGCCGCGGTGAGCAGCGCGCCGCCGACGAATGGGCCGGTGATGCGCGTCCCGAGCAGGCGCCACTCGATCGGCGGCAGGAGGCGGTACGCGCCCTCCGAGTAGTAGAAGAACCAGTCGGGCTCGAGCATGCCTCGCTGCCGTTCGGGCGTGAACGGGCCGTCGACCCACGTGGCCGCGCCCGGGAAGAGCGCGGCGAGGAGGAAGATCACGCCCGTGGTGACGAGGAGCGTGGCGGCCGTCCGCGCCGCCTGCTCCGGCCAGAGCGGCGAGCCGACGACGTGCGTCGCGGCGGGGCGGAGGCGCGAGCGTTGGGTGTGCGTCTGGAGCACGACCAGGAGCACGTGCGCGCCGAGCGCGAGCGCGATCAGAGCCGGGATCACGAGCACGTGCGCGAGCAGCATGCGCTCGAGGAGCAGGCTCGCGGGGAACTCGTCCCCGAGCAGTGTGACCACGCGGTGGCCGATCCAGGGGAGCGTCTCGGCCTGGGTGTACGCCATCCGCAGCGCCGTACCCCCGCGCTGGTCGTAGGGCAGGCAATAGCCCGAGAAGCCGGCGAGCACCGCGAGCAAGAGCAGCGCGACGCCGATCACCCAGTTGAGCTCGCGGGGGCGGCGGAAGGCGCCGCCGAAGAAGACGCGCGCGGCGTGCAGGACGATCGCCCCGATGAAGAGGTGCGCCGCGAAGTGGTGCACGCGACGCGCCAGATCGCCGAGCGCGACGTCGTGCGTGAGCGCGAGCGTGCTCGCGTACGCGCGCGGGAGCACCTCGCCGCGCATCGGCAGGTAGCCGCCGGCGTAGACGGTGGGCTCGAGGCCCGCCTCGTAGAAGAGGCCGAGGAAGATGCCCGTGCCGACCAGGATGAGGAGCGCGAAGAGCGCCACCTCGCCGAGGAGGTACGACCAGTGGTCGGGGAACACCTTGCGCAGCGCGCGCTCGACGAAGCGCCCGTAGTTGAGGCGAGCGCCGAAGAAGCCCGGTCGGCTCATCGCTCAGCCCGCGGTCGGTCCAGGCGGCGCGTCGAGATCGCCCGAGGCCGCGAGGTGCCCCTCGGCGTCGGTCGCGAGCGGCAGCGACGGCAGCGGCTTGCCCGCGGGTCCGGCGACACGGGCGCCCTCCGCGACCGAGAACTCGGAGCGGTGGCACGGGCAGACGAGCCGCCCCCTCGAGGCGTCGAGGTCGACGGCGCAGCCGGCGTGCGTGCACACCTTGGAGAACGCCCGCAGCGGGTCGACCGAGGCGACGATGACCATCGACCGCATCTCGCCGGCGGCCCCCTCGGGGTAGAGGATGGCGCCCGGCCGCAGCGCGCCGGGCGCGACGAAGCGGCCGCGCGCGTCGACGGCGCGCACGCCTCGGCCCCAGCGCGTGCGCCCGGCGCGGCGCGGGCGCGGAGCGATCGAAGGCAGCGGCAGGAGCAGCAGGCAGAGCGCCGCGCCCACCGCGAGCCCGAGCGCGGCGAGCATCCGGCGCGCGAGGCGCGGATCGCCTTCGACGAGGGGCGGGAGCTCTTGGGGCCAGGGGCGCGGCTCGCTCACGGTCCGGAACGCGACGAGGCGACGCGCCACGAGCATCACGGCGAGGGCGAGCGAGCCGGCGGCGATCGCCGCCGGCAGGCCCACCGCGAGGCTCTCGCCTCCGAGCGCGTACGCCGCGAACGCGATCACCACCGCGAGGACGGTGGCGCCGATCGCGAGCGCCGTCGCGACGGCGCGAGCGGGTCCGCGGCGGGGCGCGTCGCGATGCAAGAGCTCGCGCTCGCTCACCTGGTGCTCCCCGCGATGAGCCGGAGCAGCAGCGCCAGCGCGGCGAGCCCCGCCCAGGCGATGAGCCCCGCGCCGAGGGGTGTCAGGGCCGCGCCGATCACGCGGCCTCCTCGCGGAATGCCTGACCGAGCACGAAGCCCATGAGCGCCTGCGAGACGCGGTTGCCGAGCGCCGCGAGCGCGCTCTGCGTGCCGGCGTAGACGTAGGGCGCGCCCTCGAGCATGCCGCCCACCGCGCGTCGGGCGACCTGCTCGATCGGGATCGGGGGGAACATGCTCCAGCGCATCATGCGCGCCGCCTCGGTCTTGGCGCGCTCGAACGCATCGGTGCGGACGGCCGGCGGGATCACGGTGGTGACGCTGATGCGGTGGTGGCGCACCTCGCGCGAGAGCGCCTCGGCGAAGCGGATGAGGCCGCCCTTCGTCGCCGAGTAGGTGACGAAGCCCGGCGTCCCGGCGATGCCCTGGATGGATGAGACGAAGAGCAGCCGGCCGTGATCGCGCTCGAGCATCCCGGGCAGGATGTAGCGCGTGAGCACCATCGCCCCGACGAGGTTCACCGAGACCATCCTGGCGATCGCTTCGGGCTCCTGCTTCGTGAACAGGCCGGCGTAGGCGATGCCGGCGTTGTTCACGAGGACGTCGATGGGCCCGCGCTCGACGGACACCTGACCGACGGCGCGCTCGATCGATCGCACGTCCGACACGTCCATGATCACGTACGAGGCCGCGCCCCCGCGCCGCACGAGCTCGTCGCGGGTCGCGGCCATCGCGGGCTCGGCCGATGGGAGATCGGCGATGACCACGTCGGCGCCGCGGTCGGCGAGCGCCTCGGCGATGCCGCGTCCGATGCCGCGCGCGCCGCCGGTGACGAGGGCGCGCTCGCCCGCGAGCGGAAGTCCTCGGGCATGGCGTCCCCGGTGCTCTCGCATGGCCATGCCGCTCTCTCTGCACCGGGCAGACCACCTCGGCGGGTGTGCTCGGCCGTGACGCTCGCGCCCCCGGCGTCGACCCTGGACGGCGAGCGCCTCGCTACCGCTCCGTCGTCCCTTCGCTCCATCGCGCGGCGAGGAGCGGGAACAGGACGGTGCCCATGCGGCGCAGCTGGCGCGCGTGCGCCCGCGCGTCCTCGCCTTCGAAGCCGAGCACGTGGAGGTCGCCGCGGTCGGCGCGCGACGCCAGCGTCATCCCGCCGACGTCGGCATGGGCTGGCAGTCGCCGCGCGCCCACGGCCCCGAGGAGGAAGTCGGTGGTCTGGGTGGTGCTGGCGAAGTCGATCGTCCGGATGGCCGAGTGCGTCAGCGCGAAGAGCGGCCCGCCCCGCGCCGCCTCGGTCGCGAGCTCGACGAACGGCGCCATGCGGCGGGGATCCACGGCGCGCCCCGCGACGAACCCGGTGTGGAGCCCGTCGGCGAGCAGCACGGCGTCGATGTTCGCCTCGCTCCGCCGGCCGAGCACGCGCGCGACGGCGCCGTAGCCCGCGCTCCACGCCGAGAGGGCGACGCGACGAACGCGCGGCTCGCCGGGGGCGACCCGCGCGGCGACCCGCCTCACCGCGTCGAGCGCGGCGTCGAGCGCGCCGCGGCCGGCATAGGCGCGATCGTACGCGGCCGACCCCACGCCGACGTTCACCATGAGCACGGCCGCCGAGAGCGACGCTTCGTCCACCGCGGCCTCGACCAGCGGCGGCGCGCCATGAAAGTGCACCACGAGGTCGAAGGCGCGCCCGTCCGCCGGCCAGCCGCGCGGCAGGTACACCGTTCCGGCCCTCGTGCGCGCGCGCACCGCGGCCCCGAGCCGTGCGACGGCGGGCGTGGACGCCGCCTCGTGCGCCGGATCACTCGGCGCCCCCTCGCCCGGCGCGGAGCTCTCGGTGCTCGTGATGGGGGCACGGGGCGCGACGAGCGGGTCGTCCGCGGCGCCGTCTTGGAGCCACGCCGAGCTGGGGAGCGAGGCGCCGAAGGCGACGGCGAGCACGCCCGCGCCGAGGAACAAGACCCTGTCCATGCCCTCGGCCCTTCAAGCCGCGTTCCGGCGCCCGGTGTGCCGCGTCGCCTGCATCGCGTCGGCTGCAACCGCCGCGCCGCGGCGCGCCGCCCACGGGCGAACGCGGAGAGTCGGCAAAACGCCATCCGCCGGCCGCGCTCCCGGCCCGCGTTCCGCCCACCCGAGCAAGGATCCGCCGCGCGCTGCGTCGCGCCGCGGAGGCAAACGCGGTACCCTGATCGCGCTTTGCTCCGACTCCGCCTCGTATGGCTTATCGTCCTCGCGATCCACCTCGCGGGCTGCGGCGGCTACGTGGCGCGCGCCAAGCGCGCCTACGAGGACGGCCGGTTCCTCGAGGCCTCGGAGAAGCTCGCGGATCGCGAGCCCGACGTGGGCGAGCTCTCACCGCGCAAGCAGGCCGACTACGGCATCTACCGCGGCCTGGCGCTGATGATGCTCGGCGACGCGCGAGGCGCGCAGCAGTGGCTGACGTTCGCCTACGAGGTCGAGCGGCTCCACCCCGGCACGCTCGAGCCCGAGCAGCGCGCGGTGCTCGATCGCGGCTGGTGGCAGCTCTCGCAGCTGCTCGGCGGTCCATCGATCACGGTCCCGAGCGGGAGCCTCGTCGTTCCCTCGCCGACCGGCACGGTGATCATCCCGCCGGCCGCGCCGCCGCCCTGAGCCGGGCCGCACCGGAGCGCGTGGTAGGATGGCGCAGTGAGGCTCGCCGCGCGCGTGGTGGTGGCCGTCGCCGTCGTGTCGATCGTGTGCGGGGCGGGCTGCGCGAACGTGCTCGGCCTCGAGGACTGGGTGCCCATCGCCGAGGACGGCGGTCCTGGCGGGGCGTCCTCGTCGGGTGGGGGCGGCGGCGGCAGCGTCGTCGAGGACTGCGGCAACGGGCAGGACGACGACGGCGATGGGCTCGTCGACTGCCTCGACACGCTCGACTGCGGCGCCTACCGCTGTGTCCCCGCGCCCCCGCCGGCCTGGAACGGTCCGGCTGCCTTCGGGCTGCGCGGCACCTGCGGGTTCACCTGGCCCGCGCTCGTCCCGTCCGGCGGCAGCGAGATCGTCGCCGCACCGGCGACCTGCGGTTGCTCGTGCGGCGCGCCCGCCGGAGAGGTGTGCAGCTCGGCCTACGTCCTCCTCGCCAGCGACGGCGGCTGCGGCGCTCCCGTCTACGCGGGAATCAACGCGGTCAACGCCTGCGCCAACATCCCCGACGTCACCGCCTCGAGCATGATCGCCTACGCGATCCAGGCGGTCGGTGGCACCTGCGCGCCGCTCCCCTCGATCGACAAGCCCGCCCCCACCTTCGCGGCCGAGGGCACCCTCTGCCAGGGCGCGGATCTCGGCGCCGGTTGCGGGACGGAGCTCTGCGCGCCGCCTCCCGGCGCGGGCCAGTCGATCTGCGTCTTCCAGCCGGGCGACCTGCCTTGCCCCGGCGCCGCCTACACCGAGCGCACCGTCGTCTACCGCGCCACGACCGACACCCGCGGCTGCTCGCCGTGCAGCTGTGGGCCGCCCGCCGGCTCGACGTGCGCCGGCTCGACGTACATCTACTCGGACTCCGGCTGCGGGGCCCCGTACGGGCCCATCCCCGACAACGCGGTCTGTTACCCGTTCGGAGGAGCGGCCCCGATCGGCGCGGTCCTGGTCGCGCCCGCGGCCGCGCCGGCGGGGGGCGCGTGCGGCGCGTCGCCGGTCGCGCCCGTCGGCGAGGTCGTCCCCTCGGATCCGCTCACCGTCTGCTGCCTCCCGCCGCGCTGAATGGGGGCTCCGCCCCCCGACGCCAAGGAGAGGCTCAGCGGCGGCGTTCGGCCTCGAGCGCCGCGACCGTGTCCTCGAGCGCCGCGAGCTGCCGGCGGAGATCGCGGACCTCGTCGACGGTGGCCAGGCCCATCGCCTTCGCGAACTGCTCCTTCTGCTCGGCGGTGAACGTCTGCACGCGGCCCGGCATGCTCACCGCCGCCATCACCAGCTTCATGAAGCGCTCGTCCTGCATGAGCTTGGCGAACGCCGGGTTGGTGGCGATCCGCATGCCCTCGGTGACGAGCTTGTCCTTCAGACCCATGCGCGCGAGGTTAGCACCGCGCCGGCGAACGCCGCCCGGCGATCGTCGTCGCCGCTCGGGTTTGCGCTCCCCTGCCTCGCGGGCAGCGCGCCGCCCCTGCCCACCGCGCCCCTGCGCGGTCAGCCGCTCTTGCGGACGCGCGTCGAGATCCAGGCTTCGATCAGCGCCCAGATGGTCTGGGGCGCGTCGCGCCCCATGATGAGATCGATGTGGCCGCGCGGGAACGTCCGGTAGGTCTTGTCGCGCGACCGGCTGCGCTCGAACGCCGGCTCGACCGACGCCGGGGGGGCGAGGTCGTCCTTGCTGCCCGACACCACGAGCAGCGGGACGTCGGCGGCCTCGAACGCCTCGGCGTACCCCGAGAGGCCGCCGAGGCGGTGGCCGTCGCGGCGCGACTCGGCCGCCGAGAGGAACATGTTGCGCATCACCGTGATGCTCCCCTGGTCCATCGCCAGCGACATGTGCTGCGCGAGGACGATCCTCTCCATCGAGCCCGGCGCGAAGCCCCGGATGGGCAGCGGGAAGATCGGGCTCTCGACGAACGCGCGCGCCAGCCTCACCACCTCGCCCCAGCTCTTGAGCGGGAGCGCGCCGTGACCGAGCGGGACCTGGCGATCGACCGCCAGCATCGCGCGCCCGAGGAGCGACAGCGTGATCGAGCCGCGCGTGAAGTGGTACGGGCTGCCGAGCGAGGTCACGCCTGCGATCGCGCCGTTGAGCGAGGACGCCGCGGCGTAGCTCACCAGCCCGCCGAGCGAATGGCCGACGAGGTAAACGGGGCGCGGGCCCGCGATCCGCTGCACCTCTTCGATCGCCGCGGGCACGTCCTCGCGGACGAACTCGGTGACGTCGCTGGGGCGGCGCGCCCCGAGGTGGCGCGATCGACCGTGCCCGCGCAGCTCCAGGTTGAAGACGTCGAAGCCGGCGCGCGCCAGGTAGTTCGACAGGCTGCGCGAGGGCAGGTGCCAGGCGTAGCGGTTCTGCCCGTACCCGTGGATCAAGAGGACGGTGGCCTTGGTGCCGTCCTGGGTCGCGCTGCGCTTCCGGACCATCGCCAGCGGGACGGGGTCGCCGGCCGGCGTGGTCCCGGCGCCGGCGACCTTGGCGATGACGAGCTCCTTGACGAACCGCCCGCGCTCGTCGCGATCGACGGTCTGGTCCACCCGCTTCGAATGGAGGATCGGCATTTTCCTCGCGATGGGGGCCCGGCCCCCAAACCCCCGGACAAATCGACTCCGAGGTTCAATTACGGCCCGAAATCCGGGCTGGCGCAAGGGGGGCGGAAACCGTGTAACCTGACGGCGCTCGCCGGGACCGCGGGCACGCTTGGCACAACTCGGCACTCGAAGGTGATGCCCATGGTGAGACAGCTGGCTCGCTGGACCCCGGCCGTGCTTGTGGCCGCGTCGGCCCTTTTCCTGTCGCGCGGCGCCGCCGCCCAGGCCTCCGAGGACGGGTTCGACAAGGACCCCGAGGACACGATCGCCGGCAAGGACCAGGTCGCCAAGGAGAAGGGCGACAAGATGCCGGGGGAGAAGGACCCGCCGCCCGCCGACGACTCCAAGTACGACCCGCGCGAGGATCCGATGAAGTCCTACTACTTCGTCAACCTCCGCTTCCGGAACATCATCGTCCCGAAATTCATGATCAACATCTTCGCCGACGGCGGGGCGACGGTGAACGCGTTCACGTTCGGCCCGGAGCTCACTCGGCGCAAGGACGGCACCGAGTTCGACATCGCTCTCTCGTACGCGGACTACTCGATGGATCCCTTCCTCTTCAAGGGATCGAGCGACGGCGACGAGGCGTGGGAGATCGTCTCGAGCTCGATGAAGGTCCTCTACCTGACCATCGATCTCCTCTACGACATCCCCATCGACACCAAGGGGCGCTTCTCGTTCTTGATCGGCGGCGGCGTGGGGCTCGGCGGGGTGCTCGGCGACCTCCGTCGCAACCAGATCTTCCCCAACGATCCGGCCAACCTCGACCGCGAGAACCCGAGCAAGTGGACCAAGTGCGCCGGCCCGGGGGACACGCGCGGCGGCGTCTACTGCGACTCCTCGAACGAGCACTACGGGAGCTACACCGAGCCGAGCTGGGCGAACGGCGGCTCGAAGCCGTTCATCTTCCCGTGGATCTCGCTGCCCCAGCTCTCGTTCCGGTACAAGCCCATCAAGCAGCTCCAGACGCGAGCCGACGTCGGCTTCTCGCTGACCGGCTTCTTCTTCGGGCTCTCCGCCGGCTACGGGCTGCCTCTCTAGAGAGCGGCGCGTGGGCCTCTCGCTACCGCCGCGGTACGAGCCGATCGCGCCCCTCGGCAAGGGGGGAGGGGGCGAGGTGTGGGCGGTGCGCGACCGGATCAGCGGCAAGACGGTCGCGCTCAAGTCGCTCGGCGAGGGCGCCGACGAGCGCGAGGTCCTGGCGCTGGTCCGGGAGGCGATCGCGCTCTCCGGGGTCGAGGGGCTCGGCGTGCCGCGCGTGCTCCGCTTCGGCAGGCTCGCGCCCGCCGAAGGGCAGCCGCCCGGCACCGAGCGTCCCTACATGGTCCGCGAGCTCGTCGAGGGCTCGAGCCTCGCCGACCTCATCGCGCGCGGCGGCGATCCGCTCGTCCACCTCTCGGCGATCGCGCAGGCGGCCGATCAGCTCACGCGCCTGCATCGCGCGCTCTTGCTCCACGGCGATCTCAAGCCCGCCAACATCATCGTGGGGCCGAGCGGCACGGCGACGCTCGTCGATCTCGGCCTCGCGGCGACGTGGCGCGAGGGCGGCGCCAAGCCCGAGGGGCTCACCCCCCGCTACGCCGCGCCCGAGCTCTTCCAGGGCGAGCCGCTCACGGTGCGCGTCGAGGTCTTCGCGCTCGGCGTCACCATCGACGAGACCCTGCGCGCGGCGGGCGAGGCCCTCCCGGCCGGCACGCGCAAGGCGCTCGAAGAGGTCGTCGCCCGGGCGACGGCCGACGATCCCGCCGCGCGCTTCCCCAGCGCCGACGAGCTCGCCAGCGCCCTGCGGCGCGCAGCGCATCTGGCCGGCGGAGACGGCGGCGGGGGGGCGGCTTGGCCGGTCGTCGGGCTCGACGCACCGACGGCCAGGCTCGCGGCGCAGATCGGCAGGCTGCGCCCCGGCGGTGGCATCGTCGTCACCGGCCCGCGGCTCTCGGGGAGGACGGCGCTGCTCCGCCGCATCGCGTGGTCGCTCGGCGTCGAGGGGCGCGCGGTCGCCTGGGTGGAGGCCGCGAGCGTCGACGACGTCGGCGGCGCGCTCGCGATCGAGCTCGCGGCCCACGCCGAGCTCGCGGACGTGGTCCTCCTGGTCGATGACGCCGAACGGCTCGGCCCGGCCGAGCTCGCCCGCCTTGCCGCCGTGCGTCAGGCGGGCGGGAGGCTGGTGCTCGTCGTCGGCAGCAAGGGCGCGGAGGTGGTCGGCCCGACGCTCGAGATCTTCCCGATGCCGCCGCTCGAGCCCGAGGACGCCGGCGCGCTCGTGCGGCGCGCCATCCCGTCGCTCAGCGACGCCGTCGTCTCGCACGTCATCGCGCGCGCCGAGGGGTGGCCCGGCCGCATCCGCGCCATCCTCCGCCGCCTCGAGCGGGCGCCGGTGGTGGCGCCGGCGGACGTGGATCGACTCCTCGAGGACGAGCCCCTCCCGTCGACCGAGCGCGGCGCGCCCGCCGAGATTCACCGCCTCCTCGATCGCGGCCACTTCGAAGAGGCCGCCGACGCGCTCGAGCGCTTCGAAGACGATCGGTCCCCCTCGATCGCGATCGCGCGCGCGCGCCTCTTGACCAACCGCGGAGAGCCGCTGCGCGCCCTCGTCGAGCTCGCCTCGGTGCAGAAGGTGGTCGACGGATCGGACGACCTGCTCGCGACGCACTGGCTGCTCCACGCGTCGCGCGCGCACCTCCGCGCGGGCGACTACGCAGCCGCCGAGCAGCACGCGACGCGCGCTCACCGGCGCGCCGACGCGGCGATCGCGTCCGGCGCCTCGGGCGCCAAGCCTGCCGCAGGCGGCGGCGCGACCGCGCCGGGCGCGGCGGGCCGCAAGCCGCCGTCGCCGGCGTCGATGCGCTCGCTCGCGTCGGAGGCGCTCGCGGTGAGCGGCCTGGCGCAGAGCTACGCTTCGCGGCACGGCGAGGCCCGCGCCACCCTGGAGACCTCGGTCGCGATCGCGCGCGAGGTCGCCGAGCCGCGGATCCTCTCGGTCGCGCTCAGCTCGCTCGCGTTCGCGCTCCAGCGCGACGATCAGCTGGCCGAGGCGAGGACGGCGTACGAGGAGGCGCTCGCCGCCGCCGAGCGCGCGGGCGACGCAGGGAGCGTCGCCACCGTGCGCCTCAACCTCGCCGGGATCGCCAAGACCTGCGGCGACGTGGCGGCGTCGCTCAGCCACCTCGAGGCCGCCGTCGACATGGGGCGCCGCTCCGGCCGCATCGCCACGCTGCGCCAGGCGCTGCTCAACCTCGCCAACCTCGATCTCTACCTCGGGCGGCTGGCGCGCGCACGCGCGTCGCTCGACGCGCTCGGCGGAGAGCGCGCCGAGCTCCCGCCGCAGCTGCACGCGCAGCTCCTCGCGCTCGAGGCCGAGCACGCCGCGAAGAGCGGCGACCTCGCCGCGGCCGACGCGCTCTGCGCCGAGTGCGCCGAGGCGTACGAGGCCATGGGGCGCAACGTCGACGCCGCCGAGGCGCGCCTCGAGCGCGTGCTCTTCGCCGCGGCGACCGCGGCGCCGGACACGGCCCGGCTCGAGGCCGAGCTCGCCGCGGCACGGCGCACCCTCGGCGGCGCCACGGCGCACCGGGCGCTCGAGGCGCTGGCGCGCGGGCGCGTCGCGGCGCTGGAGCGCAAGGAGGACGCCGCGCGCGCCGCGTACGACGAGGCGCTCGAGTCGGCCCAGGCGGCGGGCCAGCGCGATCTGATGTGGCGCGCCCTCGACGCCCGCGCCCAGCTCGAGATGGGGGCGGGCCAGGCGCTCAAGGGCAAGCGCGATCGGGACGCGGCGCTCGCCATCCTCGAGGAGATGGCCGAGCGGCTCCCCCGCGATCTCCGCGAGGTCTACTGGAACGATCCGCGGCGGCGCGCCGTCCGGTCCTCGCTCATGCTCGAGCTCGGATCGGGGCCGACGATCAACCTGCCGGCGCCGCAGAGCGCGCAGCCCAGCCAGGATCGGCTCGCGCGCGTCCTCGAGATCAACCGCCAGATCGCCGGCGAGTACGATCTGTCCCGCCTCCTCGAGCGCGTCACCGATCACGCCATCGCGCTCCTCCGCGCCGAGCGAGGCTTCGTCATCCTGCGCACCCGGCCGCGGCCGGAAGGGGAGCCGGGCGCCGGCGCCGCCGGCGGCAACGGCGCGCCCGCCGCGGCGCCGGGTGGCGACGGCCGCGTCAGCGAGCTGGCGATCCACGCCTCGCGCGACCAGACCGGAGACGATCCGCACGCGCGCTTCTCGCGCTCGATCGCCGATCAGGTGATCAAGACGGGTGAGCCGGTCGTCACCTCGAGCGCGCGCGACGACTCGCGCATGGCGGGCTACCTCTCGGTCCACCAGCTCATGCTCCAGTCGGTCGCCTGCGTCCCCATCCGCTCGCGGACGGCCGAGGCGATCGGCGCGCTCTACCTCGAGACGCGCCTCCGCCCGGGCGCGACCTTCGCCGACGAGATCCCGACCCTCCTCGCCCTCGCCGACCAGGTGGCGATCGCCATCGAAACGGCGCGCCTCGTCGGGGAGAACGAGCGCCGCGCGCGCGAGCTCGCCAAGGCGAACGAGGAGCTCGAGGCCGCGCGCCGGAAGCTCGAGGAGCTGCTCGGCCACCGCACCGCCCAGCTCGCCGCCACCCGCCGCGACCTGCGCTCCGCCCGCGCCGTGCTCCGCAGCCACTTCGGCTACGAGGGGCTCGTCGGTACCAGCGAGGCGATGCGGCGGGTTTACGCGCTCATCGATCGCGTCAAGGACACCGACGTCCCGGTGCTCATCACGGGCGAGAGCGGCACCGGGAAGGAGATCATCGCGCGGGCGATCCACAACGCCGGTCCCCGCGCGAAGCGCTCGTTCGTGGGCATCAATTGCGGCGCCATCCCCGAGCACCTGCTCGAGAGCGAGCTCTTCGGCCACGTGCGCGGCGCCTTCACCGGCGCCGATCGCGACCGCAAGGGCCTCTTCCGCGAGGCCACCGAGGGCACCATCCTCCTCGACGAGATCGGCGAGATGCCGCACAAGATGCAGGCCGGCCTGCTCCGCGTGCTCCAGGAGAAGGTGGTGCGGCCGGTGGGCGGCACGCGCGAGGAGCCTGTCGACACCCGCGTCGTCGCCGCGACGCACCGGGATCTCGGGCGCATGGTCGAGGCGGGGACCTTCCGCGAGGACCTCTACTACCGCCTCCACGTCATCGAGGTGCGCGTCCCGCCGCTCCGCGAGCGCCTCGAGGACATCCCCATCCTCATCGATCACTTCCTGGGCATCTTCGCGGCGCGCTACTCGCGCGAGCGCCGCGCCGTCTCGCGCGCGGCGCTGAAGCGCCTCGCCGCCTACGCCTGGCCCGGCAACGTGCGCCAGCTCGAGAACGTCCTCCTCAACGCCTGGGTCCTCTCCGACCGGCCCGAGCTCGAGGTCGAGGACTTCGAGCTCCCCGACGCGGCCCCGCGCGCCCCCTCGCCGAGGACGGCGCCCGCCGGCGACGGCGATCGATCGCGCCTGGAGACGTCGCTCGACGCCCACAAGGCGGGCGAGCGCGAACGGATCCTGAGCGCCCTCTCGAGCTGCAACTGGAACCGCGTCAAGGCGGCGCAGCTCGTGGGCCTCCCGCGGCGGACGTTCTACCGGCGCCTCAAGGAGTACGGCATCCAGTAGGGCGCCAGCGCTCGCGGGGCACGCCGCTCCGCTCCGTGGTGCGAGCGCCATGACAGGCGGCAAGTCGGGCGCGCTAGAGCCGCTGCCCCCCGGCAGCGCGCCATCGATCCTCTCGCGCCGGCGAGCGGGCCTGCGTACGCTCTCCGATCATTGCGCGCCGCGCCCGACGCCGCGCCGGAAGGAGTCCCCCCATGAACAAGAACGAGCTCTTGGCGGTGCTCAGGGCCTATCAGGAAGCCATCCACGTCGCGTGTCCGGAGCTGCACCCCGACATGGCGCGACGGAGCGCCGGGTGGCTGAGAGCCACCGACGCGGAGCTCGAGCGCGAGCTCGCGCACTACCTCGAGGAGGCGTCGGCGCCGTCGTGCGCCGTCCGCGTCTTCTTCAAGATGGGGCGCGACTTCCGTTACGGCGGCTGCAACCAGCAGTTCGCGGCCGACGCGGGCCTGCCGAGCGCGAGCGAGATCGTGGGCCTCGACGACTTCAGCCCGCGCATCTCCTGGGTCGCGCAGGCGGCGAAGTACCGCAAGGACGACCGCACCGTGATCGAGCAGCGCCAGCCGAAGCTCGGCATCATCGAGCGGCAGGCGTCGGCGTCCGGCGTCATCTGGCTGGATACGAGCAAGATGCCGATCCTCGAAGGCGCCGCGGCCATCGGCGTCTTCGGGACGTACGAGATCATCGACGCGAAGACGGCGGCGCGGAGAGCGGCGGAGCGCGGTCGCTGAGGAGGCTCGCACCGGTCTGGTGAGGTGGCGCGCCCTCCGCTGATATCCTCGGGGGGTTGACCAGCGCCGCCCTCACCAAGCTCGCCGAGAGACCGGCGCCGCCGTCCTGCGTCGTCCGGCCGCGCGCCGGCGAGTTCCTCGCCGTCGGCGGCGCGACGCTCCTGCTCTTCCCCCTCGGGTGGCTCCTCCGCCGCGCGGTCGGCCTCGATGCGGCGGAGCTCGCGGTCGGCTTCTTGACGTTCCACGCCGCCCACGTGGTGAACGATCCCCACTTCGCGGTCACCTACCTGCTCTTCTACAAGGACGCCCGCAACCGCGCCTTCGGTAGCGCGTTCACGCCGACGCAGCGGGCCCGCTACATCGTCGCGGGGATCCTCGTGCCGCTGGCGCTCTGCGGGTGGGCGGCGGCGGCGCTCGCGACCCGCTCGGCGACGACGATGGCGTGGATGATCGAGCTGATGTTCCTGCTCGTGGGCTGGCACTACGTGAAGCAGGGCTTCGGCGTGCTGACGGTCCTCTCGGCGCGTCGCGGCGTCCGGTGGGGCCCCGTCGAACGCGTCACGGTCCTCGCGCACTGCTTCGCCGGCTGGGCCCATGCCTGGGCGAGCCCGGCGGCGCCCGCGAGGGAGGTGGAGGAGAAGGGGGTCGTCTACACGGCGCTCGCCCACCCGCCGGCGCTCGACCGCGCCACGCAGATCGTCTTCTTCGTGACCACGATCCCCCTCGCGTGGGTGTTGATCGCGAAATGGCGGAGGGAAGGGCGACGTCTCCCCCTCGCGCCCGTGGCGGGGCTCCTCGTCAGCGTCTGGCTGTGGACCGTCTACTCCGGGATCGATCCGGTGATGAGGTACATGATCCCGGCGCTGCACTCGATCCAGTACCTCTACTTCGTGTGGCTCTTGAAGCGGAACGAGGCGAAGGAGGGCGAGGGCCCGCCCACGTTCGGCGTGCCGACGCGGGTGAGGCTGGGTCTCCTCGCGGTCTCGGCGATCGGCCTCGGCTGGCTTCTCTTCCGCGGCGCGCCCGGCTTCCTCGATGCCGCGCTCGCCCCGGCGGGGCCGAGGCGGCACGCCGCGCCGGACGCGCTGGGCCCCACGCCCTGGTTCGCGGCGTTCTACGTGTTCGTGAACATCCACCACTACTTCATGGACCACGTGATCTGGCGGCGGGACAACCCGGAGACGAGGTACCTCTTCCTCTGACATCTCATCGAGGTCGGAGCAGCACGATGGTCGCCCCCCAGCCTCCACGGCTCGCCGGCGCGTCGCGCCACGAGGCCACCGCGGGGTGGCGCTCGAGCACGCCGTGAACGATCCGTCGCTGGACTCCCTTGCCCTTGCCGTGGATGACCCGAACCTCGCCGAAGCCGCGCGCGCGGGCCTCGTGGAGGTACTCCTCGACGACCGAGGCGACGTCGCGCGGGGCGAAGGTGTGGAGATCGATCGCGTCCTCGATCGGCACGACGACCACGTCGTCCGTCTCGGGCGCCGGCTCGTCGGCCGGCGGCTCGGGGGCGGATCCGCGGCCGGCAGCGTTCGAGGCGCGCCCGAGCCAACTGCGCAGCCATTCGAGCGGGCCCACCGGGATCTCCCGATGGCGTCGTAGCACGGTGCGCGCGACGGCGCGGCGCGCGTAGGATGGCGCCGAGAGGACCTGCCATGCCCGAGAGACCCCGGCTCGCCGTGCTCGTCGATGGGAAGCCCATGCCCGAGGAGCAGGCGCGCGAGCTCTGGACGCGCTTCAGCCAGCACATGGACGAGCACCACGGGGACACCGCCGGGTTCGCGGCGCGCGAGGGCTGGGTGAACGTGCGCCCCGAGTACGTCAAGGGCCAGGCCGTGCTCCTCGTCCAGACGAAGGAGGGGGCCCCGCTCCCCGCCGTCAGCCCGAAGCCGAACGCGTCCAGCGGGCGATCTCGATCGCCGACCAGCGGGCGAGCTTCGCCGCGACCTGGCTCCAAGCGACGTCCCCGTCGTCGGTCATGAGCTCGCTCACGCGCACCGTGAGGCGGTGGTGCGCGTCCGCCGCCCCGGCGCGCTTCAGCGTCAGGTCGAACACCGCGACGCCCTCGACCCAGGTGGAGCCGCGCAGATCGAAGCGGAGCAGGTCGATCGCGAGCGCGCCCGCTCGGTCGGCCGCTCGGCCGTCGCGCGACGGCGCCGCGAGCGCGCCCGCGATGAAGCCTTCGAGCCAGGACGCGAGATCGCCGTCGGCCTCGACGTCGTAGTCGAGGCGCAGGAATCCATCCTCGCCGGTCCCGAGCGGCGCTCCCGGATCGGGCCGCTTGTCCTCGACGCTGACGCGCGCGCTGCTCGAGGCCGTGGCCGGCTGGAGACGGACCTCGCGCCCGGCGCACCCGGCGGCGGTGAGCGCGAAGGCGGCGGCGAGGGCGGGCGCGACGCGTGGGAATCCCATGCGATCGATGTAGCGCGCTCCGGCCCCGGGTGTCGACGGGCGCGCCTCGCCGCGGTGGGTACGCGCACGGGCGCGGCGGCGCGAGCGCCCAGCGCGCGCCGCGGCGTCGCTTGAGCTCGCGGCGCCGCGCACCTATGGCCGGGGCGTGAAGATCGTCATCCCGGGTGGCAGCGGGCAGATCGGGCAGGTGCTCGCGCGGGCCTTCGTGGCCGACGGTCACGAGGTCGTGATCCTCAGCCGCGGCGGCGCCCTCGCCGCCGGGCGCGCGGTGGCGTGGGACGGCCGCAGCGCCGGCGAATGGGCGCGCGAGATCGACGGCGCGGACGTGGTGCTCAACCTCGCCGGCCGCACCGTCGACTGCCGCTACACCGAGGCGAACCTCCGCGAGATGCTCGACTCGCGCGTGGAGTCGACGCGCGCCGTGGGGGAGGCGATCGCGCGCGCGAGCCGCCCGCCGCGCGCCTGGCTCCAGATGAGCACCGCGACCATCTACGCGCACCGCCTCGACGCCGCGAACGACGAGGCGACCGGCGTCCTCGGCGGCTCCGAGCCGGGCGTGCCCGCGTACTGGGCGGTCAGCGTCGGCATCGCGAGGGCCTGGGAGCAGGCTCAGGCCGACGCCGCGACGCCCCGAACCCGCAAGGTCGCGCTCCGCAGCGCGATGGTGATGAGCCCGGATCGCCAGGGCATCTTCGACGTCATGCTCCGCCTCGTGCGCCTCGGGCTCGGCGGCGCCGCCGCGGGCGGCCGCCAGTACGTCTCCTGGATGCACGACCGCGACTTCGTCCGCGCGGTGCGCTTCCTGATCGAGCGCGAGGACCTCGAGGGCCCCGTCAACCTCGCCGCGCCGGGGCCGCTCCCGTACCGCGACTTCATGAAGGCGCTGCGCGACGCGTGGGGCGCCCGCCTCGGCCTGCCGGCGACGCGCTGGATGCTCGAGATCGGCGCCTTCGCGCTGCGCACCGACACCGAGCTCGTCCTCAAGAGCCGGCGCGTGGTCCCCGGACGGCTGCTGGGCGCGGGCTTCACCTTCGACTTCCCCGAGTGGCCCGCGGCCGCGCGCGATCTCGTCGAGCGCTGGCGCGCGCAGCGCTGAAGAGGTGTCGGAGATTCGTCCGACCAACGCCTCTCGAGGCCGGAGGTCCGATGCCTCCTCGGTTCGGGGGCGCGGCCGAGCCCCCGCTCGCGACGGACCTGCTCGCGCCCAGGCCACGGGAACCCCGGCGAACGCGGCGTGTCATCACGCGCGTGCCCGCCCCCCACGAGGTGACCCCGTGAATCCTGCTCGCCGGTACTGTTCCGTCACGCTTGCGTGCGCGCTCTTCGGCCACGCCGCCGTCGCCGCGGCGCAGGCCCCCGTCAAGGCGGCGCCGCTCCCGCTCAAGAACGTCCGGCTCTACGAGGCGGGCGTCGCCTACTTCGAGCGGTCCGGGAAGATCGGCAAGGCGAGCGATCTGGCGCTCCCAGTCCCGCCGTCGCACCTCGACGACGCGCTCAAGACGCTGGTGGTCCTGGGCACCGATGGAAAGACCTCGGTCGCCGGCGTCGAGTTCGGCAGCAGCATGAGCTCCGAGATGGGGCGCGCGCTCGCCGGCCTGCCCGACGGCGAGTCGCTCACGTACCCGAAGCTCCTCCGCAGCCTCAAGGGCGCCGCGGTCGAGCTCAGGGTCGCGCGAGGTTCGGAGCGGGGAAGGCTCGTCGACGTCCTCGACCCCACCGAGACGGACCTGGGCGAGTGCGCGGCCACGCCCGAGGCGGGCAAGGCCCCGCCGCCGGGCGCGTCGGCCGCGTGCACGCGGGTGAGCGAGGTGACCCTGCTCGTGCTCACGACCGGCGGCGAGATCCGGCGCCTGCGCTCCTCCGAGGTCCTCGGCGTCAAGCCCACCGATCCGGCGATCGCCGCGCGCCTCGGGGCGGGGCTCGACGCCGTCTCGCAGCAGGGAGCTCAGGCGCCGAAGAACCTGCGCGTGCTCGCGCAGAGCACCGGCGAGGTGACGCTCGGCTACATCGCCGAGACGCCGGTGTGGCGATCGACCTACCGCATGGTCCTCGACCCGTCGGCGGACAAGGCGACCCTGCAGGGCTGGGCGCTCGTCCACAACGACACCGACGAGGACTGGCGGAAGGTGCGGATCGAGCTGGTCAACGGCCGCCCCGACTCGTTCCTCTTCCCGCTCGCGGCGCCGCGCTACGCGCGGAGGGAGCTGGTCACGCCCGCCGAGCCGCTCTCGACCGTGCCGCAGCTCTTCGGCAAGACCGCCGACGGCATCGCCGACCGCGCGGCGCGCGGCGAGATGTGGGGCGACGAGATCGGCGACTCCTTCGGCGCCGGCGGCCTCGGGCTCACCGGCGTCGGCGAGGGCGGCGGCGGCCGCGGCGAGGGCATCGGGCTCGGCTCGATCGGCACCGCGACCGGCGCGAGCACGGTGCTCTCGATCGGCGACCTCGCCGGCGTGGCCCAGGCCGACGGCGTCGAGGCGGGCGCGCTCTTCCGCTACTCGCTCCCTTCGCCGGTCGACCTCAGGGCGCACGGCTCGGCGCTCGTGCCCTTCCTGCAGCAGACGGTGGGCGCGAGGCGCATCGCCTTCTTCGTCAAGCCGGGCGCCGTCGCCCGCAGCGCGGCGCGGATCAAGAACGACACCCCGCAGACGCTGCCCGCGGGCACGATCTCGTTCTTCGCCGACGGCGGCTTCGCCGGGGAGTCGCGGCTCGACCGCATGAAGTCCGGCGAAGCGCGGTTCGTCGGCTTCGGCACCGATCTCGACGTGGAGCTCACCGCGGGCGACGACGCCACCCGCGACGAGCCGCAGCTCGCCGTGTTCGAGAAGGACACGCTGGTCGAGCACTTCGTCCGCCACCACCGCGCGCCGTACGACCTCGTCAACCGCTCCGGCGCCGCGCGCACCGCGGTCCTCGCGCTCGGCTTCGTCCGCAACGCCACGGTCAAGGGCGCCGACGAGCTCGACTTCGACACCGCCTCGGGCAAGGCGCTCGCCATCTTCCAGATCGACGCCAAGAAGCAGGCGACGCGCACCCTCGACGTCGACGAAGGGCTGAGCAGGAAGCACGCGTTCGCCTCGCTCACCCCCGAGTGGCTCAGGACGACGGCCACCTCACCGAGGCTGCCGCAGGCGCAGAAGGCCGCGCTCCTCGAGGCCGCGGCCGCGCTCCTCGAGGCGCGGACGCGCGGCGCGCAGATCCCCAAGCGCCAGGCCGACGCGACCGAGGTCGAGGGCGATCTCACCCGCCTGCGCGGCCACGTGGCGGCGCTGCGCAGCGGTGGCGACGTCGACGATCTCGTCGAGCGCCTCCTCCAGAAGGAGGACCAGCTCAAGGCGCTCCGCGCGCAGGTGAAGCAGCTCGGGGTCGACGTCGCCGCCCAGACCGCCCGCGCGCGGGGGGCGCTCGCGAAGCTCAAGCCCGCCGGGCGCTGAGCGCGCCCGCCAACCGCGCGGCGGGAGGGTCGCTTCTCCACCCACCCGAGGGGCGCATCAGCCGAGCGCCGCCGCCACGTGGCGCGCGGCGATCCCGCTGAACGCCATGATGGTGAGGCTCGGATCGACGCTCGGCGCCGTGGGGAGCACGCTCGGATCCGAGACGAAGAGGTTCTCGGTGCCGTGGACCTTGTGGTCGAAGCCGACCACGGTCTGCTTGGGATCGGCGCCCATGCGGGCACCGCCGGCGGGGTGCGGCGCCGCGAGCGTGTTGCTGCCGGGCGTGATCTCGAGCCCGCGGACGGCGGCGTCGATCTCGTCGAGCCGATGGATGCGGGTGTCGGCGAGGTCGCCGAAGATCACCTCGCGCGCGCCGACCGTGAGGAGCAGCTTCGCCTGCTTGGCGTAGGCGTCGCGCAGGAGCCGCTCGTTCATGCCGCCGATCGGGACCGAGAACGCCGGTGAGCCGTCGGATCGCAGCGTGACCGTCCCCTCGTCGACGTCGTCGATCCACGAGATGGCGCCGCCGAGGCGCGGCAGCGCCGCCATCAGGGCGCGGTGGCTCGAGCCCACTCCGGGCAGCACCGCCGCGAGCGTGCCGGGCTGGAGCTGGTTGGGCATGAGCAGGTAGCCGCCCTCGAGGTAGCGGCCGCCGTCGTAGCGGGCCAGCCGGAACTCGTCGATCCCGAACGCCGCCGGGAGCCCGCGCCACTGCACGATCTCCTCGTCGAAGAGGGCGTGGGTCATCGGGCAGGGGTTGCAGTAGGTGTGCTCGCCGAGCGCCGGGAGGCGCTGCTTCAGGCCCTGCCGCAGGAGGAAGAGCGGCGTGCCGTAGCCGCCCGCGGCGACGACGAAGGCCTTGGCCTCGACCGTGACGTTGCGTCCGCTGGGCTGCCCCGTCCCCCGGTCGAGCACCCGCGCGACGAGCGCCTTCACGCGCCCCGCGCTGCTCCAGACGAGCTCGCGCGCCTCGCAGTCGGCGTAGACCTCGGCGCCGGCGGCGAGCGCGCGCGGCACGTAGGTGACCAGCATGCTCCGCTTGTAGTCGTACGAGCAGCCCTGCATGCAGTAGCCGCTGCCGATGCACCCCTTGCGCGCCTGCGGGACGGGCTCGCCGTGCCAGCCCAGGCGCTCGGCCCCGGTGCGGAGCAGGCGGTTCATCTTGTTGTACTCGCGCTCCTCGGGGACGTGGACGTCGAGGTCGCGCTCGATCTCGGCGAAGAGCGGGGCGAGATCGCTCTCTCCGTGGCCTTCGAGGCCGTAGCGGTCGCGCCACAGCGCGAGGCGGTCGGGCGGGGTGCGGTAGCTGTCGGCCCAGTAGTGCACGCTCGCGCCGCCGACGTTGTTGCCGTACGTGAGCGACACCGAGAGGTCCTCCGAGGCGTCGAGCCCGCGGCCGCCGTCGATCTTCGCCAGCATGTCGTCCTCGCGCTGATCGAAGTCGGCCTTGGTGTACGCGCCCCCGCGCTCGAGGAAGACGACGCGCTTGCCGGCCTCGGCGAGGCGCACGCCGAGCGAGGCGCCGCCGCAGCCCGTGCCGATCACGGCGACGTCGGCGGTCACGGTGACGTCCCTGTCGAGCTCGCGGTAGCCGTGGATCACGCGGGCCTCCGCGCCCCGAGCAGCCGCTCGTAGGCGACGCGCGAGTCGGGCGGCACGGCCTTCTCGATGAAGGGCCCGTCGTAGCCGATCGCCTTCCACACGGCAGGGTGCGCGAAGTAATAGAGATGCGAGAGCTGCTTGAGCGCGACGCCGATCTGCCGAAGCGTCGACCGGTTGCTCCCGAGCACGGCCTGGAAGACGGCGACGCGGCCCGCCCGATCGAGCGCCGTGAAGCGGTGCATGTGGCCGTAGAGCGGCGGCACGTGCTCGAGGAGCTGGATCCCGTCCTTGAGCGGGCCGCGCGTCCGCTCGGGCGCCGCCCACAGCTCCTCGTCGATCCGCTGCGGCAGCCCGATCGAGAGCCCCGACGGGAACGCGCCCTCCTCCGGGAAGAGCGCGTCCACGAGCGCCCGCACCACGGCGAGCTCCTTGACGCTGAGCGCGACCGGGACGTCGCCGGGGCCGAGCTGCGCCGCGTACCCGGACCCGACCCACGAGGCCACGCCGCCGCCGACGGCGAGCAGCGCCGTCGCCCCCGCGCCGAGTTTCAGGAAGGCACGCCGGCCCTTCGGCAGCATCGACGCCAGTCTAGCCCGACCTCGACGCGACTTGGCTGCGGAACCGCGGCCGTCAGGCCGGACGACGTCACCGGTCCGACGGCCGGTGTTCCGACCCTCAGCCGTCGCCGTAGAGCTCGCTCTTCACCGCGTCCGCGAGCGACCTCGCCTGCTCCGGGGCGATGCCGAAGGCGGCGGCGATCGCGTCGAGCGCCTTCTGCTCGGCGTCGCCGACGCTGCCGACCAGCGCCACCGCCGCGGCCAGGCGATAAGCCTCTGCGGCGTGCTCGGTGCCCACGAACGCCCGCCGCACCGCCTCGAGGCGCTTGTCCCAGCCCTCGGCCTCGAGCCGCCCGGCCATGCGCTGCACCAGCGCCTCGACGTCGCCGTCCGACTCGTCGCCGAGCACCGACTCGACCGCCTCGGCGAACTGCGCGACCTCGAGCGGCGTCACCTTGCCGTCGGCGGCGGCGACGAGGAAGGTGGTCTCGATCATCGCCTCGGCGGGCGACCGCGAGGGGACGGGCTCGCCCTCGGGCGCGGCGAGCCGCTCGAGCTGCTCCTGGAGCTGGCTCACCGCCTCGTTCGAGAGCTCGCGCATTTCCCCCTCCTCCCCGGCGCCTCCGGGCGCGTCAGATCCCGAACTGGCGCAGCTTCTTGTGGAGGCCCTCGCGGGTGATCCCGAGCGCCTTGGCCGCGTTGGTCTTGTTGTTCCCGTGCTCGCGCAGCGCCTCGAGCAAAAAGAACTTCTCGACCGAGTCCATCATCTCCTTGAGCGTGCCCTTGGTCGTGCCGGCGCGCGTGACCAGGCCCTCGACCTGGCGGATCCGCGGCGACAGCAGCTCGGGGGTGGCGAAGGCGCCGGGCTCGAGCTGGATCACCAGGCGCTGCACCTCGTTCTGCAGCTCGCGGACGTTGCCGGGCCAGTTGTACCCGACCATGAGCTCGAGGGCCTGCTGGGAGAAGCCGCCGGCGGGCTTGCCGATCTCGTCGGCGTAGCGCTCGAGGAAGTGCGCCGCGAGGAGCGGGATGTCGTCGCGCCGCTCGCGCAGCGGCGGCAAACGGATGGGGAAGACCTTGAGCCGGTAGTAGAGGTCCTCGCGGAAGCGGCCCTTCTGCACCTCGTCCTCGAGGTTGCGGTTGGTCGCGGCGACGATGCGCACGTTGACGTGCTTGCTGCTGGTCGCGCCCACGGGGCGGATCTCGCCCTCCTGCAGCGCGCGGAGGAGCTTCGACTGCAGCGACGGGGGCGTCTCGGTGATCTCGTCGAGGAAGAGGGTGCCCCCGTCGGCGATCTCGAAGAGGCCCTTCTTGTCCTCGGTGGCGCCGGTGAACGAGCCCTTCTTGTGCCCGAAGAGCTCGCTCTCGAGCAGGCTCTCGGCGAGGGCGGCGCAGTTCTGCGCCACGAAGAGCTTGTCGCGCCGGCGCGAGCGGTAGTGCACGGCGGCGGCGATGAGCTCCTTGCCGGTGCCCGTCTCGCCCTCGATGAGCACGGTGACGCGCGTGTCGACCACCTTGTCGAGCTGGTGGATGACCGTCTGCATCGCGGCGCTGGTGCCGATGATGCTGATGTCCTGCTTGCCGCCGGCGCGCCGCTTCTCCTCGCGCACCTTGAGGAAGGTGTTCTCCTTCTGGAGCCGGTCCTCGGCGCTCACGAGGCGCTTGATGAGGCGCGCGTTCGCGACGGCGAGCGACGCGTTCGAGGCGAGGACGAGGAGCGACTCGACGTCCTTGGCGTTGAGCATCCCCGGCGCGCTCCGGTTGTCGGCCTGGAGGACGCCGAGGATGTCCTCGCCCTTCCAGAGCGGCACGCCGATGGTGCTCCGGATCGAGGCGCCCATGAGCGACTCGGTCTGCCCCACCTCGGCGGGGGCGTCCGCCGCCAGCACCGCGGCGCGCTCCTTGACGACCTTGCGGTAGACGCTGCGCGAGATCGGCACCGGGCCGCTCGGCGGGCCCGAGGCGCCGCTCGCGAGGCGCACCCGCGTCATCACCGGTACGTACGCCGCCCCGCCCGCCGGCGCCGCGCTCGCGGCGGCCGCGTGGGCGTCGTGGTCGTCGTCCTTGAGGACCACGGTGACGTGCGTCGCGTTGGGGAGGATCGAGAGGACCGCGTCCGAGACCTCGATGAGGACCTGGTCGAGGTCGGTGGCCGCGCCGATGCGCTTCTGCGCCGCGTAGAGCTTGGAGAGCGCGCTCGGATCGCGCTCGAGCTTGGCCGCGGCCGGCTCGACCTCGTCGAGCCGGCGCAGCGAGACGACGTGGGCCTCGTCCTCGTCGGCGATGGTGACCCGCAGCGAGGTCACGCCGTCGCCGGTGCCGAGCTCGATCTCGTCGCCGGTCTCGAGATCGACGGGGCGGTCGTGGACCACGCGCATCCGCTCGCCGCGGCGGACGAGGGTGGTCCCGTTGGTCGAGCGCAGATCGTAGAGGACGACGCGCTCGCCGCTGTGGACGATGCGGGCGTGCTCCCCCGAGACGTGCAGGTCGTCGAGGGCTACCTCGTTCGCAGGGGCACGGCCGATGTGCACGACCTCGCCGGGCAGCTCGAACGTGCGCCCGGCCGCGAGCCCTTGCGTGACCGAGAGGAGGAGCACTGCCCGGTGGGCCTTACTGCGCCCGGGCGTTGAGGCGGTAGATGATCGTCTTGAAGGGAGCGTTGCCGGCGATGGTCTCCGCGTTCTTGGACGCCTCGCCTTGATCCACGATCTTCTGCAGGGTGTCGGCCATCGCCTTGTCGCCCTTGGGCGAGAAGTAGTCGATGACGCTGACGGCCACGAAGCGCACCGCGGCGTTCGTGAGCTTGGGCATGAGGTCGACGAGCTTCTGGCGCGAGTCCGGCCCGCCGAGGATGCCGACCATGTAGGCCGACTTGATGCCCTGGAACTGCGTCTCCTGGGCGTTCGACGCCGGCTCGGCGAGCTTGGCGAGGTAGCACTCGACCTTGTCGCCGCAGGCGGAGAGGAGGTCCTTCGCGATCTTGTATTCCTTCTCGTAGCCCTTGCCGAGCGTGGTGGGCTTGCCGTCGGCGCCCGTCGACTTGATGTTGTAGAGCTTGTCGACCTCGCCGAGCTGGTCGGCCTTCATGAGCTTCATCGCGGTCGCGAGCGAGGCCGCGCGCACCGGCTCGACGTCGTCCGACTCGCCCCTGGCGTCCATCGCCGTCTTCACGATCCAGGGCACGAAGCCCGCGTCGAAGAACGAGCCCGACGCCTCGAGGAGCGACTCGCGCCCGCCCAGGCCCGGCGGGATCGAGAGCGTGATCGGCGTCTTCTCGTACGCCTCCTGGAACGCCTTCATCGTCGCCGGCGACTTGGGCAGCTTGGAGAGCTCGCGGGCGATGATGGCGCGCGAGATGTCGTCCGCCTTGTCGAGGGAGTCGATGAGCGGCTGCTGGCCTTCGTCGCGGCCGATGGTCGCCAGGATGATCGCCGCCGCCCCGACGTGCGCCGTCGCCGCGGCCTTGGTCGCCGACTCGGGCGCCTTGCCGTCCGGGCCCGCCGCCGCCTTGAGGTTCTCGACCTTCGAGTACTCGACGAGGTCCTTGTCCTCCGACTTGAGGACCGCGATGGCGGGGTCGATCGCCGGCTTGCCGATCTTGATGAGGGCGTTGACCGCGGTGGAGGCGATGTCGGCCTTCATCGGCGAGAGCACCGCCTTGATGAGGGGCTTGACCGCCTTCGAGCTCTTGAGCAGGCCGAGGAGCTCGGCCGCCGTGATCTGCCAGAACGCCTCGTCCTTGAGGACGGCGCCGTCCTTGCGGTCGTTGATGGGCCGCTCGAGCAGCTTGACGAGCTGGTCCTCCCAGGCCGGGTCGACGAGCTCGACGAGCGCGTCGTGGACGTCGCGGTAGATCGCCGACGCCTTCGGCTTCGAGGGGCGGAGCTTGATGAAGACGTCGAGGAGCGGGGCCGCGGCGCTCTTGAGCTTCATGGCGCCGACGGCGCGGGACACCCAGCGGATGTCCTCCTCGGTGCCGTCGACCTTGTACTCCTTGAGCACCTTGATGAGGCAGGCCTCGGCGCGCGGGTCGCGCGCGTCGGCGAGGAACTTGATGAGGTTCGCGTTGGTGCGCTCGTCGAGGTCGCCGGCGACGCACTGCTGCGTGAGCGGCTCGATGATCTTGTCGAGCAGCGGCTTGACCGTCGGGCCGTTGCGGTCCTTGTTGTCGCGCGTCATCGCGTCCTCGAAGAACTGGATGAGGCGCTTGACCGACGCGGGGCGCTTGGCCGCGTCCTTGAGGTTGTCGACGTGGGTCTGCGGGTCGTTCTCGTCGGCGCAGCCGATCACGGCGCCACCCATCGTCGCAACCGCCGTCGCGGTCGTGGCTCCGAGGAGGAGCGTGCGGAGCAAGGGGGTCATTCGGCGTGCGGTACGGAACATGGTCGTCCTCCGGAATCCTCTGGTTGGCTCGGTGCACCCGCGCGGGTGGGGCGGCGAAAAACGGATGGCGAGGAGCCTTGCGACCCGGCAGGACCCCCCGGGCGCCCGGCTAAGCGGCCGTGGCGGCGAAACTATTCGGCGTGGCGGGCCCTGTCAACGCGAGCGGGGCAGGCCGATCATCCGGCGGATGCCGGTCGCGAACAAACGGTCGGGGATCATACGGCGGAGGACGACGAGGGCCTGGGCGTCCCGGCCGACCGTCGTGCGGAAGGCGGGGGAGGCGTCGGTCAGGAGACGGGCGGTGACGCGCCCCACCTCGTCGGGCGGGGGTGCCTTTTCGGCGCCGTCGAGGATCAGCCTCTCCAGGGCGTCGTTCACCGCCGCGTACGGCCCGGCCTTGCTGACGTGGGCGCCGCGGCGCTGATTGTCGAAGAAGATCGGCGTCTTGAAGGTGCCCGGCTCGACCAGGCAGACGTCGAGCCCGAAGGGCTCCACCTCCCATCGGAGCGCCTCGCTGAACCCTTCGACGGCGTGCTTGGTGGCGGCGTAAATCGAGAGGGCCGGGAAGCCGACCCGACCCGAGACGCTGGAGATGTTGATGATCCGCCCGCGGCGGGCGGCGCGCATCGAGGGCAGGAGCGCCCGCGTCGTGGCCATCACGCCGAAGACGTTGGTCTCGAACTGCTCGCGGACGTCGGCGTCGCTCTGCTCCTCGAAGACGCCGGCGACGGCGATCCCGGCGTTGTTCACGAGCCCGTAGAAGGGCCCGTACTTGAGGACCAGCTCGCGCACCTTCGAGGGGAGGCTCTCCGAGTTGACGTCGAGCTGCTCGATGTCGAGCCGGACGCCGCGGTCTTTCGCGGCCTTCTCGAGCTCGGCGCGGCGCTCGAGGTTGCGCATCGTCGCCACCACGCGGTGGCCGGCGGCGGCGCACTCGATCGCCACCGACAGCCCGATGCCGCTCGACGTGCCGGTGATGAGGACGAGCTCGCCCACGGAAGGCGGCCGAGTATAGGGCAACGGCGGCGGGAAGGTCAGCCGATGATCATCGACTCGCTGAGGAGGCGACCTTCCTTGAACCTGCGCAGGTTCCAGCGCTCGAAGAGCGGCAGCTGGGTGCCCTCGGCGATGTGCTGCGCGAGGAGGCGCCCGATCACCGGCGCCATCATGAACCCGTGACCCATGAACCCGGACGCCTGGTAGAACTCCTTCACCTCGTCGACCGGGCCGACGATGGGGTTCGCGTCGGGGGTGAGGTCGTAGCAGCCCGCCCACTGCCGGAGCACCTTCACCGAGCCGAGGATGGGGCAGGTGCGCACCAGCGCCCGTCCGTAGAGGGCGAGGAACCTGTGCGACGAGTCCATGTTGATGCCCTCGGGCACGTCGTCGTTGCTGATGCCGCCGACGATCTCGCCGCGCGTCGACTGCGAGAAGTAGAGGCCGTTGGAGAGGTCGGCCACGAGCGGGCCGAGCCAGGGCTTGAGCGGCTCGCTCGAGCAGATCTCGTGGCGGTGGGGCCGGTTGGGCAGTAGGACGCCGAGCATGCGCGCGATCTCGGGGCTCCAGGCGCCGCACGCGTTCACCACGCGGTGCGTGGCGATCTCGCCTTTGTCGGTGATCACCGCGTCGATGCGGTCGCCCGTCGTGCGGAAGCCGACCACGTCGGTGAAGGTCTCGATGTCGACGCCGAGCTTCGCGGCGCCCTGCGCGTAGCCCCAGAGGAACGGCCAGGGGAAGACGACGGCGTCGTCGGCGTTGAAGCTCGCCGCGACCACGCCCTCGGTCGCGAGCTCGGGCACGATGCGCTGGGCCTCGCGCGGCGTGAGCATCCGCGTGGCGAGGCCGCACGAGTTCTGCACGGCGACGCTCTTCTCGAGCGTGCGGCGCCCCGCCTCGCTGCGCACCAGGAAGAGGTAGCCGCCCTGGCGAAACCAGACGTTGATCTTGAGATCGGCGGCGAAGTCGCGGCAGAGCCGGATCGACTCCTGCATCAGCCGGATGTTCTCCTCGCTCGAGAACTGGGCGCGGATCCCGCCGCCGTTGCGCCCGCTCGCGCCGCCGCAGAGGTACGTCCGCTCGACGACGACCACATCGGTGATGCCGTGGTTTTTCGCCAGGTTGTAGGCGATCGCCAGGCCCATGATGCCGGCGCCCACGATCACCACCTCGGCCCGATCGCGCATCGTCGGTCCCGAGCCTATCAGGCCCGCGCGGCGCGGGCCCCCGCGCCCCCCGGGGGGGGGGGGACGCCGGTGGGGGCGCCGCCGCCGTTCGGCAGCGCGAGCTCGGCCGTCGTGTAGTCGATGAGCGCCCCGTCGAGATCGGTGAAACGCCCGCCGGCGGCGACGAGGATCGCCTCGGGCGCGCAGGTGTCCCAGCGCTTCGCGCCCCGGCCGCCGTGCACGTACAGGTCGGCGTCGGCGGTGCACAGCCGTGCGACCTTCACTCCGACCGAGCCGCACGGGATCGTCCGGGTGATGCCGAGCGCGGCGCGCAACGGCTCGACCACCTTGGGCCGGTGCGAGCGCGAGACCATGAGCCGCGCCCGCGCCGGTTCTCGCTCGGTGCTCACGGCGAGCGGCACCCGCCGGCCGTCCTCGTGCTCGACGAACGCGGCGCGGCCGACCTCGCCCGCGAGCGCGTCGCCCGTGGAAGGGATCACCACCACGCCGAGCCTGGGGCGGCCGAGGTCGGTCATCCCGATCATCACGGCGAACTCGCCGTCCCGGCGATCGGCGAACTCGCGGGTGCCGTCGAGCGGATCGACGAAGAAGACGCGGTCGCGGGCCACGGCCTCTTCGAGGAGGCGTCGATCGGCGGGCACGCTCTCCTCGGCGACGATGCCGGCGGCGGGGAAGCGGGCGGCGAGCTCGGCGCAGAGGAGCGCGTTGGCCTCGCGATCGGCGCGCGTCACCGGATCGTTCGGCCCTTTGAGCTCGACCTCGAACGGGGTCGCGTAGACGGCGCGCACGAGGGCGGCGGCGCGTCGCCCGAGGGCGAGCAGCGCCTCGAGCTCCGGCGACGCCGTCAAATGGGGACCCCGGCGGTCTTGAGTCGGCGCGAGAGCTCGGCGAGCGCGGTGTCGCGGACGTACGGCGGGCCCGATCCGGCGTCGCGCACCAGCTGCTCGAGCTGCGCGACCGACCGCGCCCCGAGGACGGCGGACGAGACCACCTGGTTCGCGAGCACGAACCGGAGCGCCGCGGCGCGGAGCGAGGTGACCGGGCCCATGACGAGCGGCCGGAGGATGTCGAGCTGCGAGATGCGGCGCCGCAGCTCGTCCTTGGTCCAGCGGTCGGCGCGGTGGTCGCCGGGGTAGAACTCGCGATCGGCGCTCCAGTGACCGCAGAGGAGCCCGTGGGCGAGCACCGAGCGCGCCAGGACGCCGGTCTTGGCCTCGGCGAGCTCGCCCGCGAGCTCGTGCAGGTCCTTGGGGAAGAGGGCGTTGTAGGCGAGCTCGACGACGTCGGCGCCGCGCGTGACGGCGGCCTGGGCGACGTCCACCGATCCCGCGCTCACGCCCCAGGCGCCGATGTCGCCCTGCTCCTTGAGGCCCTTGAGATAGCCGACGGCCTCGCCCGCGTTCATCGCGGCCATGGTCGGGTTGTGCAACAGGAGCACGTCGATCGTGGGGCGGCCGAGCCGATCGCGCGAGCGCTCGAACGCGGCGCGCAGGTGCTTGGGCGTGAACACCTTGCGCGGCGGTTGGGCGTCGCGATCGGTGCCGATCTTGGTGCACACACGCGCGGTCGCCGGGAGCCGCTGGCCGAGCTTGGTCTCCATCGCGCCGCGGCCGTACGCGTCGGACGTGTCGAAGAGGGTGATGCCCAGCTCGATCGCCTTGTCGATGGTGCGGTCGGCCTCCGCCTCGACGATCGCGCCGTACCCGTCGCCCGAGAGCCCCCAGGTGCCGAGGCACAGCTCCGAGACGTCAAACCCGGTGTTCCCGAGAGCTCGCGTTCGCACGCCTGCGATCTACCGGGCCGTCCCGCGCGGCGCCACGCCTTCCTGGCGCGCGCTGGGCGTTTTCGGGACGTCCGCGGCGCGGGGGAGCGCCCCGCGCGGCCGAGACCGGGCGCGGAGGGGGCGCTTCGGGGCTGGCACGGTCGCTGGATCGTGCTCCCCGGGAGGCGTGCGCCATGGCGAGGGTCCTCGAAGATCAGCCGCCGACGGACGGGCGGGCCGCGCGGGCGACCTCGTCGCGAGCGGTCCCGACGCGTCGAGCGCTCGAGATCGTGGCGCTGCGGGGCAAGGACGTGATCGGCGTGCGCCACGTGCTGCGCGGCGGCCGCGCCTGGCTCGGGCAGGCGGACGACTCGATCGCGCGCGTGCCGATGGCCGAGTTCGGCGGCGCGCCCATGGTCGTGGCCGAGCACGGGGTCGAGGCGGTCGTGAACGTCCCGCCCGGCGCGCGCGTGCGCATTCACCCCAAGCACGGCCTCGCGCGCATCGCGGTGGGGCCCGAGCGCGTCGTGCTCGGCGAGGGCGACCGCACCGTCGTCATCGTCGGCGGCGTGCAGCTCCGCGCGCAGGTCGTCTCGATCGAGACGTTCGCCCGGGCGCTCACGGCCGGCGCGGGCTCGGCGCGATGGCTCGTCGTCATCGGCGCGCTCTACGTGGCCGCGCTCGCGATCTGCGCCGCGCTCGCGCCGAACCAGGCGGCCGATCCGGGCGAGCACGCGCCCGCCGCCGCCGACGTCGCGCCCGTGCCGTAGCGAGCGACCGCGAAAGCGGATCGCGCTCGGCTCGAGCGCTACTGGTAGATCCAGTAGTGGAAGGACGCGAAGCGGGCGTCGCCGACGGCCGCCACCTCGATCGGCACCTCGGGGCCGCTCGCCGGGAGCGCGACGGAGCGCTCCACCCACTCGCCGGCGGGCACCTCGACCGTTCCGGCGTCGCGATCGCCGGCTCGGACGGCGAGCCGCGCCGGCGCCTCGGCCGACACGCGCATCCAGAGGCGGGCCTCGCGGCCGGGCTCGACGCGCGCGACGAAGCGGTCGCGGCGGCGGCGCGCGCGACCGCCGTCGGACAGGAGGCGGAAGTCCCCGTCGGGCGCGCGCTCCAGCGTCGCCACGCTGTCGGTGTCCCAGCCGTCGTCGACGTCGAAGCGGTGGGCGGCCTCGGCCTCGAGATCGGCGACGTCGATCGCGTCCGTGAGGGCGCCGGGCGGGGGCACCGACGGCAGCGCGCCCGAGCCGAGCGTGTCGTACGCGGCCTCGTACGCGACCATGGTGACGCCCCCGAGGATCGACTGGTCGGTGACGGTGGCCTCGAAGAGGGCCGGCCCCAGCACCGGATCGCAGCTCATCCACTGCGGGTAGACGATGAAGTGCGTGGGCAGGCGCTCGCGCGGCGTCGCCTCGTAGTGCTCGTAGCGCGCCCCGGCGCCGCCCACCCAGTAGCGCGCCTCGCCTTCGGTCGTGAGCCCGACGACGTCGAAGGTGCGGCGGCCGCCGAAGTAGGCGATGGCCCCGGTGTCGTTCACGCCGACGACGGCGTCGGCGGGCAGGTTCGTCGAGGCCCAGCGCCCGAGCGTCACCTGCTGCTGGTCGATGGCGCGCGCCGACTGCGCCAGATCGTAGAGCGTGAAGGGCAGCTTCGAGGCGAGCGCCGCGACGAAGCCGGCGAGCAGCAGCGGCGTCGTCCACCGGAGGGCGCGGTGCGCGCGCCCGGCGAGATCGCCGATCTCGCGGGCGAGGCAGGCGAGCAGCACGATCCACGCGGTCGCGAACGGCCAGATGTACCGGACCCGGTTCCAGAGGAACGAGAGGTACGTGCAGGGCAGGAGCGTGCCGAGCGCGAGCGCGAGCACCAGCGCGGCGCGCACCGGAGCGCGCCGGCGGCGCGCCGCGAAGGCGAGCGCGACGAGCCCGAGCAAGATGGGCAGCCGTGAGCCCTCGGGCAGGAACACCCGCGTCCACGGGCCCCCGTCGAGGTGCGTGGTCACGAGGCGCGCGACGTTGTCGAGGACCGCGGCTCGGAGCGAAGGCCCCCGGTAGTAGGGGTTGGTGACGAGCCACTTCACCGTCGTCGTGGACGACGCCGCATGACCCGCGAGTGCGAGGTTGGTGAGCGGCACGAGGAGCGGCCCCGCGAGCGGGATCGCCGCCAGCCAGCGGCGGCTGCTCGCTGCGGCCCGCGGTCCCCGCACACCGCCATTCGCCGGCGCTCCTTCGGCAGCCCCCTCGGCCACGGCGCGCCGGGGCGGGTAAACGAAGAGCGCGAGCGCCGCGAACAGCGACGCGAGCGCCCCCTCGGGTCGGACGAGCGGCGCGAGCAACCCGAGCGCGGCGAGCTCCACGCCGCGCGACTTCGCCGCGGCGCTCCCGCCCGCCCCGCGGAGCCCGGCGCGTCCCGCCTCGCAGTGCTCCGCGGCGACCCGCGCGGTGCGCACCAGCGCGAACGCGAGCAGCATCGTCTCCATCCCGCTCCAGGCGAACCAGGCGAACGCACCGAACGCCAGGCACATGAGGGAAGCGCCGATCGCCGCCGCCCGCCCGGCGAGCCGGTACGTCAGCCGGCCGGTCTCGACCGCCGTCCCCGCGTGGGCGGCGGTGCCGAGCGCCCACATCGGCCAGACGATGGCGAGATCGCGGAACCCCGCCGCGTAGAAGGGCGCGAGGAGCGCCGGCCAGAGCGGGCTCGTCGCGCCGGTGGTGTACCCGCCGCCGTCGGTGAACGAATAGAAGTGCCCCTCGGCGAGCCGCCGCGCGTACTGCGCGTGGATGAAGGCGTCGTCGAGCGGCAACGCCGGATGCCCCGCCCGCGCGAGGATCGCCCGCACGCAGACCGCCCCCACGCCGGCGCTCGCCGCCAAGCAGATCAGCCACGGCAGCCGGCCCGCCGTGATCGCGCGGGGGAGCGCACCGAGCCTCACGGAGCCGAGCGATAGCAGGCGCGCGGCGAGGGCGCGAGCCGGCACGGCGGAGGACCTGGCGCCCGACTCCCGAACGGCGCTACCTTCCGCGCCCCTCTCTCGCCGGGCTGCCTCCTTTGTCCTTCCGCCCTCGACCAAACCACCCCTACGCCCACGCGCCTCGGCTCCCCGACGGCCCCGTCGACGTCCGCACGCTCCTCCCGGGCACCGGGCCGATCGAGCTCGAGATCGGCCCCGGCCGCGGCGGCTTCCTCTTCGAGCGCTGCGACGCGCGCCCCGACGTCCGCATCATCGGCCTCGAGATCCGCCTCAAGTGGGCCGCCCTCGTCGACGAGCGCCTCCGCGCGAAGGGCTACGGCGCCCGCGCGCGCGTCGTCAACGCCGACGCCCGCGAGGCCCTCCCGCGCCTCGTGCCCGACGCGTCGGTCCAGACCGTGTTCGTCCACTTCCCGGATCCGTGGTGGAAGAAGCGCCACGCGAAGCGCCTGGTGATGGGCGCGCCCCTCGTCGACGCGATCGCCCGCCTCCTCGCCGACGGCGGCGAGGTCTTCGTGCAGACCGACGTCCCCGAGCGCGCGGCGCTCTACGAGGCCGAGCTCGGCGCGAGCCCCGATCTCGAGCCCGCGGGCGACGCCCCCGGCTCGCCCGCGCTCGTCGAGAACCCCTACGGCGCGCGCAGCCCGCGCGAGCACCACGCGGTCGCCGACGGCCTGCCGGTCACCCGCCTCCGCTTCCGCCGCCGCCCGCGCTGAATGAACCGCGGGCCGGGCGTCACGCGACCTTGGCCCGGTCGGGGAGCGTGCTCTTCACGAAGCCCTGGAACGGCACCGGCTTCGCGTCCTCGACGAGCTCCTTCAGGTGAGCTCCTTCAGTTCTCGATCTTGAACCCGACGCGCGCCGTCTCGCCGGCACCCACCTTCACGGCCTGCGACTGCGTCGGCCCGGTGGGGGGCTTGCACGAGACCCGCACGTTGCCCGCGGGGACCACGGCCTCGACCGGCGTCGCGCCGTACGAGGCGCCGTTGATGGTCACGTTGCAGTAGCCGCCCTTGGCGCCGACGCGGACCTTCCCCGAGCCGCCGGCCTGGGGCGCGGGCTTGTCCGGCTCGGGCTTGTCGGGCTTGTCGGGCGCGACCGCGTTCGGGTCGAGCTTCATCAGGCGCTCCTGCACGATGCGAGTCTCGCCCGACTTGGCGGTGAAGGTGATGGTCTTGGGGGTGAACCCGTTGGCGGCGAGGACGATCTTGTGCTCCTCGTCGGCGGAGAGGCCGTCGATCTTGTCGCGCTCGCCCTTCCACGGCTTGCCGTCGACCCACACCGTGGGCGGGGGCTCGACCTTGAGGACCACCGTGACCGACCCCGCCTTCATCTCGACGGCGATCGCCTTGGACGGCGTCCCGCTCGTGAGCGTCAACGTCTCGCGGTAGGCCTCGAGGCCCTCCTTGGTGAGCTTGACCTTGAGCTCGCGACCGAAGGGGAGGTTCTCGATCTTGGCGGGGGTGACCTCCTGGCGGAGGTCGCCGTTGATCCAGATCGCGCAGCCGTCGGGCGTGCTCTTGAGCTCGAGCCAGCCCTTCGCCTCTTCGACGGCAGGGCCCGCCTGCGCCGTCGACTGGCTCGCCGCCGCCTTGGCCTGCGCGTCGTCGGCGAGCTTCTTCATGTAGAAGTAGACGCCGCCGCCGACGGCCGCGACCGCCAGGATCCCGACCACGACCCCGGCCAAGCCGCGCTTCTGCGGGGCGGGGATGCTCGCCGAGGCTCCGGGCGCCGACATCATGCCGGTGCCGGTCGTCAGCGTCCCCTCGTACATCGAGCCGCGCTCCGCCTGCTGCACCGCGATGATGTCGGCGAGCTGCTTGATGTCCTGGAGCGCCTCCTTCTGCTGCGCGAGCTTCTCCTCGAACAGCGACTGCATCCACTTCGTCAGCGCCACGGGCGAGACCGGGATGCGCTCCTCGCGGACGAACGACTCGAGGTCGCTCTGCATCTCGCGGGCGCTCTGGTAGCGGTCCTCGCGCCGCTTCGCGAGCGCCTTCATCACGATGCGCTCGAGCGCAGGCGGGTAGCCGGGCCGCACCTGCGTGGGGAGCGGGTACTCCTTCTCGCAGATGAGCTTCAGCGTCTCGTACTCGCTCGCGCCCTTGAAGAGGCGCTTGCCGGTGGTGAGCTCGAAGAGCATCACGCCGGTGGCGAAGATGTCGCTGCGCCAGTCGATCGCCTCGCCCGCCGCCTGCTCGGGCGACATGTAGGGGACCTTGCCCTTGAGCTGGCCGTCCTTCGTGTCCTCGCCGACCTGGGTGCCGCTCTTGGCGATGCCGAAGTCGACGATCTTCACGTCCCCCGTGAAGGTGACGACGATGTTCTGCGGCGAGATGTCGCGGTGGACGATGTCGAGCGTGGCGCCGTCGAGATCGCGCTTCTCGTGCGCGTAGGCGAGGCCGGCGCACATCCCGAGCACGATGCCGATCGTGTGCTCGAGCGGGAACTCGGTGACGCTCTTCTTCTTCATCGCGCGGACGATGGACCGGATGTCCTCGCCGTGGATGTGCTCCATCGCGATGAAGTAGGTGCCCTCGATCTGCCCGACGTCGAAGATCTGGACGATGTTGGGGTGCGAGAGCGTCGCCGCGATGCGCGCCTCGTGGAGGAGCATGTCGATGAACCCCTTGTCCTGGTTCATCGACGGCAGGATCCGCTTGATGACGATGAGCTTCTCGAACCCCGCGACCGACCGGTGCAGCGCCAGGAACAGCTCGGCCATGCCGCCGGCCGCGAGCTTGCGCAGGAGGGTGTACTTGCCGAACGCCTTCGGCAGCGCCTCCTCGGCGACGAGGCCCTCGGGCCTCGCCTCGTCCTGCGGCCCTGCCGCGCGCTGTACCATCGCCAACCTGGGTCCCTTCGGGCTCGCGCCCGCTCAAGATACGATCATGACACGGGCGGCGCGGGGGATCGAATGAGGGAGGGCGTCCGCGCCGAGCCCGTTTTCCACGCTAGCCCTCCCGAGCGGCGCGGGTCAATGAGGCGACCGCGCTCCGCTCGCCGACCTGCCGCCCGCAAGGGCACTCCGCCGGCCCGCGTCGGCCCTGTGGTAGACAGGGGTGTGCGCGCCAGGCTCGCCCTCCTCGCGGCCGCCGTCGCCGCGGCGGCGATCGCCGCGAGCCGGCCGGCGCGCGCGGGGGGGCCGTTCGCGAAGGGGCCGTTTCTTCAGGCGCTCGGCTCGCGCGCCGTCACGATCAAGGTCGAGACCGAGGAGCCGCAGCGGCCCGTCGTCGAGATCGTCGAGCTTGCCGCGCCGGGCGCAAGGGACGACGCCGGTCAGGGCGCCACGGCGAGCGCGCGCCGCGAGATCGAGGCGGCCTCGCCGCGCCGCTTGTCGGCCGTCCGGATCGAGGGGCTCGAGCCGGCGAGGTCGTACGAGTACCGCGTGCGCGTGGGCGACGCGGCGAGCGAGGCAGGCCGCTTCACGACGGCGCCCGAGGACGACCGCCCCTTCCGCTTCCTGGTGTACGGCGACAGCCGGAGCGCGCCCGGGTCCCACGCCGCGGTGGTGCGCGCGCTCGAGGGCACGCCCAGCGATCTCCTGATCCACACCGGCGACATGGTGGGCACGGGCGGTGACGAAGACGAGTGGCAGGGCTTCTTCCGCGTCGAGGGGCCGTTGCTCCGCGACCGCTGCCTCTTCGCCGCGGTGGGCAACCACGAGCTCGTCAAGGCCGATCCCCACGGCGACATGCCGTTCCTCCGCTACTTCGCCGCCGCCGAGGCCGACGGACGTGAGCGCCCCCACCTCTACGGCTCCTTCCGCTGGTCGAACACGCGCTTCTTCCTGCTCAACGCGATGGACGAGTGGACCGGCGCCGAGCGCGCCTGGCTCGCGGGCGAGCTCGCCCGCGCCGCCGACGAGCGCGGGCTCGTCCACCGCATCGCCGTCCTCCACCACGGCCCGTTCTCGAGCGGCCCGCACGGCGCGAACGGGCGCCTCGCCTCCGGCGACGTGCTCTCGATCCTGCGGAACGGCCGCGTCGATCTGGTGCTCGCCGGGCACGACCACGTCTACGAGCGCGGCGAGGGCGCGGGGCTGAAGTACCTCGTCTCCGGCGGCGCCGGCGCCCCGCTCTACGAGCGCAAACGCCAGGCGCCCGAGACGCAGCTCTTCGAGGCGGTGCACCATTTCCTCGAGGTCGCCATCGACGGCCCCGAGGTCGACGTGGTGGCGCGGCGCGCGACCGGGAGCGTCATCGAGCGATGCCGGTTCTCGTCGGCGGCGCCGGGCCCGTGGGCCTGCGAGGGCGGGGGGGCGAAGCCGGTCGCCACCGCGGCGCCCGGGCTCACCTCGCCGGCGTCGGGCTCGAGGGCGTGCCTCTGCGAGGCCGCGGGGGGAGCCCGCGGGGGTGGTGCAGCCTGGGTTTCGAGCCTCGCGCTCGCGGCGGTCGTCTGCACGCGGCGGATCATGGGCTTGATCGCGCGTCGACGCGGGGGCTACCCTCGCGCCATGCGCCGGCTCGCCAACGTCCTGTCCCTCCTCTCGCTCGCGGCTGCTCTCGCCGGGGGCTGCGCGACGTACTCGCAGGATCTGGATCGGGCGCACCGGCACTACGACGCCAACCAGTTCGAGCAGGCCCTCGCGCTCTTCCGCGTCCTCGAGCCCGACATGGACTCGTTCTCCGCCGCCGAGCGCGCGCAGTACGCGTACCTCCGCGGGATGACCGACTACCGCCTCGCCGGCCTCGCGCCGCAGGGCGGCACCGGCGTGGCCGATCCGCGCAAGGGCTACCGCGACAACGCGCGGCACTGGCTCGGCGTGGCGGCGGCGATCGAGAAGGAGACGCCGGGCGGCCTCACCGAGGAGTGGAAGGGCCGCCTCGGCGAGGCGATGACCGATCTGAACAAGGACGTCTACGGCGGGGCCGAGGCGATCCCGGCCGCCGACGCCGACGCCGGCGCGCCCCCGCCCGCCGCGGCGCCGCCCGCGGCCGACCAGCCTGCGAAGTGATCTGCAGGCGCGCCTGCTCGGGATATTTTTACAGGGAGACGGGGAGACGGGGAGGATCTCTTTCGGTCGATCCACGCCCACGCCGAAGAGCGTGGTCGCGACGGACCGAGCCGCTCACGGTCGCTTCGGGCAGCAGCGTGGACCGAGTCGACCGAATGGAAATTCTGTCTCCCCGCCTCCCCGGCTCCCTGTGAAATTCTCTTCTCCGGGGGGCGCCAGCCTCAGAAGAGAACGCGGCGCAGCGAGACGATCTCGTCCTTGGCTCGCAGCTTGTGTTTCTTGATCTGGGTCGCCTCGACCTGCTCGCTGGGCGTGAGGTAGGAGCGGCGGCCGAGCTCGCGCAGTCGCGCGTCCAGCTCGCGGTGGCGCGCCTCGGCGAGGCTCAGCCGCGTTACGGCCCCATCGGGATCGACCGAGATGACGTGCTTCATCGTGACCACCTCCCGGCGTGAGAGAGAAGCGGCGGGCCGCTCGGCGCGGCGTCGCCCGTGGCTGCGAGAAGTCGAGCTTACCGCACCCACACCCTGGCCGACTCGCGTTTTCGTCGCTCTCACACCGTCGATGTTCGGCGCACGCGGTCGACCGCTGCGCACGCCGATCGGGCTCTGCCCCGAACCCCCGGAGAACATTGACCTCGAGCGGGTCCGCCGTCCGTCCCGGCGGCCCGCGACGCGGTGCGGCGCCGCCGCGCGGCCGCCGAGCGGCTTGGAGCGGCTGCCGCGGCTATCCTCCTGAGAGCCATGAGCCTGCGCCTCCCCGCCGCCGTCGTCTTCTCGCTCTCGCTGCTGCCGGCGTGCGCCGCGAAGCAGGCCGCGGCGCCTCCGCCGGCCGCGGCGCGCGGCGCGGAGCCGGTCATCGAGGTGCCGCGCGTCGTCGTGACGCCCTACACCGACGCCGAGCTCACGCAGCAGTTCGAGCACGGGCGCTCGCTGCTGCTCGTCGACAAGCACGCCGAGGCCGCCGAGGTGTTCGATCGGCTGCTGCGCCTCGCGCCCGACGGCCCCTTCGCCGGGCCGAGCCTCTTCAACTCCGGCTTGTCGCACGAGGGCATGGGCGAGCGCGAGGTCGCCGCCGAGCGGTACCGCGAGCACCTGCGCCGCTTCCCCGACCTGCCCACCGCGAAGGGCGCCGAGCTCCGGCTCGCGCGCGTCCTCGCCTACCTCGAGCGCTGGGACGAGCTCGCGCGCGTCGCCGAGGAGCTGCTCGCGCGCAAGGACCTGACCACGATGGAGGCCATCGAGGCGCAGGGCGTGAAAGCGCTCGGGCTCGTCGAGCAGGGCGAGATCGACCAGGCCGCGCGCCACGTCGGGGTGGCGATCGATCTGATCGAGAAGAACCGCTTCGGAGAGGCGGGCAAGCCGCCCGTCGAGCTCGCCGCCGCGAGCTTCGCGCTCGGCGAGGTGCGCCGCAAGCGCAGCGAGAAGATCCTCTTCGTCCCCCTGCCGCCGAACTTCACCGACGTGCTCGAGCAGCGCTGCCAGGGACTGCTCGACGCGCAGGCCGCGTACGTCGAGGCGATGCGGAGCTACGACGCGCACTGGTCGGCGATGGCCGGCTACCGCGTCGGCCAGCTCTACCAGCAGCTCCACCGCGACGTGATGCAGATCCCCGCGCCGGCCACGGCCGACACGCCGCGGCGCAAGCAGCTCTTCGAGGGCGCGATGCGCCTTCGCTACCGCATCCTCATCGAGAAGGGGCTCAAGATGATGGACGCGACCGTGCGCCTGGGCGAGCGGACCGGCGAGGCGTCGGCGTGGATCGGCCGCGCCCGCGAGGCGAAGCGCGACCTCGAGCTCGCCCTCGAGGACGAGAAGGCCGCGCTCGCGAAGCTGCCCTTCACCGAGGCCGAGCTCCAGGCCGGGCTCGACTCGCTCCGGACCAAGAAGCCCTAGCGCCTCGCGGTCGCCGCCGGGTCAACGCCGCGGCGGGCGCCGGGTCACCAGCCGAGGCGCCCGCCGATGTAGTGGTCGAGCATCTTCCGCCACCAGGGCCAGTCGTGGTTCACGTCGTGGCCCCACATGTCGAGGTTGTTGGGGATGTCCCGCTTCCAGAGCACCTCGGAGAGCTGGACCGAGCTCTTCGGCGACTCGTACGCGCCCTGGCCGGTGACGATGTGGATCTGCGAGTGGCGGAGCAGGTGGAGCGAGTGCCCGTCGCCGAGGTTCGACAGGTACGAGACGGGGTTGTTGAAGTAGACGTCGTCGTTCATGAACCCGCGCGTGTAGTCGGGCTCGAGGTCGTAGAACCCGCTCATCGCGATGAGCGTGTCGAACAGGTCGGGGCGCCGGAAGACCTGGTTGGCCGCGTGGAACGCGCCGAAGCTCGCGCCGCTCGCGCCGATGCGCGCGTGCGGGTTGCCGCAGACGTTGCGGATGTAGGGGACGACCTCCTCCTCGACGTACGCGGAGTAGAGCGCCTGCCGGCGCGCCTGCTCGTGCACCGGGACCTTCCTGTTCATCCAAGCGTGCTTGTTGATGCTGTCGATCGAGAAGACCTGGCACTTGCCGGCGAAGATGTGGGGCTCGATCGCCTTGATCAGCCAGAAGCGCTCGTTCTCGAGGAAGTCGGCCTGCGCGGTGGGGAAGAGGAGCAGCGGGTGGCCGCGATCGCCGTAGGTGACGATCGGCATGTCGAGCCCGAGCCGCGGGGAGCGCCAGCCGAAGATGTGACGAGGCAGGTAGGGATCCGTGAACACGGTATCCGTGTACCAGAGTCGGCGCCGGAGCGTCGACCCCTCGTCGACGCTCGACCGCGAGGGCGGCGCGTCGACCTCCTCCGCGCGAAGGCGCTAGTTGATCTCGGTCTTGCAGCCGAAGAGCACCGAGATCGCCGCCTGGGAGTCGGCCTGGACCGTGGCGCACGAGGCGGGGCAGAGCTTGATCTTCGTCGGGTCGGCGTTGTTGTCGTAGTACCAGCCCGCCTGGCCGCCGCAGTCGCCGAGGTTGTCGGCGTGCGGGAGCGTCTGGGCGTTCCCCTGGCCGCCGGGCGTGTACGAGACGTTGACCTTCGCCGGATCGAGCTGCTCGTTGTCGGGCGGGGGCGGGATGGTGAACTCGCAGGAGAGGGCGGCGGCGCGGATCTCGGCCATCTTCTGCGAGAACTGGGCGACGTTCTGGGTGACGTCGTACGCCTGGGAGGTGCCGCCCGCGACCGCGATCTGGTTGAGGTTGGCGAGCGTCGAGCCCTGGACCGCGATCACGTACGTCTGCACGCCGTTGTAGTTGAGCGCGCTCTGCGCGAGCGCGGCGATCGGCGGGATCGACGTCTCGGCGCACGAGGTGGGATCGCCGTCGGTCGCGAGGACCAGGATGACCTTGTGGGTGGGGTTCGCGTCCTGGTAGGCGGTCGTGGCGAAGAGCGCGCCCTTGAGCGCGCCGTACGTGGGCGTCCCGCCGTTGGGCGAGGTGACGTTGATCGAGTCGATGAGCGGCTGCGCGTTGCCCGGGAGCTCGCCGAGCGGGACCGCGAGGTTCTGGTAGTCGAGGAAGTTGCAGTCGTTGGCCAGGTCGACCGGGAAGTAGACGAGGCCCACGCCGATGCCGGCCGAGGCCGGATCGAGGATGAAGGTCTTGAGCGCGTTGGTGACGCCGGTCCACTTCGACCCGCTCATGCTGCCGGACTTGTCGAGGAGGATGACCATGTCGAGCGGGATGAGCTCGGCCTCGGCGCTGGTCGCCGCGCAGGCGCCGCCGTCGTCGAGCGTCGCGTCGGGATCGCCGGCGTCGATGGTGATGTCGCCGCCCTCGCCCGAGGTCGTCCCCGAGCCGCCCTGCCCCGAGCCGCCGTTGCCGGTGGTGGTGGTCGTGCCGGTGCCGGTGGTCTCCGCGAAGACCTTGTCGTTGGTCGTGGCGCTGCAGCCCCACCACCCGGCGGCGGTGCAGGCGATGGCGAGCGAGATGAGGGCGGGACGGTGCAGCGCGCGAAGGGTCATTCGTGCCTCTCGAAGCTATCGGGGAAGCCGATTGTAGCCCAATCCGGGGCGCCCGTCGCGGGCCCGCTCGCGTCGGCGCGGCGGCGGGGGTATTCTGGGTCCTTCTTGGTCGCCATCCTTCGCGAGGTCCGGACAATGCGTGTCTCAGCCTGCTCCTCGGTCGTCCTCGCCCTCATGGGTCTCTCGGTGGGCTGCGCCTCGACGACGGCGCAAGGCGGCTCTGGCGGCGGGGGCGGCGGCGAGTCGACCAGCGGGGACTCGACCTCGAGCACCACCGCGACGACCGGGACGGGCGCGGGCGGCGAGGGCGGGAGCGGCTGCGCCGAGGACTGCAGCCTCGTCGACACGCCGCAGTGCCTCACGGCCGTGTGCGATCCTGGCACGCACGCCTGCAAGGTGGTGCCGACCACGGGGGGCGAGGCCTGCGACGACGGGCTCTTCTGCACCGTCGGCGAGGCGTGCGAGAACGGGTTCTGCGTCGGCGGCGGGCCCCAGGACTGCGGGATGAGCGCCGCGGAGTGCGCGAGCGTCACCTGCAACGAGGCGACGCAGAGCTGCGCCAGCGTGCCGCTCGCGAACGGGAGCCCGTGCGACTCGACCGACGACCTCTGCGTGGTCAACGAGACCTGCCAGAACGGCCAGTGCGTCGGCGCGCCGAAGGACTGCTTCTTCGCGCCGGTCCCGGACGCCTGCCACGTCGGCGTCTGCAACCCGGCGACGGGCCAGTGCGAGCCCCAGCCGGGCAACGACGGCCAGACCTGCCCGAACGACGGCGACCTCTGCATGGTCAACAAGACCTGCTCGGGCGGAGCCTGCCTCGGCGGCGTCCCCAAGGACTGCTCGGCCTTCACCAACGGCTGCAACAACGGCGTCTGCGACGCGGCCACCGGCGACTGCTACTCCGAGGCGATCCCGCCCGGCGGGACGTGCATCGAGGCGACGAACGAGTGCAACACCGGCGTCTGCGACATGAACGGCAACTGCAACCCGGTGCCGACGCCGGGGGTCGCGTGCGCGTCGGCGACCGACGCGTGCAACGCCGGATCGTGCGACGCGCAGGGGCTGTGCGTGGCGGCCGCCGTCAACGACGGCGGCGCCTGCAACGACGGCAACTCGTGCACGATGGGGGAGACCTGCCTCGCCGGCGTGTGCCAGGGCGGGATGATGGGCAACTACGTCGTCTACTTCTCCGAGACGTTCGCGAGCAACGCCGCCGGCTGGACGCTCGGGCAGGAGTGGCAGATCGGGCCGGCCACGGCGTCGGTGGGCAGCCCGGTGGGCAACCAGGATCCGGCGATGGACCACACCGCGTCGGCCGACAACGGCATCGCCGGCGTCGTCATCGGCGGCTACGCCAACAAGGTCGTGCACGCGCCGTACTACCTGGAGAGCCCGGTCATCGATACGAGCGCGGTCCCCGGGCCGCTGTTCCTCGAGTTCTGGCGCTTCTTGAACAGCGATTACACGCCGTACATGAAGAACACGATCGACGTCTTCGACGGCTCGACGTGGGTGAACGTCTGGCAGAGCGGGCCCTCGCCGGCGATCCAGGACGCCCAATGGACGAAGCTCGCCTACGAGGTGACCGCTTACAAGAACGCGGCCATGAAGATCCGCTTCGGCTTCGAGATCGGCCAGTCCGGCGTGTTCACCGTCTCGAGCTGGAACGTCGACGACATCGTCCTCGCGAACGCCAGCTGCAACTGAATCACCAAGCGTGATCCCAATCACGCCCTGCAGATGGAACTACGGCGCGCCCTCGCCCTGTTTCCGCAATGGGCCCTCGCCTTCCGCAGCTGACGATCAGCCGGCTCGTGCAGCGTCTCAAAGGAAGGTCGTCGCGGGGCTGATGATGGAGTCCGCGCAACTGCGCAGGCATCGGGGGGCGCCACGGCTGGGCGCGCGGATACCTCTGCTGTAGCGGCGGCAACGTTGGCGACGAAGTTATCAAGGCTCACATCGAGCACCAGGATCGAGCACCAGGACCACGAGCAGCCGGAGGGCCGACGTTCGTGTGGAAGCGAGCCCGCCGCGGAACGGCGGGCGACGCCCTCGACTTCAGCCGGCCTCAGCCGGGTGGGGGCGGCGTCAGCGATCGATGATCGGGTCGACGGCGGCGATGACGGCGGCCGCCACGGCGTCGGCGTCGGCGTCTCCGTCGATGTGGACGACGCGGTCGCCGGGGACGAGGGATTCGGCGGCGCGGTAGGCTTCGGCGAGGCGGGCTTGGAGGTCGCCGTCGTCGAAGAGCTCGCGGGCGCCGCCGCGGGCTTTGCGGCGCGCGGCGGCGACGTCGGCGGAGACGTCGAGGACGACGGTGACGTCGGGGCGGCGGGCGTAGCGGTTGAGCTGGCGGATCCAGGCCACCATCGAGGCCGCGTCGTGCTCGCTGGCCCCACCCAGGGTGGTCGATTGGTACGCGAGGCTCGAGAGATCGTAGCGGTCGGAGATCACGACCGAGCCGTCGCGCAGGTGAGGCGCGACCTCGACCTCGACGTGGTCGACGCGGTCGGCCGCGAAGAGCAGCGCCATGATCTCGGCTTCGCGCGAGGTGGGCAGCAGCAGCCGCTGGGTGAGCACCATGCGGATGAGCGAGCCCACCGGCCCGGTCGACGGCTCGCGGGTGACGTGGACGATGCGCCGCTTGGCGCGGACGTGGGCGGCGTAGCGCTCGGTCTGCGTCGTGGTGCCCGCGCCGTCGATGCCCTCGAAAACCACGAACACGCCGTCGTGCCCCTCGTCCATCATGCTCGTCGCCTCCCACCCACCAAAAGCGTCAGTCCTCTTGCACCTGCGGCGGGGCGTCCTCGCCGAGGACGGTGTTGTCGATGAGGCGCGCCCCGCCGAGGCGCACCGCGAGGGCGACGAGCGCCCGGTCGCCGGCGCGCTCGCCGGCGCGCTTCACCGCCACGGTGTCGGGATCGGCCACCTCGACGTAGTCGATGGATTGCGCCGCGGGCGCGACCGTGGAGCGCACCAGCGCCGCCAGGGCGCCGGCGTCGCGCTCGCCCGCGGCGAAGGCGCGGTGCGCGGCGGCGAGCGCGCGCGGGATGGCGCGGGCGGCGGCGCGCTGCTCGGCAGAGAGGTAGGCGTTGCGCGACGACATCGCCACGCCGTCGGGCTCGCGCACGGTCGGGAGCCCGACCACCTCGACCGGCAGCCAGAGATCGCGGACGAGGCGCTCGATCACCTGGAGCTGCTGGTAGTCCTTGCGCCCGAACACCGCCACGCACGGCCCGGCGAGGGCGAGGAGCTTGGTCACGATGGTGGCGACGCCCTCGAAGTGTCCGGGCCGGTGCTCGCCGCAGAGCGGGCCCGCCGTGGGGCCTACGCGCACGCGCGTCTCGTCGCCGGGCGGGTACATCGCGTCCACCGCGGGGGCGAAGACGCCGTCGGCGCCGGCGGCCTCGCACTTGGCGCAGTCGGCGTCGAGCGTCCGCGGGTAGCGGGCGAAGTCCTCGTTGGGGCCGAACTGCGTCGGGTTGACGAACACGGTGACCGCCGTGAACGAGGCGCGGCGCCGGGCCTCGGCGACGAGGGCGAGGTGGCCGGCGTGGAGGGCGCCCATCGTGGGGACGACGCCGACGCGCGCGCCGCGCCGGCGCGCCTCGTCGCAGGCGCGCCGGAAGTCTTCGGGCTCGGCCCATCGCTGCATGGCGCCGCCACGCTAGTCCATCGCGCCCCGAGTTCGTATCCCGATGAGCGGGGCCGTGGCGGGCCGACGCGCGCGGGCGTCCCCGCCGGGCGGTCGCAGCCGACACACGATCGTCACACGGCGCGGGGCGCGCATTTCGCGCGTGGTCGAGGCAGGCGGTGCGGCGCCGGGTGGGCTAGACTCGGCCGCCGTGAGGCCCGACGTGACCCCAGCACCCGACGCGCCCGTCGCCCCGTCGCCGCCGTCGAGCTCCAACCTCCAGAGCTTGCTCGAGGGCGACCCGTCGCACTACCTGAACCGCGAGCTCAGCTGGCTCGAGTTCAACGCGCGCGTCCTCGCGGAGGGATCGACGCCGGACGTGCCGCTCTTCGAACGCCTCAAGTTCCTCGGCATCTTCGCGTCGAATCTGGACGAGTTCTTCATGGTCCGGGTCGCCGGCCTGCAGGCGCAGACCCACCGTACGGTGACCGAGGTGCCGCCGGACGGGCGGACGCCGCACGAGCAGCTCGTCTCGATCAGCCAGCGGGCGCACGCGCTCGTCGACAGCGCGTACCGCATCTGGAACACCGAGATGATCCCGGCGCTCAAGCGGGCGGGCATCGTCATCGTGCGCCCGGACGAGCTCGCCGCCGCCGAGCTCGCCGCCCTCGACGAGCGCTTCCGCTCCGACATCTTCCCGATCCTGACGCCGCTCGCGATCGACCCCGGGCACCCGTTCCCGCACCTCCGGAACAAGATGATCAACCTCGGGATCATGTTCTCGCGCGAGCACGAGGGGCAGGAGCCGGGCTTCGGTGTCATCCAGGTGCCCCCGATGCTGAGCCGCCTCATGCGCGTGCACGTCGAGGGCGCGACGCGGGCGTTCGTGCTGCTCGAGGACGTGATCGCGCGGCACGTGAAGGAGTTCTTCCCGTCGACGCGGCTGCGCGGCACCTACCCGTTCCGCGTCACCCGCAACTGGGACCTCGAGATCGACGAGGAGGAGGGCGAGGACCTGCTCGAGACCATCCAGGCCGAGCTCCGGCGCCGCGACCGCGGCAACGCCGTGCGCGTCGAGATCGGCATGGGCGAGGGGGTCGAGGCCAGCGTGCAGCGCCTTTGCCGCGCGCTCCACATCGACCCGAACCAGGACGTCTACCGCGTCTCGGGGCCGCTCCACGTGGCCGATCTGCTCGGGATCGTCGCCGACGACGACCGGCGCGAGCTCCGCGACGAGCCCTTCACGCCCCAGGTCCCGCCCGGGCTCCGCGACGCCGAGGACATCTTCGCGGTGATCCGCGAGCGCGACGTGCTCCTGCACCACCCGTACGAGGCGTTCGATCCCGTCGTCGAGTTCGTCGCGCGCGCCGCCGACGATCCCCAGGTGCTCGCGATCAAGCAGACGCTCTACCGCACCGGCGGCGACTCGCCCATCCTGAAGGCGCTCGCGCGCGCCGCCGAGAACGGCAAGCAGGTGACGGCGATCGTCGAGCTCAAGGCCCGCTTCGACGAGGCCAGCAACATCCAGTGGGCGCGCACGCTGGAGCGGAGCGGCGTGCAGGTCATCTATGGCCTGCTCGGTCTGAAGACGCACGCCAAGGCGATGCTCGTGGTCCGCCGCGAGAAGGACAAGCTGCGCCGCTACGTCCACCTCTCCACCGGCAACTACAACCCGTCGACCGCGCGCCTCTACACCGACGTCGGGCTCCTCACGGCCAACCGCGAGATCGGCGAGGACGTCACGTCTCTGTTCAACCTGCTCACCGGCTACAGCGCGCCGCCCCGCTGGAACCACCTCGTGGTCGCGCCGCTGGGGCTGCACGAGGCGATCCTCGGCCTCATCGCCCGCGAGGCGGCGCACGCCCGCGCCGGGAAGAAGGCGCAGATCGTCGCCCACATGAACTCGCTCGTCGACGTCGACGTCATCGACGCCCTCTACGCGGCGTCGCAGGCGGGCGTCGAGATCCGGCTGCGGGTGCGCGGCATCTGCTGCCTCCGGCCGGGCATCCCGGGCCTCTCGGATCGCATCCAGGTCGAGGCCATCATCGACCGCTTCCTCGAGCACGCGCGCATCTTCCGCTTCCACAACGGCGGCGCCGACGAGTTCTACGTCTCCAGCGCCGATTGGATGCCTCGCAACTTCCACCGGCGCGTCGAGGTGCTCGTGCCCATCCTCGATCCGAGCTGCCGCGCGCGCATCGAGGAGATCCTCTCCACGCTCACCGCCGACAACCTGAAGAGCTGGGAGCTGTCGTCCGACGGGAGCTACCACCGCGTCACGCCGCCTTCGGCGCCGAGCTCCCGCGACGGCCAGCCGGCCGCCGGGCCGGCGCCGGTGCGCGCGCAGCAGCGCTTCATCGAGATGATGCGCGAGAAGGTGAAGCAGAGCGACGCGCTCTCGCGCGGCGGTCGCTTCCACATGCTGCGGGTGCCGACCACGGTGGAGCAGCGCGAAGAGGCGCGCCGCCACAAGAACGGCAAGAAGAAGAAGAGCCTGCAGTGAGCCTCCCGTGACGCGGCCGGCGCGGGCGGGAGCCTGCCGGATCCACTCGGCGCAGTGACGCGGAAAAATTGCGTTTCGCGCGCCATTTGCGCGAGCGATCCGTCCGTCGAAACGTGAGCCTCTTGGGTGCCGCCGAGGCTCCAACGAGCGCCATGCTTCGCTATCCTCGCGCCACCCCGATGAACCTCGTCCTCCGCCGCAGCTTCACGCTCCTCGCCGCGACCTTGGCCCTGGGGGCCATGACCGCGTGCCCCGGCCCCGCCGACACCAGCGGCGCGGGCGCGGGTGCGGGTACGGGGTCGGGCGCCGGCCCCACCGGCGAGGGTCTGCCCTGCGACGTCGTCGACGTGCTCTCCGCCTCGTGCTGGAGCTGCCACGGCGCGACGCTCGCGGGCAACGCCCCGATGCGGCTCACGACGTACGCCGAGCTCACCGCGCCCGCGGCGAGCGACGCCTCCAAGAGCCTCGCCCAGGTGAGCGTCGAGCGGATGAAATCGGCGGCCTCGCCGATGCCGCCGGCGCCCGCCCCTGCGGTCGACGCCGCCGGCATCGCGGCCTTCGAGGCCTGGGTCGCGGCGGGCACCCCGCAGGGCGACTGCCAGGGCGGCGCCGGAGGCGATCCGTTCGGCGGCGGCGTGCTCTGCTCGAGCGGCAAGACGTGGACGCTCGGCAGCGACACGACCGACGCGCTCCGCCACCAGATGTACCCGGGCCAGGCCTGCAACGCCTGCCACTCGACCGATCCCGAGCAGCCGCCCATCTTCTCGGTCGCGGGGACGGTGTACCCGACGGGCCACGAGCCCGACGACTGCTACGGCGTCGACGGGAACGCGCTCACCGACGTCAAGGTGGTGATCACCGACGCGAACGGCGGCGCGCACACGCTTGACGTGAACGCGACCGGCAACTTCTCCTCCGAGCTGCCCATCGCGAAGCCGTACACCGCGAAGGTCGTCTCCTCGAAGGGGGAGCGAGCCATGGTGACGGCCCAGACGGACGGCGACTGCAACGTCTGTCACACCGAGCAGGGAACCGGGCCGACCCCCGAGAACACCGCGCCCGGACGCATCGTCGTTCCCTGGTGACGCCGCCGGGCGCGATCGGCGTCCGCGGCCGCTTGCCCACCAGGCCCGAAAGCGGCGACCATCCGCCGCCATGAGCCAATCACGATGGACGCGGGGCGAGTTCCTCCGCCTGGGCCTCGGTCTGGTCGCGGTGGCGGTCGGCTGCGGCGATGACGAGAGCACCAACGGCGCGAGCGGGCCCGGCGGGACGGGCGGCGGCTCGACCACGGGATCGACCAGCGCGACGTCGTCGACGACGACCGGCGGCGCCACGACCGGCGCCGGCGGCGCGGGTGGGACCGGGAGCGGCAGCGGCGGCGCGGGCGGCTCGGCGGCGCTCTGCACCGGCGCGGTCGTGGCGGCGATCTCGGCCAACCACGGCCACGAGCTCACCATCCCGCTCGCCGACATCGAGGCCGGCGTCGACAAGACGTACGACGCGACCGGCTCGGCGGGCCACTGCCATGAGCTCACCGTGACCGCCGCCGACTTCGCCACCCTCAAGTCCGGAGGCGTGGTCACCAAGTCGAGCTGCAACGGAGGCGATCACGAGTACGTGCTCAGCTGCGCGCCGGGCGCTCCCGCCCCCGGTGCCCCCGACTGCGCCGCGACCCCGACCCTGGGCGCCTGCGGCTGACCTCAGAAGCTCCAGCGCAGCGCCGCGCTCTTCGTCCCCACGAGGAGGCGCGGCGGCTCGGCGCGCGCTTGCTTCGGCGCGGGCTCGCCCTCCTTGGTGACGGGCTCGCGCCGCGCGCCGACGATCCAGAGCGGGATCCCCACGGCGACGAGCACGCCGCTGACGATCATCAGCGCCGCCCCGCCCGCCTGGCGCGAGGGATCGTCGATCTCGTCGCAACGGTAGACGCCGGCGTTGCCGCTGTTCACGTCGCCCTCGCAGTAGACCGGGATGCGGCTGTCGGCGGATCCGAAGAGCGCTCCGCCCGCGATCACGCCGATGGCGCCGACCGTCACGCCGAGGATCCCCGCGACCATCATCCCGGTGTTGTGCCGTTGCTTCGGGACCGGCGGAGGGCCGGCGGGCACCTGCGGGTAGTAGTAGCCCGGCGGCGGGTAATAGTAGCCGGGCGGCGGGCCGTAGCCGGGCTGGCCGTACGCGGGCGGATAGCCGCCCGGTGGAGGCCCGTACCCCGGCGGCGGGCCGTATCCGGGCGGCGGCGCTCCAGGCTGCGGCGCGGGCGGCACGCCCACCCCGGGCGGCTGTCCAGGCGCCGGTTGCCCCCCCGCAGGCGGCTGCCCCGGTGTCGGCGTGCCCGGCATTCCGGCTCCCGGCGGGGCGCCCGCCGGCGGCCCCGGCGGAAGCGGCGCGGTGCTCGCTGCCGGCGGCGGCTGCTGCGCCGAGCTCGCGCCGCTCGTGGCGATCGACAGCGCGACGGCCGCCACGCCGGTCAGGCGCCACGCGACGAGACGTTGGGAACCGAGCATCGCGGCTACGACACCAGCGTTTGGCGGGCGACGTCAAGCCGGGGGCAAGTTACCCGCTCACGCGGGAGGGCGCGGGTCGGCGCGCGGCGCGCGCGAGCCGGTTCGATCAGTTGTAGGGATCGTCGGCGGGCTTCGGCTTCGCGGCCGGCGGGGCAGCCGGCTTGGGCGCGGGCGGCGCCGCGGCGGGCGGCTTCTTCTCGGCTGCCGGGGCGGCCGGCTTCTTCTCGGCTGGCGGAGGGGCCGGCTTCTTCTCGACGGCCGGCGCGGCAGGCTCCGCCGGCTTCGGCTGGGGGTGGGCTTCGACGGCGGGCTGCGTGGCGGGGGCCTCGGGCCGAGGCGCGGGAGCGGGCGGCGGCGCCGCCGCGGGCACGATGGTCGGCGGCGACGGGTCGGCGGGCGGCGGTGCGCGCGTGGGCTCGATGACCCTGACGGTGTCACCGGGCTTCGGGCTCGCCTCGGTCTCGGTCTTCGCCGTCTCGTCCGGCTTGCTCGAGCTCGTCTGTACGACGTAGACGATCGCGGCGGCCGCCGCGACGAGCCCGAGGAAGAGGAGCAGGGCCTTGTCGCCGCGCTTGCGCTTCGCGCCGGCGCTCGCGCCCTTGCCGGTGGACGGCTTGCGGTCGCTCGAGGGCGCCTCGTCACGGCGGGCCGCGACCGGGCGCGGCTCCGTCCGCTTCTTCGGCGGTGCACCGAGCCCCTTCACGTGGGGCGCCGGCTTGGCCGCGACGGCCGTCCCGGTCCCGCCTCCCTCCGCCGCCGCGCGCGGGGGCTGACCCTGCTGCTGGCGGACGACCTTGGCCTTGAGCTTCTTGCGCTGCTCCCTCGAAAGCTTCTTGCCCACGGGGCGCGACCGTACTCAACAAGCGGAGAGGGGTCGAGGCCCACGCGGGCCACCGGCCTTCGATCGCGCGCGGGCCGCCCGAGCCCGAGGGGACGCGCCGCCCGCTCTGGACAGGGCGAACGTCCAAGAGCAGCTTGACAGAGCCTTTCTCCCGAGTATCCTCCGCGTCCCCCGAGAGTCAGACCGAAAATGCCGACCATCAGCCAGCTCATCCGCTCCGGTCGCGAGGCCGCCCGTTTCAAGACGGCGTCCCCCGCCCTCAAGTCGTGCCCGCAGCGGCGCGGCGTCTGCGTCCGTGTCTACACGACGACGCCCAAGAAGCCCAACTCGGCGCTCCGCAAGGTGTGCCGCGTGCGGCTCACGAATCAGATGGAGGTCACGAGCTACATCCCGGGCGAGGGTCACAACCTCCAGGAGCACTCGGTGGTCCTCATCCGCGGCGGCCGCGTCAAGGACCTCCCCGGCGTGCGCTACCACGTCGTCCGCGGCACGCTCGACGCGTCGGGTGCCTCGGGCCCGAGCTCGACGAACAAGGCGAACCGCAACCGCAAGCGCTCCAAGTACGGCGTCAAGCGCCCGAAGGCCTAGTCCCAGTCTCCGGTAGGGCCGCGAGGGCGATCGCTCGCCCCAGAGCCCACCCGCCGCAAACGGCAGCCACTCCGAAGGAACCGCAATGCCCCGTCGTCGCGAAGTACCCAAGCGCAGGATCATCCCGGACCCGAAGTTCAAGGACAAGCTCGTGACCAAGTTCACGAACTCCCTCATGTACGGCGGGAAGAAGGCGACGGCGGAGGGCATCCTCTACGGCGCGTTCGACGTGATCAAGGAGCGCTTCAAGGAGGAGCCGATCGACGTCTTCCGCAAGGCGCTCGACAACGTCAAGCCCAAGCTGGAGGTCAAGAGCCGGCGCGTCGGCGGCGCGACCTACCAGGTCCCCGTCGAGGTGCGGCCCGAGCGGCGCGTCGCCCTGGCGATGCGCTGGCTGGTGACCTACTCGCGCACCCGCGGCGAGAAGACGATGCGCGAGCGCCTCGCGGCCGAGCTCGTCGACGCCGCGGCCAACCGCGGCAACGCGGTGAAGAAGAAGGACGACACGCACAAGATGGCCGAGGCCAACAAGGCGTTCGCCCACTATCGGTGGTAAGACCTCGCCCCGGGTCCCTTCGGTTCGCCGAGGGGGCAGGGGCCTCGAGGCTCAGGCAGCGGTCGCCGGGACCGTCCTTCCACAGGGAGCAGCAGGAGAAGCGTAGCGAGATGGCACAGGCGACATAAGGATCGGGTTACGCCAACCGGACGCCCTCGACTTCGGTCGCAGCGCGCCGTCCGACCGAGCCGTACCCCGACACCCTCTCCAGGTTCGAGAGCTCGCCAAATGGAGGCGAGCCGGGCTGGAGGGGGTTTCGTGCATCCTGGCGCCGAAACATCTCACACGACCCACCCCGCCGACCCAAGGAGAGACGAGCGTGGCCCGCGAATACACCCTGGAGCGCACACGGAACATCGGGATCATGGCCCACATCGACGCGGGCAAGACCACGGTGACCGAGCGCATCCTTTATTACTCGGGCGTCAACTACAAGATGGGCGAGGTCCACGAGGGCGCCGCGACCATGGACTGGATGGTCCAGGAGCAGGAGCGCGGGATCACCATCACCTCGGCCGCGACGAACTGCTTCTGGGAGCCCGTCGAGGGCCCGTACCAGGGCATCCGCCACCGCATCAACATCATCGACACGCCAGGCCACGTCGACTTCACCATCGAGGTGGAGCGCAGCCTCCGCGTGCTCGACGGCGCCGTCGCGGTGTTCGATGGCGGCAACGGCGTCGAGCCCCAGAGCGAGACCGTCTGGCGCCAGGCCGACCGCTACAAGGTCCCCCGCATCGCGTTCATCAACAAGATGGACAAGGTAGGCGCCGACTTCGAGATGTGCGTCGAGTCGATCAAAGAGCGGCTCGGGGCCAACGCGATCGCCGTGCACTACCCGCTCGGGCTCGAGGACGCGTTCCGCGGCGTCATCGACCTGGTCACGATGCGGGCGGCCGTCTTCGACGACGAGTCGAAGGGCCAGAAATTCGAGTGGGTCCCCATCCCGGCCGACCTCGCGCCCCGCTGCAAGGAGCTCCGCGACATCCTCGTCGAGGCGTGCGCCGACGCGAGCGACAAGGTGATGGAGAAGTTCATCGCAGGCGAGGCCGACAAGATCACGAACGCCGAGATCTACGCCGCGCTCCGCGCCGGCACGCTGGGCTTCAAGCTCGTGCCCGTGCTCTGCGGCTCCGCCTTCAAGAACAAGGGCGTGCAGATGCTGCTCGACGCCGTGGTCGAGTACCTGCCGTCGCCGATGGACGTGCCCCCGGTCGAGGGCACGCACCCCGACAAGAAGGAGAAGATCGTCACCCGCAAGGCGAGCGACGAGGAGCCCTTCGCCGCGCTGGCCTTCAAGGTGATGAACGACCCGTTCGGGAACCTGACGTTCTTCCGCGTCTACTCGGGGACCGTCGAGTCGGGCCACAGCGTGATGAACACGACGCGCGGCCGCCGCGAGCGCTTCGGCCGCATCCTCCGCATGCACGCCAACAAGCGCGAGGAGATCAAGGTCTGCTACGCGGGGAACATCTACGCGGCCGTGGGCATGCGCGACACGCGCACCGGCGACACGCTCTGCGACGAGAAGCACCCGCTCGTCCTCGAGCGGATGGAGTTCCCCGATCCGGTCATCTCGATCGCCATCGAGCCCAAGACCAAGGCGGATCTCGACAAGCTCGGCGTCTCCCTGCAGAAGCTCGCCTACGAGGATCCGTCCTTCCGCACCTTCACCAACGAGGAGACGGGGCAGACGATCATCGCCGGCATGGGCGAGCTCCACCTCGAGATCATCGTCGACAGGCTGAAGCGCGAGTTCAAGGTCGACGCCAACGTCGGCAAGCCCGAGGTCGCCTACCGCGAGTCGGTGGTGAAGAAGGTGACCGACGTCGACGGCCGCTTCATCCGGCAGACCGGTGGCCACGGCCAGTACGGCCACGTCCGCATCGATCTCGAGCCGGGGCCGCGCGGCTCGGGCTTCGTCTTCGACAACGACATCGTCGGCGGCCTGATCCCCAAGGAGTTCATCCCTTCGGTCGAGAAGGGCATCAAGGATGCGCTCGGGCGCGGCGTGCTCGCCGGCTACCCGGTCGTCGACGTGAAGGTGCGCCTCCACTTCGGGAGCTACCACGAGGTCGACTCGTCCGGCCCGGCCTTCGAGGTCGCCGCGTCGATGGCCTTCCAGGACGCCGCCAAGAAGGCGGGCGTCGCGCTGCTCGAGCCGATGATGGCGGTCGAGGTCGTCTGCCCCGAGAACTACCTCGGCGACGTCATCGGCGACCTGAACTCGCGGCGCGGCCGCATCCTCGACATGGGGCAGCGGCAGAACACGCGCGTCATCCGCGCGGAGGTCCCGCTCGCCGCGATGTTCGGCTACGCGACCGATCTGCGGTCCAAGACGCAGGGGCGCGCCACCCACACGATGCAGTTCGCGCAGTACGCGCCGGTCCCGGCGGCGATCCAGGAGGAGATCGTCGCCAAGCAGCGAGGCTAGTCGGAAGGAAGCAGAGCCATGGCCAAGGAAAAATTCACTCGAACGAAGCCCCACGTCAACGTCGGCACCATCGGCCACATCGACCACGGCAAGACGACGCTGACGGCGGCGATCGTCAAGGTGCAGAGCAAGAAGTCTCTGGCCAAGGAGATCAAGTACGCCGACA